>NZ_JBIAVG010000009.1:365198-365358 GCF_042893955.1 Streptosporangium sp. NPDC001559
AGGCCCGTCAGTGCAGCCATACCCTCAGGCAGTGCAGCGAGCTGGTTACCAGAAAGATCAAATATGGTTAGCCCATTCAGGGTACCCATGTTTTCGGGTAGTGCGGAGAGCTGGTTGTTCGCCAGGTGAAGGTAAATAAGGCCTGTTAGCCCGGAGATCC
>NZ_JBIAVG010000010.1:0-355151 GCF_042893955.1 Streptosporangium sp. NPDC001559
TCGACCACGTCGGCCTCGGCCCCGACTTCGTCCGCGAAGTCATCCACGACACCACCCCACCCTGCTGCGAGGACACCGCCCCCGACGGACTCGACGCCGCGGCCTCCGTCCCCGGCCTCGACGGGCCGCGTGGCCTGCCCATGGTCACCGAGGCGCTCCTGCGGCGCGGGCTGCCCGAGGAGGACATCCTCAAGATCCTGGGCGGCAACGTGCGGCGTCTGTTCCAGCGGGAACTGCGATGAGCGGGGTCGGGCTCGACGCGACCGCGACCGGGGTCAGTCTCCGTGAGCTCCACCACCTCGAGGAGCTGGAGGAGGTGTACCGGCTGCTCGGTGAGATCTGGCAGTCGGAGCCGGGCAACGCGCCGATCAGCGTCGAACTGATGCGGGCGCTGTCGCACGCGGGCAACTACATCACCGGGGCCTACCTGGACGGGCGCATGATCGGGGCCTCGGTCGGCTTCCTCGCCGCCCCCGCCGGACGGGCGCTGCACTCCCACATCACCGGGACCACTCTGGGCAACGGCGTCGGCTTCGCCCTCAAACAGCACCAGCGTCTGTGGGCCCTCGAACGCGGCCTGGACACCATCACCTGGACCTACGATCCGCTCGTGCGCCGCAACGCCCACTTCAACCTGGCCAAACTCGGCGCCTTCCCCACCGAGTACCTGCCGTCGTTCTACGGCGTCATGGGCGACGCGATCAACGCCGGTGACGAGTCCGACCGCGTCCTGGCGACCTGGCCGCTGGCCGTCCCGCACGTCGCCGCCGCGGCGGCGGGCACGCCGTACGCGGTGGACGTCCCGGTGGACGCCGTCGTCGGGCTGCGCGACCGGGACGGCCGGCCCGCGGCCGGTCGTACCGACGCGGAGATCGTGCTGATCGACCTGCCCGCCGACATCGAGACGCTGCGCCACACCGACCCGTCCACGGCCCGCGCCTGGCGCCAGGCCCTGCGGGAGGTCCTCGGCGGCCTGATGGCGCGGGGCGCCCAGGTCGTCGGCTTCCACCGCAAGAGCAGCTACGTCGTCCGGCTCCCCGCCTGACCCCTCCGGACGCTCCGAAGACCGCAGGCACACCGCAGAAGGCACACCGCAAAGGAGACGCGGCACCGGCCGCACACATCATGAAGATCACCGGAATCGAACTCCGTCGCATCACGATGCCCCTCATCGCCCCCTTCCGTACCTCCTTCGGCACCGAGCACCACCGCGACACCCTCCTCGTGCGCGCGGTGACCCCGGACACCGAGGGGTGGGGTGAGTGCTCCGCGATGACCGCCCCGCTCTACTCCCCCGAGTACACCGAGACGGCCATCGACGTCCTGCGCCGCTATCTCATCCCCGCGCTGGTCCCCCACCTCGCCCAGCCCGGCCCCTTCGACATCAACGCCGTCCACCGGGCCCTGCGCCGCTACCGGGGCCACCAGATGGCCAAGTCCGCCCTGGAGACCGCGATTCTCGACGCCGGGCTGCGCACCGCGGGCCAGTCCCTCGGCTCCTACCTCGGCGCCGCCGTCCCGACCGTCCCCTGCGGCGTCTCGGTCGGCATCATGGACTCCATCGAGGCCCTGATCGACGCCGTGGACGACTACGTCGGCCAGGGTTACCGGCGCATCAAGCTCAAGATCGAGCCGGGCTGGGACCTGGCCCCGGTCCGCACCGTCCGGGAGCGCTTCGGCCCCGACCTGCTCCTGCAGGCCGACGCCAACGCCGCCTACACCCTCGCCGACGCCCCCCATCTGGCCAAACTCGACGCCTTCGACCTGCTGCTGATCGAGCAGCCGCTGGCCGACGACGACCTCGTCCAGCACGCCCAGCTCGCCAAGCGGATGAGCACCCCCATCTGCCTCGACGAGTCGATCCACTCCGCCGAGCACGCCGCAGCCGCCATCGCCCTGGGCTCCTGCTCGATCATCAACATCAAGCCCGGCCGGGTCGGCGGTTACCTCGAGGCCCGCCGCATCCACGACATCGCCGGCGCCCACGGTGTGGCCGTCTGGTGCGGCGGCATGCTCGAAACCGGCATCGGCCGCGCCGCCAACGTCGCCCTGGCCGCCCTGCCCGGCTTCACCCTGCCCGGTGACACCTCGGCCTCAAGCCGTTACTACACCACCGACATCACCGCCCCGTTCGTCCTCCAGGACGGTCACCTGCCGGTTCCCACCGGCCCGGGCATCGGCGTCGACCCCATCCCCGAGCTGCTCGACGAGATCACGGTCTCCACCGAGTGGATCCCCTTCTGAGCACGCCGTACGGCCCGCGCGGAACCTCCGCGCGGGCCGTTTCCCTGCGCCACGACCGGGCCCGGCTCAGGTGAGCAGGGTCCTGCCCCAGTAGTCTCCGGCGTCGCGGACCCCGCCCGGGCAGGCGAACAGGCCGCTCGACACGTGCTTGATGTACTCGTTGAGCGCGTCGTGCCTGGCCAGGGAGAGCTGGATCGGAACGAACTGGCGGTGCGGGTCGCGCTGGTAGGCCATGAAGAACAGGCCCGCGTCCAGGCGGCCGAGGCCGTCGGAGCCGTCCACGTAGTTGTAGCCCCTGCGCAGCAGGTGGGCGTTGCCGTTGCTGCTGGGGTGGGCCAGCCGTACGTGGGCGTCGGTCTTGATGAGCGGCTGTCCCGCCGCGTCCCTGGCGTTGAAGTCGATCGGGTCGAACTCGGCCTTCTTCCCCAGCGGGGCGCCCTCGCCCTTGTCACGGCCGAAGATCTGCTGCTGTTCGTCCAGCGGGGCCCGGTCCCAGGTCTCGACCATCATCCGGATCTTCCTGGTGACCAGGTAGCTGCCACCCGTCATCCAGTCCTGGCCGTCGCCGGGGGCGACCCACAGCTGCTCGGCGAGCAGCGCCTCGTCCTCCAGCTTGAGGTTGTTGGTTCCGTCCTTGAACCCCATCAGGTTGCGGGGCGTCGCCTGGGCCCGTGAGGTCGAGGAGGTACGGCCGAAGCCGAGCTGCGACCAGCGCACCGAGACCCGCCCGAAGCCGATGCGGGCCAGGTTGCGCACGGCGTGCACGGCGACCTGGGGGTCGTGCGCGCACGCCTGGACGCAGATGTCACCGCCGGAGATCTCCGGCAGCAGGGCGTCGCCGGGGAACTTCGGCAGCGGGGCCATGGCGGCCGGTCTGCGTGACGCCAGGCCGAACCTGTCGTCGAACAACGAGGCACCGAAGCCGACCGTCAGGGTGAGCCCGGAGGCGGGCAGCCCGAGCGCCTCCCCCGTGTCGTCGGGCGGCGCCTCGGGCAGGCCGCCGACGGCGCCGAAGGTGCCCGCCTCCCTGCCCTGGGTCATCCGCGCCGCGGCGGCCGTCCACTCCTGCATCAGCTCGTCGAGCTCGGCCTTCTTGTCGGTGATGACGTCGAAGGCGACGAAGTGCAGCCGGTCCTGGGCCGGGGTGACGATGCCCGCCTGGTGCTCGCCGTAGAAGGGCACCGCGTCGGTGGCGGAGGCGACACGGGCCGCGGTCGGGCCCTGTCCGCCCTCGCCCGCCCGCAGCGCGACCACACCCGCCCCGGCCGCCGCGACCCCCGCCGCGCCCAGGCCGAACAGCTTCCTGCGGCTGATCCGCTCACTCATGCCTTCTCCTCAGTCCGGCCCGCGCCGCAGGCGACGGTCCCGGTTACTTCGCGACGATCGCGGCGATCTTGCTGATCGGTTCGGACAGCGCGTTGATCGAGTCCGACAGCTTCTTCAGCTCGTCCTTGGACAGCTCGGTGTGGAGCTTCCAGCCGTCGCCGGCGCGGTGCGTGCCGAGCTCCGCCTCGGTCGCGGCGAACCTCTCGTCAAGAGTCTTGACCAGGTCGGGAGCCCGCTCCTCAAGCACCGGCCTGAGCGCCTGCACGGCGGCCTTCGAACCCTGCAGGTTGGCGTCGAAGTCCCACAGGTCGGTGTGCGAGTAACGGTCCTCCTCACCGGTGATCTTGCCGGAGGCCACCTCGTCCAGCAAGCCCTTGGCGCCGTTGCCCAGCAGAACGGGGGAGATCTCGGCGCCGTTGGCCTTGTCGACGATGGTCTTGATGTCGGCCATCAGCTTGTCGGCGACCGGGCCGTCCTTGCTGACGTCCTTGGTGACCCAGAGGTCCTTCTCGATCTTGTGGAAGCCGGTCCACTTCTCGCCCTCGGCCAGGTCGTTCTCCCGGGCGTCGATGGCCGGGTCGAGGTCGCCGAAGATCTCCGCGACCGGCTCGATCCGCTCCCAGTAGGTCCGCGCGACCGGGAAGAGCGCCTTGGCCTTGTCGATGTCACCGGCCTTGACCGCGTCGACGAACTCCTGGGTCTTGGCCAGCAGGGTGTCGCTCTGGGTCTTGATGTAGCGCTTGTAGCCCGCCGTCGCCTCGGCCAGCTTGGCGTCGTCGCTGAGCGGCTTGTGCTCGCCGGTCACCTTCAGCGGGCCCCTGATGCCCTTGCCGGTCATGCCCGGCTTGCAGGCGGTCTCGTAGGCGCCCGCGGGCAGCTCGACGATCACCTCACGGGTCAGGCCGGGCACGATGTTCTCCACCTCGCCCATCACCCGGTCACCGGGGGCGTAGACGTAGAACTCGGTCACCTTGCTGCCGGCGTTGGTGATCGTGAAGGTCGAGGTGCCCGCGGTGACCTCGGTGACCGCGACCTTGCACTCGGTGTCGTTCGCGGCGACGGTGATGGGGCCGCCCGCCGAGCTGCTCGCCGCCTGCGGGCCCGCGGCGGGGGTGCCGCCGCCGGAGCAGGCGGTCAGGCCCGCCATGGCGAGGAATCCGATGGCGACGACGATGGGAGTACGCATGTTGAACCCTGGTTTCATGCCGCGGGACGCGGGTCGGAGACGGAGAGGGGAGGGGAGGCGGGCCGCTTGCGCTGGGGCCGCAGGAAGAGGAAGAGGGTGGGCACGACGTAGAGGAGCCAGGCGGCGGTCTCCAGCACGCTCGGCTGCGGGGTGATGTTGAACATCCCGGACATCAGCGCGCCGTACCAGGAGTCGGCGGGCATGACGGAGCTGATGTCGAAGGCGTAGGTGGACAGGCCGGGCAGGATGTTGGCCTCCTGCAGGTCGTGCACGCCGTACTTGAAGATGCCCCCGGCGACCAGGATCAGCAGCAGGCCCGTCCAGGTGAAGAAGACGGTCAGGTTGATCCGCAGCGCGCTGCGGTACAGACCCCAGCCGAGGGCGACGGCGGTGAGGATGCCCAGGGTGATGCCGATCAGCGGGCTCGCCGACGTCGTCGCGCCCTGCACGGAGGCGAAGAACAGCAGGGCGGTCTCCAGCCCCTCGCGGGCCACGGCCAGGAAGGACATGACCACGACGGCGCCGGTGCCCACCTGGATGGCCTCGTCCAGCCTGGCCCGCAGCTCACCGGAGAGGGAGCGGGCGGCCCGGCGCATCCAGAAGATCATCCAGGTGACGAAGACCGTCGCCAGCAGCGAGGTGACGGCGTCGAACATCTCCTGCTGGCCGTGGCTGAGGTGCGCCGCGGTGAAGGTCAGCAGGGCGCCGAACCCGACGGAGAGGGCGACGGCCACGCCGACGCCCGCCCAGACCTGGGGAAGCCGGTTCTTCCTGTCGCTCTTGACGAGGAAGGCGACGAGGACGGAGACGACGAGGGTCGCTTCGAGGCCCTCTCGCAGTCCGATGAGGTAGCTGGCGAACACCTGGACTCCCGGGAAAACTACGAAGGCTTACCTAATTTAGGGCAGGGCAACCTTACTCTCCACACGAGGATGCTCCTTTTCCGGTCCCCGGTCGAGTTTCCCTTTCGGATGGTTTCGGTTCACCACGACGTCGCCGAAGAGGCCGGGCGCCGGATTCCGGTCCGGTTTCCGGAACCGGCGCTGTTCTCCGTCCGGACCGGCCAGCACACTGAGGCCGAGAGGATCCGAGAGGAGGACGCCCGTGGACCCCACATCGGCCAGACGTCTCTGGCAGTCCGTCGAGCCGTTGCACGCCGCGGTGTACTTCACGCCCGAGCCCGCCGAGGCGGCCAGGGCGCTGGGACTGCCGGGGTGGTGGGCGGGTTACCTCACCGGGCGGGTCGCGCCGCTCGGCCCGCTCGACGCCCCCGCCGCCACGGCCGTGCTGTACGGCTTCGCCCCCGGCAGGGTCGCCAGGGCGCTCCCCGGCGCCTGGGCCCACGCCTCTCCGGGGGACGTGCTCGCCGCCCGGCTCGGCGCCGTACGCGCCGTGCTGGAACGGGCGCTGCCACCCGGGCTGGACGGTCTGGAACGGCTGGCGTCGCTGTTGGAGACGGCGGCCGGGGCGTGCCGCTTCGACGGCAGGCCGCTGGCGGCCGGGTGGTCCGGCGTCCCGGCTCCCCCGGACCCCGTGGGACGCCTGTGGCTGGCGGCGACGGTGCTGCGTGAGCACCGGGGGGACGGGCACGTCATCGCGTCGGTGCACGCCGGGCTACGGGGGCTGGACGCCATCCTCACCCACGTGGCCACCGGGGCGATCACCAGGGAGTCCGTCCAGATCAACCGGGGCTGGAGCGACGAGGAGTGGCGGGAGAGCCACAGCGGGCTCACCGCCAGGGGGCTGCTCGACCGTGCCGGGCGGCTGACCGGGTCCGGTGAGCGGCTGCGGCGCGAGATCGAGGACGCCACCGACCGGCTGGCCGCCGACCCGGTCACCGCCCTCGGGGAGTCCGGCGTCGAGGAGGTCGTCGCGCTGGCCGCCCCGCTCGGCAGGCACCTCGTCGACACCGGTGTCGTCCCGGTGCCCAACCCGATCGGCGCCCCCAGGCCGTGACGTCTCAGGAGGTACGGCCCAGGCGGGGGACGGCTTCGAGCAGGGAGCGGGTGTAGTCGTGCCGCGGGGCGCCGACGACCTCCTCGGTCGGCCCCGTCTCCACCAGCCTGCCCTGGTGCATCACCGCGACGACGTCGGAGACGTAGCGGACCACGGCGAGGTTGTGCGAGATGAACAGCATCGACAGGCCGAGTTCCTCGCGCAGCGAGCGGACGAGGTTGAGCACCGCGCCCTGCACGGAGACGTCCAGGGCGGAGGTGATCTCGTCGGCGACCAGCAGCTCGGGCCTGGCGCCCAGCGCCCTGGCGACGGCCACCCGCTGCCGCATGCCGCCCGACAGCTCGCGCGGGTAGCGACCGGCCAGGGTCGCGGGCAGCGAGACCAGCGAGAGCAGCCGCTCGACCTCGGCCCGGCGTTCCGCGCGGGGCAGGCGGAGTCCCTCTCCGACCGAGGCGCCGACGGTCATCCTGGGGTCGAGGGAGGCGTAGGGGTTCTGGAAGACCATCTGGATGCGCCGCGGATCGGCCCCGGTGATCTCCCCCCGGTACGGCACCAGCCCGGTCACCGCCTTGGCCAGGGTCGACTTGCCCGAGCCGGACTCGCCGACCAGCCCGACGATCGCCCCCGGCGGGATCTCCAGTGTGACGTCGTCGACGGCGGTGAAGGCACCGAACCGCACCGTCAGGTTCTTTATGATCATGAGGCCTCCCAGCAGGCGACGCGGTGCGCCTTGCCGTACGGGACGAGGGGCGGCAGTTCGGCGCAGCGGTCGCCGGCCAGCTCGCAGCGGTCGGCGAAGGCGCAGCCGGAACCGACCTCGGCCGGAGCGGGCTGACGGCCGGGGATGCTGGCCAGCGGCAGGGACCTGTCGGTGTCCATGTCGGGCAGCGAGGCGACCAGCGCGCGGGTGTAGGGGTGCGCGGCGCCCGTGGCGAGCTGTTCGACGGGCAGTTCCTCGACCACCCTGCCCGCGTACATGACGACGACCCGGTGGCACAGCTCCCCGACCACGGCGATGTCGTGGGAGATGAACAGGGTCGCGGCGCCGGTCTCCGCGGTCACCTGCCGCAGCAGGCGCAGGATCTGCCGCTGCACCGTCACGTCCAGCGCGGTGGTCGGCTCGTCGGCGATGATGAGCCGTGGCGTGCCCATCAGGCCCATCGCGATCACCACCCGCTGGCGCATGCCGCCGGACAGCTCGTGGGGGTGCTGGCGGGCACGCCTGGCGGGTTCGGGGATGCGCACGTGGTCGAGGCGGTCGACCGCCCGTTCCCAGGCCTGGGCGCGCCCCGCCCCCTGGTGCACGGTGGACACCTCGGCGAGCTGGCCGCCGATCCGCAGCGCGGGGTTGAGGGAGGCCATCGGGTCCTGGAAGACCATGGCGAGCGAGGTGCCGAGCAGTTTGCGGCGCTGCTGCTCGGTGAGGTCGTCGAGGTCGGAGCCGCACAGCCGCAGCCTGCTCGCCGTCACCTCGCCCGGGTAGGGCACCAGGCCGCCGACGGCGGAGGCGGTCAGGCTCTTGCCGCTGCCCGACTCGCCGACCAGGCCGACGATCTCACCGGGCGCGATGGTCAGCGACAGACCGCGGACCGGGGTCACGCCGCCGGGGAAGGTGACGGTGAGGTCGCGCACCTCCAGGACGGCCTCGGGGTCGGGCTCGGTCTCCTGCCGGGGTACGGCCGCGCCCGCGGGGGCGGCCTTGACCGCCGCGCCGCCACGTGCCGCGGCCCGGGCCAGGGCGTCTCCGAGCAGGTTGAACCCGATGCCCGCGAGCGCGACCGCCACGGCGGGGCCGAGCGCGACGGCCGGGGTGTCGTAGATGCGGCCGAACCCGTCGAACAGCAGCCGTCCCCAGTCGAACGACGGCGGCTGCACGCCGAGCCCGAGGAAGGACATCCCGGCCAGCGCGAGCAGGGCGTTGCCCAGCGCCTGGGTGAGGTTGAGGATCAGCGGCTCGGCGATGTTGGGCAGGACGTGGCGGGTCATGACCCGCATCCGGGGCACGCCGAGCATCCTGGAGGCCGCCACGTAGTCGGCGCTCGCGACGGAGGCGGCGAGCGTCTGGGTGAGCCGCGCGAAGCCGGGCGCGAGGGCCACGCCGATGCCGAGCACGGCCCCCTTGGCGCCCAGCCCGGAGATCACCGCGGTGAACATGGCCAGCAGCAGGCTGGGGAAGGCGACCAGGGCGTTGACCGTGCCGGTGACCAGGCGGGCGCCCCTGCGGGGCAGCACCGAGGGCAGCGCGCCGAGCACGATGCCCGCGGCCGCGCCGATGAGCGTGGTCAGCAGGGCCAGGACGAGGGAGAGCCGTCCGGCGACGAGAACCCTGGCCAGGATGTCCCGGCCCAGGTTGTCGGTGCCGAGGAGGTGTTCGCCCGAGACCCCCTGGAGGATGGCCGCCGGGTTGATGCGCTCGGCCTCCGCACCCCAGATCGGCGGCCCGATGACGGCCAGGACCACCATGAGCGCGACCAGTATGGTCCCGGCGAGCCCGGCCGGGGTCCGCAGCAGGTGCCGCATCAGGTCTCCTTCAGGGCGGAGGTCGGGTCGAGCAGGCCGAGCAGCACGTCGACGAGCAGGTTCACCACGAGCACGATCGCGCCGTAGACGAGGATCACGCCCTGGGCGACGGGATAGTCCTTCTGGGTGATCGACTCCACGATCCGCAGGCCGAGACCGGGCCAGGCGAAGACGTACTCGACCAGCACGCTCCCGGCGATCAGGCCGGTGAGCAGCAGGCCGCCGATGGTGAGGGTCGCGGTGAGCGTGTTGGGCAGGACGTGCCGCAGGTGGATCCGGGCGGAGGGCAGCCGTTTGGCACGCGCCAGCCGTACGTAGTCGCTGCCGAGTTCGCGCAGCGTCTCCACCCGCGAGATGCGGGCGATCATCGCGGCGGGGGCGATGGCCAGGGACAGGACGGGCAGCACGTAGGACTCGGGGCCGCCCTTGCCCGCGGGCGGGAACCAGCCGAGCCCGATGGCGAACAGGGCGACCGCGGCGATGGCGTAGAGGAACTCCGGTATCGCGACGGCCGTGCCGGTGGCCGAGGTGAAGGCCGCCTCGGTGCCCCGGTTGCGGCCGTTCTCCGTACGGACCCCGGCCCACATGCCGAGCGGGACCGCCACCAGCAGGGCGACGACGGTCGCGAGCAGGGCCAGCGCCAGGGTGTTCGGCAGCCGGGAGGCGATGACCTCGCCGACCGGCTCCCCGCTGAGGAAGGAGGTGCCGAAGTCGCCGGAGACCACGTGGCCGACGTAGGAGGCGAGCTGGGTGAGGATCGGCTGGTCGAGACCGAGGGCCGCGCGCCTCGCCTCGACCAGTTCGACCGGGGCCGCCGGGCCGAGCGAGGCGCGCACCGGGTCGCCCGGGATGAGGTGGATCATCGCGAACGACGCGACGAGCAGCACGGCCAGCGAGATCACGAAACGGACGAGGTGCCGCAGCACGAACGCCCCTCGCGCACGGCCCCGGGAGCCGCCGTCCGTGGACGGGCGGCGGCCCCGCAGACGAGGGATGACGGCCACTCAGCCCGCCTCGGTCATCCGGATGGAGGTCGGCACGAACGTGCCCGCCACCATGTCGAACGTGGCGTTCCGCTTGGCGATGAGCATGGTGGTGTCCACGGCGGGCACCAGGTCGGAGGCCTCGAACAGGGCCGACTCGGCCTGGGACCAGAGCTTGCAGCCCTCCTCGCCGGGCTTGGTCACGGCCTCGGCGACGAGTTCGCTGTAGCGCTGGTTGCTCAGGTGGGCGAAGTTGGCGCCCTTGGGGGCCGACGGGCCGGACAGGAACCCGACCAGCTGGGTGGGGAGCGTGACCCCAATGGGCAGCCAGACCACGTCCCAGTCCTGGGCGGCGTTGAGCGACTCCGACAGCTTGGTGTCGATGACGCCGTTCAGCGTGACCTCGACACCGGCCTTCTTCCAGGACTGGGCGAGGTACTCGTTGGCGGCCTGGGTCGCCGCGCCCTTGGTGGTGATGTACAGCAGGCGCAGGCTGAGCCGCTTGCCGTCCTTGACGCGGATGCCGTCGGCTCCGGCCTTCCAGCCGGCGGCGTCCAGCGCCGCGGCGGACGCCGCCGGGTCGAACGCGGGGACGTGGCCGGTGACGCTGTCGCCCTGGCAGGGCTTGGGGTCGCCGACCAGCCCGGTCGCCGGCCGTCCCGTGCCGCTGGTGGCGATCCCGGCGAGTTCGGGGAGGTTGATCGCCTGGGTGAGCGCCTTGCGCACCGCCGGATCCTTGGCGGGCCGGTCGTCGCCCTGATGGTAGAAGAACTGCCCGTTGCCCGCCGACGCGATCGTCTTGCCCATGCCCGGAGTGGCCTCAAGGCGCTTGCGGTCGGCGCCGTAGACGATCGCCCCGTTGATGTCACCGGAGATCAGCAGGTTGGCGGCGGTCTGCTCGTTCGGCACGACCTTCAGCACGACCTTCTCCGGCATGCCGGACCCCTTCGTCGCCGCGCCGCCCGGCCCCCAGACGTAGTCCTCGCGCAGCTTGAAGGTGTAGTGGTCGCTGGGCACCGCCTCGGTCAGCGTGTACGGCCCCGAGCCCGAGGAGGCGTGCGCGATCGAGGAACGGTCCTTGAGCCCCTTGCCGCAGACCACGAACATCAGCGTGGTGCTCTCCAGGATGAAGCTGAACGGCTGGGGCGTGGAGAGCGTCACGGTGCCCGCCGCGTCGTCCGCCTCGGCCTTCATCCCGGCGGGGACGAGCACGCCGTACACGGGGGACTTCGTCGCGGGGTCGGCGATGTGCCTGACGTTCTCGGCCACGTCGGACGGGGTGAGCTTGGAGCCGTCGGAGCAGGTGACGTCCTTGCGCAGGGTGAAGGTCACCGAGTCCGGCTTGACGTCCCACTTCTCGGCGAGCCTGGGCAGGAGCTTTCCGTCCGGGGTGTAGGCGACCAGGGTGTCGTAGGCCAGCGACAGCGTGGTGTTGGTGACCCCGAGGATGCCCATGGCCGGGTCGAGCGCCCCGGGATCGGCGCTGAGCGCGAAGGAGAAGGTGCCTCCCGCCGCGGCCTTGCCCGAGGGGCCGTCGGAGGTGCCGCCGCAGGCGGTCGCGAGCAGGCTCAGGGTGGCGAGAGCGGCCACCGGAGCGGTTTTCTTCATCGGAACTCCAGGAAGGATTCTTGCTGCTTAGCCTGCCGCGGTCATTCGGATAGAGGTCGGGGAGAACGAGGCCGCGGGGAAGTCGAAGGTGGCGCCCCTCTGGGCGATGAGCACGGTGTTCTCCACGACCGGGACCAGGTCGGAGGCCTCGAACAGGGCCGACTCGGACTCGGTCCAGAGCTTGCAGCCCTCCTCGCCGGGCTTGGTCACGGCCTCGGCGACGAGCTTCTCGTAACGCTCGTTGCTCAGGTGGGCGAAGTTGGCGCCCTTGGGGGCCGACGGGCCGGACAGGAACCCGACCAGCTGGGTGGGGAGCGTCACGCCGATGGGCAGCCAGACCGCGTCCCAGTCCTGGGCGGCGTTGAGCGACTCCGACAGCTTGGTGTCGATGACGCCGTTCAGCGTGACCTCGACGCCCGCCTTCTTCCAGGACTGGGCGAGGTACTCGTTGGCGGCCTGGATGCCGGCCCCCCTCGTGGTCACGTACAGCAGGCGCAGGCTGAGCCGCTTGCCGTCCTTGACGCGGATGCCGTCGGCTCCGGCCTTCCAGCCCGCCGCGTCCAGCGCCGCGGCGGACGCCGCCGGGTCGAACGCGGGGACGTGGCCGGTGACGCCGTCGCCCTGGCAGGGCCTGGGGTCCGTCACCAGGCCCCTGACCGGCCGTCCCGTGCCGCTTGAGGCGATCCCGGCCAGTTCGGGGAGGTTGATCGCCTGGGTGAGCGCCTTGCGCACCGCCGGATCCTTGGCGGGCCGGTCGTCGCCCTGGTGGTAGAAGAACTGCCCGTTGCCCGCGGCCAGGACGAGTTTGCCCATGCCCGGGGTGGCCTCAAGGCGCTTGCGGTCGGCGCCGTAGATCACGGCGCCGTTGAGGTCGCCGGAGATCAGCATGTTGGCGGCGGTCTGCTCGTTCGGCACGACCTTCAGCACGATCTTCTCGGGCTGCCCCTGGTTCTTGGTGGTCGCGCCGTTCGGCCCCCAGGCGTAGTCCTCACGGAGCTTGAAGGTGTAGTGGTCGCTGGGCACCGCCTCGGTCAGCGTGTACGGCCCGGAGCCCGAGGTGGCGTGCGCTATGGACGACCTGTCCTTGAGTCCCTTGCCGCAGACGACGAAGATCTGCGCGGCGTTCTCCAGGATGAAGCTGAACGGCTGGGGCGTGGAGAGCGTCACGGTGCCCGCCGCGTCGTCCGCCTCGGCCTTCATCCCGGCGGGGACGAGCACGCCGTACACGGGGGACTTCGTCGCGGGGTCGGCGACGTGCCTGACGTTCTCGGCCACGTCGGACGGGGTGAGCTTGGAGCCGTCGGAGCAGGTGACGTCCTTGCGCAGGGTGAAGGTCACCGAGTCCGGCTTGACGTCCCACTTCTCGGCGAGGCCGGGAACGATCTTCCCGTCGTCGGCGGCGAAGACCAGCGGGTCGTAGGCCAGCGACAGCACCGTGTTGGTGATCGAGAGCACCGCCATGGCCGGGTCGAGCGCCCCGGGGTCGGCGCCGAGTGCGAAGGAGAAGGTGCCTCCTTCGGCGGGCTTCCCGGACGGGCCGTCGGAGGTGCCTCCGCAGGCGGCCACGAGCAGGCTCAGGGCGGCGAGGGCGGCCACCGGACCTGTGTTTTTCATCGGAACTCCAGGAAGGTGGGGGGCGATGCCCCACACTCGCTCTTTCGCGCGGCTCGTTCTTCGTGCTCAATCACAAAAAGCGGGTCGCCCGTCGTGTTATCTGCCGAAGATCCGCATCTGGAGCATCACGGTCAGCCTGGCCTCGGAGTCGCCCAGGTCCAGGCCGCCGATCTCGGTGAGCCGCTTCAGCCGGTAGCGGAAGGTGTTGGCGTGCACGTGGACCCTGGTCGCGGCGGCGTTGACGTCGCCGAAGGCGTCGAGGTAGGCCCGCAGGGTGGGGACGAGCTCGCTGCCGTGCTCGGCGTCGTAGGCCAGCAGCCGTTCGTAGGGGCCGGTCGGCGCCTGCTCCTCCGCCTCGGCCAGGTCGGCCAGCTGCAGCAGCAGCGCCTCGAAGTGCACGCCGGTGTAGCCGGCGACGGCGCCGGAGGCCTCCCTGGCGCGCAGCACCCGCAGCGCCCTGTCGGCGTCGGCCCTGGACCTGGCCACCTCGGAGAGGTTTCCCGCCAGGCGCCCGACCCCGATGTTGGCGGGGTGTCTCGGGCCGACGCGGGCCAGGAAGCTCTCGGCGACCCGTACGGCCCGTGACTCCTCCTCGCCGCCGCTGCCCGCGTGCAGCGGCAGGACGGCGTAGGCGACCGAGCCGACCAGCGCGGCCGCCGCCTTGGGGTGGATGGCCCCGACGTGCAGGGCGAGCGCGTCGCAGAAGCGCTGCCTGTCGCTCTCCCTGCGCGCGGCGTCGCCGTCCGACCTGCCGCTGAGCTGGGCGGCGAGCACGCACAGCCGTTCGCTGGCGACACCGAGCCGTCCCGCGGCCTCGGCGGCGTCCTTGCCCCCGGCCAGTACGGTCGACAGCAGGTCGGCGCGGAGCCTGCGGCGGGTGTCGGCCCCGGCCCGCTGCCGCAGCAGCTGCAGGGCGACGATCTTCGCGGCGTCGGCGAGGGCGCGCTGCCGCTGGTCGCTCAGCGGCTCGCGCACCGCGGCCCAGATGGAGCCGAGGATCTCGTCGCCCGACCGTACGGCGACCGCGGCTCGGTGGATGCTGTCGCCGTCCAGTTCCAGGTAGATCGGCTCGTGGCTCTGGTAGAGCTTCCTGAAGAAGCCGCGTTCCTCCAGCATCCGCCGGTAGCGCATGGGCACCTGGCGGCCGAGCACCGTCTCGACACGGCCCGGGTCGGCCTCGTCCTGCCGTCCCGAGTAGGCCAGCACCCTGGAGGAGCGGTCCTCGATGGTCACCGGGGCGTCCAGCAGCGCGCACACGGCGTTGGCCAGCGAGAACAGGTCGTCGGCCGGGGCCTCCCCAGGCTCGGCGAGGTCGCCCTCGGCCAGCAGGGAGCGCAGCAGGGCCGCCACCTGCGCCCAGGAGGCGGCCCTGGTCAGCCCGAGGACCGCGACCCCGGTCTCCAGGACCTTGGCACGGACGAGTTCGTCGACGTCGACGGGCTGTTTGACGACGACACCCGCCGCCGGGCCCGCCGCGTCGAGCAGGGCGCAGATCTGCTCGGCGCGGTCGACCCCGACGGCCAGCAGGATGTTCCCCTCGGCGAGCAGCAGCTCGTCGAGGGGGTCGTAGATGTGCACGCCGGTGACCTCGGCGTCGAGCTCGCCGGGCGAGGCGGCCACGTCCAGCACCGTGCTTCCCAGGTCTTCCAGGATGCGTCGGAGGCTGGAACGTGGCCGATTACTCATCTGCTCACGATAATGGACATAAAGTGACATTAGGTGCGCAGGTGGTCTATCGCCACACGAACCGCACGACCAATGGCCGCGTCCGCCTTGGGCAGCCTGAGCCCGAACGAGCGGGTCCGCAGGAAGACCGCCGCCGCGTACCGCCGTCCGTCCGGATACTCCAGCACACCCGCCTCGTTGCGGATGCCCCAGAGCGTTCCGGTCTTCCCGGAGATCTTCACCTCGTCGCCGAAGGCGGAGGACAGGCGGTGCGGCCAGATCTGGTTGCCCAGGATCCTGCGCGCCTCGGCGCAGGCCTCGGCCGGGCCCGCCTCGTCCCGCCAGATCAGGCCCAGCAGGGTGGTGACCTCCCGGGGCGTGCTCGAGGTCGTCCGCCCGGGGTCGCGTACGGCGAGCGACCCGATCCGCTCCTCGGTGACCGCGGCGAGCCCTTCCTCGTCGTCCAGGCCGGACAGGCCGAGTTCGGTGACCACGCTGCCCAGCAGCTCGGCGCAGCCGCCGATCAGCCGGGTCCGCTCCAGGCCCAGCTCGCGCAGCGTGGCGTGCACGTTGCCGAGCCCGACCCGGCGCAGCAGCACGTCGGTCGCCGCGTTGTCACTCATGGTCATCATGAAGTGGGCCAGGTCACGCAGAGTGAGCGAGACGTCGTCCACGCACCCGGAGGTGCCGATGCCGCCGTCCTTGTCCGCCGCGGTCACCGTCAGCCGCTCGGTGCGCTCCAGCTTCCCGTCCGCCGCCTGCCTGGCGTACTCCAGCAGGATCGGAAGCTTGAACACCGAGGCGAGCACCACCGGGTCGTCGGCGCCGAAGCAGACCTCGGCGTCGCCGTCGATCTCCCGGACGTGGACGAAGCCCTCGGTCTCCGCCTCCTCGAACACCGCGCGCAGCGCGCCGGAGATCTCAGACACGACGCAGCGTCCTCGCGCCCGAGTGCAGGTGGGTGGTCCGCCCGTCCTCGCCGACCACGAAGGTGATCGTCTCATGCATGCCGCCCCTGGGCTCGGCCGCGATGAAGGAGTGGCCCTCGTGGTGCACGAACCGGGTGGTGGTCCGTGTCTGGCCGGTCTGCCGCATGAACTCGCCGGGGACCAGGGTGACGTCCAGGCCGCCGGGGGCCCCGGCCACCTCCCAGCTGTACATCGGCCCGGAGTACTCACCGAGGTAGGGCGACGGGTCGACCTCCCCCGGCGCGGGAGCCGGGACGGGCAGATCCGGCACGGGCAGGCCGGTGACCTCGCGGATCAGCGGCAGCGCCAGGTCGGAGATCACCCCGGCGACGGAGCCGCCGTTGACGCTCATCGCGATCACGAAGTCCGACCCGGGCACGACCCGCCAGAACGTGCTCTGCCCGATCGTGCCGCCGTCGTGCCCGTAGACCTCGCCGCCCGAGTCGAACAGCTCGAACCCCAGGCCCCAGCGGTCGGCGAGCAGCCCGGGAACGCCGGGCACGTCGATCTGCCCGGTCCGCATGGCGGCGACGGCCTCCTCCGACAGCAGCCGGGTGCCGTCCTGCGCCACGCCGCCCGCGACGAACATGCGGCCGAAGCGGACCAGCTCGCGCAGGGCCAGGCACATGGTCGAGCCCGCGGGGGCGTTGGAGCGCGGCATCGCCCACGACCGGTGGACGGCGCCGTCGGGGCCGAGGTGCCCGGCCGCCGCCCGGAACAGGATGGCCTCCTCGGGCAGCAGCGCCCAGTGCGTCGCGCCGAGCGGCCCGAGCAGGTGCTCGCGCATGGCCTGCTCCCAGGTGGTGCCGCGCAGCCTGGCGACCAGGGCGCCGAGCACGCAGTAGCCGGAGTTGCAGTAGGAGAACAGGGCACCGGGCTCGTGGACGTGCCCCGCGTCGTGCAGGAAGCCGATGTACTTGTCCAGGCAGTCGTCGCCGCGCCCGGTGTCCTCGAACAGGTCGCCGTCGAAGCCGCCGCTGTGGGTGAGCAGGTGCCTGACGGTGATGACCTTCTCCGAGCCGTCGGCGACGGCGAACTCCGGCAGATAATCCCGAACCGGACGGTCCAGGTCGACCAGGCCCTCGTCCACGAGCTGCATGACCAGCGTGGCGGTCCAGACCTTGGTGGTCGAGCCGACCTGGAAGACGCTGTCCGGCGTGGTCTCGACGCCGGTGTCCCGGTTGACCACACCGGTGGCGACCTGGATCAGCTCACCGCCGGCCCAGAGCGCGAGCGAGGCGCCGGGCACGTCGTGCTCACGGGCGATCGCGTCGAGACGCTCCTGAAGGTTCTCCAGCATTCTCACTCCTCAGGCGATCTTCGGGGTGGCGCGGACGCCGAGGTGGACGTACGGCGAGCCGTCGGGGAGCTCGTAGAAGACGGCCGAGAGCCACTGGGGGTCCCCCTCCGGGCGGCCGACGAAGGTGGTCTCGTTCACGGCGACGAGCTCGACCTCCACGGGCGGCTGCAGTTCGGCGAGGGCCCCGGTGGGCTCGACGAGCAGGAACATCCTGTCGTCGCGGAGGCTCACCGTCATCCGGCTGCCCGCCCGCTGGTAAACGCCGGTGTAACGCTCCCGGTCGGCCTGGAACGGCTCGGCGGGCGGTCCCAGCACGGGCGGGACCGTGATCCCGGCCAGCTCGGCGAACAGCTCGGTGGCCACCGCCTGGTGGAAGGCCGCGGTGTGGCCGCCGTTGGCCAGCGAGCACACGACCGTCTCGGTGTCGGGGAGCACCCAGAACATGGCGGCCTGGCCGATGGTGTTGCCGCCGTGGGAGATCACCCGGTGGCCCTGCCACTCGTCCAGGATCCAGCCGATGCCCCACTGCCTGCCGAGGGTGTACGGGTTGGGGATGTCGACCTGCGGCTCCCACATCGCCTTCGGGTCGGCCAGCAGGCCGGTGCCCAGGTGGGCGCGGCCGAAGGCGACGACGTCGGCGGGGCGGGCGGAGATCAGCCCGGCGGGGCCCGCCGAACGCATGAGGCTGGAGACGGGGGCGGGCTTGCCGTCGAGGTGTCCCATGGCGGCGCGGAAGCGCAGCACGTCCTCGGGCAGGGTCCAGGTGTGGGTCAGCCCGAGCGGCTCGATGATCTGCTCGCGCAGCGCGGCGTCCCAGGTCTTGCCGGTGAGCCGCTCGATGACGCGCCCGGCGACGACGAAGCCCGAGTTGCAGTAGGACTGGGTCGCGCCGAGGGGGTGGTTCTGCGCGAGGTCGGCGCAGGCCGCGACGTACTTCTCCACGCAGTCGTCGCCACGGCCGGTGTCGAGGAACAGGTCGCCGTCGATGCCCGAGGTGTGGGAGAGCAGGTGCCTGATCGTGACGGTCTTGGTCACCTCGGGGTCGGCGACCCGGAACTCGGGCAGGACCTCGCAGACCGGCGTGTCCAGCGTCAGCGCGCCCTGCTCGGCCAGGATCATGATCTGGGTCGCGGTCCACACCTTGGTGACCGACCCGATCTGGAAGAGCGAGTCCGTGGTCGTCTCGACCCCGGTGTCCACGTTGAGCAGCCCCGCGGCGAACTCGTGGACCTCCCCTTCGTGCAGGAAGGCCAGGTTCGCGCCGGGAACCTCGTACTCGGCGATCAGCTCGGCGAGACGGCCGTGCCAGCGCTGGGGATCCACTGTTCCAGCCATGCGACGATCCTTTCGTTGTAGTCCGTTCGGTGGGAGGGCCTGCCGTTGAGGATGAACAGGTGGGAGCCGCCGGGGTAGCGGACGAGCCTGACCGGGACGCCCCGCTCGCGCAGCGCGGCGAACCACTGCTCGGCCTGGCCGACGGGACAGCGGTCGTCGTTCTCCCCGTGCAGGAGGAGGGTCGGCGTGGTGACCTTCCCGACGTTCTCCATGGGCGACTGGCCCGTGACGTCCCCGCCGCACTCGTGGACCTTCAGGAGGTACCCGAGGTCGGAGGTCCCGGCCATGCTGTTCAGGTCGCTGACGCAGCCGCCGGGGATGGCCGCCCGGAAACGGTCCGTCCTGGTCGGCAGCCAGCAGGAGACGTAGCCGCCGTAGCTGTAGCCGGTCAGCCCGAGCCGGTCCGGGTCGGCCACCCCCTCGGCGACCAGGTCGTCGATCGGGCTGAGGAAGTCGTCGGTGTCGGCGATCCCCCACGCGCCGACGGTCGCGGTGTAGAACGCCTCGCCGTACCCGTCGCTGCCCCTGGGGTTGAGGGTGAGCACGGTCCACCCCTTGGCCGCGAGCACCTGGTGGTAGAGGTGCACCCCGTCGAAGATCGGGGCCCACGTGTTGTGCGGGCCGCCGTGCACGTCCAGCAGCAGCGGGCCGGGTCCGGTGAGCGTCTCGTCGCGCAGCACGAAGCCCTCGACCGGTGTGCCGTCCGGCGCGGTGAACGTACGGCTGCGCGGTGTGAACAGCTCGACGTCGTCCAGCGCGTACGAGGTCAGCCGCATCGCCGCGGGCTGTCCCGCCTCCCCGTCGCCCGGCAGGTCCAGGAGGTAGACCTCCCCCGCGCTGTGCGGCGTGGCCGCGACGTAGGCGATCCTGCCCGCGGCGGCGCTGACACCGGAGACCACCTGGTCCCCGCCGACGAGCTTTTCCCCGCCCGCGCGGTAGAGGTGCGTGCAGCCGCCGTCGCGGGCGCAGAAGATCAGTTCGTCCCCGGCCTGCTGGGGAACCGCCCCGGGGTAGCCGGGGGCGCCGACCATGAGGTTGCGGTCCAGGCCCTCGGTCACCTCGGTGAGGTCGCCGCCGTCCAGGTGGAACAGGCGGGCGTGACCGACGGGCCCGCCGGTCATCCCGGCGACCAGCAGCCGTCCGCCGGTCCACCACGCCCCGGCGCAGATCAGTTCCTCGCCGGTGAGCCGCTCCGGCACGCCCTCGGGGTCTCCCCCCGATTCCTCCTCGGGGCCGAGGTCGGGCACGTCGATCGAGTAGGCGGCCCCACCGATGACCAGGTCGCGGTCCTGCCCCGTGTCGGCGACGAAGGTCAGGCGCAGGCCGTCCGGCGTCCAGGACGGTTCACCGGCGAAGGAGTCGCCCGAGGTGACCCGGACGGTCCGTCCCGTCTCGACGTCCACGACGAACAGCTGCGTCGTCAGGCCGCGCAGCAGGCCGGCGCCGTCGGCCTTGTAGCCGAGCAGGTCGGTCACCACCGGCGCCACCGGGTCGGCCTCCCCGTACGGCGCCGCGTAGGCGATCCTGGTCCCGTCGGGCGACCAGACCGCCGCGCCCGCTCCCAGCGGGGCGTCCGTCAGGACACGCGGCTCGCCGCCGTCCATCGGCAGCAGGTGGATCTGCGCCCTGCCTTCGACGGGGCGCAGGAAGGCGAGCGTACGGCCCGCGGGAGACCAGCGGGGGGACGAGTCGTGCGGGCCGCCCGTCAGGCGGCGCGGCTCGGCGCCGGGGGCGGCGAGCCAGATCTCGGAGTGGTTGGCGTCGGTTTCCCGGTCGGCCGTGGTCACCGTGTAGGCGACGGTGCCTCCGTCGGGACGGAGCCGGGGGTCTCCCGGAACCGCTATGCGGTAGAGGTCGCTGAGGGAGAGGCGGGGCATGTCCGAACGCTAGGCGCCCGTCCGCCCCGCTTCTTCGGCCGTCACGACGAACCGGACCGGTCCCGTTGTGCCGTCCTCCAACGATGCCCGGGGCGCCCTCAGCCCTTCAGCGCGGCGGGGAGCCGTTCGAGCAGTCCCCTGAGGTCGTCGGCGTGGTCCTCCTCCTGGGCGAGGATGTGCTCGAAGACCCTGCGGGTGGTGACGTCGTGGTCACCGAGCCACTGGATGATCTCGGTGTAGGAGACGATGACGATCCGCTCCGCGACCAGATCCTCCTTGATCATCTCCACCAGGTCGAGGCTGGCGTCGTACTCGGTGTGGGACCGGGTCGCCAGTGCCTCGGGGCTGAGATCGGGATCGCCGCCGAGCTGCACGATGCGCCGGGCGAGCATGTCGGCGTGCTCCTGCTCCTCGCCCGCGTGTTCGAGGAACTCGGCGGCGACCGGCTCGGCGTAGATGCCGGTCGCGGTGTAGTAGTGCCTTTTGTACCGCAGCACGCAGACCAGCTCGGTGGCCAGCGCCTCGTTGCACACCTGGATCACGCGCTGCAGGTCGGCGCCGTACGCGGGGGTGATCGGCCCCTTGTCGATCTCCTGCCGGGCCCTGTCCCGGATCTCCGTGATGTCGGTCAGAAACTCTGCCATGTCCCTCCCTCTACCCTGCTTGTCTCACACGGCAAGCCCTCCGCTCCCCCAAGGGGAGACCTTCGAAGGTGCCGGCTGAGAAAAGTCAGCCCCCGGTGTCCGCGGGCAGCGTGGGTTCGAGGTAGTGGGCGTGGATGACCGACTCGATCCGTTCCGGGTCGCCGGAGGCCAGGCCGCTGATGACGAGACGGTGGCGGCCCGCCGCCTCGGCCATCTCCAGCTGCTGGCGGTCGAGCGAGGAACGCATGAGGGCGTACATGTGGCCGTTCATGGTCTCCCACAGCTCGGCCAGGCGGCGGCGCCCTGAGGCCAGGACGATCTCGCGGTGGAAGCGGGTGTCGATGTCCACCAGCTCCTGCATGTCACCCGCCCTGGCCGCGCCGTCCATCTCCTGGACGAGCTGTTCGAGACGTTCGAAGAAGCCGGAGGGCAGGTTGGTCACGGCGTCGCGGGCGGCGGCGGACTCAAGGACACAGCGGGCGTAGCAGATGTCCTGGATGTCCTCGGTGGACATGCGGGTGACCATGCTGTACCTGCGCGGGTTGATGTCGACCAGTCCCTCGTTGGACAGGTCGCGCAGCGCCTGACGCACGGTCGCCCGGCTCACGCCGTACTCCTCGGCGATGCCCGCCTCGACGAGCCTGGTCCCGGCGGGCAGCTCGTCGTTGAGGATCTTGCGTCGCAGCGCCAGCCGTACCGTCTCGGGTAGGGATAGGTGTTCGAGCACTTCCCCTGGTGTCCTCTCTCGCGTCGCTCGCGTTGACGCCTGTCTGGTTCAGTATGGAGCGCCGCTCAGCACGGTCTCCGACAGCGCGGGTTCTCCGCCGGGGTCGACCGTGACGGGCAGCAGGTCCGCCGGGCCCGTCAGGACGGGGGTGACGCCGGGACCGTGGCCCGGCAGCGAGCTGTCGCCGTGCGCGACGACGCCGACGGTGCGCCGGCCGCGCCGGTAGCCCATGTTGTGCCGCACGTCGACGTCGTCGAGCGCGACCAGGTCACCCAGGCGCAGCCCGGCCAGGCCCGGAGTGGAGGGCGTGACCTGCACGTCCAGGTCCCACATCTGCGCGGGACGGCCCAGGCCGTTGCCCGCCAGGCGGCTGGGGACCACGCCGCGCACGGTCACCGTGACCTTCCCGTCCTCCACCCGCAGCGGCAGCAGGCCGAGCAGGCGCGGGTCGAGGTTGAGCACCTCGACGCCGGGCACGTCGAGGGAGGCGCCCTGGCCGTGCCCGCGCACGGAGATCCCGTCCCCCGGGCGCAGCGCCGCCAGGTGCTCCTGCGCCAGGCTGACGATCACCCGGCCCGCCTCACCGCGTTTGCCGACCACCCAGCCCCGCGCGCCCCGCGCCGCCCCGGTACGGACCACGACCTCGTTGCCCACGCAGGCGTAGGCGGTCAGCGCGTGCCGGGCCGCCGGGTCGGGGTGGACCAGGCAGGCCCCCGGTGCCGCGTGGTCGGCGTCGAAGCCGAACGCCGAGTCGCCGAGCCGTACGCCGAGCACGACGCCGCCGTCGCCGACCGGCACGTACGGTCTGCCGTCGGCGTCGATCCGGTAGGGCGTCATGCCGTCGATCTCCGGGTGTTCGACGATCCCGAGCAGGTTCACGGCCAGCGTGCTCATCGGATCACCTCCAGGTTGGCGTCGGGACTGCGGACGATGTGGAAGGCCTCGGCGGGGCCGGTGATCAGGGACGACGGCCCCGGTCCGTGGCCGTGCAGCATGCAGTGCCCAGTGGAGATCACGCCGATAGTGACATATCCGGACCGGTAGCCGCGACCGAAGCGGTGGTCGGCGTCCTCGATCGCCACGAAGTCACCGATCCGCAGCCCCTCAAGGCCCAGCGACAGGTCGGGGGACAGGCCCGCGTAGGCGCCCATGAGGTCGGTGTTTGCGAACTCGGAGGCCATGCCCGCGCCCGCCCCGACGGCCTCGGCCGGCACCGTCGCCGCCACGTGCACCTCAAGCCTTCCGTCGGCGCGGGTGCCGCCCGGCATCCGTTCGACCAGTTCGGGAGAGCAGTTCTTCACGGTGAGGGCGGGGTGGTCGGTGAGCCGCAGCCCCTGCCCCCTGGCCACGACCGTGACGGGGTCGCCGACGGTGACCTCGGCGAGCGCCTCCTCGGGCAGGTCGGCGAGCACGTAGGCGTGCTGGCCGATCACGAACCCCTCCGCCCCCGAGGCGGTGCGCACCGTGTTGCCGACGCAGGTGAGGAACTGCAGCGCCATGTTGGCCCCGGGGTCGCGGTGCCGGATGGACAGGCCGGGTTCCAGGTGGTCGGCGGCGTAGCCGGTGGCCGGGTCGCCGCAGTGCACGCCGAGCGTGACGCCGCCCATGCCGGGCAGCAGGAAGGCGCGGCCGTCGGCGTCGGGCCTGGGGCCGTTCCTGTCGGCCAGCGGCGGCCAGACCTCACCGGTCAGGATCTGGGTGACCAGGCGGGCGGCGTTGGTCTCCGCCCTCATGGCCTGGGTCCGAACCTGAAGCCGCGCACCCGCAGGGCGGGGGCGGTCGCGGCGCCGTTCCACACGTTCATCAGCGGCTGGGTGGCGAGTGTGTCGCCGACCGCGTCCACCCGGGACAGCAGCCCGAAGACGCTCTCGGTGAACCGTTTGCCCGCCACGGGGCGGGTGATCCTGCCGTTCTCGATCAGGAAGCAGCCGTCCCTGCTCACCCCGGTGATGGTGGTCCGCCCGGGGTCGACGACCCGGGTGTACCAGAAGCGCTGCACGTAGACGCCGCGTTCCACCCCGGCGACGAGCTCCTCGTGCGGCGTCGTGCCGGGGGCCATGACCAGGTTGGCCGGGATGGCCAAGGGCGACTCCTCGCGGGCGATGTGGGCGTGCCCGGTCGAGGGGACGCCGAGTTCAGCGGCCGTGGCCAGATCGGTCACCGCCTCCCCGACCCGCCCTCCGGTGAGGAACCCGACCCGTCGTTTCGGTGTCCCCTCGATGTCGAACGGGAACGGCAGCCCGACCCCGGCCAGCGCGTCGTCGGCGACCGTGACGCACGGCGCGGCGACCGGCTCGCCCGGGGTGCGGGCGACGGCGCCGACCCCGGCGGAGAGCGCCTGCCCGGTGAACCCGAAGGCGCCGAAGAAGTGCAGCAGCTCACCGGCGGCGATCGGGCCGAGGACGACGTCGTGCACGCCGTCGGGCAGCTCGACCGGCCGCCTGGCCCGCGCCGCCTCGGCCACGGTACGGCTCGCCGCCTCCCGCAGGCCCAGCGCCCGCGCCGACCTGCCCAGGTCGCACCAGTAGGAGGAGCCCTCGCCCGCCTTGACGGTGAGGGCGCCCGAGGCCTCGGTCGCGGCGGCGTAGGCCCGCACACCGCCGGTCCCGGCGACCGCGAGCTCGGTGACGGCGCGGCCGAACATGCCGTAGGCTCCGGCGCCCGCGGCCCTGGCCTCACCGATGACGTGGGCGGCCTCGGCCGAGCGGGCGGCGGCGTCCCACTCCTCGACGTCGGCGTGCCACAGGTCCGGTTCCGGGTACGGCCGTGCCCGCGCGACGCCGCAGGCTCCCCGGGCGCCGCCGCGCGCCAGTTCGAGCGCGGCCCGCGCGGCCGTCTCCGGCTCCTCGATCCTGGAGGTCGCGGCCCGCGCGGTACGGCCGTCCACGACGACCCGCACCATGAGCTGTCGTTCCACGATGTCCTGCGCCTGGTGGATGCGCTCCCCGGCGAAGCGGGTGTACTCCCCCGAGCGCACGGCGAGGAACGCCTCCGCCTCGTCGGCCCCCGCGGCGCCCGCGAGCGCCCGTTCGACCGCCTCGATCGCGCGGTCCCCTCCGGTGTACGGCCTCATCCCGTCTCCCCCGTCCAGGCTTCCGTCCAGGTTTCCGGCCGGGCTTCCGTCCATGCCCGCCATCACGCGACCCCGATCCGCACGCCGCGCACGAGAGCCGGGGAGGCGCCGTGTCCGAGGAAGCCCCACTGTTTCGGCTCGCCCTTGCCGCAGGGCATGCCGAACGCCCTGAACTCCCCGGGTCCCGCGACGGCCTCGACCGAGCCCCAGAAGCGCGGCGTCACACCGCCGTAGGAGAGGTTCTTGAGCAGCCGCCCGCGCCTGCCGCGCCGTACCTCGTAGGCGACCTCGGTGCCGAACTGGAAGTTCCAGCGGCGCTCGTCGATGGACCAGCTGCGGTTGTCGTCGACGTAGTAGCCGTCGCCGAGGCGGTCGAGCAGTTCGTCGAGGCTTCCCGAGCCGGGTTCGAGGAAGACGTTGGTGGCGAAGCAGACCGGCGGGTAGGCCCAGCCGTCGGCCCTCGCGGCACCGATCGGGGTGAGGCCGAGCCTGGCGGCGCTGTCCCTGCTGGACAGGAAGTCGACCACGACGCCCTCGCGGATCAGCTCCCGGCGCGCGGCCGGGGTGCCCTCGTCGTCCCAGCCGAAGGAGCCCCGGGTGCCGGGCACGGACGGGTCGGCGGTGACGTTGACCGCGGGTGAGCCGTAGCGCAGCGCGCCGAGCGCGTCCGGGGTGATGAAGGACGTCCCGGCGAAGTTGGACTCGTCCCCGAGGATGCGGTCCAGTTCGAGGGCATGGCCGCATGACTCGTGGATCTGCAGCGCCATCTGGGCGGGGCCGATCACCAGGTCCGCGGTGCCCGACGGCGCGACCGGCGCGGTGAGCAGGGCGACGGCCTCCTCACCGACCCGCGCGGCCTGTTCGGCCAGCCGCAGCGACTCCACGTACTCCCATCCGGCCGCGGCGGTGTTGCCGTGGAAGGAGTTGGGGTAGGAGCGGCGCTGCACGTCGTGCTCGTCGGCGGCGAAGACCAGCACCATGGCGCCCGACTCGACCAGGTGCTGGTGCTGGCGGGAGCCCTCACTGTCGGCGAAGTGCCGGTGCTGCCGTTTGGCGTTCAGCCCGACCTCGGCGGAGACGACCTTCTCCGGCGCCCCGGCGGCGGCGAGAGCCCGGTCGAGCAGGCCGTACCTGCCGGAGAAGGAGAAGGGGTCGGTCGTGACCTCGGTGGTGTGGCGCCCGCTTGAGGGCGGGCGCGGCGGGAGGACGACGCGTTCTGCGCCCTCGAAGGAGGCGGCGCGCGCGGCGGCGACGGCCCGCCCCGCGACGGCGCGGACGTCGGCCTCGTCTCCGAGCGGCGCCGCGGCGAACCCCCAGACCCCCTCGCGCAGGACCCGCACCCCGACGCCCAGGTTCAGCTCGGAGCGCTCGTCGCGCGCCCCGCCGTGCCTGCCGTACAGGCGGGTCTCCTCGCACTCGACGAGCCGGACGTCGGCGTACTCGACGCCGGGGCCCGAGGCGGCGCCGAGCGCCGTCTCACACAGGGCCCGTGCCGCCGCGTCGTCGTGGGCGTTCCCCCAGGTGTGCGCCTCCTGGCCCGTCACCTGGCCTCCTCAAGCGATTCGAGCGGGCCCCCAAGGGGGCTTTCAAGAGGGTCCTCAAGGGGAAAGGTGACCCAGCTGCGCTCGCGGAAGGACCGTTCGAAGGTGTTGATCGTCTCCTGGACCAGCGCGCCCTGCCCGAAGTCGCCCTGGTTGACCGGGTCACCGGAGAGGATCTCGTCGGCGAAGTCCCGGCACAGGTTGGAGTAGAACAGCAGCGGCCAGGGTTCGGTCGAGCGGCCGCCCTCGGGGAAGAGGCGCTGCGGGATCTCCCGCTCGACGAACTCGACGGAGCCCTTGCCGGCCGTCCTGATCGTCTGGCAGACGCCCGCCTCCTCGACCAGCCTGACGACGATCGCGCCCTCGGAACCGTAGACGCGGGCCTCGATGCCGGGGAAGTTGCCGACCGTGACGAACGACGACTGGATGGAGGCCAGCGCGCCGCTCTCGAACTCGGCGATCCACATGTCGCCGTCGTCGATGTTCATCCTGGTCATCAGGCCGGTGTCGCGTACGACGCGTTCGGGGACGAAGTTCCGCATCGTGCCGACCGCGGAGGTCATCGGGGAGTCGACCCACCAGTGCATGATGTCGATGATCGGCGCGCCGTAGCCCTCGATGGACGACACCTGGATGACGTCCGGGTCGGCGTCGGCGTCCACCTGGCGCAGCGGGGTCGAGGGGTCGAGCCACTGGCTGTTCTGCTCGTAGCCGTTGAAGATGTACGGCTCGCCGACGAAGCCCGCGTCGATGAGCTCCTTGGCGTACAGCACGGCGGGGGCGTATCTGAAGGTGAAGCCCAGCTTGGTCTTCAGCCCCTTCGACCTGGCCAGTTCCGCGGCCCTGCGCGTCTGCCGGTAGTCGTGGTGCACCGGCTTCTCGCACAGGACGTGCTTGCCCGCCTCGAGGGCGGCCCAGGAGATCTCGAAGTGCGCCCGGTTCCCCGTGGCCACGTCGACGACGTCGATGCCGGGGTCGTCGAGCAGCTCTCGGTAGTCGGTGACGACGCGCCCGACGCCGAAGCGCCTGCCGGCCTCCCCGGCCACGTCCGCGTCGGAGTCGGCGAGGGCGACCACCTCGACGCGGGGGTCACGCTGCCAGCCGGGGATGTGGGCGACCTGCGCCCACCGGCCCGCGCCGACGACGGCGACCCGCACCTTGTCCTGTCCCATTGTGAGAGATCCCTTCGGGGGTTGTGCCGACCCGGTCAGCGGCGGTTGCGCACGCGAGGGTCGACGACCGCGTACGTGAGGTCCACGAGGAAGTTCATGACGACGACGAAGAAGGCGGCCAGCAGCACCGCGCCCGTGACGATCGGGACGTCGAGCTGGTCGATGGCGTCGTAGGTCAGCTTTCCGACGCCCGGCAGCCCGAAGACCGACTCGATGATCAGGACTCCGCCGAGGAAGTAGCCGAAGTCCATCCCGATCATGGTGATCAGCGGGGTGAGCGCGTTGCGCAGCGCGTGCCTGGTCAGGACGGTCCGCTCGCGCAGCCCCTTCGACCGCGCCATCTGGATGTACGGCGAGCGCAGCACCTCCAGCATCTGGGCGCGGGTCATCCTGGCGTACCACGCCGCGCCCGCCAGGCCGAGGGTGAAGGTCGGCAGCGCCAGGTACCACCAGAGCGGGTCGCCGAGCCCGTTGAGCGGGAAGATCGAGAACCGGTAGGCCAGGTAGTACAGCAGCAGCAGTCCGACCCAGAACGGCGGGGCGGACAGGCCGATGAGCGCGCCGAGTGTGGCGAGCCTGTCGGCGGCGCTCTTGGGCCGGTAGGCGGCCACGATCCCGGCGGGGACGCCCAGAAGGAGCTGCCAGACGATCCCGCCGACCGCGATGAGCGCCGAGGTCGGCAGGGCCTGGGCGAGCTGTCCGGCGACCGGCGCGCCGTGCAGCGCGTAGGAGGTGCCGAGGTCGCCGTGCAGAAGCCTGCCGAGGAAGGCGGTGTACTGCGACCACAGGGGGGCGTCGAGCCCGAGCTGGTGCCGGATCGAGGCCACGGTCGCCGCGTCGGCGTTGGGGCCCGCGATCAGCCTGGCCGGGTCGCCGGGTACGGCGTAGGCCATGAGGAAGGCGAGTGTGACCACGCCGAGCAGGACCAGGACCATCTGTCCGATCCGGCGCAGAACCCATCCCGTCACGCCGTCACCTCCGTTCCGGTGCGGTCGGGTCGAGCAGGTCGCGCAGCCAGTCGCCCGCCAGGTTGAAGGCCAGGACGGTGGCGATCAGGCAGAGACCGGGGGCGAACAGCAGCCACGGCGCGACCTCGTAGTATCTGCGGCCGTCGTCGACCATCTGGCCCCAGGAGGCCTCGGGCACCGGCACGCCGACGCCGATGAACGACAGCGAGCTCTCGATGAGGATCGAACTGGCCACGCCCAGCGTCGCGTAGACGATGATCGCCGGGACGAGGTGCGGGAGGATGTGCCTGACCATGATCCGCGTGTCGCTCACGCCGAGCGTGCGGGTCGCGGTGACGAACTCCCGCTCACGCAGCGAGAGCACCATGCCCCGGATGACGCGTGCCAGGTAGGTCCAGTAGACCAGCGCGATGACCAGCACCACGTTGCGCTGGCTGGGCCCGGTGACGGAGATCAGCGCGACGCAGAAGAGCAGGATCGGGAACGACATGACCATGTCGGTGATCCGGCTGATCACGGTGTCCACCAGGCCGCCGAAGTAACCGGCGGTCACCCCGGCCACGACCCCGACGACGGTGGCCAGGCCGTTGGCGACGACGCCGATGGTCAGCGAGACGCGGGCGCCGTACAGGAGTCTGGACAGCACGTCGCGGCCGTTGGGGTCGGTGCCGAGCGGGAACTCCCCGCCGGGCGGCACGGGCGCGCCCCTGGCGGTCAGCCCCTCGGCGTAGGTGCGCATCGGGTCGTGCGGGGCCAGCAGCGGCGCCAGGATCGCGGCGAGCACCAGCAGCACGAGCACGGCGACCGAGACGAGGGCGGGGACGTCCCGCAGGAGGCTGCGTCCCGCCCTGCGCAGGCCGTCGCGCACGCGGGGCCCGGTGGGCTCGACGGGCTGTGCGGCGGTCACGGGATCGGTCACGGTGTCACCTCGGGATTCCGCTCCGGCCCGGGGTTCCGCTCCGGTTCGGGCGCGAGGTGGCAGGCGGTGAGCTGGCCGCCCCGTTTGACCGCGAGTTCGGGCCTGACGGTGCGGCAGATCTCCTCGGCGAGCGGGCAGCGCGGATGGAAGGCGCAGCCCGCTGGCGGGTCGGCGGGGCTCGGCGGCTCCCCGGCGAGCCTGACCCTCGGCCCGGTACGGCGCGCGCCGGGCACCGGGACCGCCGCGAGCAGCGCCTGGGTGTAGGGGTGCCGTGGGGCGCCGAAGACCTGGTCCCTGGTGCCGATCTCCACCAGCCTGCCGAGATACATGATCGCGATCCGGTCGGCGGCGAACCGCATCGTGGACAGGTCGTGGGAGATGAACAGGTAGGCCAGTCCGCTGTCCTCCTGCAGGTCCTTGAGCAGGTTGAGGATCTGGGCCCGTACCGAGACGTCGAGGGCGGAGACCGCCTCGTCGCAGGCGATCACGGCCGGGTCGACGCCGAGCGCGCGGGCGATGGAGACCCGCTGGCGCTGACCGCCGGACAGCTCGTGCGGGTAGCGGGTGGCCAGGGCGGCCGGCAGCCCGACCCGCTCCAGCAGCTCCCGTACCCGCGCGGGCCGTTCCCCGGCGGGCAGGCCCCTGACGCTCAGCGCCTCCTCGACGGTCGCGCCGATCCTCATACGCGGGTCGAGGGAGTCGTAGGGATCCTGGTAGACCATCTGCATCTGGCGGCGGAAGGTCTTCAGGGCCGCGCCCCGCAGCCCCGCGATGTCGCGCCCGCCGATGCGGACGCGCCCACCGGCGGGGTCGGTGATGCGCAGCAGGGCGCGGGCGACCGTGCTCTTGCCCGAACCCGACTCACCGGCCAGGCCGAGGGTCTCCCCCGGCGCGACCGTGAACGAGACGCCGTCGACGGCCCGCACGGTCACGCCGCGGCGGCGGGAGAAGTGCACGCGCAGGTCCTCGACCTCGACGACGTTCACCTCGCGTTCTCCTCTCTGGTGTGCGGTCCCGGTGCTCATGGGCGCTCCCCGGCCCCGGTGGCGACGTGGCAGGCGACGCCGCCCTCCATCCGCGGTTCGATCTCGTGGCAGACGTCCTCGGCGAGCGGGCAGCGTGAGGCGAACGAGCAGCCGGGCGGGCGGGCGCCCGCCTGGGGCGGACTGCCCGGGATGGACGGCAGCCTGCGCGGCAACGGCCCCGTCATGGCGGGGATCGAGCCGAGCAGGGCGCGGGTGTAGGGGTGGCGGGGGGCGCCGACGATCTCCTCGGTCGTGCCGCTCTCGACGACGCGCCCGCCGTACATGACCAGGACGCGGTCGCAGAACGTCGAGACGACGCCCAGGTCGTGGCTGATCAGGATGACGGCCGTGCCGAGTTCGGCGGTCATCCTGTCCATCAGGTCGAGCACCTGGGCCTGCACGGTGACGTCGAGCGCCGTGGTCGGCTCGTCGGCGATGAGCAGCCTGGGCGAGCAGGACACGGCGATGGCGACGGCGACCCGCTGCCGCATGCCGCCGGAGAACGTCATCGGGTAGTCGCGCAGCCGGGCCGCCGCGTCCGGGATGCCCACCTCGGCCAGCAGCTCCGCGGCCCGTACGGCGGCGGCCCTGCGGTCCATGCCCAGGTGCTCACGGAGCGTCTCGGTGACCTGGCGTCCGATCCGCACCAGCGGGTTGAGGCTGGAGAGCGGGTCCTGGAACACCATGGCCGCCTGCGCGCCCCGCCAGCGGCGCAGTTCGTCCCTGGGGAAGGCGAGCACGTCACGTCCCTCGAAGCGGACGGCGCCCGACTCGACGGTCGCGGCGGGCCCGAGCAGCCGCATCACGGCCTGGGCCGTGACGGACTTGCCCGAACCGGATTCGCCGACGATACCGAGGCGTTCGCCCGCGGCGACGGAGAAGGAGACCCCGCGAACGGCCGTGTGGTCGCCGTTGGGCGTCGCGAAGCGGACGACGAGGTCGTCCACGTCGAGCAGCGCGTCCATGGTCAGCCTTTCACCGGGGGCGGCGGGAGCATCGGGGATCGTCACAGGGGGTCAGCCGAGCGGCTTGCCGTCGGTCTTCCAGTAGTTGGTCATGTCCCAGGCCCAGACGGGCTGCGGGAAGTAACCGCCCACGTTCTTGCCGAAGACCTCGGTCTTCGAGCCGTAGTAGAGGGGCACCAGCGAGTTGCCCGCCAGCAGCCTGGTGCTGGCCTGCGTGTAGAGCCGCTGGGCCTCCTGCTCCGAGTCGGTGGCCAGGGCCTTCGCGACCAGGTCGTCGGTCTCCTCGTCGCAGGAGAAGGCGTAGTTCTGGCCGCCCTGGACGGCCGCGGCGCAGGCGGTGAGGGCCTGGAAGAAGTTGCTGCCCTCGGGGTAGTCGGCCACCCAGAAGCTGAGCGCCATCGGCGCCTTGCCCGGGGTGCCCGCCAGTTCGAAGAACGTGCTCTGCTGGAGCGGGCGGGGCTCGGCCTTCACACCGATCTTGGCGAGGTCCTGCTGGAGCTGGGGCAGCAGGTTGGTCCACGGCGGGGTGTTCCAGGAGTAGAGCGTGGTGGAGAAGCCGTCGGGGTAGCCCGCCTCGGCGAGCAGCTGCTTGGCCTTGGCGATGTCCTGGTCGTGGACCAGCTTCTCGTCGGTGTGGCCGAGCACGCCGGGCGGCAGGAACTCGTTGGCCACCTGGCCCTGGCCGTTGACCAGCTTGAGCAGGAAGGCGCGGTCGACGGCGTAGGAGACGGCCTCGCGGACCTTCGGGTCGTCGAACGGCTTCATCTTGACGTTCAGCGTCAGGAAGTAGGTGCTGGGCTTGGCGATGGTGACGGTGCGGTCCTTCAGCGCCGCGTTGGCCGTCACCGACAGGTACTGGGCGGGCGGGATCGGGTCGCCCATCAGGTCGATCTGGCCCTTCTCCAGCTGCAGCAGCGCCACGTCGGGGTTGACCCCGAGCAGCTCGACGACCTTGTCCACGTAGGGGCGGGGCCTGTCCCAGTACTTGGCGTTCTTCTCCAGCACGATCTGCCGGCCGGGGGAGAACTCCTTGAAGACGAACGGGCCGGAGCCGAGCGGTTTGGTGGCCGCCTCCGCGCCGGAGCCCTCGGGGATGACCGAGGCGTGCGGCATGGCCAGGATGTACTTGAAGGCGGAGTTGGGCTGGGTCAGCTCGATCCGCAGCTCGCTGTCGGAGACGACCTGGATGCCCTTGGGGGTGCCCTCGGGCTTCTTTCCGTACTCCTCGGCGCCCGCGACGCCGGTCCAGAAGCCGCGCACCGGTGACTTGGTCGCGGGGTCGAGGATGCGGGCGAAGGAGTAGGCGAAGTCCTTGGCCGTGACGGGCGAGCCGTCGGAGAAGGTCATCCCCGGCCTGATCCTGATCGTGTAGGTCCTGCCGTCGGGCGAGACCGTGGGCGGCGCCTCGGCGCCCTGCGGGACGAGTTCGCTGGTCGAGCCCTTGTAGTCGTAGAGGCGGTCGTACAGCATCCGCATGTTGTTCCAGCACGTCGCGTCGTAGCAGACGGCCGGGTCGAATGTCTTGGGGTCGGACTTGTAGGCGACGGTCATGGTCCCGCCGGCCCTGGGCGTGCCGTCGGCCGGGCCCGTGCCGGGGGTATCCGCGTTTCGCTGGACCCCGCCGCAGGCCGCGGCGGCTCCGAGCGCGACCACGGTCGTCGCCGTGGCGAACATGATGCGGGAGCGGCGTGTTTTCGCCATCGGTTCCCTCCTCTGGAAGAGCAATGCGGAGTCCTCGATCCCCCGAGGACCTGGTGGAGGGACTGGCCCGCCGTCCTGCTCGCTGCCTCCGCTGTCGATCGTCGACAATCGACAATATGGAACGAGATTCGGGCTACCGTCAATAGCTGATTCGGCCCGTTATGAATCCGCGTTCAACATACCTGGCAGGGCTGTGAGCTGCCGAAACGCGGGCGCGCCCGACCGCCCGCCCCACCGCGACCCCCTTGGGGACACGCCGTACGACGAGCCGCCCCACGGCGGCCCGCCGGAACTCCGGGACGGGCGTCAGGACATCCCTCGTGCGGTCAGTAACCCTTCTCCCGGTCGAAGACGTTGCGCAGCGGACGCCCGTCGAGCCAGCGCCTCAGGTTGTCGGTGAACAGCTCGGTGATCGCCCGGTTCTCCGTGTCGACGGTCGAGGCGGAGTGCGGGGAGACGACGACGTTGTCCATGTCCCACAGCGGCGACTCGGGTGGCAGCGGCTCGGTCGAGAAGACGTCCAGGAAGGCGCCGCCGAGACGGCGGGCGGCGAGCGCCTCCGTCAGCGCCCGCTCGTCGACCACCTGGCCGCGCGAGATGTTGACCAGCACGGCCCCCGGGGCCAGCGCGGCCAGTTGCCGTTCCCCGACGAGGCCCTCCGTCTCGCCGGTGAGCGGGCAGGCGAGCACCAGCGCCCCCGCCCCGGCGAGGGCGTCGTCGATCTCGGTGAACGGCCACAGCCCGGACAGCCCGGGGATGTCGTAGGTCCGCCCCGGCCTGCCGACGCCGACGACCTCGACCCCGAGGGCCGAGAACACCTTGACGACCTGGCGCCCGATGCCGCCGAGACCGACCACGGCCAGCCGCAGGCCTGTCAGACCCCGGGTGGTGTAGCGCTCCCAGTTCCGCCGCGCCTGCCGGCGTGCCAGGTCGGGCACGCCCTTGACGAAGTGCAGCACCCCGGTGAGCGCGAACTCCGCCAGGGGAACGGCGTGGACGCCCGCGGCGGTGGTGAGCACGAGGTCGCCGTCCGCCAGCCCGGTCCTGCGGGCGAACTGCCCGATGCCCGCGCTGGTGGCCTGCACCCAGCGCAGCTCGGGGCAGTTGACCGGCATGGCCGCCGGGTCGAGCCAGTCGAAGTCGAAGCTGACGTGCGCTCCGGCCCGCAGGTCCCGCCAGCGGTCGAGGTCGGCCTCCGACAGCTCGGGCCTGATCCCGGTGTGGTCGGCGGAATAACGCGGACGGGGCAGCAGATCCGGCTCGTAGAGGACCTCGACCCGTGGATCGACGGCCCTGACGGCCTCCACATGCTCGGGTTCCAACGGTGACGCCACCAGCACGCGGAGCTTGTCTGCCACCACGCCTCCTCGATTGTCGATCGTCGACAATCGAGGCTAGGACGGCCTCTTTCCCTCCCGCAAGGCTCCGCGATCGTGAGTACCCCACAGTTCCCACACCCGCCGGTGAAGAAACCCTTAACGACGAGGCCCCGGCGGCGGCGGTCGCGGTAAGGCCCTCCCTACCCCCGACTCGGGTGCGCGCGGGCGTGAACGGCCACGTCCTCGCGGTGAAGACTCTTCACGTATCGATCCCCCCGACTTCGAGGAGGCCTCATGTCCACCCAGCTCCTGGCCGGCTCCCCCTCCGTGCCCGCCTCCGTCAGGTCCGCCGCGTCGCTCTGGTTCATCGCCGTGGGCGCGGGCGCGTTCGAGTCCGCCCTGGCGGTGGCCGATCTGCTCGCCAGGGGAACGGCCTCCGCGACCGGCCTGGCGGGCGGTCTCGGTCTCCGGCTCGCGATCTTCGCCGGAGCGATCTTCCTGGCGGTGCGCCTGCGTCAGGGCCGGGGCTGGGCACGTGTCACCCTGGCGCTGACCCTGGGGATCTTCGGCACGTTGTCGCTGGTCGTCGAGCCGGTCCAGTGGCTGATGGCCGGAAACTCGATCCTCGAATTCTTCGCCGACGCCGACGTCATGACCCTCACCTTCGCCCTCAGCCGGGTGGTGCACCTGACGGCGGTGCTGGCCGCGATGGCCCTCATGTTCAGTCCCGCGGCCAACGTCTACTTCCGCGACGCCCGTTCCGGTCTCTCCCGGACCCCCGGCGAGACGGCCTGAGGCCTCGTCGGCGCTCTGATGTATCAACGTTTCACGTTGATATCCTTGGCCGGTGTCCGACATCCATGGCGTGGTCACCGGAACGCCGCACATCCCCGCGCTGTTGCTGGTCGGCGGGGACGAGACCGGCCTCGACCGCACGAGCCAGGCCTACCGGGCGATCAGGCGCCAGATCATCGATCTGACGCTGCCGCCCGGCAGCGGCTTCACCGAGACGTCGCTCGCCCAGCAGTGGGGCATCAGCAAGACGCCCGTGCGCGAGGCGCTCGCCCGGCTGAGACGCGACGGGCTCGTGACCGCGCTTCCGCGCGCGGGCTACGTCGTCAGCCCGATCACGCTCCAGGACACCGACGATCTCTGCGCCCTGCGGTCGCTGCTGTCCGGTGAGGCCGCGGGCGCCGCGGCGCGCCTGGGAGTCACGGCGCCGGCGCTCGAACGGCTCGAAGCGCTGTCCAGGGTGCCCTTCGCGCTCGCGGCGGGCGAGGCGGGGCAGGAGGAGTCCCTCCGGGCCGGCATCGAGTTCGAGGGCGTCATCGCCAACTTCAGCGGAAACAGCCGTCTGGGCGAGGCGATCGTCGACGTGCTCGACGAACTGGAGCGTGTCCTGAGGATGGCCGCGTTGATCGACCCCGGCATCGCGAGCCCGCCCGGAGAGCTTGGGACCGTCTTCGAGCGGCTGCGCGCGCGGGACGCGGACGGCGCCCAGGACGCGATGCGCGCGCGGTGCGAACGCGTGCGCCACGACGTGCTTCGGGTCCTCGCGAAGAGCGCCTCCGTGAGCAGGGCGCACATCGAGCTGCCCGCGCCGTCGCGTCCCGGGCCCGGTGCCACGGCCGGGAAGCGTCCCGGCGCCTCCGGGTGACGGATCGGCCTCTCCTGTTCGCTCCGGCCCGAAGGCCGGGGCACCGCGGACGAGCCCGGCGGCCTCCGATCCGTCAGAGCGCTCCCGGCTTCCGGTCCTGACGCCGGACCCGGTCCGCCGGAACCCCGGGGTCGCGGCGCGACCCGGCTGTCACACCCGCCCTCCGTGCCATCCGGCGCAGGGCACGACCTCGAACCCCCGGCTGGGGAAGACGGCGTCCATGAAGAAGTCGTGCATCGCCTGGTCGCCGTCGGCGCAACCGTCGCGCAGCACGGTCACCCGGTAGCCGCGGTCCGCGGCGTCGTAGCACGTCGCGGCCACCATCGCGCTGGTCGCGACTCCGGCGACGGCGAGTGCGCCGACACCGCGGGCGCGCAGCACGAGGTCGAGGTCCGTACCGGCGAACGCGCTGGCGCGGCGCTTCAGCACGACGACGTCCTCGTCGGCGACCGGCAGATCGATCTCGATCCCGGCCGAGCTCTCGTGGAAGGTGTCCCCGGCGTCGTAGAACGTCCGGTACAGCGCGTCGCCCGGCGGCAGGTCGGCCCCGTTGTCGCGGAAGGCGAAGTGCACGAACACGACGAGCACACCGGCCGCGCGGGCGCGCGGGAGCAGTTCGGTGAGCGGTGGCAGGACCTGCCCGGCGAACGGATAACCGCCCGTGATGCCCCGTTGGACGTCTCCGATGATCAGTGCGGTGGTCATGAAACGCTCCCGTCCGGCCGCTCCGTCCGGCGCCCCGCCGGTCGAGGACCGTGACCGGGGCACCGGGGTCTCCTTCGCTCGACGCGCGACTGAGATCACAGTAGGTGCGAGTTAAGATATCAGCAATCCTCCGCAGCCGATCCGGCGAGCCTCACGACGGGGCGCCGTCGAGGACCAGGGCGGAGGCCGCCCGGCCGACGTGGTGGAAGCACCAGAGGCGACGGCCGAGCGCGACCGCCCCGAGCACGAAGCAGGTGAGGCAGAGGAGCGCCAGCAGCGGCATCAGCCAGGCGGTGACGATCCAGTAATGGAAGCTGAACTCCCCCCAGATCGGTGTCGGCAGCACCACGCCCAGCACCGTCACCAGGGCAAGGGGCACGAGCCGCAGAACCAGTCTCGGCCGGCGCGCCGCACGGCGCCGCGAGGCCCAGCGACGTGCTCGGACGACCGCCGTGACCAGCAGCGCGGCCATCCCCAGCGTGAGCCCGAGCAGGACCGCGTTCACGACGGTGAGCGGGTTGCTCATCGGCGTCACCGGGGCCCCGATCCGTTCGGCGAGAAGGTCGGTCGAGAGCGTGGCGGGATCACCGGCGCCGTTGGTGAGGACGAGGGCGGCCACACCGGCCTTGGGCGAGAAGACCATGTCCCCGGTCCACGTCGCCAGTGTTCCGCCGTGGCCGACCAGCGACGGCGGGGCGCCCGCCGTGACGGGGCGGGCCTGCCAGCCGAGGGCGTGGTCGCCGGCATTCGGCTGGGGGGTGTGCAACGCGGCCAGGGAACGGGCGCTCAGCAGGCCCGCGCCGAGGGTGCCCTGGTTGAACCGCAGCCACCGCACCATGTCGTCCAGGGTCGAGATCACCCCGCCGTTTCCGACGCAGAACCCGGGCATCTCCGGTGCCGCGACGGCGACGCCGAGAACGACCTCGTACCCGGACGTCAGGCCCTCGGCGTGATCGGAACACCCCAGCGTCGAGCTGGTGCCGGTCATGCCCAGCGGCGTGAACAGCTCGGTGCGGAGGAAGGCGTCGAAGGACTTCCCCGACACCACCTCGACGATCCGCGCCGCGATCGAGTAGTTGGTGTTGTGATACTCCGCGTGGGTGCCCGGAGCGGTGGCCAGGGTCTTGTCGGCCAGCCTCGCCACGACCTCCCGTGCGCCGCGCGGAGGCGGGAACACGTACTCGTTGTTCGTGCTGATCGACAGCCCCGAGGTGTGGCTGAGGAGCCGGCGCACGGTGATCTCGGTGAAGCGCGGATCGGCCATCCTGAAGTCGGGCAGGACCTTGACGACCGGGTCGTCCAGGGAGACGCGGCCACGGTCGACCAGCAGCATGATCGCCGTGGCCGTCATCGACTTGCTCATCGACGCGACCCGGAACCGGGTCCGCGCCGTCACCGGGTCGCCGTCACCGTCCCGGCCGCGGACGATCGTCTCGACCGAGGATCCGTCGATCACGGCCGCCGCGACACCCGGCGTGCCGAAGACGGAGCGGTACTCGTCGACCAGTCGTCCGCCGTCGGCGGTGGCGGTGGCGGTGGCCGGTGCCGTCCAGCCGAGCAGCGCGGCGACGAGCGCGAGGAGGGAAATCACACGTAGGAAACGCACGACGTCGAACCTAGGCAGGGCGTCACCGGCCGGCATCACCCCAAGGGGTGGGACGGCCTCGCCCGTCGGGATGGAATCTCAGCCGGGCAGGTCGCTGCGGCCCACGAGCCCGTTCTCGTACGCGTGGATCACCACGTGCACGCGGTCGCGCAGGTTCAGTTTCTGCAGGATGGCCCGGACGTGCGACTTCACCGTGTTCTCGCTCAGCACCAGCTCCGCGCGGATCTCGTTGTTGGACCGGCCTCGGGCGAGCAGATCGAAGATCTCGACCTCCCGTGGAGTGAGGCCGTTCAGGGCCGCCGTCCTGCGCACCGGCACCTGCCGTACGAAGTCGAGGACCGTCGCCGCCACCCCCGGGGCCAGCGCCGACGTCCCCGAGGCGACGTCGCACACGGCCTGGGCCAGGGCGGCGGGCCGGATGTCCTTGGTCAGGTAACCGCTCGCGCCGGCCCGGATGGCGGCCACGACCAGTTCGTCGTCGTCGAACGTCGTCAGCATGAGCACCCGGGTCGCCGGGGAGATCCTGACGATCTCCGCCGTGGCGGCGACCCCGTCCACGCGCGGCATGCGGATGTCCATCAGCACCACGTCGAGGCGGTGCCGCCGGACGACCTCGATCGCGTCACCGCCGTTCGCGACGTCGTGGGTGACCTCGATGCGCTCGTCGGCCGACAGCACCGTACGGAGCGAGGCCCGCAACAGCTCCTGATCGTCGACGAGCATGACGTGGATCCCGGTCATGCCCCCTCCTTCGTGGGGAGCCGCGCCCGCAGCACCCATCCGTCGTCCCCGTCGTCGATCGACAGGGTGCCACCCGCGGTACTCACGCGTTCCCCGATCCCCATCAGGCCGGTCCCCTGGCCGCTGCCGCCGCGAAGCGCCCTGCCGCCGTCGTCGCGCACCTCGACCACCACCTCGGCCGGGGTCCAGCGCAGGTGAACGGTCACCTCGACCGGCGGTTCGAGGTGACGCAGCGCGTTGGTGACGCCCTCCTGCACGGTCCGGACCACCGCGACCTCCGCGCTCAGGCTCAGCGGCCGCCGCTCCCCCACCTCGGCGAACGTCACCGTGTGGAGCGGGCTGGCCGCCGAGGCCACGAGGTCGGGGAGGACGTCGAGCGAGATCGGGACCTTCCCCGGCCGGGAGCCGGCGCGCGGCGCCACGGTGGCCAGCATCGCGCGCAGACCCTGGTGGGCGTCCCGGCCGGTCTCGGCGATGTCGCCGAGTTCGCGGCGGGTCGCCGGGTCCGCCGTCGTCACCGCCGCGGCCTCGATCCGCGCGACCATGACGGTGACCGTGTGGGCGATCACGTCATGCAGGTCTCTGCGAATGCCGGCCCGTTCCTCCGCGACCGCCGCGGCCAGCCGCTCGCTCTCGGCCCTTCGGCGGGCCTCGTGCCTGCGGCGTACCAGCAGGGCCGCGAGCCACACGCCGCCGACCACGGACATCAGCAGCCCTCCCTCGACCAGGTGGGTCCACACGGAGACGCCGGAGGGCAGCCGGGCCCACGTCACCAGTTCATTGAGGACGATCCCGAGCAGGGCGACGGCCAGCGCGACCACCGAGGACCTGACCGGGACCAGGCCGGTCAGCCGCCACAACGTGAGAGGGAAGCACACAGCCGAGGGCAGCATGGTCGGTGACCAGCCCAGGAGGGGCGTCATCACCAGGACGAGCATCGCCAGCGCGCCGATCGCGTACCCCTCCCACGGCCGCCCGCGGGCCGTCACCGCCCCCACATGGAGCAGGACGGCGGCACCCGCCACGGCGAGGGTCTGCCACAGGTCCGCGCCGAGGTACCGCAGGGCGCCCGCCAGGATGACCATCGTCAGGAGGAGCAGGACCACGTGCGCCGCCACCGGCCATGTGCTCCGGCGCTGGGAGGCTGTCACGGTCGTCGCCTTCCGGTGGGCTCGTGGGGGGAGCCGTGCCCGGCTCGACGTGCCACAGGATAGCCAGCGGCGGGCGGGCCCGATTCCGGTGCCCCGTCACGCGCCCCATCGCCGAGGGCCGACGGCGAGCCGCCTCGTCGGACGTCGGACGGCCCTCGTGCACGCCGGATCGGACTTGCCCGCGCCCTGCGGCAAGGGCCGCCTTACCCGATGTCACGTAAAGTATTCTTGTATTTACTTTCCGTGATGGCCATGGTGAGGGGGAACGTCCTGGCGCGTCAAAGACCACGACACGCCCGATCACCCCCCTGGAGGAGTTTCCCCATGTCCCAGCCCCATCGCGTCCGCGGCGCCGCCCTCCTGGCCGCCCTGGTCGCCGCCACCGGTCTCGCCTCTCTCACCTCGCCCGCCCACGCCGCCGGGAGCGTCACCTGCGACACCGCGGGCACGATGTACTTCAAGCCCGGGGTGCAGATCATCCCCCTCAGGCAGGACATCGAGATCCGCGGCGCCAACGGCTCCTGCCGTGACTCCACCGGCCTCGGCATCGACGAGGCCAGGCTCACCGCGAACTTCAGCGGCGTCTGGCTCACCTGCGAACTCGGCGGCGGCGGCACCGGCCACGGCACCGGCACCCTGGACTGGATTCAGGACGACGGCACCCGGGCCCGCAGCAACCTCGACCTGAACTTCGAAAGCAACATCGCCAGCGAGGTGACCCTGTCCGGCCAGGTCGTCGGCGGTCCCCTCGACGGCGAGAGGTTCTCCGCCCACCTCAGTGCCGACCTGCTCCGGGGCACCCTCAAGTGCACCGTCGGCGGCCCCTTCGGCGGCGCCAAGAGCGTCGGCTACCACGGCGAGTTCACCGTCGGCTGACCCCGTCCCACCTCGTGCGAGGTGATCCCCGAACCGGCGAGGGGGGGGGGGGGGCCCCCCCCCCCCCCCCCCCCCCGGGGGCCCCCCCCCCCCCCGGGGGCGGGGGGGGGGCCCCCCGCCCGCCCCGGGGGGGCGCCCCCTGGGGGGGCCCACGGGGGGGGCCCCCCCGGGGCCCCCCCCCGCGGGGCCCCCCCCCCCCCCCCGGGGGGGGGCGCCCCCCCCCCCCGGGGGGGGGGGGCGGGCCCCCCCGCCCCCCCCCCGCCTCGGCGTCTCACACGGCCCGTCCGGTGCCCGGTGCGGCCCCGTCGTCCACGGATGCGCGCGGCCCCGTCGTTTCCCGCGGGGGCTCCCGCTCCGGGGGAGCCGGCGGGGCGGCATGCTGGGGGGCATGAGTTATCGCGTGTGCCTGGTGTGCCTGGGAAACATCTGCCGCTCCCCCATGGCCGAGGTCGTCCTGAGAGACACCCTGGCCGACCACGGGCTCGGCGATCTGGTGACGGTCGACAGCGCGGGCACGGGAGGCTGGCACCAGGGCGACCCGATGGACCAGCGGGCCTCGGAGGTGCTGGCCGAGTACGGCTACGACGGTTCGGCGCACCGGGCGAGGCAGTTCCTGGCGGGCTGGTTCGGCGAGGTTGACCTGGTGCTGGCGATGGACCGGGACAACCTGCGGGTGCTGCGCCGCCTGGCCCCGGCGGGGGCCGACGTGCGGCTGCTGCGTTCCTTCGACCCGGCGGCGCCCCGGGACGCCGAGGTGCCCGACCCCTACTACGGGGGCCGCGCGGGCTTCACCGAGGTGCTGGAGATGGTGCGGGCCGCCTCAGAGGGCCTGGCCAAGCACCTGGCGGCCACGCTGCGCTGACCTCGCCCCTCCGCGAAAAACAAGGTGGAACCGGGTACCGCGCGCTGACCACTATCGGTCAGCGGGGCGATACGCACCCTCTAGCACGTTCTTACCCTTTGTTCTAACTTGAAGCGAAGTCTTTAGCATCGCACGTTCTCCGCGAGGTGACGGATGCCGCGCGCCGGTCGAGACGGCGCGCGGCCTCCGGGTGACCACGGTTCCAGGGCCGGCAGAGAGGTGATCGAGTGATCGCGCGCAGACGACTGAGGACGGCACTGCTGGTCACGGCTCTGACCGTCGCGATCGGCGGCTCCGGTCCCCTGGCCACGGGAGTGGGGACGGCCGCGGCCTGGCCCCAGACCCCCAAGGTCGACCCTCTCCCGCTTCCCGTCGACCCGGGCACACCCCAGGAGGCGCTGGACGCCCTGGGGATCAGCGGCTATCCGGACCGGCTGAGCGTCCAGCCGGGTGAGTCCGTGAAGTTCATGGTGAGCACGAAGAGCCCCACCTTCAGGGCGACGATGGTCCGGGTGGTGCACGGCGACGCGGACCCGCGCGGACCCGGCCTCAAGGAGCAGGTCATCGAGTCCGCCGTCAACAAGGAGTACCCCGGCCACCACCAGACCCTCCCCGTCGGCTCGTACGTGACCGTCCCCGACGCCCCCGCCCTGCGGCTCGGCGGAAGCTTCACCATCACGGCGTGGATCGCGCCGACCACCGTCCCCGGCTCCGAGCTCAACCCCGTCGCCTACCGGCGGACCCCCGTCGGCACCGGGGCCGCGCAGGGAATCGTGACCAAGTGGTCGGAGAAAGAACAGGCCGGATACGGCATGTTCGTGGACCGGGACGGCGGGCTCGGCCTACGGCTGACCGACCGGTCCGGGCAGGCCCACACGGTGAGCACCGGCGTGCGGCTCAAGCCGTGGGCCCCGGCGCTGCGCGGGGTCGAGCCCGGCGGCGCCGTACGGCCGCAGCACGTGAACTCCTCCGGCTGGTACTTCGCCGCGGTCTCCTACGACGCCGGGACCGGGAAGGTGAGGCTGTACCAGTACCCGCTGACCGGTCACCCCAACGACTCCCAGGCCGTCGTCACCCGCACGATCGAGGCCCGCGGGCTGCGCGACGCCACCGCCCCGCTGCTGGTGGCCGCCTACCAGGGAGCCCAGGACCGGCCCATCGGGTTCTACAACGGCAAGGTCGACGCCCCCCGGGTGTACGGCCGGGCGCTGGAGGAGCGGGAGGTCCAGGCCCTGCGCGACGGCGGCCCGGCCGGGCGGACGGCGCTCGCCCTCGACCTCTCCCAGCGGATGGACACCGACCAGGTCGTGGACGTCTCCCCCAACCGGCTGCGCGGCCGTACGGTCAACCTGCCGGTCCGCGCCGTCACCGGGCACAACTGGCGGGCCGACGAGCAGAACTTCAGGCGGGCGCCCGAGCAGTACGGGGCGCTGTACTTCCACGACGACGACCTGGGCGACGCCGCCTGGGAGAGCGCCTTCACCTGGCGGGTGCCCGCCGACGCCCGCAGCGGCGTCTACGCGGCCAAGCTGGAGGCGGACGGGCGCGTCTACCACGCGACCTTCGTGGTGCGCCCCAAGCGGGGCAAGGCCACCTCCAAGGTCGCCCTGCTGGTACCGACCTTCAGTTACCTGGCCTACGGGATGACGGGCGGCCTGACGAGCGGGATGAGCCAGTACTCCCGGCACAGCGACGGCAGCGGCGTGGTCTACTCCTCCGCGCTGCGGCCCATCACCAACCTGCGCCCGCTCTCCACCGGCCCGAAGGGTGAGGGCAGGCCGTGGCAGTTCGAGGCCGACACCCACATCATCGACTGGCTGGAGTCCACCGGCCGCACCGTGGACTACATCACCGACCACGACCTGCACCGGGAGGGCAGGAAACTGCTGGACGACTATCAGGTCGTCGTCACCGGCAGCCACCCCGAGTACACCTCGGAGCCCATGCTCGACGCTCTGGAGGGCTGGCTGAACGACGGCGGCAGGCTGATGTACCTGGGCGGCAACGGCTTCTACTGGGTCACCCCGCTCGACCGCACCGGCACCTACACCGAACTGCGCAGGCACGACGGCACCGAGGCCTGGCAGAGCGCCCCCGGCGAGTACTACCACAACACCACCGGCGAGTTCGGCGGCCTGTGGCGTTTCCGCGGCCGACCCCCGCAGCAGCTGGTCGGCGTCGGCTTCACCGCCCAGGGCTTCGGCTCACGGCTGGGAACCGGCCTGTACAGCCGTCCCCTCGACCGCTCCCCCGAGAGCCACGACCCCAGGGCCGCCTGGGTCTTCGACGGCGTCAAGGCCACCGGCCCCATCGGCGACTTCGACTCCCTGCAGAGCAGGGGCGGCCCCATGGGCGAGGAGCTCGACCGCGCCGACTACGCCCTCGGCACGCCGGACAACACCGTCGTCCTGGGCTCGGGCACCGGCTTCGGCGACGAGTACATGTTCGTCAAGGAGGAGAACAACACCGCCAACCTCATGGAGGGCGGCACCGTCAACTGGCTGGTCCGCGGCGACGTGGCCCTCACCTTCTACCCCAAGGGGGGCGCGGTCTTCTCCGCCAGTTCGATCTCCTGGGCGGGCAGCCTGTTCTACAACCACTACGACAACGACATCTCCACCATCACCGGGAACGTCCTGAACGCCTTCTCCGCCGGCGGACCGCTCCCGGGCGCCGGCTGAGGTGTACGTATCGGTACGCGACGTCCCGCGCGGCACGGGGCCGAGATCCCCCGTACCCCGGGTCGTCGTGGTCCTCGGCCTGGTGAGCCTGATCACCGACGTCTCCTCCGAGATGGTGACGGCCGTCCTGCCGCTGTTCGCGACGCTCGCCCTGGGGCTCACCCCTCTGGCGTACGGCATGCTGGACGGTCTCTACCAGGGCGCGACCGTCCTGGTCCGGCTGCTCGGCGGCTTCTTCGCCGACCGGCTGCGCCGTCCCAAGCTCGTGGCGGGAGCGGGGTACGCCCTCGGGGCCGCCGCCAAGCTGATGCTGCTGCCCGTGGCCGGCGCGGGGGCGCTGTCGGCCGCGGTCGCGGTCGACCGCGCGGGCAAGGGGCTGCGGACCGCGCCGCGTGACCTGCTCATCGCCACCGCGGCTCCCCCCGACCGGCTCGGCAGGTCCTTCGGCGTGCACCGGGCCCTTGACGCGACCGGCGCGCTGCTCGGCCCCGTCGTCGCGTTCGGGCTGCTCGCGCTCGCGCCGGGCGACTTCGACATGGTCTTCGTGGTCTCGTTCTGCGCCGCGGTCCTCGGCGTGCTGCTGTTCCTGCAGCGCGTACCGGAGCACGCCCCGTCCCCGGCCGGACCGGTCTCGCCCCGCGACGTCGCGGCGCTGCTGCGGATCGGCGGGTTCCTGCGGCTGCTCTGCGCCGCGGCCGTGCTGTCGGCGGCGACGATCGGCGACGGCTTCCTCTACCTCGTCCTGCTGCGCGGCGAGTCGGTCACGACCCGCTGGTTCCCGCTGCTGTTCGTCGGCACGAGCCTGGTCTACCTCGCCCTGGCCGTGCCGTTCGGCAGGCTCTCCGACCGTCACGGCAGGAACCGCGTCTTCGCCGCCGGGTACGGCCTGCTGCTGTGCGCCTACCTCGCCGCGATCCTGGCCGGAGGCGTCGCCGGGGCCGTGCTGTGCCTGGCGTTCCTCGGCGCCTACTACGCGGCGACCGACGGCGTGCTGCCCGCCGCGGCCACCCCCATGCTGCCCGCCGGGCTGACGGCGACCGGGATCTCCGTCGTCCAGACGGCGGTCGCGGGCGGGCGGGCCCTGGGCGCGGTGGCCTTCGGCGCGGTCTGGACGGTCGCCGAGGGCGAGACCGCCGTATGGATCTTCACCGCCGCCCTCACCGCCGCCCTGCTCACCGCCGTACCGATGATCACACGAGCCCGCGACCGCCGTACGGAGGCCCGATGACCCAGCCCAGCGCGCGCGGGACCGGGAACGACAGGCTCATCAAGGTGACCGCGGTCCTCGTCGCCGCCGTGGCCGTGGGCTACGTCGTCCTTTCGGTGCTGCGCGCGGGGGCGGCCGGCGGCGCGGGCGACGGCCAGGCCGAACTGCCCGAGGGCCGGCAGGTCGTGTTCCGGTCGTTGCTCCCGGGACCCGGGTTCGGCCACCTCGCCGTGCTCCCGGCCGCCGACGTGCGGCGCGAGCGCGTCGTCCTGCCGCCCCGCTGTGAGCGCACGGCCGCCTCACCCGCGGGCGGCCTCTGCCTGCGCCAGACGCGCAACCCCATCCAGCCGTTCGCCGTCACCCTGCTGGACGAGCGGCTCCGGCCCGACGGGGAGGCCCCGGTCACCGGGATACCGAGCCGCGCCCGGATCTCCGAGGACGGCCGCTACTACGCGACGACGACCTTCGTGACGGGACACTCCTACCTCTCCGACGGCTTCTCGACCGAAACCCTCATCGGCCGGGTCGGCGGCGACCCGATCGGCAACGTCGAACGGTTCACGTTCCTGCTGAACGGGCGGCCGAACGAGAACGCCGACCGCAACGTGTGGGGTGTGACGTTCGTCCCCGGCGGAGAGCGGTTCTTCGCCACCGTGGCCACCCAGGACCGCAGGTATCTCGTCGAGGGCGACATCGGGCGGCGCACCCTGACCGCCCTGCGGGAGAACGCCGAGTGCCCGTCCCTGTCGCCGGACGGCAGGCGCCTGGTCTACAAGAAACGGACCGGGCTCAACACCGACGTCTGGCGCTTCCACTCCCTCGACCTCGCGACCGGCGCGGAGACCCCGCTCGCGGAGACCCGCAGTGTGGACGACCAGGCGGCGTGGCTCGACGACGACCATGTGATGTACGCGGTGCCGAAGGGGGGCGCGGGCGGTCGCGACGCCGACGTCTGGGTGGTGTCCCTGAGCGGCGGCGCGCCGCGCCTGTTCATCCCGGACGCCGACTCGCCGACCGCCCGCTCCCCCGCCTCCGAGATGCCGCTGCGCTGACCCCCGGGGGCGTCAGACGTCGGCGTCGATCAGATCGATCAGGTCGGCGACCGAGTCGGCCACCCGGGACGGGCGGAAGGGGTAACGCTCGATCTCGTCCTTGGACGTGACACCGCTGAGCACCAGGATCGTGTGCAGCCCGGCCTCCATGCCGGAGACGATGTCGGTGTCCATCCGGTCGCCGATCATGGCGGTGGTCTCGCTGTGCCCCTCGATGGCCCGCAGCGCGCTGCGCATCATCATCGGGTTCGGCTTGCCGACGAAGTACGGCTGCACGCCGGTCGCCTTGGTGATCATCGCCGCGACCGCGCCGCACGCGGGCAGCGACCCCTCACTCGACGGGCCGACCGGGTCGGGGTTGGTCGCGATGAAGCGGGCGCCGCCCTCGATGAGCCGGATGGCCCGGGTGATCTGGGTGAAGCTGTAGGTGCGGGTCTCGCCGAGCACCACGTAGTCGGGGTCGATGTCGGTCAGCACGTAACCGGCCTCGTGCAGGGCGGTCGTCAGCCCGGCCTCACCGATCACGTAGGCCGAGCCGCCGGGCCGCTGGCCGTCCAGGAACCGCGCCGTGGCCAGCGCGGAGGTCCAGATCGACTCCGGCGGGATCTCCAGGCCGACGGCGCGCAGCCGTACGGACAGGTCCCGGGGGGTGTAGATGGAGTTGTTCGTGAGCACGAGGAAACGCCTGCCCGACTGGTGCAGGCGGCGGACGAACTCGTCCGCGCCGGGAACGGGGTGTCCTTCGTGGACGAGGACCCCGTCCATGTCCGACAGCCAGCACTCGATCGGCTTGCTTTCTTTCACCGTTCCCCCGCGTTACGGCCCGACAGATACGACATCACGCAACTAAGAATGACAGGTCCGGCATACCTCACACGCCGCCGTCCCCCGTCACACGCCAGGCCTGTTCCTCGACCAGTTCCCCGCTGCGCCAGCCGTACGGCGTGCGGACCAGGCGGTGGTGGTGCCAGCCGCCGCGCCGGACGAGGCCGGCGTCCAGGACGCCTCCTGGAGGGACGAGCGTGCCGGTGTAGGGGACGGTCACCTCGGCCTCGTCCCCCTCGAACCTGACGACCGGCAGGCCGATCAGGTGGTGCCGCACCGGCCAGCGCGACAGCGTCTCGGCCAGCCACCGTCTGGCCTCCTCGCGGGTGCCCCGGATGCCGCCCGCCGAGGTGTGGTCGAGCACCGCGCCCGCGGTGAACACGAGGTCGAGGCGTGCCCATTCTCCGGCGTCCAGGACGTGGGCGTATCTGGCGAGCAGGTCGCCGATCTCCAGCCGGTCCGCGATCTCCCGTTCCCTCATGCCCCCATCCAACCCAACACCAGGTCAGGGCGCGAGGGCCTCCAGCGCGGCCTCCGCCCTGCGCATCGACTCACGGGGGTCGGCGTCGGGCGAACCGATCTCCGGATCGAAGTTGAGGTCGTGGAAGACCTCGGTGACGCCCTTGGCCTCAAGGGCGGCCACGTCCCGTCTGATCTCCTCGAACGATCCGGTCAGCGGGGCGCGCCCCGGGTCTCCCCCCGGCCTGACCTGGGTGACGCCCCGGGTGACGAAGCGCAGCGCCTCGGCGTCCCTGCCCGCCGCGCGCGCCGCCTCCTTTACAATGTAGATTTTTTTGTCGACGCGGTCCAGGTTCTCACGGCTCGAACCGATCCAGCCGTCCGCGAGACGGCCCGCCCGCCGCAACGCGACCTCGGCGCTCCCGCCGAGCAGGATGGGCGGCTGCGCGGGCGGCTTGGGGTCCTGGTGCGCGGGCGGCAACTCGTAGAACTCGCCCCGGTGTTCGACCGTCTCCTCCGACCACAGCCGCCGCAGCAGGCCGATGTACTCCTCGGCGCGCCGCCCCCTCCCCTCGAGGGGCACCCCGGAGGCGGCGAACTCCTCCGGCATCCAGCCGAGCCCGAGCCCGGCGTCCAGCCGCCCGCCGGAGACCGCCTGCAGGCTGGCCAGCTGCTTGGCCAGCAGCGGCGGCGAGGCGAAGGGCATGTTGAGCACCGCGACGCCGAGCCGTATCCGCTCGGTGACCCCCGCCAGGTAGGCCAGCGTCACCACCGGGTCGTGCACGCTGCGGTAGACAAGGTCCGTCCCGTGGCCCCGCGGGTACAGCAGCCGCTGGAAGGTCCACAGCTCGTGGTAGCCGAGCTCCTCGGCCCTGCGGGCGATCCGCACCATGTTGGCCGGTGAGGCCCACGCCCCGGACAGCGGCGCCGCGAATCCGATCCTCATGCCAGCACCCTACGCGGGCCCGGATCGGTGGTTCACTTGCCGGGTGAGCGACAGTGAGGACTTCCACGACGGCCCCGACGACGATCTCATGGCCGGGCTCGGCCGCGTCGCCGCCCGGTACGGCTCCGCCCCCGCCGAGGTGGTGCCGACCAGGCCGGACGTGGTCATCGTCCGGGCGGGCGGCGTCGTGGTGAAGGCGCACGCCCCCGGCGCCCCCCGTGAGCCGCTCGAACGGAGGATGCGGGCCGTGGCGCACCCGGCGCTGCGCGGGAGCATGCTCGGGCCCGTGACCGAGGAGGTGCTGTCCGTGGGTGGCAGGCTGGTCACCGTGTGGCCCGCGGGCACCCCGGTCGATCCCGCCGCCCCCGAGGCTGCCCCCTGGGAGGAGTCGGCGCGGCTGCTGGCCCGGCTGCACGCCGTACCGGCCGGGGCGCTGCCGCCGCTGCCCGCCGCGGGCGGACCGGGCAAGGTGGCCGCCATGGCCGCCCGGCTGCGGGGCAACCCCTCGGCCGCGGCGCGGGCCACCCTGGTCGCGCTGGCCTGCCTTCCGGCCCTGGACGCCGCCCCCGCCCCCGAGGTGACGGGGCTCACCCACGGTGACTGGCACATGGGCCAGCTCGTCAGGACCGGGGAGGGGTGGATCCTCATCGACGTCGACGACCTGGGGGTCGGCGACCAGGCCTGGGACCTGGCCAGGCCCGCGGCCTGGTTCGCCGCCGGACTGCTCGACCCGGCCGTCTGGCACCGTTTCCTGGCCACCTACCGGGCGGCGGGCGGGCTCGCCGCGGGTGCGGACGGCGACCCGTGGGAGCGGCTGAACCTCCCGGCTCAGGCGATGACCGTGCAGCTCACCGCGGCGGCCGTGATCGCGGCGGAGCGGGAGGGACGGCCACTGGACGAGGTCGAACAGACACTCGTCGACACTTGTCAGAGGATTGTCCAGTTCCGAACCGCCTGCCATAGTGTGCCCACGCAGTAGGTTGTGGTTACGCCAAAAGCAACCCTAGGACAAGGAGATCGGCCAGATGCAGTGCCCGAAGTGTCGGGGCAACATGCGCACCTATGAGCGCAACGGTGTCCACATCGACCAGTGCGACAGTTGTCGCGGCATCTTCCTGGACTACGGCGAGCTGGAGACGCTGACCCGGATCGAGAGCCAGTACCACTCCGCTCCCCCGCCTCCCCCGCCGCCGCCCATGCAGCACGGGGCTCCGGGCTGGGGCGCGCCGCATCACGGTCACTACGGTCACCACCGCCGCAGCTGGGTGGGCATGCTGTTCTCCAGCTGACGCCCCACGGGCCACCGGAGAGGCCGGGACCGCGATCTCGCGACGGAGGTCGCGGTCTCGTCGTTCCCGGCCCCCGGAGGTCAGCTGGGGAACTCGCTCGGTTTGATGTGCTTGGGCCGTACGGTGCCGCCGACGACGGCGTTGAGGGTCAGCGTCCAGTTGGTCCAGCGGATCTGCGACCAGGTGCGGGTGGTCCTGAACCTGACGGACTTGCCGAACTGCTCGAAGGTGCACGAGCGGCTGAAGGCGCGGGCCCTGGAGTCCCAGTCGACGCCGAGGGTGTAATAGACCTTGTACGTGCCGTCCCGCACCCCCTTGATCTTGAACGACGACTTCTTGCGGACGTAGACCGAGATCACCTTCTTCTTGCCGCGCGTCAGCACGACGACCGCGTCCCTGTTGTTGCCGTTCTTCAGCTCGAGGTAGGCGCGTCCCGGGCGGCTCTCGGAGGAGATGTAGGAGCCGTTGCCCAGGCGGCGCGACCGCTCACCGCTGACCTTGACGGAGACGACGTCGGCCGGATATCCGACCAGCGCGCGGCCGCTGTCGCGCACCGGCGAGAGGCGTCCGCTCTCGTCGGCCCCCGTCAGCACCGCGGGCCCGGTGCACACGTCCTGCGCCTCGACGTCCTCCTTGGCGTCGGACAGCGCGCTCGTGAGGCTTCTGAGCGCGCCCACGTAGTTGCCGTGCTGGACCTTGACGTCGGACGGCGGGACGAGGGCCTCCAGTCCCGAGACGGCGCTCTCCATCGTGGAGACCGTCCGTTCGAGCCGTTCGCCGAGGCCCTTGCCTCCGGTGTCGTTCAGTTTCCTGATCGCGTCCCTGATGGGGCCGCGCGCCTTGTTCAGTTCGGCGCGGTAGGCGTCGGCCGTGAGCTCGACGACCGTCGGCACGGTGGCCGGGTCCGATCCCACGACGGGTCCGGTTCCCTCTCCGACCACACCGCCGGCGGTCGGACCGCCGACCACGGGATCGTTCGAGCTTACGGTGGTGCAGGCGCTCAGGGCCATCGTGGTGACCACGGCGCATGAGATCAGTCGGGGGGCAGTCACCTGCCCCACTATCGCCGGGCCTGTCACGACCCGTCAAACGTGAAAAACCCGATCAGTCATCCTCCGCCTCGTTTACGGCGTTTCCTGGGACCATTCCCCTGATGCGCGCGGCCCTCCGCAGACGTACGGCGGGCACGGCAGGCCACAGCCGCCGGGTCAGCACCCCTGCCGCCACACCGATCCCGGCCCCCGCGAACACGTCGCCCGGGTAGTGCACGCCGGTGTAGACCCGCGAGAAGCAGACCGCCGCCGCGAGAAGCGTGACGGGGGCGGCGACGGGCAGCGGAGCCTCCATCGCCACGGCGGTGGCGAAGGCGGCGGCCGAGGCCGAGTGCCCGGACGGGAACGAGGTCGAGGCGGGCACCCTGATCAGCCGGGCCAGCGGGAAGCCCTCCAAGGAGGGCCTGGAGCGGCCGAAGAACCGCTTGCAGACCAGGTTCACCATCGGGCTGGCCACCCCGATCGCGAGCAGCCCCCGGGTGGCCGCGCGGCGCAGCGGCGCACGGCCGCTGAGCGCGCATCCCCCGGCGACCCCCGCCCACAGCAGCGAGTTGTCGGCCGCCCGCGACAGGGCGGGCAGGAGGCGTTCGAGACCGGGGAGCCTGGCGTCCGCGACCGCCGCGAACACCCGCCGGTCCAGTGCGCCCAGCCGGGATCTCAGTCGCATGACGGCCTTTCCAGATGACGAAGGAATGAACGGCCTCTTAATTCTCATGCATACCCCGGCATCCGGCGCGCGCTCGTTTCCCCTCCTCCGATAATTCCAACAAGAGATGCTATTTGTAGAAATGGGGTGGAATGAAACGGTCGATCGGTGTCGTCCTCGCGCTGCTGCTCGGCGCCGCGGTCGTCGTGGCCGTCGTCCTGGGCAACAGGAACGACGAAGGCCCAGGTGGCGGCCTGGTGACGGTGCGCGGGGTGATCGGCTCGGAGAAGAAGCCCTTCTTCGAGGATCCCCAGGTCCGTGCCGCGTTCGCCAAACACGGCCTGCGGGTCGAGGTGGACACCGCGGGCTCCCGGCAGATCGCCACCGAGGTCAAACTCGACGGCTACGCGTTCGCCTTTCCCTCAAGCCTTCCCGCCGCTGAGAAGATCAGAAAGGACCGCGGGGTCTCCACCGTCTTCTCCCCCTTCTACTCCCCCATGGCCATCGCGACCTTCCAGCCGATCGCCGACCTGCTGACGAAGGCGGGCCTGGTGCGCGACTCGGGGCGTGGCTACCCGGTGTTCGACGTCGCCAAGTATCTCGACCTGGCCGCCAAGGGCACCCGCTGGGACAAGCTGCCCGGCAACACCGCCTACCCGGCGCGCAAACGGGTGCTGCTGACCACGACCGACGTCAGGACCTCCAACTCGGCGGCCATGTACCTGGCCATCACCAGCTACGTCGCCAACGGCGAGGACGTGGTCAACAGCACCGGGCAGGTGACCGGGGTGGCGAGGGCCGTGGCGCCGATCTTCCTCGACCAGGGTTACTCCCAGGCCTCCTCCGAGGCCCCCTTCGACGACTACCTGGTCATGGGGTCGGGCAAGACGCCGATGGTCATGATCTACGAAGCCCAGTACCTCTCCCACGTCTTCGCGGGGGACGGCTCGATCAAACCCGGGATGCGGCTGCTCTACCCGTCGCCGACCGTGCTGAGCAAGCACACGCTGGTGCCCCTCACCGCCGACGGCTCGCGGGTCGGGAAGCTGCTGACCGAGGACCCCGGACTGCGGGACCTGGCCGCCAGGTACGGCTTCCGCACCGCGGACCCCGCGGCCTTCACCGGTCTGGTCGCCAAGTCCGGCGCCCCGGCGGCGCGCGACCTGGTCGACGTGGTCGAACCCCCCACCTACGAGCACCTGGAGGGGCTCATCACGAACATCGACCGGCTGTACGCCAGCGGCGCCGTACCCCAGCAGGGAAACCCGGGCAGCCCGGGACGTCCGGAAGCCACGGAAAGAACCACGGAAAGAACCGCAGAAAAAACCCCGGAAGAAGCCTCAGGAAAAGCCCCGGAAGGAGTGCGCTGAAGGTGGCCGAGAACGAACTGGCCCTCACCCCCCCGGCCCCGGTCACGGCCGTCTCCCCGTCCTCCGCGGTGACCATGCTGCCGCTGGCCGAGGGCCGCGCGGACGAACTCGCCGCCAAGGCGCGGCGGTTCGCCGACGAACTGGCCGCGCTCGACCACAGGGCCCCGGACTTCACCCGCAAGGTGAACGACATCTCCTCCATGGGGGACGGCGAGATCCGCTCCGCCTCCCAGACGGCCAACCGGATGCTCAAGCGGCCGGTGACGGCCCTGGCCTCGGCCAAGGGCGAGAGCGCGGACGCCCAGGGGCGGGTGGCCGACCGGCTGGTCGCGCTGCGCCGTACGGTGGTCGACCTCGACCCCAGGCAGGCGGCGAGCGGCCCGCGCAAGCTGCTCGGGCTCATCCCGTTCGGCGACCGGCTGCGCGACTACTTCGCCAGGTACCGCTCCGCGCAGCAGCACCTGGACGACATCATCAGGGCGCTGAAGTCGGGCCAGGACGAGCTGCTGAAGGACAACGCCGCCATCGAGGGCGAGAAGGCAAGCCTGTGGGAGACGATGACCCGCCTGCAGGAGTACGCCGTGATGGCCGCCGAGCTCGACCGCGAACTCGAGGGGCGCGTCCTCGTCCTGGAGGCCTCCGACCCGGAGAAGGCCACCGCGCTGCGCTCCGACGCCCTGTTCACCGTACGGCAGCGGCACCAGGACATCCTCACCCAGCTCGCGGTCTCCGTTCAGGGGTACCTGGCCCTCGACCTGGTCCGCAAGAACAACCTCGAACTCAGCAAGGGCGTCGACCGCGCCACGACCACGACGGTCGCCGCGTTGCGCACCGCGGTCACCGTCGCCCAGGCGCTGACCAACCAGAAGCTGGTGCTCGACCAGATCACCGCGCTCAACGCGACGACCGGCGACCTGATCCTGGCCACCAGCGAGATGCTGCGCACCCAGGCGGGGGCGATCCAGAACCAGGCGGCCTCGACGGTCGTCGACATGGACGTGCTGCGCAGGGCCTTCGACAACGTCTACTCGACCATGGACATGATCGACAGCTTCAGGTCACAGGCCGTGGAGAGCATGGCGACCACCGTGGAGAGCCTGAGCACCGAACTGTCGCACGCCAGGACCTACCTTGAGCGCGCCGAGGGGACCCGATGAGGCATCTCGCAGGCCGTCGTACGGCCCGGCTGACGGTGGCGCTCGCGCTGCTCTGCGCGAGCGCGCTCGCGGCGTGCTCGAACGGAGCGGGCGGCGAGGTCGAGGACGGCCCCGACGTCCTCAGGGTGCTGGCGGGAAGCGAGGTCAAGGACCTCGAACCGATGCTGCGGGACTCGGGGGTGAAGGTGCGGATCTCCTACACCGGCACCCTGGACGGCGCCGAGCAGGTGGCCAGGGGCGACGCGGACGGCTCCTACGACGCGATCTGGTTCTCCTCCAACCGCTACCTGTCGCTGATCGACGGCGCCAAGGCCCGCCTGTCCACCGAGACCAAGATCATGTCCTCCCCCGTGCTGCTCGGCCTCAGGACGGCCAAGGCACGCGAACTCGGCTGGGAGGGCAAACCGGTCAGCTGGCAGCAGATCGCGGACGCCGCCCAGCAGGGACGCTTCACCTTCGGCATGACCAACCCGGCCTCGTCCAACTCCGGATTCTCCGCGCTTGTCGGGGTGGCCGCGGCGCTGTCGGACGCCGGGGAGGCGCTGAGCCCGGAGCAGGTCACGGCGGTCACGCCCAAGCTGAAGCAGTTCTTCTCCGCCCAGCGGCTGACCTCGGGCTCCTCCGGCTGGCTGGCCGAGGCCTACGCCAGGGACGGCGGGGTCGACGGCCTGGTGAACTACGAGTCGGTGCTGCTGGGCGTCAAGGGGCTGAGCCTGATCTACCCGAGCGACGGGGTGGTCACCGCGGACTACCCGCTGACCCTGCTGGCCTCGGCCGCCCAGGAGAAGCGGGAGCTGTACGGCAAGCTGACCTCCTGGCTGCGCGCCCCGGACACCCAGCGGCAGATCATGACCACCACCCACAGGCGGCCCGCCGTGCCGCAGGTACGGCCCGGCCCCGAGTTCGGCACCGCGCCGCTGCTCGAACTGCCCTTCCCCAACCGCAGGAGCACCGCGGACGAGCTGATCACCGCCTACCTCGACGAGGCGCGCGTCCCCTCCCGGGCCCTGTTCGTGCTGGACGTCTCGGGATCGATGGAGGGCGACAGGATCGAGAACCTGCGCCGGGCGCTGGTCACCCTCACCGGCGCCGACACCTCGGCCTCCGGCACGTTCTCCCGCTTCCGCGATCGGGAGAACGTGATCATGATCCCGTTCAGCGGCTCGGTCGGGCAGCCGAAGTCGTTCACCCTCCCGGAGGGGAATCCGCAGCCGGTCCTCAACGAGATCAAGTCCTACGCGGAGGGCCTGCGGATCGAGGGCGGTACGGCGATCTTCGACGGGCTGCGCACCGCGTACCAGCAGGCGGCGACACCCGGCGACGGGCACTACACGTCGGTGGTGCTGATGACCGACGGCGAGAACACCGACGGCATCTCCTACGACGACTTCGCCGCCTTCTACCGGGCGCTGCCCGACGAGCAGCGGCGGACCAGGACGTTCGTGGTGCTGTTCGGCGACAGCGACGTGGAGGAGATGAAGCAGATCGCCACGCTGACCGGCGGCGCCGTCTTCGACGCCCGCGACGGATCACTGGCCGCCGCGTTCAAGGAGATCCGTGGCTACCAGTGAGCGGGTGCTGAGGTATCTCGGCTCGACCAGGAACATCACCGGATGCGTCCTGGCCCTGGCGGGTCTCGGCGCCCACCTGCTCGGCCTGGCGGGCGCGTTCTGGCCGCTGGTCGTCGCCGGTCTGTACGGCGTCGGCGCGCTGCTCGCCCCGCCGGAGCGGATCAGGCTGGCCGTCTCCAACGCCGAGGTCGAGGCGGGTCTGCTCAGGACCGACCTGGAGGCGCTGCGGCGGAAGGTGCGCGGCTCGGCGCGCTTTCCCGAGGACGTGCAGGCCAGGGTCGGCGCCCTGGCCGAGGTGCTCGACGGCGTCCTCGGCCGGGCGGAGGCGCTGACCACCTCCCCCGACCACCTGCACGTCGTCTCCCAGACGATCCGCGACTATCTGCCCTCCAGCCTGGAGGCCTACGCCAACCTGCCCCGCTCCTACGCGCTGACCCGCCGCCCGGAACGCGAGCGCAGCGCCCACGAGGAACTGCTCGCCCAGCTCGGTCTGCTGGAGACCAAACTGGGCGAGGTGGCCCAGGCCGTGCACAGAGGCGACGACCAGGCCCTGAGAGACCACGGCCGCTTCCTCCGTGACCGCTTCGCCCCCTCGGACCTGGACCTGTAACCACCCCGACCGCGGCCGGCGGCCGGTCACGGCCTTGGCGTTCTTGCGGGGTCCAGGCGCCAGTAGACCTTGTTGTCGTACCGGGCGACCTTGAGCAGGGCTTTGGCGATCGTCTCGGCCTCCTCCTCTGTGAGGTGCGCGGCGAAGTGGCGGTGAATACCCTGCAGGTACACCGGGGCCGTTTCGCGCAGGGCCGTACGGCCGGCGTCGGTGATGACGGCCCACACCATTCGCTTGTCCGTGGCATCCGGCCTCTTGCATGTCAGGGCCGCCCGGGCCATGTCGTCGACCAGGCGGCTGACCCGCGTCCGGCTGAGCACGACGCGTTCGGCGAGTTCGTGCATGCGCAGGCCCTGCTCGCCGGCGGCGTTCAGTTCCAGCAGGACGTCGTACCAGGTCAGGGGGATCTGGCCGTCTCGTTGCATCTCGCCCTCGATGGCGCGGACGGCCGCGTTGTGCGCCAGCAGCAGCGCTCTCCAGGCTTGGAGCCGTACATCGTCCCTGTGACCGTTCACAGCCGAAGTGTATGCCGTACTTGTGTGCGTGCGCACACACTGGTTAAAGTGTGTGCGCACGCACAGATTTGAGGGGACACGCCATGGCAAAGATCATCACGCGCGACGAGGTCAGGAAGAAGATCGACGGTGGCTCGGTCACCCTCGTGGAGGCGCTGCCCGCCGTCTACTACGAGGACACACATCTGCCCGGAGCGCTCAACCTGCCGCACGACCAGGTGGACGAACTCGCCGCCGCCCTGCTGCCCGACAAGCGCGCCGAGATAGTCGTCTACTGCTCCAACTCCCCCTGCCGCAACTCCGGCATCGCCTCGCGGCGCCTCACCGAGCTGGGCTACGAGAACGTCTACGACTACGACGAGGGCAAGGAGGACTGGGTCAACGCCGGTCTGCCGACCGAGTCGGGCCCGTCGGCCAGGGACTGACAGATCCACCTCACCGTCACAGGAGACGACAATGAGTGACACGACTTCACCCACTCGCGAGATCAACGGAGTACGGCTGCCCGCCGCGGGGAGATGGCGGGTCGACCCCGGGCATGCCGAGGTCGGCTTCGTAGGCCGCCACTTCATGCTCACCAAGGTGCGCGGGCGCTTCACCGGCGTCGACGCGGTGATCGAGATCGGCGAGCGTCCCGAGGACAGCCAGGTCAAGGCGGTCATCGACGTGGCCAGTCTCAACAGCGGCGACACCACGCGGGACGACCACCTGCGCTCCCCCGACTTCTTCGACGCGGAGAAGTTCCCCAAGATCACCTTTGTCTCGACCTCGGTGACCTGGGATGGGACCGGCGGAACCCTGACGGGCGATCTCACGATCAAGGACGTGACGCGGCCGGTCACGCTGGCGGTCGAGTATCTCGGGTACGCCCACGATCCGTGGGACAACCACCGCACGGTCTTCTCGGCCTCCGGCAGGGTCAACCGCGAGGACTGGGGTCTCACCTGGAACATGGCCCTGGAGGCGGGCGGCGTCGTGGTCTCCAAGGAGATCGAGCTGGTGCTCGAACTGGAGGCCCTGCGGGAGGGCTGAGCCCGCGGACGCCGGGAGAACCAAGGAGGTTCCGGGAGGATCGCGCCCCCGGAACCTCCTTGGCATTGGCCGTGAATCGCCGATCCGGCGACGGGGCTCGCCCCGGGCGATGGATTCCAATCTTCCGTCCGAGGTTCCCGGCGGATTGCGCAGAAACATTTTCCGCATTCTCAGACGGCTTCCAAGATTGTTCACCGATTTCACGGCCCAGCCCTCTCCCGCGCCGCGGACCGTCTTATCGTTCGGGGCCCTAACCGGCGGACAGCGCGTCCGAAAAACCAGATGCGACCCGGACCGAACCGAGTCGAAACAATCCTTGCCGCACAGCGAATCCGATGGCTATAGTAAATTCCGGGGAAAGGTTCATCCACGGGGAGGCCGCCGCGCGCGGCCTGAGCCGGATTCGGGGGAATAACATTGGTCAGCACCCTCTCATGCGCTTGTTCTTCTGTGAGTACCTCCAGCGAAAGCGCATAACGTTTCAGGGAGATAAGGGAACCGCCGCCTGACGCATCGGAACCGATCGCCATCGGTTCACCGATCCGGCCCGTTCCCGCCTCCCGGTGTGTTTTGGCACGGTGAACGGCCTCCGGGGCCGGTCCATGGTCGTTTCGCCGACGCCACATGTCCGCATGGCCGTTCGACGCGCCGTCACAGCGCGCGCCCCGGTGAACCGCCATGCCTCCGGCTGCGCCCGTCCGGTGTCAGCCCCTCGTTCCCATATCCATGACCGATCGACGCCGATCGGCAAGGAATCCAGAGGAAAAAATGAGTTTCCATGGCACCGTCATCGGCGCTGGGTCGCCGGTAGACTTGACGCAGCACGAGATTCAGGCGCTTCGCACCACCTTCAATCTCGCTGACGCCCACACCCACCAGCGGCAGTCAGTCAATCAGCAAATGATCGTGTCCAGGCTCCCAGAACTGTGGTACGAAGCAGAAAAGGGCCTTCAGGAAACTTACGAGAAACGCTTCGTCGAAGCGTTCTTCCGCCTGCACCGCCAGCCAACGGCGCTCGCCAGGGGGAAGACATTCATCTCTTATGCGGCCTCCATATCAACAATGGTCGCCGGCATGTTCCTCAAACAACAGCGAATGGCCGTCACACTGATCGAGCCATGTTTCGACAACCTTCACGACGTTCTGGGAAACCTGGGCGTCCCGCTCTACCCGATAGACGAGTCGGCGCTGTACGACCCTGACTGCATCTACGAGGAGCTGCGGCGCAGGGTCAGAACCGAGGCGCTGTTCCTCGTCGATCCGAACAACCCCACCGGCTTCAGCCTCCTCAAGCACGGGCGCCGAGGCTTCGAGGAGGTCGTACGGTTCTGCAGGGACCACGACAAGCTGCTGCTCATCGACTTCTGCTTCGCCTCCTTCACGCTCTTCGATCCGGCGCTGACGCGTTTCGACGTCTACGAGCTGCTGGAGAACTCCGGGGTGCGGTACCTGGCGATCGAGGACACCGGAAAGACCTGGCCCGTCCAGGACGCCAAGTGCGCGTTGCTGACCCCGAGCGACGACATCAAGGAAGCCGTTTACAACATCCACACCAGCGTGCTGCTGAACGTGTCACCGTTCGTCCTCAACATGCTCACCGAATACGTCGAGGATTCCGCGGGCGACGAGCTGTTCTCGGTACGTGACGTGCTCACCCGTAACCGCGAGGCCGCGCGCGGGACTCTGCACGGCTCGGCCCTGCGCTACCTGGAACCGGTGGTGAAGTCGAGCGTGGCCTGGTTCCACATCGACCACCCCCACCTGACCGCCACCGACCTGCACCGCCTGCTCGTCGCGGAAGGCGTGTACGTGTTGCCCGGCCGTTACTTCTACTGGAGCCAGCCGAGCAAGGGCGAGTCCTACGTCCGGATCGCGCTGGCGCGTACCCCGGAGATGTTCGCCGACGCCATGACCCGCACGCGCGAGGTGCTCGACAGCCATGACCGCTGACCTCCGCCCCTCACCCACCGGACCGGAGGCGTACGTTGACGCCGCGCTGTTCATGGGGATGAACAGCGCGGACGAGGCGACACGCATCGCCTGCAAGTCCTTCTTCGCGGCCCGGCTGAACGAACGCGTCGTGATGAGCCTGGAGCAGGTGGGACGCTGCGACGACCTGGTGTGGCGTTTTCCCCGCGAGGTCCAGGACGCCTACTACCCGTTCATGGACAACCTTCACACGGACATGAACATCGAGCGGCGCGGCTACGAACCGGCCGACCTACGGGAGGACCTGGGGAAGAGCACCGGCTCCCTGCCCGCCCACGAACGTCTGCTGCTGGGCATGGTCGTCAACCGCGGCGGGGTGCTGCACTCGGCGAGCCCCCGGCTGCTCAGCCTGACAGGGGTGCCGGTCCTGGCTCCCGTGGACAGCGCCGAGCTGTCCTTCCCGGAACCGCTGGAACGGCTCTACCAAGCCTCACTCATGTTGCGTGTGCCCGTCACCCGGTTGTGAAGGGAGCGTGCCGGATGTACCGAGGGTTGATCGCCGCGCTGGTGACGCCGCTCACCGGCGACGGTGAGGTGCCTGAGCACGACATCGCCCGCCTGATCGCGTCGCTGCGGCCGTACGTGACCGCGTTGCTGCCCGCGCTGAGCACCGGTGAGGGTTGGGCCCTTTCGGAGCGGCAGTGGCTGGCGATGGTCGGCGGCACGGTCCGCCACGCCGGCGGGCTGCCGGTACTGGCCGGTGTCATGCGCCCGACGACGGCGGGCGCCCTGGAACGAGCCCGTACGGCGGCGCGGCTGGGTGCCAAAGCCGTCGTCGCGACCACGCCGTACGGGCCCGGCCTCTCCCAGGAGGAGATGTACCGGCATTACGCGTCTCTGAGCGGCGGAGCCGGGCTGCCGGTGGTCGTCTACCACGAGTCGCAGGTCTCCGGGAACCGGTTGAGGCTGGACACGCTGCTGCGTGTCTGCGCCCTGCCGGGAGTGGCCGCCGTGAAGGACTCGGCCGGAGACGCCGAATTCACCCGCCGGCTGGTCGCGGCCCGCCCCGGTGTCCCGGTCCTGCAAGGACTGGAGTCCCTGGCCCTGGAGCCGACGGGCGTCGAGGGCCATGTCCTCGCGCTGGCCAACGCCGAACCCGAGCTGTGCGCGGAATTGTGCGCCGCGATGGCCGCCGCGTCCCCGGTCGAGGACACCGCCGGGTGGAAGGCCCGGCTGGGCGAGGCCGTCGAACGCTACGGCCTGGCCCGGCCCGACTGGTACCGCATGCTCAAAACCGAGTTGTACCGCCGTTCCGTTCTGACGACCGACCAGGTCGCCGAGACGAAAGAAGCGTCGCCATGAACACGCAGACCGACACCACGGGCAGCGACCTGAAACGGCTGTTCATCCACAACCGCTCGGTATCCAGCGCCCACACCCTCGCCACGATCGAGAAGATCGAAAGCGGCTGGATCCTGCCGCTGGTCACCGGACTGACCGCGCGGACCCCCGCGCTCGGCTCCAGGGAGCAGTGGGTTCAGGCGTTGGACGACCTGCTGGCCGAAGAGCGCCGGGGCACCGACGCCGGACGCTATCTGGCCGAAGAGGCGAGCCGCGAGGAGTTCGTCCTGGTGGTACGTGAATTCGCCTTGGACGGGCTGACCGAGGCGCAGAACTTCTTCCCCGCGATCCCGCGGCTGCCCATCAAGGCGCAGATGGCGGTGATGCGCGTCCTGATCGACGAGTTCGGCTGCGGCAACCTGCGGCGGGCCCACTCCACGCTCTACCTTGACCTGCTGGCGGAGCTGGGCCTGCCGCAGGACCTGGACAGCTTCCTCGATTGCACCGCCGACGAGACGTTCGCGTTTCTCAACGTCTTCTACTGGCTCACCCAGCGGGCCCCGCACATGGAGTACTTCCTCGGGGCGCTGGCCTACCTGGAGGCGAGCATCCCGGACGCGTTCACGGTCCAGGCCAGGGCGTGCCGGCGCCTGGGAATCGAGAACAGCCGCTACTACACCGAGCATCTGCACATAGACGCCTTCCACATGAAGGAAATGCGGCTGGCCGTCCGGGAGTACGAGGCGGTTCACGGCCTGGACCCGACGAAGGTCTGGATCGGCACGCTCCTGCTGTCGAGCCTGATCGGCTCCGCCTTCGGCAGCGCCGTATGGCGGGCCAAGAGGCAGGCGGCGGCGTGAACGGCCGGTGTGAACCGGTTCTGACGGAACTGGATGAGGGCCGCCTGGTCCGCGTCCGGGTCGCGGGCAGGGAGTTCGTCATCGACGCAGCCTGCCCGCACCGCGGAGGACGCCTGGTGCACGGTTATGTCAACTCCCGGACGCTGCGCATCACCTGCCCGTTGCACCGCACCGCGTTCGACCTGACCACCGGCCTGCCGGTCGGCGGACCGGCGGACCGGTCCCTGACGGTTCACCGGTGCGGGACCGCTCCGGACTCCGAGGAAGGCACATCATGACGGCGACCGCGGACCACGAACCGGAGCGGGTCTGGCTGCCCGCCTCCGAACGGCTCCTGGAGTGGGACAACGGGTTCCACGACCTCATGCTCGGCGACACGCTGCGGATGAACGCCTTCCGCGCCGCCATCGCCGAAGCGGTGCGCCCCGGAGCCCGCGTGCTCGACCTCGGCACCGGCACCGGCATCCTGGCCCGCTGGGCGCTCGAAGCCGGAGCCCGTCACGTGTACGGCATCGACCTCAACGAGCACGTCCTGCGCACCGCGACCGGACGCCTGACCGCCGCCGGATTCGGCGGCGACCGCTTCCTGCCGCTTCACGGCCTGTCCTTCGACATCGAGCTGCCCGAACCCGTCGACGTCGTCATCGCCGAGATCATCGGCAACCTCGCCGACAACGAGAACATCGTCGCGATCCTGCATGACGCGCACCGGCGTTTCCTCGCCCCCGGCGGCGTCATGATGCCGCGGCACGTGGAAAGCTACCTGGTGCCGGTCGCCGCCAAGCGGGCGCACGACCAGTTGAGCGGTCACGGCCCCCACGACGCCGCAGGCCCGTCGGCCTTCGCGAAACTCCTGCGTGACAGGAACACGCCCAGCCGCTACGACCTCTACTACGACGCGGTCATCCCGATCAGTCGCCACCTGGCCGCTCCCCGGATCGTCCGGCGCCACGAGCTGCAGGAGCCCGCCGGAGAGCCGCAGCTCTCCTACCGGGTGCCGCTCGTCTACACCGCACGGTGCGACGGGCTGCTCACCGGCTTCAAGGGCTACTTCGTGGCGACGCTGTCGGACACGGTCGCTCTGGACATCTCCGGCGACGACATCGCCTCCCGTACCGCTTCCGATAGCTGGAAGCACTGCTACCTGCCCATCGCCGAGCCGGTGCCGATCCGTCAGGGAGACCGCATCCTCCTGACCTTCGGCCGCTCCCTGCCCGACGGCGCGGACCTGACGTTCGCGCAGAGCTACCAGTGGTCGGGGCGGGTCATCCGCGGTGAGCGGACCGTGGCCCGCTTCGCGCACAGCACGGGCTCCCCCCACCTTCCCGCCCCGGCCTGACAAGGAAGTCCCCGCCATGACCGACCAGGCACCGCAATCGTCGGCGACCGGTATCCGCACCTACGACGTCGTCGCGCTCTCCACCCCGATCGCCTACAACGCCTTCGGCGACCACGACCGCAACGGTGCGCTCTACGTGTTGGCCGAGGACGCCGAGGAGCTACGCCGGCTCGCGGCCTCCTGGCCCGTCCCCTTCCCCAACTACCTGAGGGAACCCGACCGGGTTCCGAAACCGCATCCGCTGGCCCGCCCCCTGGTCCTGCGCGCCCGCAAAGGCGAGCGCCTGAGGGTACGGCTGGCCAACGAGCTGCAGTGCGCCGTGGGGATCACCATGCAGGGGGTACGTTACGACGCCCGCACGATGGACGGACTCGCGGCCGGGGCCAACCCGGACAGCAGCGTGCCACCGGGCGGAAGGCGCACCTTCGAGTGGACCTGTGAGCACGAAGGGGTGTTCCACTTCGGCAACATGGCGGACCCTCGCGGTGAGGGAACGCAGAGCCACGGCCTGGTCGGCGCCCTTGTCGTCGAGCCACCCGGCGCCACCTGGACCGACCCCGAGACGGGCGATCCGCTGACCGGCGGGCCGTACGCCGACGTTCACCTGCCGGACCGCAGCTTCCGCGAGTACGTCATCGTCATGATGGAGTATCCGAGCAACGACAACCCCGCCGTGCCTCCTCCCATGCATGGGCACGGGCAGGCTCAGGGCCGCCCGGGCCTTCCCGTCGCGGCGGCGACCGGCGCCGCCTCCCTCGCTCCCGCGGGCCCCGGCCCTGACAGCCTTGCCGACCTGACACCGCCCAACAACGCCATGCTGCCGGTCAACCTGCGGATCGAGCCCATGGAATGGCGGATGTACCAGTACCACCGGATGCTCGACCAGGGCCTGCTCGACCCGGTGCGGGACGCCCAGACCGGCGAGGAGATGCACCACAGTTCGTGGATGTTCGGCGACCCGTCCACACCCGTGCTGCGCGGTTACGCCGGTGACCCCGCCGTGATCCGCCTTCTGCACGGCGGCATGCGCGACACCCACGTCTTCCACACCCACCTCCACCAGTGGCGCGCAGATCCCGCGGACCCCGCTTCGCCGATCGTGGACTCGGTCAACATCAGCCCGCAGGAGGGCATGACCTTGGACCTCATCGGCGGTCTGGGGTCGGCGCAGCACGCGGCCGGGGACTCAATCTGGCACTGCCACATGTACGTCCACTTCCACATGGGCATGTGGGGCATGTTCCGTATCTTCGACACCCTCCAGGACGGGACGGGGACCTACCCGGACGGCAGCCGGATCGCTCGGCTGCTTCCGCTGCCGCACCGCGCGGTCCCGTCCCGGCCCACCCCGGAGCGTCCCGGCTTCCCCGGCTTTCTGGCGCGCTCGGCGGCCTTTCCGCAGAAGAACCCCCGGCCGCCGCGTACCCCGCATCAGCCTCCCGGCATGGGACGCGCCCCCACCCCGCTTGAGGAGGCCGCCTTCTGCCGGGACCCTCAGCCGGGGGAGGCGTTCACAAAGATCGGTCCCCCCGGCGCGCCGGTGCGCCGCTTCCACGTCGTGGCCATGTCGGGAACGCTGTACTACCACGGTTCCCCCCAGGACGAGCGCGTCGTCCCCTGGCACGACCACGGCGGACTGTTCTACGTCCTGGCCGAGGAGATCGACGAGGCGGGCGGGCTCGCCGAGTTCCAGCGCCGCCTGGCCAGGGGCGAACGCACGGTGGAGCCCCTGGTCATCCGGGCGCACAAGGGTGAGATCGTGGAGATCACCCTCACCAACGCCCTGCCCGCCGGGCCGCAGCAGGAGACGCCGTTCGACCCGGCGCTGCCTTTCCAGCCCGAGGTGGGGCTCCACACCCATCTGGTCAAATACGACCCACTGATCTCCGACGGCTCCGGCATCGGCTGGAACTACCTGTCCGGAACCACCACGGCCGATCAGGGGGCCGAGGCGTTCGCCCAGTACAACTCCTGGACCTACCGCTGGTACCTGGACGAAGACTTCGGCACCGTCTTCTTCCACGACCACCTGCTGGCCAACCGCCGCCAGCGGCACGGGCTGTTCGGGGCGCTGATCGCCGAGCCCGAGGGCGCGCTGTGGGTGTCGCCCGCCGATCACACGAGGGAACTGCGCCGCGGCACGCAGGCCGTCATCCGGCTTCCCGACGGCACCTCCCACCGCGAGGCGGTGCTCATGATCGCCGACTTCGTCCCCATGGTCGAACACACGATGCCCGGCGCCGGGCACCCGCCGGACGGCGGGCAGAGCGGACCCGGCGAACACAGTGGGCACGGGGGGAACGGGGGGCACGGCGGCGGCCCGATCAATCCGCCGCCCCTCCCCGGCGGTCCGGACGACCAGGGCGCGGCCGGGGTCAACTACCGCTGTGAACCGCTGGCCAGGCGGGACGGCGATCCCGCGGACTGGTTCTCCAGCGCCGTTCACGGCGACCCCGGCACCCCGCTGTTGCGGGCCTACCCGGGTGAGGAGGTCCGCCTGCATGTCCTTCAGGGGTCGCACGACCTCCAGCACAGCTTCACCGTCCACGGGGCGCGCTGGCGCGAGTGGCCGGGCCGCCGCGACACCGTGTGGCGCAACCAGCAGACCCTGGGCATTTCCAACACCGCCGAATTACGGCTTGAGGGTGACCTCGGAGCGGGCGATCACCTGTGGGCCTTCTGCGCGAGCAACGACCTGTGGCTGGGGTGCTGGGGCCTGCTTCGCCTGCACCCGGACCACCAGCCCGACCTACCGGCGCTGCCCGCGGCCGCCCCCGGCCGCGACCTCCTACCGATCGGGCGGCCGATCCGTCGCTTCACCGTCCGTGCCCGTCCCCGCACCCTCGCCTACAACGAGCGGCGCTTCGATCCGTACGGGCTGACCTACAGCGTCGACGGCGCACCCGCAGGCCACGGCCCGCTGGTACTGCGCTGCCGTGCGGGCGAATGGGTCGAGGTCGAGCTGGTCAACGAACTGGACGGTCCCCCGCCTGCCAGTGCTCTCGACCCCGGGTTGATGGGAGAGCAGGACCCGGGTGCGCGCGTCGTGTCCGGCCGGGTATCCCTCCACCCCACGCTGCTGCGTTACGACGTGCGGGCCGCCGACGGCGCCTTTGTGGGCCACAACCCGGACAGTACCGTTAAGCCCGGCGATTCCCACATCTACCGCTGGTACGCCGACACTCCCGGGGTCGCCCTTCTGCGCGATGTCGCCGATGTGATCACGCATATGCGCCGCGGACTGGTCGGAGCCCTGGTGGTCGAGGAGTCCGACTCCACCCCTCATGACCCGGCGACCGGCGGTGAGCGCTGGACCGGAGAACAGGCCGTGGTGCGCCGCCCCCGCGCGGCACCGGTTCATGAACTGGTCCTGATCTGCCAGGACGGCCTGCGGATGTATCACGACGGCGACTTGACGCAGCCGGTCACCGACCTGTTCTCCGACAGCCCGGACGACGCGGGGCAGAAGGCGTACAACTACCGCACCGCCTCCCTGCACCCGCTGCGCCCGAAGCTGTCGGACGCGCACCCGCCGACACCGATACTGCGCTGCCGTACCGGCGACGAGGTCGCCGTCCACCTGGCCATCGGTGCCTCGCGCAGTCGCAACCAGTGCTTCACCGTACACGGCCAGGTCTGGGATGCCTCCGAAAGCGGCCTTGGCCGCCACGTGTCAACCATCGGGGCGCTCGCCTCGGCCGCGACCCGCACCGTCCGCTTCCTGGCCGGGCGCCCGGGCGACTACGTCTACCGTACCGGCAACCTGCACTGGGGCCTCAGCGAAGGTTGGTGGGGGCTGGTGCGGGTGGAGGAGAGACCATGACATCGACCATCGCCAACGACCCCCGGCTGCCGGCCACCGCCGAAACCATCGTGGTCTTCTCCGACCTCAACTGCTCGTTCGCGCACGTCGCGGTGCATCGCCTGCACGAGACCCGGCGGCGGCTCGGCCTTGACGGCCGCATCTGGTTCGACCTGCGTGCCTTCCCTCTCGAACTGTTCAACGAAGAGGTCAATGCCCGCCCTGGTGTCGACTCGGAGATCTCCGTCCTCGGTGCCATCGAGCCTGAGGCCGGTTGGCGGCTGTGGCAGGGCCCCGACTGGACGTACCCGGTCACCACGCTGCCTGCGCTGGAGGCGGTGCACGCGGCCAAGGCGCAGAGCTGGCATGCCAGCGAACAACTGGACCGCGCCCTGCGTCGCGCGTTCTGGGCCCAGGGCCGGTGCATCTCGATGCGGCACATCATTCTGGCGGTCGCCGGGGAAACCGGGGCGGTGGACGTGACGGCGCTCGCCGCCGCACTGGACACCGGCTCGGCCAGGGCCGCCATCATGGACCAGTACCAGGCCGCCCGGCACGGCAGGGTCCGATGCAGCCCCCATCTCTTCTTGCGCGACGGGACCAACAGCGCCAACCCGGGCATCAGTGCCCGCTGGCTGAACGGCGACTTCGGCACCGGCTACCCGGTCGTCGACGACGACCGGGCGCAGGTCTACGAGGAACTGCTCATCCACGCGGCGCGACTCGCCGAGTCCGGATAGCGCCGGGTGCTCTCTCCGCCGCCCCTGTGGCTTTCGGGCCCACGCCGCAGGGGCGGCTCACCGGACGTTTCGCGTGCCGGCGATATGGGCCGGTCGGCGACCGTTGAGAAACCCCTCGGCACCGGGTGCCCGCCCAGCGCTTCCAGCGGACGAACGGCGAGGAAGACACCGGCCAGAAAGCGCCCAGGCCCGCGGCACCGCTAGGCGCCGCAGAACAATACGACCCGGTGCGATCAGCACATCCCCTTTTCCATCGCGGCGCAGACCGTTTCCACCACCACGACGCGGGCCAGGCGTTTGTCGTCGCCGGGGACGACGTGCCAGGGGGCCTGGGGCTGGTCGGTGCGGGCGAGCATCTCCTCGACGGCGGCCTCGTACTGCGGGCGTTTGTCGCGGTTGCGCCAGTCCTCGTCGGTCAGTTTCCAGACCCGCAGCGGGTCGCCCGCCCGGTCCTCGAAGCGCCGTAGCTGCTCCTCCGGCGAGACGTGCATCCAGAACTTGACCATGATCATGCCCTCGGCGACGAGGGTCCGCTCGAACTCCACGATCTCGTCGTAGGCCCGCGACCACTGTTCCTCGGTGGCGAACCCCTCGACCCGCTCGACCAGCACCCGCCCGTACCAGGAGCGGTCGAGCACGGTCATCCCGCCCCAGCCGGGCAGCGCCGGCCAGAACCGCCACAGGAAGTGGTGCCGTTTCTCGTCGTAAGTCGGCGCGGCGAACTGGGCGACCCGTACGTGCCGGGGGTCGAGGGGACGCACGAGGCGTTTGATGGCCCCGCCCTTGCCTGAGGCGTCCCAGCCTTCGAACACCACGCACACCGGCGGGCCGATGCGGCGCTCGCCGATCTGCCCGCCCAGCATGAGTCTCAGCCGCAGCAGCCGTTCGAGGGCGGCGTCGAGCCGCTCCGTGGCCTCCTTCTTGGAGAGCTTCTGGGAGAGATCGACATCGGACAAACGGTTGTTCATGACCCCAAGCCTGACATCGAAGGCGGCGGGGCCGCCACCGGCTCAGGTAACGGTGATCTTGAAGGTCGCCTGTTCCCGCCCGCCGTCCGCGCAGTCGGCGCAGGCGAGGAGGGTGATGGTGGCCGTGCCGCGATACTTGGCGTTGAACACGAAGTAGCGGGTCGCGCGCCCGTCCTCGGTCCGCCGCTCCTGGCTGATGAAGGAGGCGACCCTGGCGTCCGGCAGGGCCGCGAGCCGCCAGCCCGCGGCGCCGTCGGTCACGGCGAGGGAGAAGCGCCTGCCGAGGGGGAGGCCGACCTCGACGGTCCTGCCCGCCTCCCCGCGCACGACGGTGCCGAAGTTGTAGACGGCGCCTCCGGCGCCGCAGCCGGTGACCAGACCCGCCAGGCCGGTCAGCAGAACCGTCAGTACGGCCGCGACGGCCCGCGTTCGGTGAACCACGCAGGCCACACTAGCGACCGGGGCCGCCGGTGCCGCACCTGGCCGTACGGCTCGCCGGGCGGGAGTCCTCACTGGGAGGCCGTGCCCCCGTGAAGGTCCCCTCCGACCGTCGCGCCGAGACGCGTCCGCATCGCGTGCTCGACCAGGGCGATCAGCACCTCCTTGCCCGACTCCCGCTGCCTGGCGTCGCACATCACGATCGGGATGTCCTCGTGGAGGGTGAGGCCGAGCCGTACCTCCTCCAGGTCGTAGCGGCGGGAGCCGTCGAAGCAGTTCACCGCGACGATGAAGGGCGTCTGGCGCCGCTCGAAGTAGTCGAGGGAGGGGAAGCAGTCGGCCAGCCTGCGGGTGTCGGCGATGACGACCGCGCCGAGCGCACCGAGCGCCAGCTCGTCCCAGAGGAACCAGAACCGCTCCTGGCCGGGGGTGCCGAAGAGGTAGAGCCGGTAGGCGTCGCCGATGGTGATGCGGCCGAAGTCCATCGCGACCGTGGTCGTCCGCTTGCTCTCGACGCCGGACAGGTCGTCGATGCCGACTCCCCTGTTGGTCAGCGTCTCCTCGGTGCTCAGCGGCGCTATCTCGGAGACGGAGCCGACCAGGGTCGTCTTCCCCGCGCCGAAGCCTCCCGCGACCAGGATCTTGATCGCCCTGGGCAGCTTGATCCGGCCCGCGTCGCGGCTAGAGCGCACGGAGTCCATCGAGCACCGCCCTGTACAGCCTCTCGTCTTGCATGTCGGTCTCCGAATGCGGCTCTTGCAGGGCGATGTAGCCCTGGTCGAGCAGGTCGCCCAGCAGGACACGGACCGTGCCCGCCGGAAGGTTGATGTGCGCGGCGATCTCTGCGACCGACTGCGGCTGCAGGCAGAGCCGCACGATGGCCAGGCACTCCGGATCGAGCCCGGTGTCCCGCTGCGACAGGGCCCTGACGGCCACCGCCAGCGTGACGAGGTCGAATCTGCCGCTGGCCGGTTCCGTCCTGCCGCGGGTCAGGACGTACGGCCGGACGATCGCCCCGGCCTCGTCGCCCACCCACTGCGTGTCGGGCGGTTCCTCGAAGGGGTCGTTCATCGTGGTACGTCGTCCTTGAGCGGCTCCGCCGTTCTGGCGGGCGAGATGAGGTACTGGCCGACCCGCGCGACGAGCATGGCCATCTCGTAGGCCACCAGGCCCACGTCGGCCTCGTTCGTGCAGAGCACCGCCAGGCAGGCGCCCTGGCCCGCCGCGGTCACGATCAGGTAGGCGGAACGCATCTCGATGATGGTCTGACGTACCGCGCCGCCGTTGACCCGGTCGCTGACGCCCTTGCCAAGGCTCTGGATCGCCGATCCGACGGCTGCCAGGTGTTCGGCGTCCGACCGGTCGAACTCCGCCGAGGTCGCCAGCAACAGACCGTCGGTGGAGAAGACGATGCCGTGCTCGGCCTCTCCGACCCGCTCGATGAGATCGTCCAGCAACCAGGCCAGGTCGGTGGAAGATCCTGTTCCCTGCACCACTCGTAGTCCTCTTTCTGCCGGTGGGCGTTCGATCGTCTGTCTCTGGCGGCCCGTCTGCACCGGATCGGCGCGGCGGAGATCCGGGACGGTCCCGGTTCTCACCCGCGAGATCCGCCCCCGTCGGCGCGGTCATCCTCCTTGTCGAGCAGCTGTGCCGCGTCCGAACGCCCCCGGCGGGTGCCGTCCTGGAAGGACGCCATGGCCGTGCGGATCATCTCCGGGGAGCGCTCGTCCGGATCTTCGGTGCCCGGCCCCCGCGGCGCGGGCTCGTCCTCCTGCAGCGGTGCGGCGAGGTGTGTCTGCGGTACGCGCCGCGGCAGGCCGCCGGGCGTGTGGCTGGTGTCGGGGGGAGGCAGGACGGGGGGCAGCGCCGTACCGGGACCGCCCTCGCCCACCTGGGGCTCCTGCACCCCTCCCGGGATCCTCCGGTGCGTGACCGGGCGCGTCTCGCGCCGCCCGATGCCGTCCGTCTGGCCGGTGCCGTGACCCGTCAGCGGGTCGGCGCCCCGGCTCCGCGGCCCCTGAGGTGCCGCCTGGGGCCCTCCCTGAGGCCCGTCTTGAGGCCCGTCTTGAGGCACCGTGCGGGGTCCCGCGTGCGGGGCCGGCTGGGCCAGCGGTCCTCCCAGGCCTCCCGCGCCGACCATGCGGGGCTGCGGCACCGCGACGGCGGGTTCCGGCTCCCGCTCCGCCTGTTCCTTGATGAGCTCCTGGGGCAGCAGGACCACCACGGTCGTGCCGCCGTACGGCGAGGCCTTGAACGTCACCCGGATCTCGTGCCGTTCGGCCAGGCGGCTGACCACGTAGAGGCCGAGGCGGGCGTTGCCCGACAGCTTGAGCTCCGGCGGGTTCGCGATCCGCTCGTTGGCGGCGTCGATGTCCTCCTGGCTCATGCCCAGACCCCGGTCTTCGATCTCCAGGGCGTGCCCGTGGGCCACGGAGTATCCGCTGACCTGCACCGTCGTGTAGGGCGGGGAGAAGGCGGCGGCGTTCTCCACCAGCTCGGCGACCAGGTGGATGACGTCGCCGACGGCCCGCCCGTCCAGCGCGACCTCGCCGAGCGGCAGCACGTCGACCCGGGTGTAGTCCTCGATCTCGGCCAGCGCGCCGCGGACCACGTCGATCATCGGCACCGAGTCGCGCCAGGCGCGTCCAGGGGCGGCCCCGGACAGCACCAGGAGGTTCTCGGCGTATCTCCGCATGCGGGTCGCCAGGTGGTCGAGGCGGAACAGGTCACGCAGTTCCTGCGGGTCGTCCTCCCGCCGTTCCATGATGTCCAGGACACTCAGCTGCCGGTGGACCAGCGACTGGGTACGACGGGCGAGGTTACGCAGGATGTCCGCGATGTCGCGCCGTAGCTGCGCCTGTTCGGCCGCGACCTTGACGGCGGTGCGCTGCACGGCGTTGAAGGCCTGGCCGACGTGGCCGATCTGGTCGTTGCCGAACTCCAGCGGCGGCGCCTCCGCCGCGATGTCGACGTCCTCGCCGTGGCCGATGCGCTCGACCACGGAGGGCAGCCGCTCGTTGGCCAGGTCCCAGGCGGCGACCCTGAGCTTGTCGAGCTGCTGGACCAGGGTCCGTGCGGTGGTGATGGACAGGACGATCGAGGCGATGACGGCCAGCAGGCCGAGTCCGCCCGCGAGCGAGAGCCGTACGATCACGCCGGTGGCGACGGGGGTGGCCCGCTGGACGACGCCGTCTCCCGCGCTCAGCACCACGTCCTGGAACTTGGCCAGCACGACCTGGGTCGAGGCGGCCCACTGCCGGGCGTCGACGGGCTCGGTGGGGGCGGGCGCGCCGCCCCGCATGAGCTGCTCCTCCATGACGCGCATGCGGGTGAAGGGCTCACTGCCGATCAGGCTGTCGCAGATGGCCCGGTCCGCGGCGGGCAGCTCGGTGAGGGCGTCCTGGAAGAGGAAGCGCCGGGTGCCGACGGTCTGCGCGAACAGGGCGCGTTCGGCGTCGGTCAGGCGGCCCGCGGTCAGGCCTCCCGCCGCGACGGCGTCCTCCAGGGCCAGAAGGTCCCTGGCCCTGCTCAGCTCGATGACCGTCCGGGTGTCCTTGGCGATGGCGGCGTCGTCGAGCGTCGCCATGGAGTCGTAGATCCGGTAGAGGGAGTCGACGACGTCGGTGAAGACGTCGGCCGCCTTGAGCCGGTCGATGGTGCCCGCGTCGATGGCCTTGCGGCCCTGCCGCAGGCCGTCGAGTCTCTGGACGGTCTCCGTGATGCGCCGGTTGAGGGCGGCGTCGCCGAGCCACTGGACGTCGCCGCCCTGGGCGAGGGTCCTGAAGTTGGCCACCGCGTCCTCGGTGCGCCTGCGCTGGGCGCTGAGGGTCTCGCGCTGCTGGCGGGCGGAGCCCGAGGTGCCGAGGTAGATCAGGCTGAGTCTGCGCTCGTTCTGCAGCTCGACCAGCAGCTTCTCGCTCGGCTCCGCGACGCTCGCGTCGAGCCTGGCCACGCCCAGCATGTTGAAGCCCTCACGTAGGGTGACCCATGCGGTGAAGGCCCACAGCGCGATAAGTGACACCAACAGTGCCGTGACCTTGGTCCGCAAACGCGCATTGCGCAAGCGCATAGCACCCATCCCGGCAAAAGTGAGAGAAAGTCACATTATCGTTTCACGACGATAAATACGTGTGAATGAATAGACGCCACATTACGCCGGACGACGGCATCCGGCCATGGCACCCGGAGAACCTTAGCAATATAGCCAATTACACTCAAGGCAACATTGACCAGATGTGGGCTTCTGTCCTTTTCGCAGATCAATATTCTGCGTTGAATTCCGGTCACCGTCCGCTGTCAGAGACGCGCCGGCCGGACCGGCCCGCCGTGACCGGTGTGCCACGGCAGGTCATGGGCGGTGGTGACGCGCCAGGTGAAGGGCACCCAGGACGGCCGCCCTGACGATCGCCGCCGGGTAGTAAAGGTCCTTGTCGTGCCAGAGGGCGGGTCTGTCCAGCGGTTCCCCGAACCCGGTCACCATGGTCAGCAGCCTGCGGTGCCCGCGCTCGACGGCCGCCGCGCGGCGCTCCGCCTCCACGGCCGTCTCCGTGGCCCCTGCTGTGGCCCCTGTCGTGGCCTGCGGGTCGGGGCGCGTCAGCAGCAGGGTCTGCAGGGCGTAGGCGGTCTCCTCCGCCGTTCCCGTCCAGCGGCCCCACGAGCCGTCCTCACGCTGGGTGTCCAGCAGCCAGCGTGAGGCGCCGCGCACCGCGTCGGCCGACTCCGCGCCGCCGTACTCGCCGAGGGCCAGGGCGCAGCAGGCGGTCGCGTAGTACGGCGAGACGTGCCAGCGGTCCAGCCAGCTGCCGTCGGGGAGCTGGCGCCCGCGCAGCCAGGCCGACAGCTTGCCCGTGGCCGCCGCGTAACGCGCGTTCCGCCCGCCCCCGCCCGCCAGCCGCAGATACTCGCCGAAGGCGTCCAGCACGTGCGCGTTGACCGTCGGCGACGCCCCCTCCTCCCCCTGCCAGGTGCAGAAGTGGGTCTCGGTCTCGTAGGCCCACAGGGCGTCGGGCTCCCGGGGCGCGCGCAGCAGCGCCAGCGTGTACAGGCCGACGGAGGTGGTGTCGGCGTCCGGAGGCAGCCCCGGGCCCGCGGCGACGCCGCCGGGGCCGATGGCGGCGGCCAGCCCGGCCGTCAGCTCCTCCGGAACGGTCACCGGGACGCCCGCGCGCCGCAGCCAGCTCAGCGTCCAGCCCCGCTCGAAGACCGTCACGGGAGCCGCGCAGGGCACCGGGCCCGCGTAACGGTCCACGACCGCCTCCAGGTAGTGGCGCACGGGCGAGTCCTCCCCCGCGCCGCCGAGCCACGCGGCGCCCGCGGCGGGCGAGGCGCCGATCGCGGCGGCCCGCCCCTCACGAAGAGGCGTCGGGACGACTCCCGGGGCCTTCGACGCCGCCTCCGCGGCGACCTCCAGCGCGTGCAGCATCTTCTGCGGGACCGTGGCGCCCGCGGCCAGCCCGGTCCTGACCAGCGCCAGCTTCCCGCCGTTCATACCCCGGGGAGGCGGGAGCGGCTCCCCCTCCCCCAGCGCCGCCAGGTGCCCGTTGAGGCGGCCAAGCAGGTCGGGCACGATGAGCTCGACCGCCGGCATGTCCGGCAGTTCCCGCAGGTCGTAGGGGACGCGCGGATCGCCGCCCCGGCCCGCTCCCGTCTCCGTACCGGCCCAGCGGCGCAGCGCGGCCAGGCCACGCCGTACGGCTCCGCCGACCGCCGCCTCGTCCGCGAAGGGAGTCCCCGAGGCGCCGGGGACACGCCCCAGTTCGGCGGCCAGCGCCTCGACCGCGGCGAGGGTGGGCACCAGCGCGTAGCCGCCGGGGGCGCCCCAGCCGCCGTCGGGGCGCTGGGCGGCGAGCAGGAACCGCACGCGTTCCGTGTGGCCCGTGAGCCAGGGGGCCAGGCTCACCAGCCGTCCCGTCTCGTAGACCGAGACGGAGACCTGGCCCCACGGCTCGGCCGTCAGGCTCGCGACCAGTTCGGCCGCGGCCGCGGCCACCCGGCCCTCCTCGCGGGGAGCGCCCGGCTCCGGCGTCGTGTTCCGGCCCCGCCGTACGGCGCTGGGCAGCCGCAGGTCCTCGACGGTCACAGCGCACCCCAGTAGTCGGTGACCTGGTAGAAGCCCGCGCAGAAGTCCATCTGCCGCTCCAGGTAGCCCGCGAGTTCGGGGGCCCTGTCCCGCAGCGGGGCGATCAGCTCGCGGCTGCGCGCGGCCAGTTCGGCGACCCACCGTTCGACCTCGGCGCGCTCCGGTCCGAGCAGCAGGGCGTTGAGGTCGCCCCAGACGACGTCGCGCCCGTAGGTGCCCAGGTCGTTGATGAGGCGGATCACCCGCTGCACCGATCTCGACGCCTCCGCGACCTCGTCGAGAATCTCGCCGAGGCCTTCGACGGGGCTCTCGGCGGAGCCCGCAGTGTACAGCCAGTGGGAGGCGAAGGCGAAGCAGAAGCCAAGGTTGTCGGCGTTGCCGAGGTAGTCGTCGAACCCGGGGGTGACCTTGTCGGCCTTCCAGCGGGCCTCGCGCAGCATCGCCTCCAGCATCCGCCCCAGCTCCGCACGCCAGAGCGGGCCCAGCACGGGGTGGGCGGGTGAGGCGGCCAGTTCGTCGCGGATTCCGGCGAGCATCAGGGTGAGGTCGTCGCCGTCCTCCGGCGCCGCGCCGCCGGCCACCTCCAGGCAGCGCCGTACGACGTCCTCCACCTCCTCGGGGGAGGACGCGACGTAGTCGACGAGCCAGTCGAGGCCGAAGGCCCACAGGCAGACCTTGTTGGCCATGCGCAGCTGCTCGGCGGTGAACCAGGGCCCGCTGAAGGCCATGGCCAGCGACAGGGTGCTGTAGAGGGCCGCGTCGAACGGCTTGGCGGAGAACAGGCCGGGGTAGGCCTCGGCCCACTCGCGCATGTCCCGCTGGGCCCGGCCCGCGACGGCGCAGATCGTCCCGCACTCCACGGCCTCGGGCCGGGGTGCGGCGCCCGCGCGGATCACGCCGCCACGCCGGGGGCGTGCCTGAGCGGGAGAAGGTTCACCATCACTCTCTCCCTGGGCCTGAGCGAGGCCGCGGGGAAGGGGGTGTACGGCCCCGCCGCGACCTGGATGCGGAAGCGGCTCAGCACGGCGGCCACGATGAGGGGCGCCTCGACGTGGAACAGGTGCTTGCCCAGGCACTGGTGCGGCCCGCCCCCGAAGGGGAAGTAGGAGTAGCGGTGCGCGCCGTCCCGCGCGCCGGGCGCGAAGCGCTCCGGGTCGAAGTCGAGCGGGCGCTCCCAGAACGCGTCGAGCCGGTGGGTGGCGTAGGGGCTGATCAGCACCTGGGCGCCCGCCTTGATCCGCGTCCCGCCCAGCTCGGCGGTCCTGGCCGCCATCCTGGGGAAGATCCAGCCCGCCGGGTACAGGCGCAGCAGTTCCTGCAGGACCATGCCGGTGTAGCGCAGCTCGGGCAGGTGCTCCGGCGCCACGGGGCCGGCGCCGACGACCCGGTCGATCTCCTCCTGGAGTCTGGCCGCGACGTGCGGGTGGGCCTCCAGCAGCGGCCACAGCCAGGTCAGGGTCATGGCCGTCGACTCCGAGGCCGCGCCGTAGACGCTGACGAGGTTGTCGCGGATCTGCTGGTCGTCGAGCGGCGCGCCGCCGTCCTCCTGACCGACCCGGCAGAGCGCGGAGATGACGTCGTGGCCGTCGTCGCGTTCGGCCCGCGCCTGGCGGATCACCGGGAACACCACGTCGTCCACCGTCTTGACGGCCCTCATGAAGGCCCGGTCGCCGGGGACCCGTACCGAGTAGGGCATGAACGGCATGAGCAGCCGGAAGTTGATCGAGGTCGCGGCCGTGTCGTAGGCGGGGGCCAGGAGCTCGCCCTCCTCGGGGGTGATCCGGTCGCCGAACAGCACCCGGATCACGGCCCTGTTCACGATCCTGGACATCTCCTCCATGATGTCGACGGACCGTCCCGACGTGGCGTACGCGTCGAGACGCGAGACACAGTCCGTGATCACCTTCGCCATCTCCCCGGCGAGCGTGGCGATGTAGCGTCTGGTGAAGAGGGGCTGCAGGACCTTCCTGCTCGACTCCCAGGGCTCGTCCTCGCCCAGGACGCTGGCACCGGTCATGCGGCGCAGGGGGCGCCAGAACATGCCGTCGCGGCGGTAGCCGGTCCACTCGGCTCTCAGCACCTGCTGGACGTGGTCGGGATGGGTGACCAGATAGGGGCGGAAGAGCCCGAGGTCAAGCCGGACGACCTCGCCCTTCACCCGTCTGCCCATCTCGGCCAGGGCGTTCACCGGGTCCCTCATCAACCCGGGAAGGGCACGGTGAACGGGGACGGTCCTGCTCCGCCGGAATGTTCCCGCGGTCGCGTCGATCGACATTGCTACGCTCTCCCACCTCGCATGACGCGAACACACGCAGCGTGACCGCCGCCCGCGGCGATGCCGGGGCGGTCGAACGCAATCAGGGACCGCGGCCACTCCGGTGTGACCCGTCCCACACGGGAAACAGTCAGGGCCGGTCGACCGGCGGCCCCTCTGTGTCCTTCCCGCGCCTCACCATGCGCCTTCTCACGCTCACATGACTAAAGGGGTTTAATACGCCTTTCACAACCCTTTGGGCGAAGTATCACATGATTGACGGTGAGCGATCAAGGTCGCAGCCAAATAATCGTTTTACCATAACTGTAATGAATCAGTTTCTTAAGCAAGGATTCATGTAATGTGGGCAGAATTCGCAAATCAGTTCCCACCTGTGGTCGCTCAGCGTGACCGGGATCACATGGCCTCGCGCGGTCACGCGGGCCGGTGCCCGAAGGCGTCCAGGATGCGGTCGGCCGCCAGGGACGGCGTCAGCTCCCCCGTCTGCACCAGCCGCTCGACCTCCGGGGCGATCGCGGCCACCTCCGGATGCCCGTGGAGCCCGGCCAGCAGGCGTTCGGTCACCAGCGCCCAGGTCCAGCCGACCTGCTGCGCGCGGCGGCGGTCGGACAGCTCGCCCGAGACCTCCATGGCCTCCTGGTGCGCCACGACCTGACGCCACAGCTCCTCCATCCCCGCGCCTTCGAGTCCGCTGCAGGTCAGCACCGGCACCGTGCGCTCGGAGCGCAGCAGCCGCAGCGCCCCGGCCAGCTCCCTGGCCGCCCTCCTGGCGTCCAGTTCGTGCGGCCCGTCGGCCTTGTTGACCGCGATCACGTCCGCCAGCTCCAGCACGCCCTTCTTGATGCCCTGGAGCTGGTCGCCGGTCCTGGCCAGCGCGAGCAGCAGGAAGGTGTCCACCATGTCGGCGACCGCGGTCTCCGACTGGCCGACCCCCACCGTCTCGACGAGCACGACGTCGTAGCCCGCCGCCTCGACCACGACCATCGCCTCACGGGTCGCCTTGGCCACCCCGCCGAGCGTGCCCGAGGTCGGGGACGGGCGGATGAAGGCGGCCGGGTCGGCCGCCAGCCTGGACATCCTGGTCTTGTCGCCCAGGATGCTGCCTCCGGTCCTGGTCGACGACGGATCGACGGCGAGCACCGCGACCCGGTGCCCCCTCCCGGTCAGGAGGGTGCCGAGCGTGTCGATGAAGGTGGACTTGCCGACGCCGGGTACCCCGGTCACCCCGACCCGGCGGGCCCTGCCCGCCAGCGGGGTCAGCTCGACCAGCAGCCGCTGGGCCATGGCCCGGTGGTCGGGCCTGGTCGACTCGACCAGCGTGATCGCCCTGGCGATCCAGGCCCGGGAGCCCTCCTTGACCCCCCGGGCGTAGTCCTCAAACGTCCTGGACATGGCCGAGCCGGGTGCGCAGTTCGGCCAGCAGCTCCCCGGCGGCCCCGGCGATCACGGTCCCGGGCGGGAAGATCGCCGAGGCCCCCGCGGCGCGCAGCGCCTCGAAGTCTCCCGGCGGGATCACCCCGCCGACCACGATCATGACGTCCTCGGCGCCCAGCTCGGCCAGCGCCGTCCGCAGCGCGGGCACCAGCGTCAGGTGCCCGGCGGCCAGCGAGGAGACCCCGACCACGTGCACGTCGGCCTCGACCGCCTGGCGGGCGACCTCCTCGGGCGTCTGGAACAGCGGGCCGACGTCCACGTCGAACCCGAGGTCGGCGAAGGCCGTCGCGATCACCTTCTGCCCCCGGTCGTGGCCGTCCTGGCCCATCTTGGCGACCAGGATGCGGGGACGACGCCCCTCAAGCCGCTCGAACTCGGCGCAGGCCGTACGGACCTCGTCCACGCCCGGACCCACCTCCTGCCGGTAGACACCGGAGATCGTGCGGATCTGGCCCGCGTGCCTGCCGAAGACCTTCTCCAGCGCGTCGGAGATCTCCCCGACCGTCGCCATGGCCCGCGCCGCCTCGATGGAAAGCGCCAGCAGGTTGCCGTCCCCGGCCGCGCCCTTGGTCAGCGCCTCAAGGGCCCGCTCGACCCGAACCGGGTCGCGCTCCTGGCGCAGCCTGCGGAGTTTGTCGAGCTGCTGGGCGCGTACCGCGCTGTTGTCGACCTTGAGGACCTCGATGGGCTCCTCGGCGTCGGGCCGGTACTTGTTGACGCCGATCACCGGCTGGCGCCCGGAGTCGATGCGGGCCTGGGTCCGGGCCGCGGCCTCCTCGATGCGCAGCTTGGGCAGGCCCTGGTCGATCGCCCTGGCCATGCCGCCCGCCGCCTCGACCTCCTGGATGTGCCCCCAGGCCCTGACCGCCAGCTCGTGGGTGAGCCGCTCGACGTAGTAGGAGCCGCCCCACGGGTCGATCACCCGGCAGGTGCCCGACTCCTGCTGCAGCAGCAGCTGGGTGTTGCGGGCGATCCTGGCGGAGAAGTCGGTCGGCAGCGCCAGCGCCTCGTCCAGGGCGTTGGTGTGCAGCGACTGGGTGTGCCCCTGGGTCGCGGCCATCGCCTCGACGCAGGTGCGCACCACGTTGTTGAAGACGTCCTGGGCGGTCAGCGACCAGCCGGAGGTCTGCGAGTGGGTCCGCAGCGACAGCGACTTGGGGTTCCTCGCGCCGAACCCGGAGACCAGGCGCGCCCACAGCAGCCGGGCGGCGCGGAGCTTGGCGACCTCCATGAAGAAGTTCATGCCGATGCACCAGAAGAACGACAGGCGGGGCGCGAACCTGTCGACGTCGAGCCCGGCCGCGGTGCCCGCCCTGAGGTACTCGACGCCGTCGGCCAGGGTGTAGGCCAGCTCCAGGTCGCACGTGGCGCCGGCCTCCTGGATGTGGTACCCGGAGATCGAGATGGAGTTGAACTTCGGCATCCGCTCGCTGGTGTAGGAGAAGATGTCGGAGATGATCCGCATCGAGGGAGCGGGCGGATAGATGTAGGTGTTGCGGACCATGAACTCCTTGAGGATGTCGTTCTGGATGGTCCCGGCCAGCTGCTCCGGCGCCACCCCCTGCTCCTCGGCGGCCACGATGTAGAGCGCGAGCACCGGGAGCACCGCGCCGTTCATGGTCATCGACACGCTCATCCGGTCGAGGGGGATGCCGTCGAACAACTGCCGCATGTCGTAGATGGAGTCGATGGCGACCCCCGCCATGCCCACGTCCCCGGCCACCCGCGGATGGTCGGAGTCGTAGCCCCGGTGGGTGGCCAGGTCGAAGGCGACCGACAGGCCCTTCTGCCCGGCCGCCAGGTTGCGGCGGTAGAAGGCGTTGGACTCCTCGGCCGTGGAGAACCCGGCGTACTGCCTGACGGTCCACGGCTGGTTGACGTACATGGTCGGGTACGGCCCGCGCAGGTACGGCGCCGCCCCCGGGTAGGTCTCCAGGAAGTCGAGCCCCTCGAGGTCGGCGGCCGTGTACAGCGGCTTGACGTCGATGCCCTCCGGCGTCCGCCACGTCAGCTCGTCCGGGTTCTGACCGGTCGCCCGCCGTACGGCCCGCGCCCAGCCCTCCCGGTCGGGGGGCGTCGCGGGCTCCCCGGTCAGTCCGATTCCGGAGAAGTCGGGAATCAACGAGCCACCTCCAGGTCGTCGAAGATCGTGCGGAGCACGCCGAGCGCGTCGCACCCGGCGTGGACGGTGGCGTCCACGCCCGCGTGGTCCCCCCTGCCCGCCAGCCACACCTTCGCCGCCCCGGCCTCGCGCAGCGCGGCGGCCACGGCCTCGGCGTGCTCGCCGTACAGCCGGTCGCTTGAGCACAGGCAGGCGATCCTGGCGCCGCTCGCGGCGAAGGCCGCGGCGATCGCGGCCGGATCGACCGTGCCTCCAGGCGGTACGGGGGCGGTGAGGGCCGCGACGCCCCCGGCGTTGAACAGGTTGGCCGCGAAGGAGGCCCTGGCGGTGTGCGCGGCGACCGGGCCGATGACGGCCAGGAACACCGCGGGCCTGACCTCCTGGGCGTCCGCCAGGTCGCGCAGCGCCTCGAACTCCTGGGCGTAGCGGACACCGGACCGGGGGTGCGGCCTGGGCGGCCTGCTCAGCGGGCGCTCACCGAGGTCGGGGAACTCGCTCACCCCGGTGATCGGGTCGCGGCGGTGCGCGATGTTGCCGGAGCGCTCACGCCAGGTGGCGGCGATCCGGCCCGAGACGAGCCCCGACTCCACGGCCGCGGCCATGCCCCCGGCGCGTTCGATCTCCTGGAACCACTCCCAGGCCTTGCCCGCCAGGTCCTCGGTGAGCCGCTCGACGTACCACGACCCGCCCGCGGGGTCCGTCACCCTGGCCGTCCCCGCCTCCTCGACGAGCAGCGCGTGGGTGTTGCGGGCGATCCTGCGGGCGAAGGCGTCGGGCAGCCCCAGGCAGGCGTCGAACGGCTGCACGGTCACCGCGTCCGCCCCGCCCGCCCCGGCCGCGAAACAGGCCAGTGTGGTGCGGAGCATGTTCACCCAGGGGTCGCGGGCCGTCATCATCGCCGAGCCGGTCACCGCGTGCTGGCGCTGCCCCGCGTTCTCTCTCGCCCCGCACACCTCGGCGACGCGCGCCCAGACCCGGCGCGCGGCGCGGAGCTTGGCGATGGTGAGGAACTGGTCGGCGGTCGCCGCGTAGCGGAACTCCAGCTGACCGAACGCCTCCTCGACCGGCAGTCCCGCGCCGGTCAGCGTCCGCAGGGCCGCCACCCCGGCCGCCGTCGCGCAGCCGAGCTCCTCGGCGTCGCCTCCCCCCATGTCGTGGTACGGCGTGCCGTCGACCACGACCGCGCGCAGCCCGGGGAAGTCAGCCGCGCAGCGCCGGGCCAGTTCGGCCGCGGTCGCGGGGTCGCGGACCGGATCGGCCCCCAGGTTTCCGGTCAGGCCGCCCCGGGCGACTCCGCGCCGTTCGGCCAGCGCGAACAGTGTCCCGGCCGCCTCCGCGGTGCGTTCCCCGGCGTCCAGGACGATCGGGACCAGGTCCAGGTAGATCTCCTCGCCGAGGACGCGCGGCAGGTCCTCCGGCTCCAGCGTGAGCCACAGTGAGGTGACGCCGTTCTCCAGATCGGCCAGGACCGCCTCCCGGTCGGCCACCTCGTGGCGCTGCCTGACGTCCCAGCCCCCCACAGGCCGGGCCCCTCTGACGTACGGCGCCGCACCGGGCAGGCCCGGATCGCCGGGTAGGTCGGAGGAGTCGTAGAGCGGCGCGATGGTCACACCGTCGTAGGTGGTGGAGGACAGCGCCTCCTCCGGTGAGTCGGTCTCGATCCCGGACTTGCGCAGGACGCCGAGCGCGAGCTCACGCCACCGCTCCCGCGTGGTCGGCGGGAAACCGTCGGCCGTTCGAAGTTCCTCAGGCGGCACCGTCATGAACCGGATAGTAAGCCCACCCTCCAAACCGCCTTCCCTCCCCCCGGGCCCGCGGCGGCCGGTTCCCGCCCGCACCTCGCCTGTCTGGGGTTACCCGAGCCGATCCGGGGTCACACGAGGAAAGACCCCGTCCTCCCGGCGGAGGGGCCGGGAGGACGGGGCCTTCCGGTGGGCCGGGCGCCCACCGGGGTGGATCAGGTGACCGGGGCCTTCCAGGTGGCGTCCCAGGTGGCGCGGTCGACGGCGCCGGTGACCGGCAGGCTCTTCTCCTCCTGGAAGGCGCGGCACACCTCACGGGAGCCCTCGCCGTACAGGCCGTCGACGTCGATGTCCCAGCCCCGGGACTTCATCTTGGCCTGCCAGGTGCGCACGTCCTCCCCCTCCAGGAGGGGCGGGTACTTCAGGACGCGGCCGGGGAAGGCGGGCGGGGACGGCTCCTGGGGCTCGCCGGGGGTCTGGCCGCCGGGGCGGGGGGCGCCCCTCCTGACCCAGGCGTACAGCGCGTCTCCCGGGCAGTCGGTCGAGTAGCCGTCGCGGTGGCCCTTGATCTCTCTGCCCGCGCCGCCCTTGAGGCGCAGGTAGTCGACGGCGTCGAGGATGGCGTTCAGGGTGTCGTCGGTCGGCTGGACCAGACCGGCGTTGCCGACCAGGCCGAGCACGGCGTAGTGGGCGCTGTTGAGACCGGCGCCGTTGGCCGCGGGCAGGTGACCGGGGCCTCGGCCTTCGAACACCTTGCGGTGCGGGCAGGCGATCATCGAGTAGCCGATGTCGATCCAGCCGTTGCCGTCCATGTGGAAGTTCTGGATCGACCTGACCATCGCGACGCACTTGGCGTGGTCGTTGACGATGTCCGGGCTCACCTGGCCGCCGGTGTAGTGGACCTTGACGCCTTTGGTCGAGGTGAGCCTGCCGTAGGAACCGCGCGGTTCCCGGGCACCCCACTCTCGACGGGTAACAAGATCGATGGCCACGAGGGTTCTCCACGGTTTGGGTACAGGGGGTTAATCGGAGCGTAGTCGTTGACGCTTCGCCTGATCCCGTGGTTTACGAACTGATCTCCTGAAGAAACGGGACTCTGGCGACCGATCACCCTCGCCTACCCATAGAAAGCCCCCCAAACCCATTCAGGGCCGTTCCCCCAGGTCAGGGCGGATCACCCTGCGCTCGGTGACGATGGCCGTGACCAGATCGTGCGGGGTGACGTCGAAGGCCGGGTTGGCCGCGCGGGCCCCCGCGGGCGCGAGCCGTGTCCCGCGCACGCCGAGCACCTCGTCCTGGTCGCGTTCCTCGATCTCGATCCCGGCGCCGGTCGGGGTGGCGGGGTCGACGGTGCTCTCCGGGGCGACGACGACGAACGGCACGCCCGCCCGGCGGGCGCCCAGCGCCAGGGCGTACGAGCCGATCTTGTTCGCCGTGTCACCGTCCGCGGCGATCCGGTCGGCGCCGATGAGCACCGCGTCCGCGTACCCCCTGGCCAGCAGGAACGGTCCCGCCGAGTCGGCGATCAGCCGGTACGGCGCGCCCATCCTGTCCAGCTCCCAGGCCGTCAGCCTCGCACCTTGCAGCAGCGGCCTGGTCTCCATGGCCAGCGCCTCGGTCAGCTGTCCCCGCTCGTGCAGGGTCTGCACGACGCCGAGGGCGGTGCCGCGCTCGACCGCGGCCAGGCCCCCGGTGTTGCAGACGGTCATGATCCGCACCCGGTCACGCCCGGTGAGCTCGCGTACCAGGTCGGCGCCCCGCTCCCCCATCGCGCGGCAGGCCGCGATGTCGTCGTCCCTGATCCGCAGGGCGTGGGCGAGGACCGCCTCGAACCCGCCGTCCAGCCGGCCGAGCGCGGCGTCGACGGCCCAGGCGAGGTTGACCGCGGTCGGCCTGGCCGCGCGCAGCCTGGCCGCGACAGCCACGGGGTCGGGTTCGTCGCGTACGGCGAGCGCCACTCCGAGCGCCCCGGCGACCCCCAGTGCGGGCGCCCCCCGTACGGCCAGCCGCCGGATGGCCCCGATGAGCTCGTCCACCGTGCCGATCCTGAGCATGTCGCATCTGTCGGGAAGCGCCGTCTGGTCCACGAGTTCGATGGCGTCGTCCACCCAGTCGATCGTCCGCATGTCTCAAAATATGCCTATATAAGGCGGGCATCGCTAGCCTTGCCCCGTGAGCACCACCCCCCTGTCCCAGGACGACCCCCGCAGCCTGGGCGCCTTCCGGCTGACCGGAAGGCTGGGCGAGGGCGGCCAGGGCGTCGTCTACCTGGGGCAGACGCCCGGCGGAGAGCGGGTCGCCGTCAAACTGCTGTTCGGCGCCGACGCCGAGACCCGCGCACGACTGGCCAGGGAGCTGTCGGCGCTGGAGAGCGTCGCCCCCTTCTGCACGGCCCGCGTGCTGGCCGCCTCGGTCGACGGGCCCCGGCCTTACGTGGTGAGCGAGTTCGTCGACGGGCCGTCCCTGCAGCAGCGGATCAGGGAGCGCGGGCCGCTGCGGGGCGGTGAGCTGGAGCGGCTCGTGGTCGGCACGGCGACCGCGCTGGCGGCGATCCACGCGGCCGGGGTCGTGCACCGGGACTTCAAGCCCGCCAACGTGCTGCTCGGTCCCGACGGCCCCCGGGTCGTGGACTTCGGCATCGCCAGGGCGGACGGCGCGGCGACGATGACCTCGGGCATCGTCGGCACCCCGGCCTACATGGCGCCCGAGCAGATCGGCGGCTCCCCGGCCTCGCCCGCCTCTGACGTGTTCGCCTGGGCGGCCACCATGCTGTGCGCGGCGAGCGGGCGTTCGCCGTTCGGGGCCGACACACTGCCCGCCGTGCTGAACCGGATCCTCAACCACCGGCCCGATCTTTCGGTGCTGCCGGCCAGGCTGGCCGGGCTGATCGGCGCGTGCCTGGACAAGGACCCGGCGCGCAGGCCCACGGCCCGTTCCCTGATGGTGAGCCTCGTCGACCCGGGCGGGCAGGCTCCGCCACCCGGGGAGCCGGTGAGCGCGGCGGTGACCGGAGAGGCGAAGGCCGGGGAGAGCACCGGTGAGGGCGGTTCTGGTCTGCGCACCCAGGCGTCCCGGCGGCGTTCCGGGACCGTGTTCGGCGCCGGTCTGGCCGCCGTGGCGCTCGTGACCGCCGGGGGTGTCACGGTCTGGTACCTGGCCGGCGGGGCGGGTTCGGCCCCCGCCTCGACGGGCGGCCCCCGCGCGACGGGCACACCCGCGGGAGCCACCGCCGCGGTCTCCCCTCCGGCCGACCCCCAGGAGTCCCCGGGGGAGTACGCCGACCTGCCCGGCGACGTCTACGACACCGGGGAGCCGGTCCCCGAGTCCTCGGTGAGTCCAGGAGGTGCCGGAGTCCCCGCCGCGTTCGCCGGGACCTGGTCCGGGCACATCAAGCCGACCGACCCCACCGGCCTGTTCTCCACCCTTCGTGAGCACGACGTGACGATCGTCCTGGCCCAGGGGAAGAAGTCGGGCTCGTGGACCGAGCCGACCTCGGGGTGCTCGGGCACCCTGGTGCTCGCCAAAACCAGTGGGAAGGCCCTCGGGTTCGAGCTGAAGGTCCACGACGTCCTCCAGTGCGTCCCGGGCGACCTCACCCTCACCGGCAAGGGCGGACGGCTGGCCTACCACTGGACCGACGGCATGGGCTTCGGCACCACCTACGACGGAGTGCTGTCCAGGAAGTGAGGTAAATCCCTCGACCCGGATGGCCCTGAAGGGGATCATTGCCGACATGTCCGTTCTCAGGGAGGTCAGTATCACTCCGGAGCCGCACCCGGCGGAAGTACCGATGAACATCTGGCTCGACGACGGCGACTCGGCGGTCGACGTGATCGACGCCCTGGCGCTGTCGCCGTTCGCGACGGGCGCTCAGCCGTGGTCGCGCACCACCGAACTGGAACGGATCCGCGCCGACGCCCCGCTCGCCCCGGCGGCGGGGACGCTGGTGCGGGTCGCGCGGGAGGACGACGGGCGGGAGTCCCGGCTGATCCGCGGGGAGGGCTGGACGCTGCGGGTCGTCCGCTACCGCAACCGCTCCGCGCTGGTCAGCGTCACCGCGGTCGACGAGGGGCTGGCCCGCTCGGTGATCGAGGAGACGGTCAAGGACGCGCGGGAGGCCGTACCGGAGAGCGACCACGTCGAGATGGGCTTCTGGTGGCAGGGCCCGCACGGCGCCCGCCGTTCCGGCAAGCCCATCACCGCCGTCCCCTGGGCGGAGATCGGCGGCAACTACTCCCGGTCCCTGCGCGGCCCGCTCGACCGGCTGATGGCCCTGAACCCCGCCGACGTGCGTGGCCGCCTGGTCCTGCTGCACGGACCGCCCGGCACCGGGAAGACGACGCTGCTGCGCACGCTCGCCCGCGAGTGGCGCTCCTGGTGCCAGGTCGACTGCGTGCTCGACCCCGAGCGGCTGTTCAACTCCCCCGGCTATCTGATGGAGGTCGCGGTCGGTTCCGACTCCGACGACGAGGGCGGCAAGAAGTGGCGCCTCCTCGTCCTTGAGGACTGTGACGAGCTGATCAGGGCGGGGGCCAAGGAGGTGACGGGGCAGGGTCTTTCCCGGCTGCTCAACCTGACCGACGGCCTGCTCGGTCACGGCCGTGACGTGCTGGTCGCGATCACGACCAACGAGAACCTGTCCCGGCTCCACCCGGCGGTGGTCCGCCCGGGCCGCTGCCTCGCCCAGCTTGAGGTCGGCGCCCTCCCGCACGACGAGGCGGTCGGGTGGCTGGGCACCGCGGAGGGCGTCCCGGTGTCGGGCGCGACCCTCGCCGAGCTGTTCGCCCTGCGTGACGGGGTGGGCGAGACCCCGGCCGAGCCGGAGAGCATCGGCCTGTACCTCTGAGGGCCGTGCCCGGGGACAGGGCTGTGCCCGCGGGCATCGCACCCGGGAGATCGTGCGGTCTCCCGGGTCGTTCCTCCGCACGTGACAGGATGTCGCTCCACGAGGGGCTCGCCGTTATTGTCCGGTGGATGCGCATTCTCGGCAAACGTTCCCCCAGCCGTGGCCGGGGGCCGAAGCGGCACAGCCCGCTGAAGGCACTGGTGCTGACGGCCGTGACGGGGTTCGCCCTGGTCGCCGGGATCGGCGTCATCGGCGACCGGGTCAGCAGGGCGCACAACGCCGTCAAGGCGAGCACCCCGGCCCCCACCACCCCCACGCCCGGCCCGCCGTCCGCCGGAACGTCCGTCGGAGCATCCCCCGGCGCCTCCCCCGACGCGCGCCGGGTCCGGGCGCTGCTGGGCGCCCTGCGGGAGATCGATCCCGCGCTCGGCACCGCGCCCGGCCGGGGGGAGCCCGTCGGCCGGGCGCGGGCCTCGTGCCGGGACCTGGCGGAGGGAACGGACCGCGCGGAGGCGAGACGGCGGGTACGCGCCCGCTTCGGCGAAACAGTCGTGACCGGTTCCCGGAAGGCGGAGCGCGTCCTGACGGCCATCGAGAGGACGCTCTGCCCACCCTGAGATTTCACGACATATTGCATTTGTCATGGAATATGCGGTTAATCACCTCGGACTGTTCGAGGGGATTTCCGGACTCAGGACTCGCTGTCGGTCCAGACGCCGGTCACCCTGCCGCCTCCCGGGCACAGATAGCTCTTCGTGTGCGAGGTGTACTGCCAGGGCGAGTGGTAGTCGGCGCCGCCGGTCGTGCACCGCACGCCGAGCCGCCAACGCTCCCAGCCGTTCATGATGGTGCAGCCGCCGTACCCGATGGTCCTGGCGTCGTTGGTGTAGGACCGGCAGGTCGCCAGGGGGGCGGACAGACCGGAGGTCCCGGCCTGGGCGGGAGGATGGCCGTACACCAGTCCTCCCAGGGCCAGGACGCCCGCGGCGGCGACGGCCGCCTTTCTGGTGATCACGCGCTGGTACCTCCGATGGGAAGCGAGGGGTGGACGGGCGGGACGCCCGCACAGAGCTGCGCGACAAAAGTTATCTTTGACCTAGGAAAGAGACAAGAAAAGCCTGACATATGCGATTATGATATATACCTAAAAATGATGATATAGAGCATGGAATATCGTCCGGCCGACCGGCACGCCTGCCGCCTCCGGCGCGGCGGCCGCGGCGGACGGCCAGGGCCGCCCAGGACGAACCCCTCCCGGGCGACCCGGCCTCCCAACGACACCGCCGATCTCAGCCGCCGGTTACAACCGCCGGCTACCAGGCGGGATTCAACAGCTGGACAGAACACCGGCGCTGCCATCCTCGACGCTGGCCCTCACACATGGGCCACTCCGGGCGAGCTGGACGATGAGGGCGTCCCGGTCGCCCGGTGGCGATGTGAAAACGGCGGCCGATGCGGTTGCCGTGGTCGTCAGCATGCCGATGACGACCACGGCGGCGGCGGTGAACCCGATGACGATGCGGCGCACAATGACTCTCCTTTTCTTGCGCTTGCTAAACCATCTCGGGTTATAGCCACCCCATCCAACACGAACCGTAATCATTGGCTACACAGAGCTACCTTCGATCCAGAGGAAACCATGCGCTGCACCCAATAAGCGATAGCCCCTGTCACACAAGACAGCCCTGGAGAGGTCTTCGCGACAACGACAAACCCAAGAGGACTCCGGCCCCCGGAAAGAGGGCGAAGGCGCACAGGCGGCGGGACGGCCGAGGAAGACCGGCCAAGGGAGGAAGCACGGAGGAATACGGCACGTCATCCCAGGTCAAGGCCCAAAAGGCGGCACATCATTGCCTAAGCGAAATATGCGACAGGTCGCCAGTCGGCGTCGGCCGGTGACATCAGAATCCGTGCTCTCCGACAACCGTATGGAACCGCCCGGGACAGCGCTCAGAAGCCGGGCCGCCCGGGGCGAACCACCCCGGGCGACCCGGCTTCCCGACGGCACCACCGATCTCAATCAGCGGCTACGGCTGCCGGACCCACAGCCGAGCCGGCACGGTCAGCAATTTTTCAGGATGGCAGTGAGGATTCCTGTATTACTAGCCGTTACGCACGGGTTTGAGTTGGACTCAAGAACGCCGAGCCCATTGGAGCGCGGTCCGGGGTCGGCGGCTGACGGTGCCGCCGTGGCCGCCAGCATGCCGAAGACGGTCATCCCAGCGGCAGCGAACCCGATGACGATGCGGCGCACGATGCTTTCTCCTCTTTCCTGGGGTTGTCGATCCACCTCAAGTAGTAGCCATCCCTGCGAACACGAAACGTAATCATCGGCTACACAGAGCTACCTTTGCTTGGAGAAAATCCACGTAGTCCAGGAAACGAGCGACAGTGCCTGATGTACGGGACGACTCCCGAAAAGTCGGTACAACAGGACGGAACCAAGGCGCGCGGGTGCTCGCGACGGCCGAGGAGAGGGTCCGGCGAACGTGAAACGCGTGTTCGCGTTTCTCCAATCTGCGGAAACGCTCCTCTTCCCGGACACGGGAACGGCCCGGGCCACCTGGCCCGGGCCGTTCCCGCCCTCACTGACATGGTGTTACGCGAGACCGGGGACCTTTCTCCGGTGCCGCGACGCCCTGCCGTCCCCGCCTGCCCCTGTGAGGCGGGTGAGGGCTCCTTCCAAGGTCTCTCGGGTGACCTCAGGAGAAGCGGCGCCCCTCGTCCCGGCGGTAGGCCCACACGGCCAGGCCACCGAAGACCGCGACCCACAGCGCCAGCATCGCCAGGGAGAGCGGGGCGGGCGAGAAGCCCGTGCTGGCCGCCCAGACCAGCTCGACCGCGCCCCTGGTCGGCAGGTAGGGGGCGATGGTCTGGATGAACGCCGGGGCGGTGCTGGGAGGACCGGTGAGCAGGCCGCCACCGACGGCCATCGGGAAGAACACCACCTGGGCCACGACGATGGCGGCCTTCGACGGCAGCGCGTAGCCGATGAACAGGCCCATCAGGGTGAAGGGAAGCGACCCCAGGAGCAGCGCGGCCAGGCCGAGCAGCAGCTGCCCGAGGGTCACCGTCGCCTCCGTGAGGAAGGCCGCGATGAGCAGGACGGGGATGACCGCGATCGTCATGATGCCCATCACGGTGAGGATGCGCCCGGTGAAGCGGGGCAGCGGCCCTGCGGGCAGGGTGCGCAGGTAGGGGTCCCACGGCTGGGCCCGGTCCTCGGCGACACCGATGCCGTAGGTGAACAGGCAGGAGGACATGACCGCGAAGACCAGCATCGCGCCGGTCGCGTAGGTCGCCGCGACCGGGTCGTCCCCGGCGAAGGGCACCACGAAGAACAGCATCGACAGCGCGGGGAAGACGGAGCTCCCGATCACCGTCATGGGCACACGGACGGTTTCGAGGAACTGGTAGCGGGTGTGGGTGAGGACGAGGGACATCACGGGCTCCTGTCGGGGTCCGGTTGGAGGGGTCCGTTGGAGGGATCGGGCCGCGAGGGAGGACGGCCTCAGGCCGGCTGGGGCTCACGGCCGGTGATGGCGAGGAAGGCCTCCTCAAGGGAGGTCGGCCTGACCTCGAGGCCGGAGAAGGGGACGCCGCTCAGCACCAGCTCGCGGACCAGGGCGTCGGCGTCGGCGGTGAGCAGGTGCGTACGGTCGCCCTCTCGCTCGACACCGATGACTCCGGCGAGGGCGGGCGGTTCGGAGACGGTCAGCGTGACACGGTGGACGCCCACCAGGCCGCGCACCGCCTCAACGGTGTCGTCGGTGAGCACCCGGCCCTCGCCGATCACGACGACCCGCTGGGCCAGAGCCTCGATCTCCTCCAGGTAGTGGCTGGTCAGGACCACGGTCCCGCCTCCGGCGTGGAAGTCCCTGACCGCGCCCCAGAGCGCGTGGCGGGCCTCGACGTCGAGACCGGTGGTCGGCTCGTCGAGGAAGACCAGGCGGGGGTTTCCGGTGAAGGCGAGCGCGACCGCCAGACGGCGCTTCTGCCCGCCGGACAGGCCGCCGATCTGGCGCCTGGCCAGGTCGACGAGGCCGAAGCGTTCGAGCAGTTCCCCTCTGCTCACCGCGCCCGGGAAGTGGGCGGCCACGAAGTCGACGCACTCGCCGACCCGCAGCGCGGGCGGCAGGCCGGTCTCCTGCGGGGTGACGCCGATGCCGCGGCGCCTGGCCGGGTCGAGCGGTGAGCCGCCGAGCAGCTCGACGGTTCCCGAGGTGGGCCTTCTGAGCCCGGCGAACAGGTTGACCAGCGTGGACTTGCCCGCGCCGTTCGGGCCGAGCAGCCCGACCAGTTCACCGGCCCGGATGTCCAGGCTGACGCGGTCGAGCGCCGTGACGGCTCCGTAGGCACGGGTGACCTCGACGGCGCGGGCCAGGATCTCTGTCATTGGGGTCCCCTCCTAGGACAGGTCGAGAAGTTCACGGATGGCGGCGGTGTAGTCCTCGAAGGCGCGGCGCCCCTGCCGGGTCAGAGCGACGTAGGTCGTCGGGGTGCGCCCCCGGTGGGTCTTGACGATCTCCACGTAACCGGCTTCCTCCAGCTTCCCCAGGTGTACGGACAGATTTCCCGCGGTCATCCCGAGCAGCTCCCGCAGCCCCGGGAAGGTGATCTGGTTGGCCTCGCCCAGCGTGTTGAGCGTGGCGACCACCCGGAGCCTGGCCTGGGCGTGGATGACCGGGTCGAGCTCGCGCGGTCCCGTCATGCCCCGCCCCGCTGCCGCACCCACTGCACCACTCCGACGGCGGTGAACACTCCACCGGCTCCGACGGACATGAGCAGGGCGTGGACGGTCGGTCCCGCGATGGCGCCCGCCACGTTGAGCGCCGCGAGCCAGGCACCGAGGAAGAACATCGTCCGCACCCGCCACAGCGCGCCCCCCACGGCGTAGAGGACGGCGACGACCGTCATGGACGTCACCGCCCACAGCAGGCCGGACTCCTCGGAGGGCAGCAGGGGCGAGAGCCTGACGCCGATCGCGACCACGCAGGCGAAGCCGAACGCCCAGGCGAGGCCGTACATCATGCCCCGGTCGGCCGCCTCCCCCCGCACCTGGCCGCTGACCGTCCGCTGCGCGAAAAGGGTGGTCGCCATGGAGAGGACCATCAGCGCGAACAGCACCGCCAGCGCCGTGCTCCGGGAGAGCATGCCGTAGGCGTAGTTCAGGAACAGGGCGCCGAACCCGGCGAACCAGGTGATCCCCCATGGTGTGTGGGTCAGCAGCGGGTCACCGCCGAGCCGTCTGGCCGTCGTGGCCTGCTGCTCCTCGATCAGGCGGAGCATCTCCCCCGGACTCAGTGGCCGGTCGTCGTCGTCGAGCCGATCCATCCCCCTGCCCCTCAAACTAGTTTGAATCGCAAACCTGTGGTTTGAACTGTAAACCAGATTGCGATCCAAACTCAAGGGGATTGCGCCGCGACCCCGGCGGACACGAAGGTCTGCCCTTTACGGCGCCTCACGCCTCCGGCACGACCGGTCCGAGGTCGCCGCGCTCTCCGCGACGCCCGACCGCGAAGGGTCCGTCAGCGAAATATCGCGAGTGGCCGCATCACGGGCTCTCTGGTTCCTGGCCTCGCCTCGATCTTGCCGAAGCACTGCGCGCGGAAGGGCTCCTTCGGCGCGTCTCCGTCAAGCCATTCGGAGGCGCATGTCAGGGGCACGAGCGGTCCGCGGTCCGACTCGGCCTCGTCTCCGCACAACAGGAACAAAGAAGGCGGCGACTTCCTGTCGTCAGCCGTCGGTTCCTCGGCAGGCGCCGGCTCTTCGCCGTCGGACGTCGACCTCCCGGGGCCCGGCCTGAGCCACCCGGTGAGCCAGACATAGCCGCTGAGCTCGCTGAGACGAAGCGAACCCAGGGAGTCCCTCCGGCTTCTGAGAACGCTCGGCAGCCGCCCGGCGGGTAGGGCGATCCGCAGTTTCTCAAGGTCGACCACGACGACCGGGTCAGCCCTCTCAAGGGTGTCGATGATCAAGCGAATGACCGTTGGAGGCTCACTCCTGGAAACAAAGGAAGACACCTCCTCCTCGGTGACCTTCTTTCCGACGTTCGCCTCGACCTGGCCGACACCCGCCCGGAGACCGCTTTGGAACTCACGGGTCATTGTCTTCTGTATCTCCTGCTCAAGGGACTCGCTGTACCGCCCGATGACGAACAGGTTCATTATGGCCTCGGAGTCCAGATAACAGCAGTAGTTGTAATACGGCCGCCGGGCCACGAAGCGCTCTCTTCGCGCGCGTTCCTCCTTTATCACCGTCGTGCCCAGGACGAGGAAACTGATGATCATGACAAGCCACACGAGCATCCAGGGCCAGTTCAGGCTCCACCATGTCACGCTGTACACAGCCGTGGGCCTCTCTGCGGAGGGGTTCGATTTAGACGTCTGTTCCGACGGCCGCCGGAGTCGCGCGGGAGGGGATCATCGGGTGATGTCAACGGGGCTGCACCCGCCCACCGCGACTATCATCTGCTCCAGGATTTCCGCGGGCGGCAGTTCCACCTTCGAATAGTCGGCCGACTCTCCGGGATCGGGGATGTGGGCGCCTTTGAGAACGGACGACAACGTCTCGTCCGGCCCCCCTTCGGCCGAGTCCGACCGGTATCCCAGCTCCGCGGCGCGCCGCCGCAGCTCACGGTCGTTCTTCAAGAGGTCGCCGAGCAGGCCGGCGGACGACCTGAGATCGTCGCTGCGATCCAAGGGGATGAACGCGGACCAGCTGAGGGCCGAGGGGCTCGGGTAGAGAAGCACCCGGCTCCTGTCAGGCCGTCCGTACCCGGCCTGTCGTCTCATCTGGTAGGCGAGGTACTCGTGTTCGTAGACCACGCCGACGGGGATCTCTCGTGGCCCCGCCTTACTGAGGTACTTCGACATGATGTCCCATTGGGGCATGCCCTGGGCGGTGAGGATCGGCCTGACCTTCTCGGCGACCCTCCTGGCCTCAGCGGGCTCGGCGGGCGAACCGTTGTCGTTCAGCACGAAGGCGGCAAGCGCCAGGTACGTTCCGGCGGAGTTGGACATGCAGACGTCGGAGGTGTTGGCCAGCACCCTGTTGACGGTCTCGAACCCGTGCGCTCCGATGCCGATGTCCTTCCAGCTCTTCCTGTCCCTGGTCAGCGTCAGGAACCTGAGCATGTCGATGTCGTAGTAGAGGGGCTCGCTCCCCTGGCCGGGCCGGGGGCGGGCCACTCCGTTGGCCACCAGCGTCTCGACGTAAGGACGGTGCGAGACGAGCACGAGAGGGCTGTCGAACGGCCAGGAAACGGGGTTGTGGCCCTGGGACGCTTCGAGTCTCCGGGCCAGTAGTTGCGCCGCGGGCGCGCCGGAGAGGAAGACGAAGTCATAGGTCGCGAGACCTCCGGTCAGTATCTCCCGGGACCCGGAATCGGTGACATGCGTCTGAATGCCGTGGGACAGAAGTATTCTCTGCACCTTCGCGTCCGTGAGGAGTGCCCCGGCGGAGGCCGTTTTCCCCTCCAGGACCACGGACGGCCGGAACGGCAGGAGGATGTTTCCCGACACGATCAGCGCGATCAGGCAGGAAAAGAATACGGACACCGTGACGGCGCCTCCGAGCCAGGGGCGGGGCGGTTTCGCCTCGATGGTGAGGACGGGATCCCGATCACCGACGGTCACTGTCATCGGCTGAGCCCTTCTCGGCGATTTTGTCTTGAGCGTGACATGGAGAAAGCCGCGCTTAGAACGCCGGCAATGGCACGTTCAGGCCTGAGACGCGTCCAGAATATCTTCCCCCGACGGATGTCTCACGTTTTCTCACCGATCGGCGGGGAACACCTGCCCGAGCATTTCCTGCACACTCTGTTTTTCACTTCCGTCTGTTCTTTGTTCATTCACCGGACACACCGGGCCGGCCAGGAGCGCGATCGACCCGAAAATGACGCGCGCCGGGTTTTCGAATGCCCTGAGCACGGCCGCGATCAAGTCCGGGGGCCGCCCTGCGCGTTCCTCCTCAGGTCCCGTTCCTGGTCTCCATGAGCTCCTGGGCGCGCATGACCTCGTCGCCGTGTTCGGCGGCCCACAGGCCGAACGCCTCTATCGGCGGCAGCAGGCTCCGGCCGAGATCGGTGAGGCCGTAGTCGACGTGGGGCGGCGCGCCGGGATGGACCCGGCGTTCGACCAGGCCGTTGAACTCCAGCCTGCGCAGGGTCTCGGTGAGCACCTTGGGGCTGATCCCGCCGATCCGCTCGCGCAGCCTGCCCGGCCGTACCGGGCCCTCGCGCAGCGCCCAGACGACCACGGCGTTCCAGGTGTTGGCCAGCAGGTCGAAGGCGAGCCTGGCCCGGCAGTCGGCGAGGAACCCCTGGTCGGCGGACACACACCAAATGGTGCCCGATCGGCTGCCTAGCGTCGTACCCGGGTCCGACCACAGGAAGGGACGAACATGATGAGGATCGGAATCGTGGGCACCGGCGGCATGGCGGAGGCCCTGGGCGGAGGGTGGGCGCGCGCCGGACACGACGTACTGGTCGGCGGGCGGGACGCGGGCCGGGCGGCGGCCCTCGCGGGCAGGATCGGCGCACGCGCGGGAGACCCCCGGCGGGCGGCCGGGCACGGTGTGGATGCGGTGCTGCTGGCGGTGCCGTACGGCATGGCCACCGGGGTGGTCTCCGCCCTGGCCGACGTCCTGGACGGCCGCACGCTGATCGACTGCACCAACCCGGTCGCCCCCGGCTTCCTGCTGGAGACCGCGGGCGGACCCTCCGCCGCCGAGCGTGTGGCCGCCGCGGCGCCCGGCGCGCGCGTCGTCAAGGCGTTCAACCTCTGCCATCGGAGCGTGTGGCACCTGGACCCGCCGGTCTTCGGCGGCCGTCCGCTGGCGGTCCCGCTCTGCGGTGACGACGCGGAGGCGCTGGAGACCGTACGGGGCCTGGTGCGCGACCTGGGCTGCGAGCCGTTCGACGGCGGGGGGCTGGAACGTGCGGGCCTGCTTGAGGCGACCGCGGCCTTCCTGATCGGGCTCTGGGTCGGCGAGGGGGTGGACGCCCAGGCGATCGCGCCGCCGCTGGAGTACTCCGGCCCTCACGCCTGAGCCCGCGCGGCCCGGCGTGACACCCGGGCGCGGGTCTGGCCGCGAGCACGGTGAGGCTACAGGAACCGTTCGGCGGCCTCCCAGAGGTCTCCCTCTCGCCGCGGGTCGTAGGACTCCTCCGACGAGCGGCCCACACGGTCGCGGTCGACGTAGGAACCGGTCGGCGCCCGGATCGCGCCGAGGACGACGTCGGCGAGGCGGCGGCCCGCGGTGTCGGGGCTCGTGGCGAAGGGGGTGAGGGTCATCACCGGCATGACGCGCCGCATCGCGAACCGGGAGACGGGGCCGGCGTCGCGGGCCAGACCGGTGCCGGGGACGAAACCCGGGTTGTAGGCGACGGCGTCGATCCCGGACGGCAGGCGGCGCGCGTACTCGTGAACCAGGTGGATCGCGGCCAGCTTGCTCGTCGAGTACGCGGTGCGCCCGCCGGCCGCGGTGTCCGGCCTGGCGAAGGCACCCGTGCGGGCCAGGGTGTCCGGGGACCTCCAGACCGGGCCCGGCACCATGCCCAGGTTGTGCCTGAGGTCGCCGAAGTGCGTGTCGCTGACGGTGATCACGATCCGGGCGGGGACGGCGAAGCGGTCCTGGAGCAGGCGCACGAACAGGTGGTTGGCGAGCACGTTGACCGTGAAGGTGGCCTCCAGCCCCTCGGGCCCCTCGGTGAGCGCGTTGGTGTACTGAACACCGGCGTTGCCCACGAAGCCGCGCAGCGGCGGCAGGGCGCCGCGGTCGAGCCGGTCGCGGATCCCGACGGCGGCCGCGCGGACGCTGTCCAGCGAGCGGAGGTCCGCCGGGACGTGCGAGACCGTGTACCCGCCCGAGGCGAGTTCCGCGGCGAGCCGTGCGCCGCGGGACGCGCGGGCGACGACGAGGAGGTGCGCGTCCGGTGACCGGCGCAGGATGCGCCGTGCGGCGACGCGGCCGATTCCGCGGCTCGCGCCCGTCATCACGATGGTGTGCTTCATCAGGGACTCCCTGGATGTCCGGCCTGCGGCGCCCGCCTCGGACGCGTGTCCACGTTCGCCTCAAGGGCCGCCGCCGGCCAGCGCACCGCCCGTCCCTGGGACCGGCGGTACCCAGGCTCGTCTCCCGCCGCGTGGCGAGAATGGGTCCATGACCGCCTCCCGCTCCGACTTCGCCGCGCTCCTGCGCGCCTGGCGTGACCGCCTCTCCCCGGACGACGCCGGCTTCACGGCGACAGGCGGCCGTCGCGCCCCGGGACTGCGCCGCGAGGAGCTGGCCCAGCTGGCGGGACTGTCCGTCGACTACGTTCTGCGCCTGGAGCAGGCACGGGCCAGGAACCCCTCGGCCCAGGTCGTCGGCGCGCTCGCCCGGGCCCTTCAGCTCACCCGCGCCGAGCGCGACCGGCTGTACCGGAGCGCCGGGCTCCTGCCACCGCGGGACGGGACGGTCGACACCCACGTGCCCCCGGGCGTCCAACGGCTCGTCTCGCGTCTCGGTGACGTTCCGATCGGCGTGTTCGCCGCGGACTGGACCCTGGTGTGGTGGAACACCATGTGGAGCGCGCTGCACGGCGACCCCGCCGCCCTTCCCGCCGCCGAACGCAATCTCGCCCGTGCGCTCTTCGGCGACGGCGCCGCGAGCGCCCAGATGCTCCCCGTCCGGTCAGAACGTGGACCGGACGCCTTCGCCGCGTCGATCGTCGCCGACCTCGGAGACGCCGTCTCCCGCTATCCCGCCGACGCCCGGCTCGGCCGTCTCGTGCGAGAACTACGCGAAACGTCCGGCGCCTTCGCTCATCACTGGGCCACGCGGACGGCCGCCGCCCCGCACACGACCGACGCGAAGACGATCCGGCACCCCCAGGTCGGCGACATCCTGCTCGACTGCGACGTCCTCGTCGTTCCCGGCGCCGACCTGCGCGTGGTCACCTACACGGCGGCGGCCGGAAGCACCGATGCGGGGAAGCTCGACCTTCTTCGCGTCACGGGAGGCCGCACCTGAACGGATGGCGTCGCGGCGGCGCGCACCGGCTTCGCGCGGCCGAGGTCCCGGGCGGCCGCTCGGGAACAGGGGTTCACGAGGGTTCGGCCCGTGTCGCCCTGTCGAAGATCTCGACGAGTTCGTCCGCGCAGTGGTCCGCGTCGTGGCCGTTGACGACTCGGTCGGCCGTCGCGTCGATGGCCGACCGCAGCGCCGCGCCCATCAGCTCGCCGTCGAACGTCCTGAACGTTCCCGCGCGCCGCCCGTCCTCGAACAGCGCGACCAGTCTGCCGATCGCGGCGTCGTGCTCCTGCCCGCCGACGGGCACGTGGTTGTACACGATCTGCTGTATCGCGCGCACGTGCCCGGGGTGCGCGGCGACGAAGGCGACGTTCGCCCTGATGTAGGCCTCAAGCTGCGCGCGGGCCCCGGTGGCGGCGTCGAGTCGCGGGCGCATGAAGGCGGCGGCGTCGGCGGTGACCTGGCGGACGACGGCCTCGAAGAGCTGTTCCTTGGTGGAGAAGTGGTAGGAGATCAGTCTCTTGCTGCTCAGCCCGGCGTGCTCACAGATGGCCTCGAAGGTGGTCTCCGCGTAGCCGCGCTCGGCGAGCACCGCGATGGTGGCGGAGGCGATCTGAGCCCTGCGTGCCTCGGTGGCCGCCGTCCGGCGGGTCCTGGCGATCTCCATATCACCCCAGCTTGCCACGCTTCGGAAACGCCTCACGCACGGCGCGGCGGTTGACCGTGAGCGCGGCGACGGCGACCAGGACGCCGATCACGCCCTGCTCCACCTTCATCCAGCCGGGGTAGCCACTGTCCGGCGCGAGGATGATGAGCACGATTCCGACGGGCGCGGCGAGGGTGACGAAGCGGATGCGCACGTAGGCCGACCGCCTGCCGTGCGCGGCCTGCCCGGCGAGGACGACGAGCCAGGCGGAGGCGACCGCGACGGCGGCGCCGCGCAGCCACACCACCCAGTTGCCGCCGACGACGGCGGCCACCCCGAGCGCCGCGACCGAGATGACGAGCACGGCGACGAAGAGCGCCCTGACCAGGCTCCACACTTTATTATCCATACGGATAAATTTATACACACGGATAACGAAATGCAAAGACGTCACCGTGGGTATGCACCGATGATCAGTCGGTTTCCGGGGGGCGTGTTCCATGGCTGGCGAGGTCTCGTCGATCTGCTCGAACCTGATCAGGTTCGACACCACCAATCCGGGCTCCGGGGAGCGGCCCGCGGCCGAGTACGTCGCGGAGCTGCTGGCCGAGGTGGGCATCGAGCCGGTGGTCTTCGAGTCGGCCAGCCGCAGGACCAGCGTGGTCGCCAGGATTCCCGGCGACTCGCCCGAGGCCCTGCTGGTCCACGGCCACCTGGACGTGGTGCCCGCCGAACCCGCCGACTGGCGGATCCACCCGTTCTCCGGGGAGATCACCGGCGGCTGCGTCTGGGGCAGGGGCGCGGTCGACATGAAGGGCACGCTGTCCATGACGCTCGCCCTGGTCCGCGACTGGGCAAGGCGCGGCGTGCGGCCGGCCAGGGACATGGTGCTGGCCTTCCTCGCCGACGAGGAGGCGACCGGCGAGTACGGCGCACGGTACGCGGTGCGGCGGCGCAGGGAGCTGTTCGACGGCTGCACCGAGGCGATCGGCGAGTCGGGCGGCTACAGCGTCGAGGTGCGGGGGCGGCGTGTCTACCCGATCGCGGTCGGCGAGCGCGGCACCGCGTGGATGAGGCTGACCGCCGACGGCGTCGCGGGCCACGGCTCCCGCCCTCCTGCGGACAACGCGGTCGCCGAGCTGTGCCACGCCCTGTCCAGGCTCGCCGCCCACCGCTGGCCGGTACGGCTGACGCCCGGCGTCGCCGCCCTGCTCACGAGCCTTGAGGAGATCCTGGGGGAGCGCATCGACCGCGACCGGCTCGAACAGGAGGCCGAGCGGCTGGGCCGGGCGGGCACGCTGTTCGCGGCGCAGATCCGCAACTCGGCCAACCCGACGATGCTCCAGGCGGGTTACAAGGTCAACGTGATCCCCGGCACCGCGACCGCCCACGTGGACGGCCGGTTCCTGCCCGGATACCGGGAGGAGTTCCTGGAGACGATCGACCGGCTGCTCGGGCCGAGGATCACCCGTGAGTTCCTCAGCCTGGAGGAGGCGCCGGACGCGTCGCTGAACGCCCCCTTCTTCGAGCGGCTCCGCGCGGCGATCCTCGCCGAGGACGGGCAGGCGCGGCCGGTGCCGTACGTGATGTCGGGGGGCACGGACGCCAAGTCCTTCGCCGGGATCGGCATCAGGGGGTACGGCTTCGCGCCGTTGCGGCTCTCCCCCGACCTTGACTACTTCGGCATGTTCCACGGAGTGGACGAGCGCGTCCCGGTCGAGGGGCTCGAGTTCGGCGTCCGGGTACTGGACCGGCTGCTGGCCTCCCCCGGCGCCTGAGGGCTCACCGCACGGCGGCCAACCGGCCCCCCGGCACCCCGGCGGTCTCGAGAACGAGCTCGAACCAGACCAGGTTCGTCCCCGCCTCCCGGGTGAATCCCCAGCTGTGGGACAGCGCCTCGAGCAGCGGCAGGCCTCGCCCCCCGGTGGCGTCGGCGGGGGTGTGGCACAGGCAGGGAACCTCGGCCGAGCCGTCGTCCTGGACGGAGACCCGCACGCCGCCCGCCCAGTGGGTGACGGTGACGGTGAACATGCCGCCGTCCCCCGACCTGGAGTGGACGACCGCGTTGGTGGCTATCTCACTGGTGAGCAGCACGCAGTCGTCGTGGAGGGGATGGTCCCTGCCGAGAGCCGCCGAGATCAGTTTTCTGGCCCTCCCCACCTGGTCGGGGGACCCTTCCAGGTGGAGAATCCGTTCACCGCCGTCGCGCTCCGACAAATCCATATGGCCCTCCCGATGCCATCCGCCTCCATGGAAGGACGCGGGACCCGGACAGGGCGATGTCATGGAAAAGCGCCAATAGGGTGACTTACCGGATAGGTAGGTGGGGCTTGCCACGGCGGCGCCGGGGCGCGGGGCCGTACGTCACAGCCGGTGCCAGCGCGCCTGGAGAAAACAGTAGGCCGCGAAAAGCAGCAGGCCGAAGGCCACGACGCCCAGCAGCCACGGCCCGGCGGGGGTGCCCGCCAGCGCGCGCAGCGTCGAGTCGACGCCCCTGGCCCTGTCCGGATCGTAGGTGATCGCGGCCTGGACGACGAAGACCCCGGCCGCCACCGCGATCACGCCGCGGGCGAGGTATCCGGCCGTGCCGAGCCGCTCGGCCAGACGCCGCGCGCCCGGCGGCACCTCCCCGTCGCGCAGGTCCTCAAGAAACCTCTTCTTCCATCCGCTGTGGATCCAGTGGGCCCCGAGCGCGACCACCCCGAGTCCCACCAGGCCGACCAGGACCTGCCCGCCGGGCAGGTCCATCGCCATGGCGGTCAGATCCTTGGAACTGTCGTCGGACGAGCTGCCCGGGTCGCCCCTCAGCAGCAGGCCGAGCAGCGTCGCCACCAGCAGCCCGTACGTGAACGCCCGCGCGACCGCCTCGGCCCGGTCCTTGACCTTCCCGCCCCGGTCGAGGACCGCCTCGGAGACCTGCCAGAGGGTCAGGGCCACGAAGCCGAGGACCATCAGCCACAACAGCACGGTGCCGAACGGCTGCTCGGCCACCGTCTCGACCGCCCCGGTCTTGTCGGCCTCCTTGCCCCCGTTTCCGCCGCCGAAGGCGATCCGCAGGGCCAGGAAGCCGATGAGGCCGTACAGGACGCCGCGGCAGACGAGCCCGAGGCGGGTCAGTCTCTCCAGAGTCCGGCTGCCGGCCGCTCTGCGGGCGGCGCCTTGCACCTGAGCGCTGTTCATGAAGGCGCGCTCTTACCCGACGAAGAGCCGGTAAACCTCAGACCTCGGGCATCGTGTCGAGTCTGCGCAGGATGACGCCCTCCCGCAGCGCCCAGGGGCACACCTCGAGCTCCCCGACCCCCAGCAGGTCCATCGCGGCGTCGGCGACGATCGCCCCCGCGGGCAACTGCGGCGCCCGCCCCTCGGAGACCCCCGGCAGGCCCGCCCGCGCGCGCGGGTCCATCCCGGCCAGCCTGCCGGTCCACTCCACCAGCTCGGTGTGCCTGAGCACCCGGCGGACGTTCCCCTCGCTCGACGGGGCCGCCCCGGTTATCCTCGCCAGCTGCCTGAAGGTCTTCGAGGTCGCCACCGCGTGGTCCGCCCTGCCGTACCTGGCGACGTCGCCGACCTTGCGGGCGATCTCGGCCCGCACGTGCCTGCGCAGGGCCCTGATCTCCTCCTGGGAGGGCGGGTCGGCGCTGAAGCGGTCGCGGGTGAGCCTGCCCGCCCCGAGCGGCAGCGAGATCGCGACGTCCGGCTGCTCGTCGATGCCCGAGGCGATCTCCAGGGAGCCCCCGCCGATGTCCAGCACCAGCAGCCGCCCCGACGACCAGCCGAACCACCGCCGCACGGCCAGGAAGGTCAGCCGCGCCTCGTCCTGACCGGAGAGGACCTGGATGTTCACCTCGGCCCGCGCGTTGAGGTCGGCGAGCACCTCCTCGCCGTTGACCGCCTCCCTCACCGCCGAGGTGGCGAACGCCATGAGGTCCTCGACGCCCTTGTCCTCGGCCAGGCGCAGCGCCTCCTCGACGTGCCCGCGCAGCAGCGCCGCGCCCTCCTCGGAGAGCCGCTCGTCGTCCTCCATGTACTCGGCGAGCCGGAGGTCCACCTTGTGGGAGTAGGCGGGGAGCGGCCGGGCGCCCCGGTGCGCGTCCATCACCAGAAGATGAACCGTGTTGGAACCGATGTCGAGAACGCCCAGTCGCATGCGTCGAAGTTACTACCCCTCCATAACCGGAAGATCCGGTCTACCCCGGTTCCCGGGAACGCTCTCCTGAACAGTCCGTGAACGAAAGGCGCCGGAGGTTTCCCGGAAAGGACAAGGCTCCCGCGCGGGCCCGGCGAGCGGGGTTACCCTCTGCCGCGCCGCGCCGCCCAGCGGCCACGACCGAGGAGGAGACAGAACATGACTTCCATGCGCGCCGTAAGCCAGGACGTCTTCGGCGGACCCGAGGTGCTGCGCCCCGTCCTGCTGGACAGGCCGCGACCGCTGCCGACCGAGGTGCTGGTCCGGGTCGTCGCCGCCGGGGTGAACCCCGTCGACGCCAAGACCAGGGCGGGCGGTGGCATGGCGGGTGTCCTCGGCGCCCCGCCCTTCGTCCTCGGCTGGGACGTCTGCGGCGTCGTCGAGGAGGTCGGGTACGGCGTGCACACCCTGGCCGTCGGCGACGAGGTGTACGGCATGCCGTGGTTCCCCCGGCAGGCGGGCGCCTACGCCGAGTACGTCACGGCCCCCTCGCGGCAGTTCGCCCGCAGGCCCCGCTCGCTGGGGCACGAGGAGGCGGCGGCCGTACCGCTGGCGGCGCTGACCGCCTGGCAGGTCCTGGTGGACACCGCCGACCTGCGGCCCAGGCAGCGGGTGCTCGTGCACGCCGCGGGGGGCGGGGTCGGCCACTTCGCCGTCCAGATCGCCAAGCACCTGGGGGCGTACGTGATCGGCACGGCCCGTACGGCCAAGCACGACTGGCTGAGCGGGCTCGGCGCCGACGAGCTCGTCGACTACACGGCCGTCCGGTTCGAGGAGGTGGTGCGCGACGTGGACCTGGTGGTGGACCTGGTCGGCGACGGGTACGACACCACGAGCACCCGTTCCCTCGGCGTCCTGCGTCCCGGCGGGCTGCTGGTCGCGGTGCCCTCCGGGGTCTCGCCCGAGCTGGTCGAGTCGGCCGCGGCACGCGGCGTGCGTGCGACGGGGTTCCTGGTCGAGCCGGACGGCCCGGCGCTGGCGCGCATCGGCGAGCTGGCCGACTCGGGCCTTCTCACCGTCGAGGTCGAGGAGGTCTTCCCTCTCGACCGGGCGGCCGAGGCCCACGAACGGCTGGCGGCGGGCCGTACCTCGGGCAAGCTGGTCCTGGGCGTCACCGCCCCCTGAACGTCCCGGGCGGTCCCGTGCCGGAGCGACTCGACACGGGACCGCCGCCCACCGGGCCCCCACCGCTGGGCCCGTGCGGGTCACTTGATGGAACCGGCGGTGAGACCGCCGACCACCTTCCGTTCGATGAGCGCGAACAGGATGATGACCGGGATCGTCGCGATGACCGAACCCGCGAACAGGTTCTGCCAGTCCACCTGGTACTGGCCGATGAAGGAGTTCAGGGCGACCGTGAGGGGCTGGTTGCCCGGGGTGGTGGTCAGGGTGAGGGCGACGACGAACTCGTTCCAGGCCGCGATGAAGGTGAAGATCAGCGCGGTCACCACACCGGGCATGGCCAGCGGGAGGGTGACCCGGAACAGCGCGCCGAAGCGTCCGTTGCCGTCGATGAACGCGGCCTCCTCCAGCTCACGCGGGATCGAGGAGAAGTAGGCGTTGAGGATCCACACCGCGAAGGCGAGGTTGAAGCCGCCGTTGACCAGGATCAGCGCCCAGACCGAGTCGACCAGCCCGAACTGGAAGAACTCGCGGTAGATGCCGACCAGCATCGCGGTCGGCTGGAACATCTGGGTGATCAGCACCAGGATCATGAACGCGGTGCGGCCCTTGAAGTCGTGCCGCGCGGTGTAGTAGGCCGCGGGCAGCGCCACCAGCAGCACCAGCACGGTCGAGCCCGCGGCGACCTGCAGGGTGACGCCCAGGTTCTGGGCGAGTCCGCCGGTCCAGAAGTTCGTGAAGTTCGACCATTCGAACCGCTGCGGCAGGTAGGTCGCCTGGCGCAGTTCCCCCTGCGGGCGCAGCGCCGTCAGGATCATCACCAGGTAGGGGAAGAGGAAGACGAAGGCGATCAGGTAGGCGCTCGCCGCGATGACGACGGTCTTGACGGACGGGAGCGAGCGCGGCGCCGCGACAGGGGCCGTCGTCTTCTCCGCGACCGAGGGCGCGTTCTGGGTGAGGGTCATGCGGGTGCCGTCCTCCACTTGCTGACCTTCAGGAAGACGATCGTCAGGACGATCACCATGCCGAAGTTGACGACGGACATGGCCGCCGACTCGCCGATGTCGGATCCCTTGAGGATGTACATGAAGATGGTCGAGGTCGCCGTCGAGTAGCCCGGCTGCCCGTGGGTCATGGCCCAGATGATCGGGAAGCTGTTGAAGACGTTCATCACGTTGATGAGCGCCGCGACCGTGAGGGCGGGCCGCAGCAGCGGCAGCGTGATCGACCAGTAGGTCCGCAGCTTCGAGGCTCCGTCGATCTTGGCCGCCTCGTAGACGTCGGCCGGGATCGCCGACAGTCCCGCGAGCAGCGCGTAGGTGGTGAACGGGACGGAGACGAAGACCGCGACGAAGATGAGCCACGGCATCGCGCCCGACGCGCTGCCGAGCGGGTCGGCGTCCGCGCCGCCGAGGGCGTCCAGCAGCCCGAGGTCACGCCTGAGCATGTTGATCAGGCCGACCTCGGGGTCGAGCATCCACTTGAAGATGATCGACGTCATCAGGACGGAGGCGGCCCACGGCGCGATCAGCGCCCAGCGGGCGAAGCGGCGTCCGGGGAAGCGCTGGTTGAACAGCTGGGCCAGCGCCAGGGAGACGAGCACGGTCAGCGCGACCACCGCGACCACCCACACCAGGCTCCTGGCCATGACCCCGCCGAAGTCGGGCTCGGCGAACAGCTTGTCGTAGTTGCCCGTCCCGTTTCCGCCCTGGACGACGCCGAAGCGGCTGATCTTCAGGAAGGACGACTGGACCATCACCACGACGGGCCAGACGACCACCACGGCGATCAGCGCCACGGCGGGGCCGACCCAGGCCAGCGGGGCGAGCGCGCGCAGCGCTCCGCCTCGCGCGGATGTTTGCTGCATGAGTCCTGCTTTCGGATGGACTGGTACGGCGCGCCCGCCACACGGCAGGACGGGCGGGCGCGCCGTACCCGGGGGTGAGGGTCAGCCCGCGGTCGCGACCTTCTGGATCGCACCGAGCACGGCCTTCGGGTCACCGCTGACGGCGCCGCCGATGGTCTGCTTGACCTGGGTGTTCACCTCGGACCACTTGGGGTCCTGGAAGGGGTAGAACGTCGCGTTGGGCAGCGCGTCCAGGAACGGCTTGAGCCTCTCGTCCGAGGAGAGCTTCTCGATGCCGGACTTCGTCACCGGCAGCAGCTTGTAGGTGTCGCTGATCTTCTGCGCCGCGTCACCGGAGTAGAAGTAGTCGAAGAACTTCTTGATCTGCTCCTGGTGGCCGTTCTTGTTGAAGGCCATGATCCAGTCCTCGACGCCGAGCGTGGTGTCCAGGGCCGCGGTCTTGCCCGCGATCGGGGCGACACCGAAGTTGGTCAGGCCGCCCTTCTCGAAGATCGGGATGGACATGGGGCCGCCGTTGACCATGCCGACCTTGCCCGCGGCGAAGTCCGCCCAGACGTCCTTGCGGTTCTTGGTGCCGGGGTTGGGGCTGGTCAGGCCCGCGTCGACCAGGCCCTTGACGTACTGGAGGGCCTCGACGTTGGCGGCGGAGTCGACCGCCCACGCCCCGGAGGAGTCCTTGTAGCCGCCGCCGTTGCCCATGAACCACAGGAACGACTCGGCCTGGGCCTCCTCGTTGCCCAGCGGCAGGCCGAACGGCTGGCTGACGCCGGCCTTCTTCAGCTTCTCCGCCGCGGCCTTGAGCTCCTCCCAGGTCTTGGGCGCCTCGGCGATCCCGGCCTTGGTGAACAGGTCCTTGTTGTAGAACAGGGCGCGGGCCGAGGACACGAACGGGATGCCGTAGCCGGTGCCGTCCACCTTGCCGAAGTCGGCGAACTTGGGCAGCAGGTCGGCCGAGGTGGCCGGGGACAGGACCTCGTCGGTCTTGTACAGCAGGCCGTCCTTGACGAAGCCGGAGTAGTCGCCGGTCTGCAGGATGTCGGGCACCTGGCCGTTCTGGACCATGGTCGCGACCTGCTTGTCGATGTCGTTCCAGTTGATGACCTGGACGTCGACCTTGATGCCGGGGTTGGCCTTCTGGAAGCCGTCGACGACGCCCTTCCAGAACTTCTCACCGCTGTTGTCGGCGGTGGGGCCGTCGCCGTAGTCGGCGGCGACCAGCTTCAGCGTCACGTCGCCACCGGCCGCCTTGTCACCGCCGTCGCTTCCGCTCTGCGTCGAACCGCAGCCGGTCATGACCAGTGCCGCGGACAGACCGAGCGTCAGCGCACCGACGAGCCTCTTGTTCACGTGAATTACCACCTTGATATTCAGACGATCGGAGCCGGTCCGTACCAGCTGGGGGGCCGCCGGAGTTCACCCGGCGGGTTGGAATGCTCGAAAGAGAGCCGGTGGCGGCCTGTGGGTCGCGGAGCTCCGGGCTTTCCCGTGGTGCGGACCAGAGTAGGTTCGTCCTATGGGACTGGTCTATACCGGTTGATATCGGTTTGACAACGCCGATCGAGAGAGCGTGCCACCGGTCCGTACCGGATTCTCGTCGGCCTGACCGGCTTCACTACCGCCGGTAGGAGCCATGACCGCTCTTGGGAAACGGCCGCTCACCTGGGATGACATTCAGGATGGCGTTGCCGATCGACCGACGATGAACTACGAACCTTAGTAAGTCGGCTGGAGAGATCCGTGGAATCCCGGGCCACCGCGTCCGGCCCGCCGGGCGTACCGGCCTGGGAGCGTCGGCCGTTCACGCGCCTCTTTCCGCCGCGCCGGAACCGGTGCCGGCCGCCGTTCCCGCCGGGCGCTCCCCCGAGGGAAGTGTTCTCACGTGCGCCGGAACGGCGTCTCGACGCCGTTCCTCGCCCCCGACCTGGAGACGGTCCTCATGTGTCCGAAGTGGTCTGGACCACCTCTCCGCCCAGGAGAACCGGTACGGCCGCGCGGGGACGCGCCGCCCGAACGGGCGGCCGCCTCGCCGGACGAGCCTGAGAGCGCCCCGTCCGTACACGGTCGAGAACCCGGGCGTCGCGGGCGGCGTGGTTTCAGCCCCCGGCCGTCCCCGACGCCCCCGCGCCGTGTCCCCGTTCGAGGCCCCGCCTGATCGCGGCCTCGACGGGTGAGAGATCGCTCTCCGCCCCGTCCCCGCGGAGCGGCCCGGCCGGGCTGAGCCCCGGCTGGGCCAGGAAGCGCGGGCTCCGGCCGCGGTTCGGCTGCCCGGCGTGCACCAGGAACGGGTGGCACAGGTAGACGTCGCCGGCGTCGCCGGTGGCGTGGACGACCGGACGGTCACGGCTCGCCGCCTCGGCCCGCCGGGCCAGTTCCACGGCGTCGAGGCCGTCCTCGCCCTCGGAGGCGAGCAGCCGCGCCACGTCCAGGTGGGAACCGGCGCGCAGCCGGGTCGGCGCGTCCGCCTCCCCGACGTCCGAGAACAGGAAGAGCATCAGCAGCGCGCGGTCCCTGGAGGCCGCGTTCGCCCGCCAGGTCAGGTAGTCACCCGGGACGGAGCCGGGGCCGGGAAAGCTCACGTCGACGTGCCATCCGTCCACGACGGCCGGTTCGCCCCCGGGGAAACGGATCACGAAGCCTCCCAGGGTGGCGCGGGGGGTCCAGCGCCCCCTGCCCACGAGCGCGTCGAAGGCGGCGTGCAGGCGCGGCGTGTTGGCCGCGGCCCGGAACGGCGGTTGCGCGTAGTCCGGGCGGGCCGCGACCGGTCCCGGCCACGTGGCCGGGGTGCCGGGGTCGGCCCCGAGGTCCCGCCACACGATCTCGCGGCATCTCTCGGCGGCCTCGCGGGGGAAGGCGCTCTCGATCCGGACGAAGCCGTCCTCGACGAAAGCCTCCACCTGAACGTCGGTGAGCATGTCCCCACACTGGTCACCCCGTCACGGTCGCGGCAACCCGTTTTACGGCCACGTCGTACGGCGGCGCGGCCTGTCAGGCCTCGCCGAAGGTGAGCGCGCCCGGGATGGCCGTGAAGAAGGCGGTGCCCGACCTCGCCTGACGCCCCGGCCGCGGCCGGGGCAAGCGGTCAGTGGACCGAGATGTGGACGTGGTCGTAGTGGTTGGCGGTGACGCCGCCCCGGTTGGACATGCCGCGCCAGCCGGAGCCGGTGTTGATGCGCTGGCGCCAGATGACGTACTTGACGCCGAGGCGGTCCTTGTTCTCGATGGCCCAGGCGGCCACCTCGTCGCCGAGCCTGACGTTGCCCGCGCTGGGCATGGAGCCGCCCGAGCTCATCATGAAGTCGCAGGCGCGGCCGAGCGGGTGCTCCCCGCCTCCGGCGATGCCGCCGTCCACGCGGTAGCAGCCGATGCCGAAGTGGGGGCTGAAGCGCTGCGCGACCAGCTGGCGGACCAGGCGCATCCTGGGGGTGATGTTGTCGGGGCCGGAGGGAAGCTGGGGGACCCAGGTGCCGTCGGCCCTCCTGGTGCCCGGGGTGGGGTAGAGCCGGTCGATCCTGTCCTTGATCGTGTCGATCAGCTCCAGGGTCCGCTTCTTCTGCTCGCCGAGCTTCCTCAGCGAGTCGCGCAGCTCCTTCGCGCGCTGTTCCGCCGAGGCCTTCGCCCGCTGGTAGGTGTCTTTGACCTGGGCGAACCCGTTGAGCCTGGCGTCCCGGCCCTCCATGATCTGCTGCATGAGGGCCATCTGGTTGAGCAGGTCCGCCGGATCGCTCGCACTCATCAGAACCGGGAGCGTCCCGGGGATGCCGGTGCGGTAGCGCTGGGCGGCCAGCGTGCGGACCTCCCGCGCGGCCTGGTCGAAGTCCTCCTGCGCCCCTCGCAGCTCGCCCGCGGCGGCCTTCTCCGCCTTCTCGGCCTTCTGCAGCGCGACCCGCCCCGTGTAGTACTCGGCGATCATGGAATCGGACCGCTTCTGGAGCCGTGCCAGCTCCGCGCGGAGCTGCTTGGCGGTGGGTTTCGGCGCGGCGTGGCCTTCGGCCTGGGGTACGGCGCACAGCACGAGGACGGCGGCCGAGGCGGTCAGCCCCCTGAACGCGCCCCGCCATCGGCCTGAACGGGACAGCGCCGCCACGTCTCTCCTTCTCACCGGCCCTCCCGCCGGGAGGGGCGTCCAGGGCCCCTTCCCACGGACATGGAGGGGTTTCGGAGGCGTCGCCTCCCATCCGATGGACGATAGTAGGAGATGGTGCACCGAACAGGCCGGGCATGCCAAATCAGGCGCCCAACCCCTCTTCCGAGGACCGTTCCAGCGCTCTCGCGCCCCGAAATCGGGATATTCTCCTATCTGGGGTAGTAGTGCGGCCCCACTACTCCAGGGGACACACCCTGAGCGCCGCGTCCAGCGCCGCCGACTCCTCCGGGGTGAGCCGCTCAAGGAAGTGCACCAGCGTGGCCGTACGGTTGCCGCCCGAGGCCAGGGCGTCGCGCATGAGGTCGGCGACGTATGCCTCCCTGCTGGCGACCGTCTCGTAGACGTAGGCCCTGCCGACCATCCGCCTGCGGAGCAGGCCCTTGGTGTGCAGCTTGTCCATCACGGTCATGACCGTGGTGTAGGCGATCTCCCGTTCCGCGCGGAGGTCCTCGAGCACGTCCCTGACCGGCGCGGGCCTGCGGGTCGACCACAGGCGTTCCATGATCACGGACTCCAGGTCCCCCAGACCGCGCATCGCGTGCGGCTCCCCTCTATCCGCTCCATCCGCGGATCGTCCGATGCTACCCGGCGTCGTAGATCCTCGCCCGGCCGCCGAAGGGGACGAACGACTTGAAAGCGCCCCACTCCCCCAAGATCATACGGAGCCAAAGTAAATCCTCACTCTTTACATTGATGTGACTTGTTCACCGGGGGTGAGCGCCATATGTTTTGGGACCAAACATTGAGTGTTCCTCGCCGCAGGAGGTCTCGATGCGCCTCACCCCTGACCCCGGGGTGCCGGAAACCACGACTCCGGCAGCCGATCCTGCCTCGAGCCGTGTGAGACCCGTGGCGGACCAGGGGGACCGGCGTCCCACGCCCACGACCGGATGCCGATCCGGGCGACCCCGCCGGACCGTCCGACGTGCCCACCGTCCCAACGATCCCGGACGGCGGGCCCCTGACGCCGCCGCCGATCGCAAGACCCCCCACCTCATGAAAGGCACCGTCCCATGGGAAAGATCTCCAAGGGCCTCGCGGCGGGAGCGATCGCGCTCCTGACCGTCAGCGCCGCCGCGTGCGGTTCGGGCGACACAGGGAGTTCCGGTGACGCCAAGGGCGCCACGTCCACCGACCCCATCGTCGTCGGAGCGATCAGCTCGCTGAGCGGCCCCGCCGCCTTCCCCGAGGCCTCCCAGGCCGCCAAGGCCGTCTTCGACCGCGTCAACGCCGAGGGCGGCGTCAACGGCCGCAAGATCTCCTACGTCAGCGTGGACGACAAGGGCGACCCGAGCACGGCCGCCCAGGCCTCCAGGGACCTCATCCAGAACAAGGGCGCCGTGGCGCTCGCGGGCGGCGCCAGCCTCCTCGACTGCCAGGTCAACGGCGCCTTCTACGCCCAGTCCGGGATCTCCTCGATCTCCGGGACCGGCATCGACCCCGGCTGTTTCACCTCCCCCGCCATCTCCCCGGTCAACACCGGCCCCTTCCTCGGCACGACCGTCACCCTCTACCACGCCTCCGAAGTCCTGAAGATCGACAAGCTGTGCGGCTTCTTCGTGATCCTCGGCGGCACCTCCGACGCCTACAAGGGCGCCGTCGAGCAGTGGTCGAAGATCACCGGCAAGCAGCTGCTCATCAACGACCGGAGCCTGTCGGGCAACACCACCGACTACACCCCCTACATCCTGCGGGCGCGGGACGCGGGCTGTAAGGGCGTCGTCTTCAACGGCACCGAGCCCATGTCGGTCGGCTGGGTGAAGGCCGCCCAGGCGCAGGGCGTCTCCGGCATCAAGTGGCTGGTGCTCACCTCGACCTACACCGACGCCGCGGTCAAGGCCTTCGGCGACGCGGGCAAGGACGTCGTGGCCCTGTCGGAGTTCGAGCCCTACTCCGACACCTCCTCCGAGGCCACCAAGGACTGGCGGGAGCTCATGACCCAGAACAAGGTGCCGCTCACCTCCTTCGCCGAGGGCGGCTACCTGGCGGCGACGAACCTGGTGACCGCGCTCAAGGGGATCAAGGGCGACATCACCCGCGAGTCGGTGACCGCGGCGCTGAAGGCGCTCGCGCCGATCGAGTCGCCCATGGTCGGCACGCCGTACGCCTTCGGGCCCGACCAGGCGCACTCCTCCAACCGGGCGGCCAAGTTCGTCCAGCCGGACAACGGCTCCTGGAAGGTCATGACCCCGGACTGGATCCGGCTGCCCAATGCTTGAGGGCGCCATCGCCGGCCTGACCGCGGGCGGCGCCTACGCCGTCCTCGGTCTGTGCCTGACCCTGATGTACCGCCTGGGCCGGGTGGTCAACCTGGCCCAGGCGGCGATCGGCGTCGTCGGGGTCTACACGATGTCCGTTCTGGCCGACGGCGGCGTGCCGTACGCCGTGGCGGTCCTCATCGGCCTGGCGGGGTCGGCGCTGGTCGCCGCCGCGCTCGGCTACATGATGGGGCGCTGGTTCGCCGAGGCCGGGACCGACCAGCGCTCCGCGATCGCCATCGCCTACCTCGTGGGCCTGCTCGCCGCGGAGTACCTCGTCTTCGGCACCGACCCCCGGCAGATCCCCGGTGTCCTGGGCGGCCCGCTGGCCACCGTCGGCGGTGTCACCATCACCCAGGCGGCCACGGTCTGCGTGGCGGCGGCGGTGCTCATCACCGCGGGCGTCTCGGTGTTCCTGGCCAGGACCGCGGTCGGCCTGCGGCTGCGGGCGCTGTCGCAGCGGCCGACCACGGCCGAGCTGATGGGCATCCCGAGCAGGCGGCTCGGCGTCGGACTGTGGGCGGTGACCGGCCTGCTGGCCACCGCCGTCCTGCTGGTGGTCGCCCCGCAGCAGAACAGCGACCAGCTCTCCCTCGGCCTGATGGTGATCCCGGCGTGCGCCGCGGCCCTGGTCGGCGGGTTCAGGAGCCTGGTCGGCACCGCCGTCGGCGGTCTGGCGCTGGGCGCCCTGCAGGGGGCGCTCGCGCACGTCAGTCAGCTTCAGGAGTTCCGCGACGTGGTCCCCTTCGTGGCGATCCTCGCGATCCTGCTGTGGTCCCAGCGTGGGGAGGTGTGGGATGCGGCGCGTTGAGATGACCGGGCCCGCGGCCCAGCTCGCCGGCGCGCTCGCCGCGATCGCCGTACTGGCCGCCCTCGTTCCGCAGTACTGGCTCTTCCTGGGCACGACGGCCCTGGTGACGGCGATCTCGCTGAGCGGGCTCGGGATCGTCACCGGCCGCGCGGGCATGATCTCGCTGTGCCAGATGTCGTTCATGGCGCTGGGCGCCTGGGTCGTCTGCGAGCTGAACGTCCTGGCGGCGCCCGGCGGTCTGGTCCTGTGGATCCTGCTGGGCGGTGTCGCCGCCGTACCTCTGGGCGTCCTGCTCGGCCTGCCCGCGCTGCGGCTGCGCGGGGTGCACCTGGCCGTGGTGACGCTCGGCTTCTCCGCCGCGGCCGACGTGATCATCGCGGCGGCGGGCTTCCCCGGCGCGACGACCTTCCAGCAGGTGCTCAGGCCCGCCTTCATCGCCACCGACACCGCCTACTTCGTGTTCGCCGCCCTGCTCTTCGTGGCGGGCGCGGTCGCGGTGCGGCTGCTCGGCCGCACCCGGTACGGCACGGCGTGGCGGGCGCTGCGCTTCTCCGAGCGCGCCACGGCCGCGGCGGCCATGAGCGTGCCGCGCGCCAAGCTGGCCGCGTTCGCGCTGAGCGCCTTCTTCGGCGGCATCGCGGGAGGCGTGCTGGCCGGGCAGATCGGCGTGGTCACCGCGCAGAACTTCGACACCGTTGACTCCCTCATCCTGCTGGTCGTGGCCGTCATGGCGGGCAGCGAGTACGCGGGCGGCGCCATCGCAGGAGGCGTCCTGATGGTGTTCGTCCCGGAGATCCTCCGTGGCCTGGGCGTCCCGCAGGACTGGGGCAGCCTGCTGTTCGCCGTCGGCGCCGTGCAGACGCTGTCCACCGGCCTCAGCATGAGCGAGGACCTGGTGCGCCGCTTCCGGCGCCGCAGGGCCGCCGCCGTGTCCGGGGAACCCGGCTGGCGCACGTCCCACCGGGCCTCGGATGTCACGCCGGAACGGGGCGAGCGGCCCGTCCTGGTGGTCGAGGGTCTGTCGGTCTCCTACGGCCGGGTCACCGCGCTCTCCGGGGTCGACCTGGTCGTGCCCGAGCGGACCGTGATGGGACTGATCGGCCCGAACGGCGCGGGCAAGTCGACGTTCACCGACGCGGTGACCGGCTTCGTCCGCGGCGCGACCGGCTCGGTCACGCTCGACGGGCGGCGCCTTGACGGCCTGCCCGTGCACCGCAGGGCGGCCGCGGGGCTGCGCCGTACGTTCCAGCAGGACCGGGTCCCGCCCGGCCTCACCGTCGCGGGTTTCCTGCGCTTCTCCGCGCACCGCCGGGTGAGCGCGGCCGAACTCGACGAGATGGCCGGCTTCCTGAACCTGGGCGCCCTGAACCGGCACGTCAGCGAGCTGGACGTGGGCAGCAGGCGGCTGCTGGAGGTCGCCGGGGCGCTGCTCTCCCGGCCCAAGGTGATCATCCTCGACGAACCGGCCGCGGGCCTGGCCCACGCCGAGTCCATGGAGCTCGCCGAACGCCTCACGGAGGTGCCCGGCAGGTTCGGCGCCTCGGTCCTGCTGATCGAACACGACCTGGAGATGGTACGGCGGGCCTGCGCGGAGGTCGTGGTGCTCGACTTCGGCGAGGTGATCGCGGCCGGGCCGCCCGCGACGACGCTGGCCAGGCCCGAGGTCGCCCGCGCGTATCTGGGAGACGAGGTGGCGCTGGCATGACCTCCAGCCTGGTTCTCGACGACGTGACCGTCGCGCGCGGCGGCGCCCCGATCGTCAGGGGTGTCTCGCTCACCGCGCCCGCCGGTGAGGTGACGGTGCTGCTCGGGCCGAACGGCGCGGGCAAGACCACGCTCCTGGAGTCGATCTCCGGCGTGATCCCGATCACCGGCGGCACCGTCTCCCTCAACGGCGGGCGCCTCAACGCCCTGGACCGGGTGGCCCGGGCCAGGGCGGGCGTCGCCCACGTCGAGCAGGGCCGTACGGTCTTCCCCGACCTGACGGTCGCGGAGAACATCCTCGTGGTACGGCGCGGCCCCCGCGTGATCGACGAGGCTCTTGAGCTGTTCCCCGAACTGCACAAGAGGCTCGACGTGGCCGCCTCGCTGCTGTCCGGAGGCGAGCAGCAGATGCTCGTGCTGGCCAGGGCGCTGGCGGCCAGGCCGTCGGCGTTGCTGATCGACGAGATGTCGCTCGGTCTCGCCCCGGTGATCGTCCAGCGGCTGCTGCCCGTGGTGCGGGACCTGGCCGCCTCCGGGGTTGCGGTGCTGCTCGTCGAGCAGTTCGCGACGCTGGCCCTGAAGATCGCCGACACCGCGCACGTGCTCGCGAGCGGCACGCTGACCTACTCGGGCCCGGCCGCCGGGCTGCGCTCGGCTCCCGAGCGGCTGCACGCGGCCTATCTCGGGGAGCCGCCTCCGTCCGGCTCCTGACGCCCCCCGACGTCCCACCGCTCCGGTGCCCCGGGGCGGTGGGGCTCCCCGCCCGGCCTCATGCGCCCCGGCCGGGCGGGGTCAGGGGCGCGTGAGGCCGGGCGGTGCCCTCCAGATGCTGGACGACCACCCGCAGGCTCGCGGCCAGGGCGCGGCGCCGCTGGCTGTCGAGCTCCTTGACGACGAAGGCCTCCTCCCGGTTGAACTGCGGGAAGAGGGACCGCATCAGGCGTTCGCCCGAAGGGGTCAGGGTGACCATCACCCGGCGCCTGTCCGCGGGGTTGGGCGCGCGCCGTACGTAACGGTGGGACTCCAGGGTCTTCAGGACGCCGGTGAGGGTGCCCTTGGCGATGCCGGCCTCCTTGGCGACGTACCGGGTCTCGCTCTCCCCCCAGATCCACACGACCCACATGACGACGAACCCGGTCCAGGTGAGGCCGGTGTCGCGGAGCACCGTCTGTTCGAGGTGGTTACGGATCGCGGTCGAGGCCCGGTAGATGTTGGAGACGGCCCACATCGCCTCGAAGTCGAGGTCGAGGCCGCCCAGCCGGTCACCGACGGCCTCTTCCGTGCTGCGCAGGGTGTGGTGTCCCGTCATCTCGGTGTGGTGCTCCCTCACTGTTCCGCTCCACCCTACGATCATGCTCGCCGCGGCTTCTTTCCGGGGGCACCCGAGTGGGAGACCAACTGCCGGAAATATCCGGACAACAAGGGTTTGGTCCCGAACCATATTTCAGGGAGGTGACGGGGAACAAGGCATCACAGGCCCGACTTTCCGGTAAAGCACCACGTCGTCCCAGAGCCACCCAGGACGCATGGCTTGTGCCTCACCCGCCCCCCATCTATCGTACGGAAGCAAATGAATTGCCCGCCTGCCACCGTCGGGCGAGATATCCGAAATTTAGGCACATAGCAAGGAGTCCTTGATGGATCTCGGACTGTCCGGTCTTTCCGCCCTGGTCACCGGCGGAGCCAGCGGGATAGGCCGCGCGACCGTGGACGGCCTCCTCGCCGAGGGGGCGGCCGTGACGGTCCTGGACCGGGCGCCCCGGCCGGACGGCCTGGACGTCACCTGGATCCAGGGGGACGTCACCGACGAGGAGACCGTACGGTCCGCGGTCCCGCCTCGCCTGGACGTCGTCGTCGGCTGCGCGGGGATCTCCGGCCCCATGGGCACCGACGCGCGGCTGACGGCCCGCGACGACTTCGCCAGGACCCTGGAGGTCAACCTCACCGGGCAGTTCCTGCTGGCCAAGCACGCCGCGACCGCACTCGCCGGGAGCTCCTGCCCCTCGATCGTGTTCGTCGCCTCCGACTCCAGCTTCGTCGCCGCCCCGGGCATGGCCGCCTACTGCGCCTCCAAGGGCGGCGTCCTGATGCTCACCAAGGCGCTGGCCGTCGACTTCGCGTCCGACGGCGTCCGGGTCAACTGCGTCTGCCCGAGCATCGTCGACACCCCGATGGCCAGGGGCGACCTCGGCGAGGCCTTCGACGAGCTCGACTGCCCCGTGCTGCGGCCCGAGGACGTCGCCCGCGCGATCCTCTACCTGGCCTCACCCGCGGCCAGGGGCGTCAACGGCACCGCGCACGTCCTCGACTTCGGCGGCCTGGCGACCTCGACCTTCCCCGCCTGACCTCTGTCCCTCAGCCCCCGGCCTGCGGGCCCTGTGGGTCCTGCGGGCTCCCCGGCAGGTGGCGCAGGAACCAGTTCCCCGCCAGGGCCGCGACCCTCTCCAGCGCCCCCGGCTCCTCGAAGAGGTGCGTGGCCCCCGGCACGATCTCAAGCCCCGTCCGCCCCGGCAGCCGTGCCAGCGCCTCACGGTTGAGCTCGATGACGACCTGGTCGCGTTCCCCGACGATGAGCAGCGTGGGCGCGCGGACCGCCGCGAGCGCCTCACCGGCCAGGTCCGGCCGCCCGCCCCGGGACACGACCGCCTTCACCAGGCCGGGCTTGGCGGCGGCCGCGGCGAGCGCGGCCGCCGCCCCCGTGCTCGCGCCGAAGAGCCCGACGCGCAGGCCCGCCGTCGGCTCGTGCCGCGCCAGCCACCCCGCCAGCGCGGCCAGCCGTACGGCCAGCCTGTCCACGTCGAAGCGGAACTCCCCCGTCCCGAGGTCGATCTCCTCCTCAAGGGGGGTGAGCAGGTCGACCAGGACCGTCGCCAGCCCCGCCCTCCTGAGCTCGCCCGCCACGTAGCGGTTGCGGGGGCTGTGGCGGCTGCTGCCGCTGCCGTGCGCGAAGAGCACGACCCCGCTCGCGGGCCTGGGCACCACGACGTCGGCCTCAAGCACGACGTCCGCGGCCGGGATCTCCAACCGCTCCAGGTTCATCCTGACCGCGTTCACCGTTCCCCCTCCTGTCCCCTCTTGCCCTCCTCGACGGTCACGCCCGCACCCGCCTGGCGGCCGCGGCGCGCAGGAGGTCCCGTACCTCCTCGTCCGTGGTTTGCTCGAAGTCCCGGTAGGAGAACCCGACGGCCGAGAAGAGAGGCGGGGTCGAGGCGCAGACCACCTGGTCGGCCAGCTCGCGCAGCTCTCCGAGGGCCGGCTCCGGCGCGGTCGGGACGGCGACGACGATCCCGGCGGGCTCGTGGCGGCGCAGCGCCGCCACGGCGGCGCGCACGGTCGCCCCGGTCGCCAGCCCGTCGTCGACCACGACGACGGTCCTGCCCATGAGGTCGAGCGGGGCGCCGCCCTCCCGGTAGGCCCGTTCCCGCCTGGCGAGCTCCCGGCGCTCGCCGGCCGCCACCTCCCGCAGCGTCTCGGGCGAGACGCCCGCCCTCCGGACGACGTCCTCGTTGAGCACGACGACCCCGCCCCCGGCGATCGCCCCCATCGCCAGCTCCTCGTGACCGGGAAGCCCCAGCTTGCGGACGACGAAGACGTCGAGCGGCGCCCCGAGGGCCACGGCGATCTCGTAGGCCACGGGCACACCGCCCCGGGGAAGGCCCAGGACGACGACGTCGGGTCTGCCCCGGTAGTGCTCCAGGAGCCTGGCCAGGACACGGCCCGCGTCCCGCCGGTCCTCGAACACCCGCTCCGCCATGACGGCCACCCTTCGTCTCCTCCACGGGTTATGCCCACCACCAAAAACGACCTTTAGGACACAAGGCACATTTCACGACTTTTACCTAAAAGATCCCTCAGCCTTACCCTTCGGCGAGCCACATCATCACTCCACGGAACCGGAAGCGGGGAGCTCCGGACGCCAGAAGGTGACATATCCCTTATTTCCTACAAATTTTATAGGGTTTACAAGTCCGCCCCCTCCTTCCCAAGGCGCAGGTAAGAGCCGCGCGCGGGTCTCCGCAGCGGTCGGCCATACGCACTCGACGAGGGGTTCGTACGCACTTTCGCTGATTTCAGGCCGGAACCGGCTGGCAAGAATGACGCCATCGCGTAGGTAGGTGCTGATTCCGGCGCCTCCTGCCACGCAGTCGCGCGGGGAGACAGATGAGATACGAATTGCTCGGGCCACTGCGCCTGGTGGACGAGGAGACGCGCACCGTCAGCGCCCCCAAGGTCGAGACGCTGCTGGCCACCCTGCTGATCCGGGCGAACCAGCCCGTCTCGACCGACGAACTGCTCGACGAACTGTGGGGCGGCGAGCCGCCGAAACGGGCTCGCGCCGCCCTGCACGTGTACGTCTCTCAGTTGCGTAAGAACTTCGTCCAGCCCGCCGTGGAAGGGGCGGCCATCCGCACTCACGCCCAGGGATACCTGCTGGAGGTGGACGGAGCCTCGGTGGACGTGTTCCACCTCCACGCCCTGCACACGCGGGGCCGCAGCGAGATCGGCCACGCCCCGGAGCGAGCGTTGGAGAACTTCACCGCGGCCGCTCGGCTGTTCCGGGGGCCGGTGCTCGGCGGAATCGACAACGGGCTCATCGTCGGCACGTTCACCCGGTGGGCGGAGGAGGTCCGGCTTGAGTGCCTGGAGGCGATCGCCATGTGCTCGCTGCGGCTCGGGCGGCATCGCGAGCTGATCGGCGATCTGTCGAAATGGGTCGAGGAGTACCCGCTGAACGAGAATCTGCGCGAGCAGCTCATGCTGGCGCTCTATCGCGCGGGCAGGCGCGCGGACGCGCTTGAGGTCTTCCGGTCGGCCCGCAGGGTGTTGCGTGAGGAACTCGGCCTGGACCCGCGCATGACCATGCGCAGGCTCCAGGTGGCGATCCTCGCCTCGGACGCCGACCTCGCCATCGCCGGATGACCCGGCGAGGGACGGGCCCGCCGTACGGAAGGGCCCGCCCCTCGCCGCCGGAGGGGATCCTCAGCGCCCCGCGGCGGGGCGGTACCAGACGACCAGGGCGAGAAGCAGCGCGACGACCAGCGCGCCACCGGCCCAGACGAACACCGACGAGATGGTGCGGGCGATGTCCCCGGTCCCCTGGGTCAGCGGGATCAGCAGGGTGGCCAGGCCGAGCGAGCCGCCCACGGTGAGCGCGGTCTGCAGCACCCCCGCGGTGACCCCGGCGTACTCGCTCGGAGCCGTGGTCAGCACGATCATGTTGAGCGGGATGATCGCCACGCCGACGCCGAGTCCCATGACCACGAGGGCCGGGAGCACGCCGCTCGCGTAGGCGCTGCCACCGTCGAGGCGGGTCAGCCAGGCCACCCCGGCCAGCACGACCGCGAGACCGGCGATCGCCCGCGTCTTGAGACCGAACGCGGCGATGCGCCCGGTGAGGAGCTGGGTCGTGGCCAGCAGCGCCAGACCGAAGGGCAGGATGGCCAGGCCGCTCTGCAGCGCGTTGAAGCCGAGCACCCCCTGCAGATACTGGACCAGATAGATCAGGAAACTGGTCAGGACCGCCGCCAGTAGCAGCAGGCTCAGGAAGGCGCCGACCCGGTCCCGCCCGGTGAGAACGGCGGCGGGCAGCAGCGGTTCCGCGGCCCGCCGGTCGACCAGGAGCAGTACCACGACCAGCACGGCCGCGGCGCCGAGGGCCGTCAGGGTCCAGCGATCGCCCCAGCCGCTCTCCGCGGCGTGCACGAGGCCGTACACGGCGGTGGTGAGGGCCGCGGTGCTGAGCAGCGCGCTGGGCAGCCCGAGCGGGCGGGAGCGGGTCGTCTCGTCGCGCAGGCCCAGCGCCCTGACGGTGATCGCGATGAGGACCAGCCCGATCGGCACGTTCACCAGCAGGCTCCAGCGCCAGTCCCCCGCCCAGGTCAGCACCCCGCCCAGCACCATCCCGGCCGAGGCTCCGAGGCCGGTCACGGTGGAGTAGAGGCCGAAGGCCCGCTGCTGCCGTTCCCCCTGGAAGACGATCGCGAGCAGCGCCAGGCCGGTGGGGCCGGCGACGGCCGCGCCCGCGCCCTGCAGCACCCGGCCGGCGAGCAGCACCTCCAGGTTCGGCGCGAGGCCGGCGACCAGCGAGGCCACCACGACCAGCGCGATCCCCGCGAGGAAGACCTTGCGGTGCCCCAGCACGTCGCCGAGGCGGCCCGCGAAAAGCAGCAGGCCGCCGAAGGCGAGGAGGAAGCCGTTCGGTACCCACGACCCTCCGGACACCGACAGGTGGAGATCGGACTGCAGGGCGGGAAGCGCGACGTTCACGATCGTGCCGTCGAGCTGGAGCATGAACTCGGCGCCGACGATCGCCGTGAGCACGAAGGCCCACGCGCGGTCGCTCCGCGGGAGACCGGGCGGGACGCTTTCCTGGGTCATGGAACCTCCACGGTTCACCGACAGGGCGCACAGTGAGGCACCCTCAGGTTAATGGGCACGGTTATACTGAGGCGATCTCAGGTTAAGTGGCAGCATTCAAACTGAGGGTTCCTCAGGTTGTCAAGCGGGAGGTAGCCGGTGGACGACAGGCCATACATCGCCCAGCGCCCGAGGAGGGCCGACGGGCAGCGTAACTACGACGCCATCCTCACCGCGGCCCGCAAGGCGTTCGAGTCCTCCGGCTCCGACGCCTCCCTGGAGGAGATCGCAAGCCAGGCCGGAGTGGCGATCGGCACGCTGTACCGCCACTTCCCCACCCGCGCCGCGCTCGTCGAGGCCACCACCCGCGACGGCCTGGAGAACCTCGTCGCCCAGGCCGGACGGCTGGCCTCGGAGCGGGACCCGCTCGACGCGCTGGCCGGGTGGATGAGCGAGGCCGTCGTGCACTTCAGCACCTTCCGCGGACTCGTCGGCATCCTCACCCGGAGCATGTACGACGAGGGAACCCCCTCGCACGCCATGTGCGCCGCCATGCACCGCAGCGGCGCCGACCTGTTGCGCGCCGCCCAGACAGCGGGTGACGTGCGCTCCGACCTCACCCCCGAGGAGCTGTTCGACCTTCTCAGCGGCGTCGCCTGGGTGCGCGAGCAGACCGTCTCCCGAGGGGACGCCAGCGCACGCCTGCTCCGCCTGGCGCTGGAGGGCATCACCACCCGCGAATCCTGACCTTCGGCGGAACCGCGCGCCTCGGAGCCGAGGCGGAGTCCGTCACGGCTCGGCCAGCTCCCGTACGGCCGGGCCGATCATCCATGTCCGCGGCCACATGGACGGCCTCGCCGCCGCCCGGACTCTCGGCCGTACGGCGTGGCGCACGAGACTCCGGAGGAACGACGCGGCCCGGCCCGCGTCGCCAGGGCGTCATCGGCCCGGCCGGAGCGGCTCCGTTCCCCGTCCCGGCCCTGCCGGGCAACGTGCGACATTCGTCGAATGACTGCCGGTCATCGGCTCAATACTCTCGGGGGAGTTGCCGACGTCGAGAACGGAACCCCCATCGATGGCCCCCTCAAAGCTGCCGCGTCCCCCTCGTGCACCGGCCATGGGCATCCTCGCGGAGGACCTGCAGGGGTCCGTCGCGGTCGCCTGCCGGCTGCGCCAGCGCGGGCTCGACCCGGTGATCGTGCGTCACCCCGCAGCCGTCGTCTCCGACGCGGACGCCATCGTCGTCGACCTCGACCTGCACCACGCCGCGGGTGCCGCCGAGGCGCGTATCCGCGAGTGGGCGGCCTGGCTCGACGACCACGGCTGCGAGCGGGTCGAGGCGAAGCTCAACGCCGAACTGCGCGGCTCTCCGGACGCGCTGGTCGCCGGGATCGACGCGGGACAGGACGAGAACGGCATCCTTCTCGTCGTCCCGGCCTATCCGACCGCCGGCCGTGTCTGCGTCGACGGCCACCTGCTCGCCCCCATGCCGGTGGGCGCCGGGCTCGACGTCGACGTGCGGTCCGCGATCCGCACCGAGAACGCCGAGCTGATCAGGCTCACGACGCTGGACCAGGGTGCCGACGCCGTCACCGCGCGCATCCTTGAGGCCTGCGCCCGCGGCGTCCGGCGGTTCGTCCTCGACGGCACGGTCGAGGCGCACCTCGGCACCGCCGCGCAGGCCGCGACCCGGCTTCGCGAGGAGGGGCACGCCGTCGCGACCGCGAGCACCGGCGGCTGGCTGAGGTTCTACCCCGACCTCGGCCGCGACGGCTTCGTCGTCGTCGTCACCCCCGGCAACCACGAAACCGACCTCGCGCAGCTGCGCAGGCTCGGAGCGGCCTACGGCTCCCGCGCGCTGATCACCACCGCCGCGGAAGCCGCGAGCTGGGGGACGGACGCCGCGCACGAGGTGCTCGCCTCGCATCGGATCCTCGCCCTGCACGAGACCGACCGTGACGACCCCGACCGCTGGGTCGTCGCCGAACAGCTCGCCAGCGCGGTGCGCGGCCTGCTCGACGCCTCGGCCCACAGCAAGAACAAGTGCCTCGGCGTGGTCGTCAGCGGTGGCCTGACGACCACGGCACTGGTCCAGCAGCTCGGCGGCACGAGTCTGAGCGCGGGGCTCGAACTTGAGCCGCTGTGCCCGACCGCACGCATCACCGGGGGCGACTTCGACGACCTGCGACTGCTCTGCAAGGCCACCGGGACCGGCTCCGAGGAGACCCTGCTCCGCATGACCCGGCAGATCCTCGGGGCCTGATCCCACTCACATCCCATGAAAGGACATCGTGTGACCCACCTCGATCCGCTGCGCACCGCGCTCGTCCTCATCGACCTGCAGGGCTCGAACGCCGACCACCCCGTGCACCCGCACCCCGTGGAGGACGTCTTGGAACGTTGCATTCGGCTGATCGACGCGACCCGGAACGCGGGCGGCCTTGTTGTGCACGTGCGCACCAGCTTCCTGCCGGACGAGGGTGACTCACTCGGCGGCAAGCTGCTCACCGACGTCGAACGCCCCGCGCGCCCGGTACGGCGGCCCGGCTGGGACCACTTCCTCTCCGGCGTCGATCCGCTGCCCACCGAGCCGGTGATCGTGAAGCGCAGCTGGAACGCCTTCCACGGCTCCGACCTCGACCTGCAACTGCGCCGGCGCGGGGTCACCACCGTGATCATGGCGGGGATCTCCACCGGATTCGGCGTCGAGGGGACCGCCCGCGCGGCCTACGACCACGCCTACAACGTCGTCTTCGTTCCCGAGGCGATGTCGGCCTACACCGCCGAACAGCACCATCACTCGGTGCGCGCGGTCTTCCCGCAGCTCGGCCGTGTCCGCGGCCTGGACGAGGTCGTCGAGGCGCTGGCCCCTCAGCCCGCGACCGTGCCCTGAAGCGAATACGGAAAGAACCAATGATGGACGAGTTCCTCAGCTATCGGCCCCTCGACCGGCGGAAGAGCCTGCCCCTGCCCGACGGCAAGCGCGTCGCCGTGAACGTGGTCATGAACATCGAGCACTACGAGTATCTTCCGCCGACGAACCCGCACCGGGACTACTTCTACCGCGTGCCGGCGAAGCCGGACATCGTCGGCTACGCGTTCCGCGACTTCGGCAACCGTGTCGGCTTCTGGCGGATGCTGCCGGTGCTCGACGACTCCCCCGTGCAGGTCACCTGCTCGCTCAACTGCGAGGTGCTGCGCCTGTACCCCGACATCGCGGAGGCGATGGTCGACCGGCGGTGGAGCTTCATGAGCCACGGCACCTACAACAGCCGTCTCCTGTTCGGTGAGTCCGAGAGCGCGGAGCGCGAGTTCTACGACTACACCGTCTCCACCGTGCGGGAGCTCACCGGCTACCGCATGCGGGGGATGCTGGGGCCCTCGTTCAGCGCGACCCCGGCCACCTACCGGCTGATGGCCGAGGCGGGGATGACCTACACGACCGACTGGTTCATCGACGACCAGCCGTTCCGGCTCGACGGGCCGAGCGGCGGGGGGCTGATCGGCGTGCCCTACTCCCGCGAGGTCAACGACGCGCTGCTCTTCCCCGGGTCGCCGATGTTCGGTCTGGACAGCGACTACTTCGCCGAGATCGTCCAGTCCCAGTACGAGGTGCTCTCCGCCGAGGCCCGCGAACGCGACACCGCGTACGTCATGACGATCGCGCTCCACCCCCTGTACATGGGCATTCCACACCGGATCGGCCACCTGGCGCAGATGTTCGAGCGGCTGGGCTCGCGGGACGACATCTGGTGGACCACCCCGGAGCAGATCGCCGCCCACGTCGACGCGATCGGATGGTGCTGACATGCAGCTTGTGAGACCGTTGCACGAGACCGAGGGCGGATCCCGCCTCGCCCCGAACCGCGGCTGGCCCGGCGGAGCGCGCCTGGCCGTGGTCGTGCTGATGCACCTCGACCACGTGCCCGCGCTCCCCGGCTCCGCGCCCGGCCTCCCGCCGTCGAGCGTGGCGGTGCGCGGCCCGTACCCGCAGATCATGGACGTGCACTCCACGTCGCAGCACGAGTACGGGCTACGGGTCGGCGCGTTCCGCGTCCTCGACCTCCTCGACGAGCTGGGGATCGCCCCGACGGTCGCGATCGACGCCTTCTCCGCCCGGCACCGTGCCCGCCTGGTGGAGCGCGTCGCCGAGTCCGGCGCGGAGTTCGCGGCGCACGGGCTTGACGGCGCCGGCATCCTGCACGACGGGATGGACGCCCAGGAGCAGCGCGCCTACCTCTCCGAGTCGATCGACGCCGTGGCCGAGGCCTGCGGCGTCCGGCCGACCGGCTGGAGCGGCCTGGACTACGCGCAGTCCACGACGACCCTGGAGGATCTCGCCGACCTCGGCATCCGCTGGACCGCCGACTGGCCCAACGACGAGGCGCCGAACATCCTGGCCACGTCCCGCGGCGACATCGTCGACATCCCGGTGAACATCCACCTCGACGACGTGTTCTCCCACCTCAAGCGCGGCACGCCGATCGGCAGGTGGGCCGACGACATCACCGTGTCCGCACGGCGGCTGCTCGACGAGGACGCGCCGCGCACCCGGACGCTGGTGCTGGGGCTCCACCCCTGGCTCATCGGCCAGCCGTTCCGGTTCGCGCACCTGCGCGAGACGCTGCGCGCCCTGCGCGGCATGGACGGCCTGTGGTGGGCGCGCGGCACGGACGTCGTCGCGCACCTGGACGGCGAGGCACGGCACGACGAAGGAGACCGACGATGACCCTCAACCTGCTGGCCCGTGAGCTCGGGGCATCCGTGGTGGACTGCTCGGACGAGTTCTTCGGCGCGGCCGACGCCCTGCTCCTCTCCACCCCGCCGCAGCGCCCCGGCACCTACGGACTGCGCGGAGCGGACGTCGACGGGTGGGAGAGCCGCAGGCACAACCCCGACCACGACTGGGTCGTGATCCGCGCCGCCCATCCGGGCCGGATCGAGCAGGTCGAACTGGAGACCACCGGGTTCCGTTTCAACGCCCCTCGGAGCATCAGCGTCGACGTCTCCGACACCGCCGAAGGCCCGTGGCAGGAGATCCTCACCGACGCCGAGGTGCGGCCGAACTCCGTGAACGAGTACCCGGTCGCCGACGCCGGACGCTCGGCCTCCTTCGTCCGGCTGCGCGTCTTCCCCGACGGCGGGGTCGCCCGCTTCCGCGCGCACGGCGTCGTCGACGTCTCCCGCAGCCGCCCGCCGGAGGGTGTGCGCCTGTCGGACATCCGGCTCGGATGCCGTGTGCGCGCCTCGGAGGGCTCCTTCGGGGACCCGTGGTCGGTGATCTCTCACGCGATGCCGAGGAACACGCACGACGGCTGGGAGACCCCCCGGCGGTCCGACGCCGATCGGCATTTCGTCGAGCTCTCCTGGCCGGACCCCGTCCGGCTGCGGACGCTTGAGGTCGTCGCCACGCCGTTCCGCGGTAACTGCGCGGCTCGGATCACCGTCGAGGCGTGGGCGGACGACGCGTCCGGCTGGGCGGCGCTGGGAACCTTCGAGATCACCTCCGGGGCGACGACCGTCATCGAGCTCGCCGCCACCGACGCGCGGCGGGTCCGCGTCCGCGCCCTGCCCGACGGCGGCTTCTCCCGCCTCTGGTTCTACGGCGCTCAACTCCCCCTCACCCACCCCCAAGGTCAGGAGTGACAATGAAGTTCAAGAAGACCGGGGTCATCACGGTCGCCGGCGTGATGCTCCTGACATCGTGCTCGTCGGAAGGCGGCGCTCCGGCCAAGGGCACCGGTGACGGATCGGGCTCCAAGGTCCTCGTGTTCGGCGCCGCGGGCGCTCCGTCGCTCTTCGACCCGTTCTACACCTCGGACGGGGAGTCCGCCCGGGTGAACAACCAGATGTTCGAAGGGCTGCTCAGCCTCAAGCCCGGCACGGCCGACCCCGCACCCGGCCTGGCGGTCTCCTGGGAGCAGAGCAAGGACGGAAAGCAGTGGACGTTCCAGCTCCGCGAGGGCGTCAGCTTCCATGACGGCACGGCCTTCGACGCCGCCGCCGTCTGCGCGAACTTCGAACGGTGGTACCGGCAGCCCAAGATCGCGCGCACCTCGGCGGTCAGCCACACCTGGGTGAACGACTTCGGAGGCTTCGAGGGCGACAAGACTCCCTCGCTGTACGCCGGATGCGAGGCGCAGGACAAGTCCAAGGTGGTGCTGAGCCTGACCAATCCGAGCTCGAAGTTCCCCACCATCCTCGCGCACGGCACCTATGCCATGTCGAGCCCGACGGCGATGGAGAAGTACAACGCCAACGGGGTCGAGGCCAAGGGCGAGGGCTTCGCCTTCCCGGAGTACGGCCGCCTGCACCCGACGGGAACCGGCCCGTTCACCTTCGCCTCGTACGACGACTCGACCGGTACGGTCAAGCTCGCCCGCAACGACAAGTACTGGGGCGAGGCGCCGAAGATCGCGGGTGTCGAGTTCCGGACGATCCCGGATGAGACGGCGCGCCGGCAGGAGCTGGAGGCCGGCACCATCCACGCCTACGACCTGCCGGCCCCTCGCGACTGGCAGAGCCTGAAGGACCAGGGTTTCCAGGTCGTCACCCGGCCGCCGTTCAACGTCATGTACCTCGGCCTGAACGCGACCACCGTGCCCGAGCTCAAGGATCTCCGCGTCCGTCAGGCCATCGCCTGGGCGGTCAACAAGCAGCAGATCGTCGACACGCTGCTGCCCGAGGGCTCCGAGACCGTGACGCAGTTCGTCCCCCGCTCCGTCGAGGGCTACGACGACGCCGTCGAGGGCTACCCGTACAACCCGGACAAGGCGCGCGCCCTGCTCGCCGAGGCCGGTGTGCCGAACCTCAAGATCCAGCTGTGGTACCCGACCGAGGTCACGCGCCCGTACATGCCCGAGCCGAAGCGCTTCTTCGATCTGATCAAGGCCGATCTCGAGGCGGTCGGCATCCAGATCGAACCGGTCGCGAAGCCGTGGGCCGGTGGTTACCTCAGCGGTCGTGAGGCGGGCGAGGCTCCGGTCTACCTGCTCGGCACCACGGGCCACTACAACAGCGCCCAGAACTTCCTGGGCATCCTGTTCGGCGCCACCGACAACGCCTTCGACACCGGCCTTCTCGGCTTCGGCCAGGAACTCGTCGACGACCTCAAGGAGGCGGACAGCGAGCCGGATCCGCAGAAGCGCGTCGGCATGTACCTCGAGATCAACCGCAAGATGTCCAAGGACTGGCTGCCGTCGATCCCGATCGCGAGCAGCCCCTCCGCCCTGGTGCTCCACGGCAGCGTGCGCGGCATCGTCACCAGCCCGGTCGGCGGCGAGCCCCTGGCCACGGCCACGTTCGGCGAATAGCTCCACCCGGGGTGCGGGCCGCGCGCAGGCGCGAGCAGGCGCGCGCCCGCACCGATTGGATAGACATGTTCCGGTTCATCCTTCGAAGGACACTCCAGGCGGTCGTGACCTTCGTCGCCCTCACGGCGATCCTGTTCGCCTGGCTGCGCAGTCTCCCCGGCGGACCGCTCGACGCGCTGCTCGGTGAGAACGCCAGCCCGCAGGACCGCGCGAAGCTCGTCGAGTCGCTCGGCCTGGACGCACCGCTGTGGACGCAGTACCTGCGCTACCTGGGGCGGTTCTGGACCGGTGACCTCGGCGTGTCGACGGGCGTCTGGCGCGGCGCGCCGGTCACCGAGGTGCTCCTCACCCGGGCGCCCGCCACGATCGAGCTCGCCCTGTGCGCGCTGATCGTCGGCGCCGTGCTCGGCGTCGCCGCCGGTTACTGGGCGGCGACGAGACGCGGCGTGTTCGACGTCACCTTCCTCGGCTTCTCCGTGCTCGGCCTCGCCGTACCGGTCTTCTTCACCGGGTTCATCCTCAAGTACGTCTTCGCCGTCCGCGCGGGATGGCTGCCGCCGTCAGGACGGGCCGACCTGAGCGGATCCATACCGACGCCGACGGGGCTGACGCTCCTGGACTCGCTGCTCGCCGGGAGCGGGACCGCGTTCGTCGAGAGTCTCCGCTACCTCACGCTGCCGACGATCGCCCTGACGATCATCCCCTTCGCCGTGATCTTCCGGCTGACCCGGGCGTCCGTCGCCGAGACGCTCCAGCAGGACTTCGTCCGCACGGCGAACTCCAAGGGCCTGCGGAACCCGACGATCGCCGGGCGCCATGTGCTGCGCAACTCGCTGCTGCCGGTGATCACGGTGATCGGGCTGCAGGCCGGCGGCCTGTTCGCCGGAGCCGTGCTCACCGAGACCGTCTTCAACTACCGCGGGCTGGGGCAGTCGATGGCGCTGGCCTTCTCCACACGCGACTACGCGGTACTGCAGGCCCTCATCATGATCGCCGCCGTCCTGTACCTGGTCATCAACATCGTCGTCGACATCGCCTACGCGCTGTGCGACCCGAGAGTGAGGACGCCGTGACCACCGCCCCGGCCGTTCCGCGCCGCCGTACCGCGACCGCACGACCGGGCGCGCAGACCCTGAGGCGGCTGCTGCGCCAGCCGGCGTTCCTGATCGGCTCGGTGATCACATTCGTGTTCGTCCTTGTCGCGATCACCGCTCCGGTGCTGGCGCCGCACGACCCGGCCGCCCCGTTGCTGCTCGATCAGGTACGCGCCCAGTCGAACCCCGTTCCGCTCCCGCAGGAGGGGTTCCCGCTGGGCGGGGATCCCGCCGGCCGTGATCTGCTGTCCCGGCTGATCGCCGGGGCCCAGCAGACCCTCATCGTCGGGGTGATGGCGACGCTCGGCGGTTTCGTCGGCGGCATCGCGCTCGGTCTCGTCGCGGGCGTGTTCGCCGGCAAGGTCGACATGCTCGTGATGCGGGCGGTGGACGTGATGCTGGCGATCCCGTCGCTGCTGATGGCCTTCTCGATCGCGGCCCTGTTCGCCCACCCCAGCGAGTGGACCCTGATCCTCACCATCGCGATCGTGCAGGTTCCGGTCTTCGCCCGGCTCATGCGCGGATCGATGCTGGTGCAGCGCGAGACCGACCACGTACTGGCCGCGCGGGCGCTGGGCGTGAAGCCGGGGGCCATCGTGTTCCGGCACATGGTCCCCAACGCGCTCGGGCCGGTGATCGTGCAGGCGACCCTGAGCCTGGCCGTGTCCATCCTCGACGCCGCCGCCCTGTCCTTCCTCGGGCTGGGCAACCCCGACGACGGCCGGCCGGAGTGGGGGCAGATGCTGGGCGGCGCGCAGCAGTACTTCAACTCGTTCCCGCACCTCGCGATCTACCCGGCGCTGTGCATCATCGTCGTCGCCCTGGGCTTCACGCTGATGGGCGAGTCGCTTCGCGAGACCCTCGACCCCCGTACCCGGAGGTGACGGAGATGAACGCGCGTGCACACGGGGCCCGGCCCGGAGCGGATCCGCTGCTGGTGGTCGAAGACCTGTCGGTCACCTTCTCCCGACCCGGCCAGGAGCCCTTCACCGCCGTGGACGGGGTCGGGTTCGAGGTCCGTCCCGGCGAGGTCGTCGGCCTGGTCGGCGAGTCGGGCTGCGGCAAGTCCGTGACCTCGCTCGCCATCATGGGGCTCCTGCCCCGCCGAGGGACCCGCGTCGGCGGCAGGGCGGTCTTCGACGGCGTGGACCTGCTCTCCCTGCCGGATCGGGAGCTGCGCGACCGTCGTGGCACCGACGTGGCGATGATCTTCCAGGACCCGTTGTCCTCGCTGAACCCCGTCGTGCCGCTGGGGGTGCAGGTGACGGAGGTCATCCGGCGCCACCGCCGGATGAACCGGTCCCAGGCGACGCGGCGGGCGCAGGAGATGCTGGAACGCGTCGGCATCCCCGATCCCGCCCGGCGGATGCACGAGTATCCGCACCAGGTCTCCGGCGGCATGCGCCAGCGCGTGCTGATCGCCATCGCCCTGGCCTGCGAACCGCGGCTGCTGATCGCGGACGAGCCGACCACGGCGCTGGACGTCACGATCCAGGCCCAGATCCTCGCGCTCCTGAAGGAGCTCGTCATCGGCTCGGGCACCTCGTTGATCATGATCACCCACGACCTCGGCGTGGTCGCCGGCCTGTGCGACACGGTCAACGTGCTCTACGGCGGACGCATCGTCGAGCGGGCGGACCGCTATTCGCTGTTCGACGCACCCCGGCACCCCTACACCGGGGGGCTGCTGGAGTCCGTGCCGTCGTTGGACGACGGGGAGAATCGGCTGCGCCCAATCCCGGGTTCCGTCGCCGACAACATACCCTGGTCGCAGGGGTGCGCCTTCGCGCCGCGCTGTCGCGTCTCCACCGACCTCTGCTTCCAGGAGGAGCCGGCCTGGTCGGCCGACGGCGAGCGGCGATCTCGCTGCCACCACCCGCTGCCCGATCCGATCATCGTGGCGAAGGAGAAGACTCCATGACGACGGCCGCCGTTCCGGCCCGACCGGACGCCGGGGAACAGCCTCTCCTCGACGTCCGCGGCCTCAAGGTCCACTTCCCGATCCGCCGCGGGACACTCGTCGACCGGACCGTCGGCCACGTCCACGCGGTCGACGGCGTCGACCTGAGGATCATGCGCGGGGAGACCTACGGCCTGGTCGGGGAGTCGGGGTGCGGCAAGTCGACGTTCGGGCGCGCCGTGCTCCAGCTGACCCCCGTGACCTCGGGGGAGATCCGTTTCGGCGGGGTCGACCTGCGGTCGCTGCGCGGTGAGGCGCTGCGCCGCCAGCGTCGCCACATGCAGATGGTCTTCCAGGATCCGCTGGGAAGCCTGGACCCCCGGCAGAGCGTCGAGCAGATGTTCCGTGAGGGGATGGCCGCGCACGGGCTGGCGAAGGGAGACGTCTCCGGGCGCCTTGACGAGCTGCTCGACTCGGTGGGGCTGCCGCGGACGGCGCTGCACAAGTACCCGCACGAGTTCTCCGGAGGGCAGCGTCAGCGCATCGGCATCGCCCGGGCGCTCTCGGTCGAGCCGCAGCTGATCGTCGCGGACGAGCCTGTCAGCGCCCTGGACGTGTCGGTCCAGGCGCAGGTCATCAACCTTCTTGAGGACGTCCAGGCGGCGTACGGACTGACCTACCTGATCATCGCGCACGACCTCGCCGTGATCCGGCACGTGAGCGACCGGATCGGGGTGATGTACCTCGGCGGGATGGTGGAGGAGGCGCCCACCGCGGAGCTGTTCGCCGAGCCGCTGCACCCCTACACGCGGGCGCTGCTCTCCGCCGTGCCGCAGCCCGACCCCCGGTACGAGGACTCTCGCGAGCAGATCCTGCTCCACGGTGACCTGCCCAGCCCGGCGGACCCGCCGCCCGGATGCCGGTTCAGCACCCGTTGCCCGTGGAAGCAGCAGACCCGCTGCGACACCGAGCGCCCGCGGCTGCGGACCATCGGGGTTCCGGGGACGACCGCCGCCCACCGGGTCGCCTGCCACTGGGCGGAGGGCATCCACGACGGTGCGATCCGGCCGACGCGGTCGACCCGCGTCGACGCGGCCCTGTCCGCCGGTGTGGCCGCGTCGTCGAGATCGGCGTCCGGCACCCCGCCTGCGACCGGCGGGAGCTGATCTCCGTGCCGGCGACCCGGGTCGGAACAGGGCGGAGGGCTCCCGGAAGGGCTCTCCGGCGGAAGGGGGCGGAGTGAACGGCGTCCTCACGCAGCACCTCCACGAACTCGTGCATTCTCTCGGCGCGTCGCTGGACGTGCCGGTCGAGGTCACCGATGTGCAGTTGAACCGGATCGCCCGGTCGATGCCGAGTTCCTCCGCGGACGAGCACCTCGCCGAGGCCGTGTCGCCCCGGCATCTCGGGCTGAGCGCGCGCTCCGTGGCCCTGATCTCCGAGCCCGCCTACATCGGCGGGAGCGCCGACCTCGGGACGCCCCTGATGCTGGTGATCCCGGTGCGATCACCTGGTTCGGCGCCGTCGCTGCTGCTCTGGATCACCTGCGCGAGAGGGCCGCTGTCTCCCGAGCGGATCGAGAGCGTGGGACGGATCGCGGAGGCCACCGTCTGCTCGCTGGAGGCGGCCGGGCTGCTCGTGTCTCCCGAATGGGCGGACGACCACGTCGGCCGTGCCTTCGCCTCGGGGGATCTGGACGGGCTGGACTCGCTGCTGGGCCAGGCCATCGGCGGCGGAAGGCTGCTGCACGACGGAACCTTCGTCTGCCTCGCGCTCTCGATGCCCGCGGCGCTTGCCCCGGACGCGTCGGGATCGGCGGCGCAGCGACGGCTGACCGCCGTCATGAACCGCTTCGCCGAGGACCATCTCCGCGACCGGTGTCTCATCGCGTTCAGCGGCTCCGTCAGCTTCGCGCTGCTGGCACCTCACCCGCGCGACGTCCAGACGACCCTGCCGGGACGGCTCGCGACGAAGACCGTCGACCTGATCTTCCGGTCCCGGCGCAACGGCGCCGACCTCCCGTGGCTCGTCGCCGTCAGCACGATCGTGGCCGATCGCGCGAGCGTCGCCGTCTGGCAGGCCAGGCAGAGCCTGGACCTGGCCGAGGGCATGGGCTGGAAGCACCAGGTCGTCCACTGGGAGAGAACCGCGCACATGCGCGGGCTCGCCGCGGTGCCCACGGACGTCCTCATGTGCCACTTCATCAGCCCGTCCCTGCGGCGGCTTCTCGAAGACGAGTCGGCGGAGGACCTCGTCCGGACCCTCAGAGCGTTTCTGACCACGGCGGGGAACGTCAAGCAGGTCGCCGCGGACCTGTATCTCCACCGTGCGACCGTCTACCACCGGATCAGAAGGGTCGAGACGAGGCTGGGGGTGGACCTGTTCAGCGGCGCGGGCCGTCTGGAGGTCCACGCCGGTCTTCTCGCCGCGGAGATCGTCGCGAGCCGGACGACGGCCGGACGAGAGCCACCCGGCCGCCCCGCCCCGAGGCCGAGCCCCTCCCCTCCCGCCTCGGCACGTGCGGGATCGTACGGTGTGCCCGCCCGGCCGGGCGGTACGCCGGAGGGCGAACCGGCGGGCGAGGACGAACACGAGCGGCTCTCAGACTGCGGCCCCGGCGGCTCCGGCGGCTCCGGCGTTCCGCGTGCCGACGGCCATGGCGAGGCGGCGCAGGCCGACGCCGGCCCCGTCCGCGTGGATCGCGCCGTGTGCCAGCCGGTTCGCCCGCAGTCGGCCCGGGACCCGCAACGTCGCGCGGTTCTCCACGAGCGCGGTGCCGTGGACGCCGGGCGCCTTCGGGCATCCGACCCCCGGTCGATCCATCGGACGACGTAGCCGGGGACCGCATCGGTTGCCCACGAGGATGATCCGGCGGGCTCGGCGGCGAGCATCTCCCCGTCCCGTGCGGCGCCCTCGACTCGGCAGGAAAATGGAGCCGACGCGGACGGCGATCCCCTTCGGACGCCACCCCTCCCCTGCCTTTGCGAGTACGGCGCCTGCGAGTACGGCGCCGCAGACCCGTCGGCATCGGCCGGGAGTCTGCGGCGCCGCGAATCCAGGTGAGGCGGGTTTGTTACTGGGCGCAGTTGCCGGGCTTGGCGGAGTAGGCGTCGAAGCCGAAGTCCTCGACCTTCTCGAAGGGGGAGACCTCGCGCCGGTCGCCTCCGAAGCCGCGCTCGGAGTAGAAACACCAGGTGTCCGGGGTGTTGTTGGCCGCGCTGCGCAGGGGCGGAACGATGACGGCGCGGGCGCCGGTGAACAGGACGCGCTGGCCTATGCCGCCAGGCTGGGCGAAGCCGCAGACCGCGAGGATCAGCGGACAGACGAATCCGTCCCGGGCGGCGGGGGCCTGAGTGGTGGGGGCCGTCGCGGCGGACGCGGGCATGGCCAGTCCGGTGCTGACGGTGACGGCGGCGGCCGTGAGCGCCGCCCATCGGGTGAACCTGTTCATGGTCACTCCTTGCTGGGGGGTGTCGGCGGGATGCAGACGCCCCCTTAATAGCAACGAGTAGCCGTTCGACAGCAGACAGTGAACACTGTTGTGTCCTCCGGGCCAGCCCCCGGTTGGTACCTCAATTAGTGCCTCAGTACGCGAAAAGGGTGCCTCCCGTGTGAGAGACACCCTCGCTGACCAGTGGAAACCTGGTCGGGACGACAGGATTTGAACCTGCGACCCCTTGACCCCCAGTCAAGTGCGCTACCAAGCTGCGCTACGTCCCGGTTTGTCGGCCCTGCGGGCTGAACATCAGGTAGCTTACCTGAGATCAGACGGGATCGCGCACTCAAAGCGAGCGTGGACGGGTGAGGGGCTGACTACGGGTGGGGCGGAAGGCGCTGATCGACCATGAGGAACTGCGGCGGCTGGCCGGGCGGGGGTTGTCCAACGCGGAGCTCGCGGCCCACTTCGGGGTGAGCGAATCGGGGGTCCTGCAGGCCAAACGGGCCGCGGGCCTGTCGAAGCCGATGCTCGACCACTCGCGGGCCATCCCGTGGAAGCTGGAGCGCGCGCACGGCCAGTCCGGGCCCGCGACGAACCTGCGCAACCTCTCGTCGATCGCGCAGGGGCGCGCGATCCCCGCGGAGAAGCGCAACACGGCGCTGCGCTGGGCGGACCGGCTGGTCGCGGCGGGGCTGGACGTCGATTACGACCCGGAGACGGGCTTCACCGAGGTGCCCGCGCCCCCGGAGGGCTCGCTCGTCGGGCGGCTCGCCACCGAGGCACGCGCGGCCCTCGACGCCTGACGACGCCCGGATCACCGCTCTCTCGCAACCGGCACGGAACACTCTTACCTGCCCGATAAATCCATATAAAACGTGTTTTCTGCGGCGAATCACAAACGACCGTGGCCGGTTTTGGCGTGAATCCCTGGGGCAGCGCACGGGGACAGACGCTTACACAACCGGAGGCAGACATGTCCACCGTGATCTGGGTGGTCGTGATCGTGGTCGCGGTGGTGGCGGTCATCGCAGTCGGCTTCGCCGTACTGCAGCAGCGGCGCCGGCACCGACTTCGTGATCGATTCGGCCCCGAATACGACAGAACCGTACGGGAGCGCGACAACCGGCGCGAGGCCGAGCAGGAGCTTCTGGCGCGTGAGCAGCGTTTCAGCGGCCTTGAGATCCGCCCGCTCGCCCCTCAGGCCCGCGACGGTTACGCCAGGAAGTGGATGGAGGTCCAGGAGCGCTTCGTCGACGCCCCCGGATTCGCCGTGACCGAGGCCGACCATCTGGTGACCTCTGTGATGGCGGAGCGGGGATACCCGACCGAGGACTTCGAGCAGCGGCTGTCCGACCTGTCGGTCGCGCACGGCCGTACCCTCGACCACTACCGGCAGGCCCACGCGATCAGCGGCAGGGCCGCGCACCAGGAGGCCTCGACCGAGGAGCTCAGGCAGGCGATGGTGCACTACCGCGTCCTGTTCGAGGAGCTGCTCGAAACCCCCGGCGGCGGTTCGACGCGACCGGCCGTGCGGACTCCCCAGGACCAGACCGCCCGACGCGACGTGCGAGGACAGTGATCTGAGATGAAGAACCGACCAGGAAACGACCAGGACCGTCTCGTCCACGGAGGCGCCGGTGAGACGGCGGGTGTCCCCTCCCAGCGCGCCGAGGAGGTGACCTCCGTGTTCCGGGCGCCCGAAGGACTCCCCGGCGCGGACGGCCGTCCCCTCACCGATGACACGTCCGACCCGGCCCACCCGGCCGATCTCTCGCCGGAGGCCGGACCCCCGGCCTCGGAGACGCCCCGGGCCCGGGCCGAAGGGGCGGCGCGGGAAGGCGCGCTGCTCGACCAGGACCCCGACGAGGTACGGCGTCGCTGGCAGGAGGTTCAGGCGGGCTTCGTCGACGACCCTCGCGACTCGGTCGAGCGTGCCGACTCCCTCGTCGCCGAGGTCGGCGACCGCCTGCGCGCCGCGCTGGAGGCCCGCTCCGCCGGCCTGCGGGAACGCTGGAAGAACGCCGAGGGGGCGCGGGGGAACGACACCGAGGACCTGCGCACCGCCCTGCGTGACTACCGCGCGCTGCTCGACCGGCTGCTCGACATGTCGTCTGCGGGAAGCCCCGAAGGCCTGCCCGCTGGGAGGAGGTGACCATGTTGGCGATCGCCGCCGCCGTCGTCTTCGGTCTCGGCCTGCTGCTCGACCTGATCAACACCAGGATCGGCGGCGTCACCGGCACCACGTTCATCCTTGGCGGCCTGCTGCTTCTCGCGCTCCATCAGGGCGGGGTGGGAACGGCGGGTGGAGGTGGAACCTGGCGCCGCAGGCGCTGACCCGCGTTCCCGAGCCCGTGGCCCCGGTCGTCCGGGGTCACGGGCTCGGGCCTGTTCCCCCTGCCGGACCCGCACACGGTCGCGCGGGTGAACGGCCTCCTCGGGGCTCTCGAAGCCGGCGCCGTCCCGGGGCGGCCCCCTGAACGGACAGGGCGGGGATCGGAGCGCGGACGGAGTCAGCCCTGAACGGGCGCGGCCGGAAAGCCGCCTCAGACCTTGAAGGACATCGTGATGAACGTGCCCGCGGCCCCGGTCTCGAACTTGATGTCGGAGCTGACCATCCGGGCCACCCACAGACCCATGCCGCTGGTGGCGTAGGGGGCGGGGGCCGTCTCACCGGGGGGTGTCTCGGGGGTCCACCGCCCCTCGTCGTGCACCTCGACGACGAGGGTGCGGCCCGTGGACCATATCCGCATCACGGCCTTGGCGGTGGGGTGGCCGTGTGTGACGGCGTTGGTGGCCACCTCGTTCACCGCCACGAGGAAGTCGGCCAGTCTCTCCCGGGCCATCCCGCCCTGTACGGCCTGCACGGCGGCGAAGTCCCGAACGTCGGGCAGGTCGGGCAGGCAGAAGGCCAGTTCCGCCACGGGGGCTCCGGCGGGGGGAAGCCGGGAACGGTCGCCGCTCGCCAGAAAGCGAGCCGGACGAACACCGTCCTCGTTCACGCGAGATCCGCCTCCCCTGTCCCACCGCGCCGTCTTTCTCAGCACCTGGGGATCATTTCAACCGCACCCTATGCCACATCGCTCCGTCGCCGATTTGGGTGCCCGGTGAGGGCCGGTGTATTCAGCATTCGGCGACCAGGTCGGCGCGGAGCCGGTCCAGGACCTTCCGCAGGATACGGGAAACGTGCATCTGGGAGATTCCGAACTCGGCCGCGATCTCCGCCTGGGTCATGTTCCCGAAGAAGCGCAGCAGCAGGATGTTCTTCTCCCGCTGCGGCAGCTTGTCGATCAGCGGCATGACCGCCTCGCGGTCGACGAGCATGCCCACGGCGTCGTCCTGGTCGGGGATGACGTCACCGAGCGCGGCGGCGTCGTCGTCCGCCCCGAGCGGCGCGTCCAGCGACAGCGCGCTGTAGGCGGCGGAGGCGTCCAGGGTGAGCAGGACGTCCTCCTCGGAGATGTTCATCTTCGCCGCGAGCTCGGCGACCGTCGGAGAACGGCCGAGGTCCTGGCTGAGGTCGGCGACCAGCCGGTTCAGCTCGGCCCTGCGCTCCTGGTAGACGCGCGGCACCCGGATCGCCCAGGTGCGGTCGCGGAAGTGACGCTTGACCTCGCCGGTCATCGTGACCACCGCGTAGCCGCGGAAGGCGTGGCCGAGGGTGGGGTCGAATCCGTTGATCGCCTTCATCAGTCCGACGTAGGCGGCCTGCAGAAGGTCTTCGAGCGGTTCGCCGCGGTAGCGGTAGCGGCGGGCGATCTCCATGGCGAGCGGCCGGTGCATCTCGACGAGGCGTTCGCGCAGCCGCTCGGCGCGGTAGCCGGAGACCTCGGGAAGCGCCATTTCGGCGAGGAGATCCTCGGCGGTCATCTCGGTGATTTCGAGGGCCTGGACAGACATCGCTGCTCCCTGGTGGGACTGTCGAGCGACGCCACACGCGGAACAGCGTCCGGGCAGACGGCATCGCCTCGACGTTTCTCAAGGCGAGGCCCTCTGCTGGACCTCGGTTCTAGTATTACCCCGATTCCGGGAGTATTGCTCGCCCGCAGGTAACAGTAAGGTTGCTAAACGAACGGGCTAGGAGGACCTGAGTGACGGTGTCGGAGAACGGTGAGAGAGCGGTGGCGCTGACCCTGACGTCGGCGCTTGTCGGCGGAATCAACGTGATCCGGGTGACCGGCCTGCTCGACGCGACGACCAGGGACCAGTTCGCCGACTACCTGGCCGCCGAGGTGAGCGAGCACGGCCCCGAGATGGCGCTGGATCTGAGTGGGGTGACCTTCATGGACTCCCGCGCCCTCGGCCTGATCGTCCATCACTGGCAGCTCAGCACGAACGCCGAGGTCAGGTTCGCGCTCATCGGCGTCGAGTACGCCAAGACCAAGGTGATGTGGATCACCGGGCTGGCCCAGCGGCTGCCGCTCTACGACACGGTCGAAGACGCGCTGGCCGCGTTCGGCTGAGGTTTCCCGCCTTCGCGGGCCCTACGGCCTCACGGGGAGTGCTGGTTGCGCTGGTGCTCCTCGACCAGCAGCCTGGCCAGGTCGGCCACCTTCACCTGGTGGTGCTGGGAGATCCTGCGCAGCTCGTCGAAGGCGGCCTCGGCCGAGCAGCCGCTGGACTTCATGATGATGCCCTTGGCCTGGTCGATGACCGCCCGGCCCGCCAGCGCCTCCTGCATCTGCGCCGCGTCGGTCCTGACCTCGTCGTAGTCCCACATGTTGGCCAGAGCCACGGTCACCTGCTCGGCGAGCATGTCCGCCAGCGGGGGGACGTTCCTGGCCGCGAACACCCCGGGGAGCACGCCGTACAGGCCGAGGACCAGGACGGAGCGCTCGACGGTGATCGGCATGGACAGCACGGTGCGGACGCCGCAGCGGACCGCCATCCCGGCGTAGGCGGGCCAGCGGGAGTCGCGCAGCACGTCCTGGACGATCACCGGGCGGCCGGTCTCGCGGACCTCCGCGGAGGGCCCCTCCCCCAGGTCGGCCTCGCTGTCGACCAGCAGGATGAGCTCGCTGTGCGAGGCGGAGACGACCACGCGTTCCCCCCGCCACAGCTCGGCTGAGCCGCCCGCGCATCCGGGGACCCCGCCCGCGAGCGTGGTGGTCAGCCCGCGCAGCACGCTCTCACTCGACGTCTCCTCGCTGACCCTGCCGAGGGCGGCGAGGTCACGGGCGAGAATGGGAGTGACCATGTCCATGGTGCGGGTCCCCCTATCTGTTTCGCTAACTTAATCACTATCCGACCGCGCATCGATCCGACCCCGCCGGGTGACGTACCGTCTACGACGGGGCCGCCCGGTCCCCGGCCGCCGACGAGGACGAGCATTGACCGACGCCATTGGCCTCAACACGCTGGAGCAGGCGCTGAGCGCGCTCGCCTCCAGGGTTTCCTCCCTGCGCGAAGCTAGGTCCGCCTACCCCGCCGACCCCCGGTCCACACTCGACGCGGCCCTGGCGGAGCTCGACACCGCCCGTGAGCTGCTGGAGTCGGCCCTGCGCGAGCTGCGTAAGGCCCCCAGGCGCTCCGGCGACCGGGAGAGCGGCTCGCAGCGGGAGCTCAAACTGCTGCGGCAGGTCTTCCGCGCCTTTCCGGTGCCGGTCGTGGTGCTCGACGCCTCGGGGGTGGTCAGGCGGATCAGCGCGGAGACCTCACGGATGCTGGGCAGCCCGGCGGGCTACCTGATCGGCCGGCCCTTCCCGCTGCTGGTCGACGTCTCGCGGCGGGCGGCCTTCCGCTCGCACCTGACGGCCGTGCAGCAGGGAGGGCAGAGCGCGACGTTCCAGACCCGGCTGACCCACCAGGGCCGCGCGCACACGGTGCAGCTGGCGGTCATCCGGCTGACCATGCCCGGTGAGCCGCAGGAGATGACCGCGGTCGTGATCCTGCCGCTGGAGGCGCACATCGCGGGCGATCCCCCGGGGCCGGTCGACCGTTCGGACGCGTCCCTGGTCATGGCCGCCGCGCGCCGCCAGGAGCTGCTGGCCAGGATGACCCGCCTGCTGCTCGACGAGGAGAGCCTGCGCCAGCCGGTGACCGTCACCAGGGCGGCACGGCTGCTGGCCGCGGAGACCGCCGACTGGGTGATCGCCGACGTGGTCCGTGACGGGGTGCCCAGGCGCGCGGTCGTGCTGGGGCCGAGCGACAAGCCGGTGACCGAGCTGGTCCGTCTCGTCGAGGGGCTGACGCCGCTGACCGCGCCCGCCGTGGCCCACGTGCTGACGGGGGGCTCGGGCGTGGTCCACGAGATGCTTGAGGACGAGTCCCTGCTCGGCGAGGTCCCCGGCGGACCGCCGCTGCTGCGGGTCATGGGCGCGGCCTCGCTGCTGGTCGTGCCGATCCAGGGCGAGGCGGGCGCGCTGGGCGCCCTCACCCTGGTACGGCTGCGCGACCGCGAGCCGTTCTCCCTGGCCGACCTGGGGCTGATGGAGGAGATCGGCGCTCACCTGGGGCTCGCGCTGCGCGCCAGGCGCAGTTTCCAGACCCGTTCCCAGGCGGCCGACGCGCTGCGCACCAGCGTGGTGCCCAGGAGCCTGCCGGACATCCCGGGAGTCGAGGCGGCGGCGATCTACCACGCGGGGTCGAGCCCGGTCGGCGCCGAGTTCTACGACGTCTTCCCGGTGCGGGACGGGTGGGGCTTCGCGCTCGGGGGAGCCGCGGGCAAGGGTGAGGAGGCCGCCTCCGTCACCGCCATGGTGCGCAACGGGCTGCGGGTGCTGAGCGTGTGGGAGTCCGATCCCGTCGAGGCCATGCGCAGGCTGAACCACGCGCTGGTCGCGCAGAACAGCGGGATGTTCGTGATGGCCGTCGCGGGGTTCGTCAGGGCCCGCAGGATCATGCTGGCCGGGGCCGGGCACCACCCGGCGGCGTTGCTCCAGGCGGACGGCGGGGTGCGTTTCACCGCGGGGGGCGGCGTGCCGCTCGGCATCGCCCCCGAGGCGGAGATCCTCACCGAGGAGATCACGCTGACCTCGGGCCAGACCCTGGTGTTCTACTCCGACGGGCTGGTCGCCTCGCAGAACGACCAGGGGGAGGCCTACGGCGAGACCCGTCTGGCGGACGTGCTGGCGCGCTGCGCGGGTCAGGCGCCCGCGACCGTGGTCAAGGCGGTCGAGGAGGACCGGCACGCCTTCTCCGGCGGCCGGGTGTGGGACGAGATCGTGATCCTCGCGCTGCGCGTCGTATGACAACCCCATGGAATTCAGGGCAATTCAGAGGTTTGCCCGAGTCTGGGAGTTGGGTATGGTGATGGGCGTCGCAGATGAGTGCCTAAGAAGCAGGCACCCCTGAAGGATTCCAGGCTTTTCCATGCCTATCTCCTCCCAGAGGTGTGCCGTGAACATCGCATTCGTCTCCTCGGACACTCCCTCCGCCCCCCAGGGCAAGGACGACCTCGCCTCGCAGCGGGCCTACCTGATGGCCGTCGCCCGTGAGCTCGGCCGCGAGCACAAGGTCACGATCTACACCCGCAGGCACTCCGACGCCGACAGGCCGAAGGTCCGCCTCTCCCCCGGCGTCACGCTGGAGTACCTCCCCGCGGGTCCCGCGCAGGACCTCCCCGAGGACGGCCTGCTGCCCTACCTGTCCGACCTGGGCGAGCAGCTCATGCGGCGCTGGGGCCAGGACCGTCCCGACGTCATCCACGCGCACTCCTGGACCGGCGGGCTGGCAGCCATCGCCGGGGCCAGCGGCCTCGGCGTGCCGTTCACCCAGACCTTCGGCGGCGAGGACGGCCAGGACGCCAGGAAGGTCAAGCTGCGGCGGGCGATCGGCCGCCGGGCGAGCGCGGTGATCGCCGGATGCGGCGACGAGGAGTCAACGCTGATCCGCATGGGCGTGCCGCGCCGCAACATCGCGGTGATCCCCTGCGGCGTCGACGTCGAGCGCTTCCGGCGCCAGGGCCCGGCGGCGGCCAGGGGCACCCGGCCCCGGCTGCTGCACGTCGGGCCGCTGAGCCCGTACAAGGGCGTGCACACCGCGGTGCGCGCGCTGGCGGGGATCCCCGACGCCGAGCTGGTCGTCGCGGGCGGGTCCGCCGCCGGCGATCTGGAGCACGACGCCGACGCGCACCGGGTGATGCTGCTGGCCAAGGAGGTCGGCGTCGAGGACCGTGTCACCCTGCTGGGCCAGGTGCCGCACTCCTCGATCCCCAAGCTGATGCGCAGCGCCGACGTGGTCGTCTCGCTGCCCCGGGAGGCACCGTCCGGGGTCGTGGCGATCGAGGCCATGGCCTGCGGCGTCCCGGTCGTCGCCTCCGCGGTCGGCGCCCACCTGGACTCGGTCGTGGACGGGGTGACCGGGTTGCTGGTGCCCGCCGACCGGCCCGCGCAGGTCGCCCGCCTCACCCGTGAGCTGCTCGCCGACTCGACCCGCCGCACCGCGATCGGCTTCGCGGGGGCGGACCGGGCGCGTTCGCGTTACTCCTGGGAGCGGATCGGCCAGGAGCTGGTCCAGGTCTACGAGAACGCGATGGCCGTCCAGCGCTGAGACCGCCGCACGACACGGGCCGGGACCTCCGGAGGGGGAGGGTCCCGGCCCTTCTTGCCCCGCCCATTGGATAGGCATACGTTTATCCGCATGTTGATTCATCCATGGGACGCGGCGACCGAGGACGAGGCGCTGGAGTTCGTCAGGGCCAACGAGTTCGGCCATCTGATCGCCGCCGGGCGGGGGCGTGAGGTCCCGGTGGTCGTGCCGACCCAGTTCCTGCTCACCGGCGAACGCACGGTCCTGCTCCATCTGGCCAGGCCCAACCCGATCTGGGCCGCCGTCGAGGAGAACCCCGCCGTGGTGCTCTCCGTCGCCGGCGACTGGGTCTACGTCCCCGGAGCGTGGAAGGTCCTGCCCGAGGACGGGGAGGATCCCCGCATGGGCATCCCCACCACCTACTACGCCGCCGTCCAGCTCGTCTGCGACGCGGAGATCGTCTCCGGCGCGGAGGAGAAGACGGAGATCCTCAGGGCCCAGCTCGCCCGCCTCGAGGCGGACGGCGCGCTCGTGGACCCGTCCGTGCACGGGCGGCGCCTCAGGGGCATCCTCGGCCTGCGGCTGAGGATCAGGGAGATCAGCGGCAAGTTCAAGTACGGCGGCAACGTGGACGAGCCGCACCGCCGCCACGTCGCGGAGCGGCTGGCCGAGCGGGGCGGCCCCGGTGACACCCCCGCCCGCACCCGCCTCCTGCGCGGACTCGGGTGACCCTCTCCGGTCAGTACGACTGGAGCTCGACCAGGTTGCCCCCGGGGTCTCGCAGGTGGGCGGCGCGCAGTGTCGGCCCCCAGCCGGGACGGGCGCGCGCGGCCGCCACGAGGGTGCCGCCGTGGCGCTCACAGGTCTCGGCGGCGGCCTCCAGGACGCCCTCGCCTGCGGGCACGCGCAGCACCAGGACCGTCACGTCCTGGCCCGGTGAGCGCGGCGCGGGGGCGGGGGCGCCGACGTCGGCCGCCATCGCCGCGCGGTCGTACAGGGAAAGGAGGGTCTGCCCGTCCAGGTCCCAGCTGGCGTAGGGACCCTCCTCGGCGCCCCTGGCCGGGGCCGCCCCGGCGACCTCCTCAAGAAGGCCCCGGTAGAAGCGGAAGGTTCGGGGGAAGTCATCCACGAGCAGTCGCGGATGGAGTGCGTCCATGGCCGTGCCTCATTCGTTGGTAACCACCAATGATTGGAACTATCCTACGGTATGGGCATGACAGTTCCACCCTTCTCCCAGAGCCTCCTGGAGCAGGACGTCTTCGTCCTGTCCAACCTCGCCCTGGCCGTGCGCAGACGCCTGACGGAACGGTTCGCCGAACTGGGCCTGAACCGCTGGGACGTGGCCGTGCTCGCGGTCCTGACCGACCACGGCCCCATCGTGCAGCGGGCCGCGGGCACCCTTCTGGGCGTCGATCCCAGCGACATGGTGGACATGGCCGAGCGGCTCGTGGCGGCCGGATGGGCCGGGCGGGAACGCGACCCCTCCGACCGCCGCCGCTACCTGCTCACCGTGACGCCCGAGGGGCGGGAGGTGTTCGAACGCGCCCGCCGGGAGGAACTGCGGGTGCGCGAGGCCCTGCTGGCACCGCTCGGCGAGGAGGACCGGGAGCGGTGGAGCTCACTGCTGCGCCTGCTCCACGGCCACCTGCGCTCGGGCTCCCTCGACGCCCTCCTGTGAGCGGGGCCCGGCCCGGTACCGGGGTGACCGTCCAGGTCCCGGTCCGGCGCCCTCCTGGGAGCGGGGCCCGGGGTCAGAGCAGGTGGGCGGCCTTGAGGGCGAGGTGGACCAGCAGCCGTTCCTGCCCGTCGGCCAGGTCACGGCCCATGAGCCGCTCGGCCTTGCCGAGGCGGTAGTAGAGCGTCTGGCGGTGCACGCCGAGCGCGGCGGCGGACTCCTGGACGTGACCGGCCCGATCGAGGTACCCCTCGACGGTCCTGGCCGCGTCCGGATCGCCGAGCAGCTCGGTGACCTCCTCCGCCAGCTCCCCCAGGTCGGCCCGGGACAGGCGGGTGAGCATCCGGTAGACGCCCAGCCCGGACCAGGCCGCGACCGGGGCGAACTCGGGCACCCGCCCCGCGACCCTGAGCGCCCGTACGGCCTCCTGCCAGCTCCGCCAGGCCTGGGCCGGGTCCTCCCGCGAACCGCCCACCCCGGCGGCCGTGCCGTACATGCCCTGGACCCTCGACGCCAGCTCGATCGCCTGCCCCGAGGGGACGAGCAGGGCGGCGGCGGGCTCCCCCGAGGTGAGCGGCCCCGGGTCGGCGAGCACGGTCCTCGGCAGCGTCCAGAGGGCGGCCACCCTGTCGGGCGAGGTCCTGACCGCGACCGCCGTCACCGGGCCCGTCACGTCGAGCCGTGCCAGCGCCTGCGCGCGCTCCTCGGCGTCGGAGGAGAACAGCTCCCGCAGGCTCCTGCCCAGGTGCTGACGGCGGCGGGCGTCCTGGGCGAGCGTGGCGGCGGCCTGGGCCACGAGGCCGGAGATCGAGGCGAGCGTGCCGTCGTCGAGGGTGCCGTCGTCGAGCAGCCACAGGTAGCCGTAGGTCACGCCGTGGTAGCGCAGCGGCACGCAGACCCTGGCCAGCACGCCGAGCTCGGCGTCGGCGGGGATGCGCACCGGCCCCTTCGCACCCGCGATGCCGTACCCCTCGAAATAGGCCCGTACCTCCGGCGTCGCGCGGCGGCGCAGGATCGACTCCTGACGGACCGTGTCGATGTCACCGCTCTGCGCGGCGTAGGCGAGAAGCTGCAACGAGCGGTCCTCAATGGTGGCCGAGGCCCCGACCCGGTCGGCGATGTCGTCGACTGTCTCCTGTAGCACTCCCCCATTGTTGTACATCTGTATGAAATACGATCACACCGGTCGTGGCAGATGCACATGGGGTTGACGAAACATCCGTTTTAGTCTAGAAGCATGCTCGGTTCCCTTCTTCTCGCCGGGTCGCGGATGCCGCTGGTACGGCGCGCGGTCTCCGGCGTTCCGCTGACACGCAAGGTCGTCGACCGCTTCGTGGCGGGTGAGGACGTCCAGCAGGCCGTCAAGGCCATCCGGCGGCTGACCGACGCCGATCTCGCCGTCACCATCGACCATCTGGGCGAGGAGACCCGGGACGCCGACGCCGCGGCCGCGACCGCCGGCGCCTATGTCGTGCTGCTCGACGCGCTGCGTGAACTCGGCCTCGGCTCCCGCGCCGAGGTCTCCGTGAAACTCTCCGCCGTCGGCCAGGCACTCGGCGCCGACGGCGACAAGATCGCCCTGGAGAACGCCCGCCGCATCTGTGAGGCCGCGGCGGGCGTGGGGTCGAACGTGACCTTCGACATGGAGGACCACACCACGGTCGACTCCACCCTCTCCATCCTGCGGGCGGTACGCGGGGACTTCCCGTCCACGGGGGTCGCCCTGCAGGCCTACCTGTTCCGCACCGAGGACGACTGCCGCGACCTGTCCCACGAGGGGTCGCGGGTCCGCCTGGTCAAGGGCGCCTACGCCGAACCCGCTTCGGTGGCCCACCAGGACAAGGGCGAGGTCGACAAGGCCTACGTCCGCTGTCTTCGGATCCTGATGGCCGGGCAGGGATACCCCATGGTGGCCACGCACGACGACCGGCTGATCTCGATCACCGAGACGCTCGCCGACCGCTTCGGCCGCTCACGGGGCGGCTACGAGTACCAGATGCTCTACGGCATCCGCACCGACAAGCAGCAGGCCCTGGCCGGCGCCGGTCACACCATGCGCGTCTACGTTCCCTACGGCGACGACTGGTACGGCTACTTCATGCGCCGCCTCGCCGAACGCCCGGCCAACATCGCCTTCTTTCTTCGCGCCCTTGGAGGCAAGTGATGGATGCCATCTCCAACGTCCCGGCACCGGTCAACGAGCCCGTCCTGGGCTACGCCCCGGGAAGCCCAGAACGCTCCGCACTGGAGAACCGCCTCAAGGAGCTGACCGGGGCCCAGCTCGACCTGACCATGACGATCGGCGGCGAGCAGCGGATGGGCGGTGGCGCCCTCCTCGACGTGGTCCAGCCGCACAACCACGCCTCGGTGCTCGGCCGTACGGCTGAGGCGACCGCCGGCGACGTGCGGGCCGCGATCGACGCCGCGCTGGCCGCCGCGCCCGCCTGGCGGGCCCTGTCGTTCGACGAGCGGGCCGCGATCTTCCTCAAGGCGGCCGACCTGCTGGCCGGGCCGTACCGCAAGACGCTCAACGGCGCCACGATCCTCGGCCAGTCGAAGTCGGTCCAGCAGGCCGAGATCGACTCGGCGTGCGAGCTGATCGACTTCCTGCGCTTCAACGTGGCCTACGCGCGTCAGCTCTACAGCGACCAGCCCGCCTCCTCGCCCGGGGTGTGGAACCGGATGGAGTACCGCCCGCTTGAGGGCTTCGTCCTGGCCGTCACGCCGTTCAACTTCACCGCCATCGCCGGGAACCTGCCGACGTCGGCCGCCCTGATGGGCAACGTCGTCGTCTGGAAGCCCTCCCCCACCCAGCAGTTCGCCGCGCACTTCACCATGCGCCTGCTCGAGGAGGCGGGCCTGCCGCCCGGCGTCATCAACATGGTGACCGGCAACGGCTCCGCCGTCTCCGAGGTCGCGACCACCCACCCGCAGCTGGCGGGCATCCACTTCACCGGCTCGACCGCGACCTTCCAGCACCTGTGGGCGACGGTCGGCACCAACATCGCCTCCTACCGGTCCTACCCCCGGCTGGTCGGCGAGACCGGCGGCAAGGACTTCGTGCTCGCGCACCCCTCCGCCGACCCGGCGGTGCTGACCACCGCGCTGGTCAGGGGCGCCTTCGAGTATCAGGGGCAGAAGTGCTCGGCGGCCTCGCGCGCCTACGTCCCCCGGTCCGTCTGGGCGGCGATCCGTGACGACCTCGTCGGCAGGGCCGAGTCGCTGACCATCGGCGACGTGGCCGCCGACCTGTCCACCTTCATGGGCGCGGTCATCGACGAGCGGGCCTTCGCCAAGCACAAGGCCGCGATCGACCGGGCCCGCGAACTCGACTCGATCGAGGTGCTGACCGGCTCCTACGACGACTCGACCGGCTACTTCGTCAAGCCGACCGTCCTGGTCTCCGGCGACCCGACCGACGAGATCTTCGTCAAGGAGTACTTCGGGCCGATCCTCGGCGTGCACGTCTACGACGACGCCGACTTCGACACGGTCCTCGACCAGATGGAGAGCGTCTCGCCGTACGCGCTGACCGGCTCGGTCATCGCCCAGGACCGCTACGCGATCGCCTCGGCCTCCGAGCGCCTGCGCTTCGCGGCGGGCAACTTCTACGTCAACGACAAGCCGACCGGGGCGGTCGTCGGCCAGCAGCCCTTCGGCGGCGCCCGCGCCTCGGGCACCAACGACAAGGCCGGGTCGATCTTCAACCTGATCCGCTGGGTGAACGCCCGCACGATCAAGGAGACCTTCGTCCCCCCGACCGACCACCGTTACCCGCACCAGGGCTGACCTTTCACGCGAGACGGCGCCCGGGACTCACCCATCCGAGTCCCGGGCGCCGTCTTCGTAAGCCAGCGGACGGCCGTCGCGAGGCGCTCATCCCCGGGGGGCGGCGGCCTTCGCCGCCGGGCCCGGATCCGGACGGCCGTCCCGGGTGTGCCGCGCGGCGGCGGGGATCATCAGGGCCGCGCCGACGGCGAGCAGGCCGAGCAGCGCGGAGAGCAGATAGGTCTTGAGGAAGCCGCTCTCCGCGGGGACCCCCGCGACGGCGCCGGACGCCAGCACCATGCCGCCGAGCTGCGCCCCGAAGGTGCCGCCGACGCTCTTGGCGACGAAGACCACGCCGCTGACCCCGGCCGCCCGGTCGGCGGGCACGTCGGCGGCCACGACGTTGAGCGCGGAGGTGAGACCGATGGAGACGCCCAGTCCCACGACCGTCACCCCGGCCACGATCTGCCACGGGGAGGAGTGCCAGAAGGCGAGCATGGCGGTGCCCGCCGGGACGAGCCCGCTTCCGAGCACCAGCACGGCGCGCCGCCCGAGCACCCTGGTCATCGGCCCGACCAGCGGCGCGACCAGGGTGCCCGCGACGCCCAGCGGGAACATGTAGAGACCGATCCGCAGGGTGTCGGCGCCCAGGCCGTAGCCGGTCTCCACGGGCAGCGACAACATCATCGGCAGCGCGACCGCCAGCCCGAAGGAGGAGAAGCCGAACACGAACCCCATCGCGGTCACCCCGGCCGGGGAGCGTCCGGCCAGCAGCCTCAGATCCACGAGCGGGTCGCCGGAGCGGAGCTCGACGACCGCCCACAGACCCAGCGTCAGCACCGCGGCCGCGAGCAGGGCGATGGTGGCGGGGGCCGCCCAGCCCCAGCTCGCGGAGGTGGTGAGGCCCAGCATGAGGAGGGCGAGCCCGCCCCCGAGCAGCAACCCGCCGGCCCAGTCGACGCGCCCGGAGGTCGTGCGGGGCGTGGCGGGTACCGTGCGCCAGGCCCACAGCGCCGCCACCAGCGCACCGGCCAGGGTCAGCAGGAACAGCCACCGGTAGCCCAGCGCCGAGGTGAGCGGCCCGGCGAGGACGAGGCCGAGCGCGCTGGCCAGGGCCCCGACGCCGATGACCAGGCCGTTGCCGGTGGCGCCCTGCTCGGGTGCGAGGGTGTCGCGGAACAGGCCGACGGTCAGCGGCAGCACGCCGAGCCAGACGCCCTGCACCGCCTGGCCGAAGATCAGCACGAGCGCGTTGGGCGCCAGCGCGGAGACGAGGGCTCCGGCACTGGTGACCGCCATCAGGGTGAGCAGCAGGGCGCGCTTGTCGTAGGTGTCGGCCAGACGGCCGACGATCGGGGTGCTGATCGCCGAGCTGATCAGCCCGCCCGTGAAGATCCACGCGATCTCGGTGGGTGAGGCGGCCAGCTCCCGCTGGATGAGCGGGAGCGCCGGCGACAGCATCATCTCCAGCAACTGGAAGACGCCGATGAACAACACCGGCGCACCGATGATGCCAAAGCCGGATCGGGACATGGTCGTGCCTTTCGGGTGGGGGGTGGTGTACGGCCGCGCGTTCCCCGACCCGCGACCTGGCTAGGCGGGGCCGAGCACCTTCGGCGTGATCAGGGCGTGCGCGACGTCGACGAAGAACTCCTCGGAGCCTTCGTGGACACCGAGCACGACGCTCTGCCCGAGCCCGGACAGCAGGCCCTTGAGCGCACGGGCCAGGCGCACGGCCTGCTCTTCCGTGACAGGTGCCCCGTCGTGCTCGCGACCGGTGAACAGCGCGGCGAGGCCGACCTCGGTCGACCTGATCGAGGCGTTGAGTTTGCCCAGCAGTTCCGGGTCGTTGAGCACGAGGTCGAGCACGCGCGTCTCGAACAGCAGCCTTCCCACGGCGTCCGGATCGGCCGACATCCGCTGGAACCGGCGGGCGACCTCCGCAACGACCTCCTCCAGTGACAGCCCCGGGCCGCAGTCCTCGATCGGCCGCAGGTCGAGCGGGCCGGTGTAGTCCTCGACCATGGCGACCATCAGGTCGTTCTTGCCGCCGAACAGCGAGTAGACCGCCCCCGTCGTCAGGCCGGCCAGCTCGGCGATGTGCTCCAGCTTCGCCTGTGAGCCCTCCTTCCCGACGACCTCGCGCGCCGCGTCGATCAGCGCGCGCCTGTTGGCCGCCTTGCTCTCCGCCCTGGTCAGCCGCATGGCGTCGACCTCTCCTCGTCTGCTGTCCACCAAACAATAATCTGGTTTACTAGAATAATCCAGATTATCAGGAGGCCGAAGATGAACGTCGACCTGTACATGAGCCGGGTGCCCGACCACACCGCGTTCCCGACCGTGGACCAGATGCACGCCGAACTCGACGAACTCGCCGCCGCCCACCCCGACCTGGTACGGCTGCGCCGCATCGGCACCTCCCGCCTGGGCGAACCGCTGCGCGTGGCGACCGTCGGCTCCGGTCCCCGCGACGCCGTGATCATCGGCGGCCCCCACCCCAACGAGCCCATCGGCTCGCTCACCGTCAGCAACCTGCTGCGCCAGCTCGTCGAGGACGCCTCACTGCGTGAGGGCCTCGGCTACCGCTGGCACCTCATCCCGTGCGTCGATCCCGACGGGGCCCGGCTCAACGAGGGCTGGTACGCACGGCCGAGCGACCGCCGCGCCTACGCCGAGCACTTCTACCGTCCCGCCGAGGCCGACCAGGTCGAGTGGACCTTCCCGCTGACCGGCGAGGACTACTTCTTCGACCGCACGCTGCCCGAGACCGAGGCGCTGATGCGGCTGATGGACGAGGTCAGGCCCACCTTCGTCTACTCCCTGCACAACGGTGAGCTCCAGGGCGCTTTCTACTACCTCAGCAAGGACGACCCCGCGCTCGCCGCCCGCCTGACCGCCATCGCGACCGCCCAGGGCCTGCCCCTGCACATGGGGCCGCCCGAGGTGCCGAGCGCCGTCCCGATCGGCCCCGCCGCCTACCGGACCCCCAGAGGCGCCGAGCTGGGGCCGGTCTACGGCATCGGCGGCGGAAGCGTCGACTACGCCGAACGCTTCGGCGCCCTGCACCTGGTGACCGAACTGCCCTACTGGGCCGACCCCCGCGTCGCCGACGAGACCCCGACCGGCCAGAGGTACGGCGAGACGATCCAGGCCGGTCTCACCGCGCAGCGCGCCCTGATCACCGAGCTGGCGCGGTCCATGTCGGCGGTCAGGGCGGACCTGACGGTGCCCTCGCCGTTCCGCCGCGCCCTGCAGGACTTCCTCGACACCTACGACGACTTCCTCGCCGAGTGGGACTCCTTCCCCGGCGCGGACCGGCCCGCCACGGTGGCCGAGGCGGTCGGCAACCGGCAGATCGCGCACAGCATGCGGCTGAGGTACGGCGGAACGTTCCTGCGCCTGCTGAACGCCGAGATCGCCGCGGGAAACGTGACCCCTGCCATCCGGGCCGAGCACGCCCGCGTGAAGGCGCTCTTCGACGCCTGGTTCACCGAGGCCGAAGCCGACGCGACGGCCACCCCGATCCCGATCCGCGCGCTGGTCGCCGTACAGCTCGGGGCGGCCCTGCTCGCGGCGGAGTCGGCGAGGTGATCGGCGGCCCGGAGGCTCCTCCGGGCCGCCCGGACCCCGGCCCGTCGGCCGAGGAGGTGAAGGACTCAGCGGCGGTAGGTCCAGACCAGACCGTCGCGGCCGGAAGGTGCCGCGCCGACCGCCCAGACGGAACCGCCGCTCTCCAGCTGGAGCGCGAGGTCGCGGACGGACGCCTTCCGGTTCGGCGGCGCCGGGAAGACCCCCGGCTCGACGCCGTCGACGCCGATGTGCAGGAACGCGCTGCCTCCGCCCTTGGCGTCGTAGACGACCCAGGCCCCGCCTCTGCCGTCGGGCTCCGCCTGGGCGCGCGGCTGGACACCCGGTTCGCCACGAACCTCGAAGTTCCAGCTGCCCGGATAGCCGGACAGCAGCAGGGTCTCACCGCAGAACCTCGCGCCGCCGCACGGCCAGGCGGCCCAGCCGACGGCCATCACCCGGCCGGTCTCGCCGTCCATCGCGACATCCGTCAGCTCCGAGATCTGGCCCGGGTGCGCGGACGGGAGCGCCGGAAGCCCGACCGCGCGCCAGGCCTTACCGGTCCAGTGGGCCAGAGCCGCCGTGCCCCGCGCCGAGCCCGCCGCCCACGCGCCGTCGAGTCCCTTGACCACGATCGGCGTGGGGACCTTACGCCACACCGACCCGGTCAGGCGCCGCAGTGTGGACCGCGCCTTCCACCCGGCGGCGCCGGCCCGCGGGAACGCGTTGGCGTTCTCGACGACCCACAGGTTCTCACCGATGGAGTACGCCTGGTCCACCCGGCCGTGGCTCCATGGCCTGACCTGCCAGCGCCTGCCGTCCCACCGGGCGTATCGCGACGCGCCGAACGCCCAGACCCTGGTGTCGGACGCCGACGTCAGCCGCTTCACCCGGAAGCCCGGCCCGGTGACACGTTTGAAGGCGGACCGGCCGCCCTTCAGCAGGAGCGGCTCGGAGTTCCTCGTCCCGGCGACCCAGACCGCCCCGCCCGGCGTCACCGTCACCGCGTCGTAGGAGGCGCGGCGGTCGTTGTGGACGACACTCCACTGTCCGGCCGGCGCCGCGGCGTGGGCGGCGGCCGGCTCTGCGGCGACGAAGAGGGCGACGACTGCAGCGGTGCCGCGAAACAACAATCCCATAAGGGTGAGACGCGCCTTCGAGGAGAAAAGTTGCATGCCGACGGGGCGCGGGCCGAACGGCGAAGGCCCGCGCCGGGCCTGCCGGGGAGGGCCACGGCGGCGACGCGGGGCAGCGGCGAGACCCGCGGACGCCGGGGCGCGGCGCCGCGGACCCGGTGGCCGCGGCGCCGCGCTTCGATCAGCCGGTGTAGGACGGCCTGACGACGACGGGCTCCTTCGGACCGGCCTTCCTGGCCGTGGGCCGTTCGTCGGCGGGCGCCGGGGCGGGCGTGGGCTGGTCCTCTGCCGGTGCCGGGGCGGACGTGGGCCGCTCCTTGGCCGGTGCCGGGGCGGACGTGACGGACGGCTTCTGATCGGCCGCGGCCGCGCCCGCGAGGCCCCCGAGACCCGCGGTCAGGGCCAGCACCGCGCCGATGCCGACGAGCGTGGCTTTGATCTTCATAGGTTTCCCCTGTTCATTTCGAGTCGGGCCTCAGCCCCTTACGACGACCGGAGTACCGATCGCCAGGTTCTTCGCCATCCAGGTGATGTCGGCGTTGCCGACCCGGACGCAGCCGTGGCTGGCCCGTGTACCGATGGCGGAAGGCTTGTTCGTCCCGTGGATCGCCAGCTGGCCCGGGCCGCCCGCGAAGCTCCTCAGCACCGGTGAGAAACCGCTCAGCCCGAAGGCGTAGGCGCCGTAGGCCCCGTCCTGGTCGACGGGCTTCACCAGCTCGGTGAAGAAGTACCGGCCCGGAGGCGTCGGTGTGCCCGCTTCGCCCGTCGCGACCCTGCCCGTCCTGACGACCCTGTCCCCGTCGTAGACCGTGAACCTGAACGCCCCGCGATCGATCTCCACCCGGTGGGCGGTCTCCGCGAGCGTCACGTCGGCGGCCTTGATCCAGCCCTTGCTGCCGTTCGGCCGGATCGGCAGCAGTACCTGGAGCCACTCGCCCTCGTCACGTTCCACCAGGAAGACACGCGTCGCGCCGTAGTCGTTGGGGCTCGTGATCGTCCTCTTCCGCGCCCCCTCCTTGGCTCCGTAGACCGTGATCCGGGATCCTTTGACGCTCGCGATCTTCGAACCGACGCCGCCCGCCGGTCCGGGCCGTGTGGCACGGCTCACGTCGCCCATCGGCTCGGACCGTGTGGCACGGTTCACGCCGCCCACCGTTTCCGGCCGTACGGCGCTGCTCGTGTCGCCCGCGCAGCCGGTCAGCAGGAAGGCGAGCGCCGCCGCGGCGGCCGTACGAAGCAGGTTGGTTCTCACCTGCCGCAGCTTGGCGACAGAATGTGTGAAACCTGTTTGGTTGTCATGCGAATCCCATATGCACCCCCGACAGGGACATAACCTCAGCCCATGTGCGCGTACGTGCTGGTCGCCGAGGATGACCCCAAGCAGGCCGAACTGCTCAGCCGGTATCTGGAGCAGGAGGGCCACGAGGTCCTCGTCGTGCACGACGGGCGTTCCGCGATCGACGAGGCACGCCGGACGGATCCCGGCCTCGTGGTGCTCGACGTGATGATGCCGAAGGTCGACGGGCTGGACGTCTGCCGGGTGCTGCGTGCCGAGTCCGACCTGCCGATCCTGATGCTGACCGCCAGGTCGACCGAGGACGACCTGCTGCTGGGGCTCGACCTCGGCGCCGACGACTACGTCGCCAAGCCGTACAGCCCGCGTGAGCTGATGGCCCGCGTGCGGACCCTGCTGCGCCGTACCGGGAGGTCCCACGGCGCCGATCGGCCGGTGTTCCAGGCTGGTGACCTCCTCGTGGACCCGGTCAGGCACGTCGTCACCTCGGCGGACACGCCGGTGGACTGCACACCCGTCGAGTTCCGGATCATCGAGACGCTGGCCGCCGAGCCGGAGCGGGTGTTCACCAGGAAGCAGCTGCTGGAGCGCATCCACGGCTTCGACAGGTTCATCACCGAACGCACGGTCGACGTGCACGTGATGAACCTGCGCAAGAAGATCGAGCCTGACCCGCGCCGCCCGGTCCGGCTGCTGACCGTGTACGGAGTCGGCTACAAACTGACCCGCGCATGAGGTCGTTGTTCGCCAGGTTGCTCACGAGTTCGGCCGTCGTCGCGGTCTGCTCGATCACGGCGACCGCGTGGCTGGCCGCCAACAGCACCTCAGGCGCCATCCGGCAGGAGCAGGGCCAGACGCTGGCCAGCGACGCCCGGATCAACAACAGCCTGCTCGGTTACGCCTCCCGTCATTCGGACTGGTCGGGCGTCGCCACCACCTTGCGCGATCTCGCCGCCCAGAACAACCGCCGTATCGCGCTGGTCACCGAGAACGGCGCCCTCATCGCGGACTCGGCGGCCGCCGGGACCCCGCTGCCCGCCAGGGTCTCGGCCGTCGTCGACCCGCTGGCCGTGGACGTGACCCTGGTACCGGAGGCGGCCAAGGACCGTATCGATCCACGCGCGGTGGGGCCCTTCCTGCTGTCGGCCCGTGATCGCGCCCGGCTGAGGAAGACCGCCGACGCCTACGCCGTCTGTGCGGGCCGTACCGGGCAGGCCGTACGGGTGGACGTCTCGAACTCCGGCAGGCCCGTCGTCACCACGCTCGACCAGGGGGGCGGTCAGGAGCCGACCCCGGCACCGAGGCCCGCGCCGACCGAGGCCCCGACCGTGATGGTTCCCTGCGACGCCACCGCCCTCAGCACGCCGACGCGCGGCGAGAAGGCCGCGCTGAAACAGCTCAACCTCCTGGTCGGCAGGTGTCTCAAGGGCAAGACCAAGGAGAGGGGCTCGGTCGGCCTTGACCTCACCTGGGTCTCCCAGGAGAGACAGCCGGCGCGGTCCGCCGCCAAACCCGATCAGACGATCTCCTCCTGCATCGTCAGCGCCCGCAGGGAACAGCTCGATCCCTACGTCGCCCCCGCGGCGTACCTGTACATCGGCTCCCCCGCCGAGGGCGCCGGCCAGCGCATCCCGCTGCCCTCGATCGCCGGCGCCGCCCTCCTCGTGCTCGTGCTGACCGTGGGCGTGAGCGTCATGGCGGCCAGACGCCTGGTCAGGCCGGTCAACGCGCTCACCCACGCCGCGCAGCGGATGCGCGACGGGGACAGCTCCGCACGCGTCACGGTCAGGACCACCGGCGAGATCAGCGAGCTCGCCACGGCGTTCAACGAGATGTCGGAACACCTCCAGCGCATGGAGGAGCAGCGCAAGGCCATGGTCAGCGACGTCTCCCACGAGCTGCGCACACCGCTGAGCAACCTCAGAGGCTGGCTGGAGGCCGCCCAGGACGGCGTCGCCGAACTGGACCCCGCGCTGATCGCCTCGCTGGTCGAGGAGACCCTGCTGTTGCAGCACATCGTCGACGACCTCCAGGAACTCGCCCTCGCCGACGCGGGCAAGCTCCGTCTGCACGTCGAACCCGTCCACCTCGGCGACCTTCTCGACCAGGTGGCCACCGCTCACCGTGGCCGGGCCGAGGCCGCGGGGCTCACCCTGACCACGACCGTCACCGGCGACCCCCCGCTGACCGCCGATCCGGTACGGCTCCGCCAGGCCGTCGGCAACCTGGTGACCAACTCCCTGCGTTACACACCACCTGGCGGGCGCGTCACGCTGGGCGCCCGCCAGGACGGCGACCAGGTCGTCGTCGAGGTGACCGACACGGGGATCGGGATCAGCGCCGAGCACCTCCCCCATGTCTTCGACCGGTTCTGGCGGGCGGAGAAGTCCCGTAACCGCCAGACCGGCGGCAGCGGGCTCGGACTCGCCATCGTGCGCAACCTGGCCGAGGCGCACGGTGGCACGGCCACGGTCGCCAGCGTGCCGGGCGTCCGCACGACGTTCGCGCTGCGTCTCCCTCACGGTGGGGTCTGTGAGGGCCCGGCCTAGAAGAGGGTGAATCCGCCGTCCATCACCATCACCGAGCCCGTCATGAAGCTGGACGCCTGGCCGGCCAGGAAGACCACCGCCGGGCCGAGTTCCTCGGGCAGGCCGTACCGCTTCATCGCGGCGGGCTCGACGCACCATTCGCGGTACTCCGGCTGGTCCACGGGGGACGCCTCGGTGAGGATGTAACCGGGGGCGAGCGCGTTGACCCGTATCCCGTACGGTGCCCACTCGGCGGCCAGGGCCTTGGTCAGCTGGTGCACCGCCGCCTTGGAGGCCAGGTACGCGGGCTGCCACCGGGGCCGGTTGACGATCATGGCCGACATGGAGCCGATGTTGACGATGCTCCCGCCGCCCCGTTCGGCCATCCGCGCGCCGACCGCCTTGCTGCAGTACCAGACCCCGTCCAGGTTGGTGGCCAGCACCTCGCGCCAGAGCTCGTCGGGGGTGTCCAGCGCGGGGCGGCCGATGCTGATCCCGGCGTTGTTGACCAGTACGTCGATCGGACCGAGCCGGTCACCGACCAGCTCGACCATCTGATCGACCTGAGCCGGGTCGGTCACCTCAAGGCCGACGGGCAACGCGGTGATCCCGGACGCCTGAAGCTCGTCGGCCGCTCGCTCGGCCGCCTCGACGGTGCGGGCGGTCACCGCGACCGCCGCCCCCGCCTCGCCCAGCGCCTGGGCCAGGGCCCGGCCGATGCCGCGGCTGGCTCCGGTGACCACGGCCACCTTGCCCTGCAACGAGAACTTGTCCAATACGGTCATGTCGTCTTCCTGTCGGTTGGCTGTCGTGCGGTCCAGCGCAGCGTCATCGAGAATCGCAACGGTGCTCCGGGTTCGACGATCCGGTAGTGGTCGGTGTTCAGGCCGTTGACCGGTCCGGACAGTGGTTCGACGCAGACGGCGTCGGCTTTCGTCTCACAGACGATCCAGTGGCCGGCCGCGCTGTCGACGGTCAGGTCAAGGGTCGGCCAGCGAAGGACCGGGGGGCTCGCGACGGCGGTGAAGGAGTCGTCCCATGGCCGTGGCCCGGTGGAGGCGGACAGATACCGCGGGATGCCGTCCTCGTCACAGACGTAGCGCAGGCCGGGTTCGAAGTCATAGGTGAGCTCGGGCCCGCCGGCGACCCTGCGGGCGAACCACGGGTGGAATCCGACGATCGCCGGCATGGCGCGGCGTTCGTTGGTCACCGTGGCGCGTACCGTCAGCGCGTCCGGTGTCAGCTCGAACTCCTGCCGTACGGCGCCGCCGAACGGCCATCGCCCGTCCAGCTCGATGTCGATGGCCGCGCCGACGGTCGTGGAGCCGTCCACGGTCCAGGGGCGGTCGAAGACGAGGCCGTGCAGGGCGTGCGGGGCCAGATTCGCCGGTACCGTCCACTCCCGCCCGGCGAACGTGAACCGGGCCCCTTCCAACCGGCCGACGAACGGCGCCATCAGGAAGCTGCCGTGCATGATCTGGTCCAGGCCGGACGGGCCGGCGCCACCGGCGCCCAACAGTTCCGCGTCGCCGACGCGCAGGGACGTCAGGCGGCCTCCGTCGGCGGGGTCGACCCGGACGGCGGCGTTCCCGGCGGTCAACTCGATCATTTGACGCTCCCCGCGGTCAGTCCTCCCACCAGGTGCCGTTCGACGGTGATGAACAGCACGACGACGGGCACCGTCGCGATCAGTGAGGCGACGAAGAGGTACTGGTAGTTGGTCTGGTTGAGGCCGACCAGCTGCTGGATGCCGACCGGCAGGGTGACCCGGCCGTGGGTCGGATCGTTGAAGACGGTCAGCGAGATGACGAACTCGTTCCACACCTGGATGAAGGTGAAGACCAGCGCGGTCACCAGTCCGGGGCGCACCACCGGCAGCATGATGCGCAGCATCCGGCGCATCGGCCCGAGCCCCTCCATCATGGCCGCCTCCTCGATCGCGATGTCGACGCCGGCGAACTGGCCGTTCATGATCCAGGTGACGAAGGCGAGGTTGAACGCCGCGTTGACCACGACGATCGCCCAGTACTGGTTGACCCCGTCGACGTAGACGACCTCCTGGTAGATGCCGACGACCAGGGCGACCGGGGCGAGGACCTGCGTGATCAGTACGAGGTTCAGGAAGCCCGTCCGGCCGGTGAACCGGTTACGAGCGGTGTAGTACGCGGCCGGCACCGCGATCACCATGACCAGCGCGGTCGAGGCGGCCGCGATGATCAGGCTGTTGCGCAGCAACATGGTGAGGGGCAGCACGTCCCACACGTTCGCCCAGTTGCTCCACTCCCAGTGCTGGGGCAGGTAGGTGGCGGGCACCGCGTAGAGTTCGGCGCCGTCCTTGAACGAGGCCAGGAACATCACCGCGTACGGGGCCAGGAAGAACGCCGCGACGGCCAGTCCCACCAGCGGCAGCGCCACCGGACGCACCCGAGGCCACACCCTCCGGCGCGCCCGGCCGGACACCACGACCGGAGCGGGAACCGCCGGACGCCGCCCGCCCCACCGCTCGCCCAGCCGGTCGGCCAGCGCCGCCCAGGCGCGGCCCAGCCATGTCCGCCGTTCCCGGTCGCCGTTGACCGCGCGCAGGTACAGCAGCACCACGACGATGAGGATGAGGACGTTGAACACCGACAGCGCGGCTCCCTCACCGGTGTTCAGCTGCTGCCGGAAGGCGATCTTGTACGCCCAGGTGAGGGTGATGTCCGAGAAGTTCCCCGGGTTGCTTCCGGTGATGACCCAGATCACCGGGAACGAGTTGAACACGTAGATGGTGACCAGGATCGTGGCGATCACCAGGGCCGGGCGAAGCAGGGGCAGGGTGATGTACCGGTAGGTCTTCCAAGGCCCGGCGCCGTCCAGCTTTCCGGCCTCGTACACCTGCGGATCGATCGCCTGCAGCCCGGCCAGCAGTACATAGGTGGTGAACGGGATGGTCACCACGATGCCCACCGCGACCACCGACCAGAAGGCGTACCGGGGGTCCTGGTACCAGCCGATCGGCGCGCTGATCACACCGAGGTCCATCAGGAACCGGTTGACGATCCCGTTGCCGCCTTCGAGCATGTACCGCCACACGGTCGAGGTCATCACCAGCGAGGTCGCCCACGGCACGATCAGCGCCCAGCGCACCAGGCGCCGCCCGAAGAAGCGCTTGTTCAGCAGCTGTGCCAGGCCGAGCGCGACAACGATGGACACACCGACCACGAGCAGCACCCAGACCACCGTGTTGCTCAGAACGTTGACCAGCGCCGGTTCGGCGAGCAGACGGCTGTAGTTGGCCAGCCCGGCGAACCCGTGACTCACCCCGGTCTCATCGGTGAGCTGCAGAGACGTCCACACCATGCGCAGCGCGGGCAGCGTGATCACCGCGATGATGAGCAGGACGCTCGGCGAGATCCAGGTCAGCGACCGCCATGTGCGGTGACGCATCCTCGGTGCCACCGCTCAGCCGCCGTTGCCCTGCGTCGCCGCGGTCTGGACCTGGTCCAGGACTGCCTTGGTGTCCGCGCCCGGCGTCAGCGCGGTACCGAGCTGCGCCTCAAGGGTGCCCTGCGCCTTCGGGAAGCCGGGGTCGGTCGACGGGTAGAACTTCGCGATCGGCAGCAGGTCCAGATACGGTGCGAAATCGGGCTCGCTCTTCAGGGCGGCGGACGCCGTCTGCGTGGTCGGCAGGAACCCCTGGCTTGTCAGGAAGCGCACGTAGTTGTCGGTCTGGTAGAAGAAGTTCAGGAACTTCGACACGGCCTCGGTGTTGCCCGGGTTCTTGAACGACACCAGGTAGTCCTGCACTCCCAGGGTGAACGGCTTGGTGCCGTGGTTCACCGGGATGGGGGCGATGCCGTAGTTGACGGTGGAGTTCCACTGCTTGAACAGGCTGGGAGCGAAGCTGGCGCCCATGATCATGCCTGTCTGGCCGTTGGCGAACGGCCGGAAGACACCGTCGGTCCGGTTCGTCTGACCCGGGTTGGGCTGCGTCACCTGGTAGACGTTGGCGAGACAGCTGAGGAAGTTCAGGCTCTCGACGTTCCGCTCGCTGCTGACGCTCCACTGGTCGTTCGACTTCCAGTCGCCGCCGTTGGACCACATCCACAGGGACCACTCGCCCTGGTTCTCCTCGCCGCCCAGAGGCAGGCCGTACCCGGTGTACCCGGCCGCCTTGATCTTCTGGGCGTCGGCCACCAGCTCGGCCCAGGTGGCCGGGGGCTTGTCGATTCCCGCCTTGGCGAAGATGTCCTTGTTGTAGAACAGCGCGCGGGTGCTGGCGATCAGGGGCAGGCCGTACTGGCTGCCCTGGTAGTAGCTGTTCTCCTTGAACGACGGGATGAAGTCCTTCCCGATCTCCGGGGAGACCAGGGAATCGATCGGCTGGAGCAGTCCGTTCGCGGCCCATCCGGAGAACTTGTTCTGGTTGAGGACGTCCGGGTACTGCTTGGTCTGGATCATCGTGCTGACCTGCTGGTCGATGTTGTTCCAGTCGATGATCCGGACGTTGACCTTGTATCCCGGGTTGGCCGCCTCGAACTTGCCCGCGAGATCCTTCCAGTACGCCTCGGTGGTCCCGGTGTAGGCTCCGCCGACGAAACTGATGGTCTTGGTGCTCGTCGCGGCCGTGGGCGGCCGGGTTTCGAGCGCCGCCGACCGGACGTGGAGTCCCTGGCCGCCCCCGCTCGGCTGCCTCAGCGACGCGCCGGCTGCGGCCCCATTCGTGATCTTGTCGCAGCCCGCCTGGTCAAGGGTGGTCCCCGAGGCGGAGGGACCACCCGCCGCGCAGCTCGTGGCCGTCAGCACCGTGCAGACGCTCATCAGCGAGAACAGCTGAGCCCTACGCCTTACTTTCATGTCACACCGTTTCCTGCTTGAAGCTCTACCTCGCCAGGGGTGGGTCGGAGTCGCGAGGTTAGTTAAGGTTAACTACATACCTTCCCCTGTCAATAGGTTTCGGTCCGTAGTATCGGCTGACCCATATATCAACACACAGGCAGATCGTTTGAGTTACGGCCACTTGTCGCCCACACTCCAATCGGTATGTCAGAATCCCGTACATACCTAGTGAGGGCGGTAGTGCGGTGTGGCCACCTAGCGAGACACCCAGGCGCGGGCAGCCGACCGTCCTGATGACCGCGGTCAAGGCCGGACGGGTCAATCAGGGCCGGGTACTGCAGGCGCTTCACGACCTGGGGCCGCTGTCCCGGGCCGACCTGGCCCGGCTGACGGGGGTCAGCCGGGCCACCATCGGATCGATCGTGCAGCCCCTCCTTGAGGGAGGGCTGCTCGTGGAGGGCGACCCGCAACGGGGCACCACCCCCGGCGGCAAACCGGCCCGTCCGCTGTGGTTCGCTCCGGACAGCCCGCCCCTGGCCGCGGTGCATCTGGTACCCGGCTGGGTCGAGGCCGCGCTGGTGAGGGCGGACGGCAGAATCCTGGCCGTCGCCGGCGAGCGCTTCCGGGCCACCGCCCCCGCCGCCACGGTGGTCGACTGCGTGGTCGACCAGCTCAACACGGTCCTGGCGGGCAGTACGGCCCGGCCTCTCGGCGTGGGCATCGCGGTCGGCGGCATCGTCGAGTCGACCAGCGGAACCGTCGTCGCCTGCAACCTGATGCCGGAGCTCTCCGGCCTTCCGCTCGGGCCTCTGGTCTCCGAGCGTGTCGGCCTTCCGGTCCACCTCGATCTGCACCCCCGGGCCCAGGCCATAGGCGACCGCTGGTCCGGCCCCGGCCGGGGCGAACAGTCCTTCGCGTCCATCTACATCGGCGAGGCGATCGGCGCGGGCCTGTTCCTCAACGGCGCCATCCACTGCGGACCGGCCGGGGCCGGCGGCGAGATCGGGCACACCGTCGTCGACGTCCGGGGACGAACCTGCCGATGCGGCCAGCGCGGCTGCTGGGAGACCATCGCCACGCACGACTGGCTGCGCGAGGAGGCCGCCCGGCTCCGCCTACCGGCCGCGCGGGCGATGACCACGGCGCTGCTCGCCGACCTGTCGGCCGCGGGCAACGCCGACGCCACGAGACTGTTCGAGCGGTACGCCCACAACCTCGCCCTCGGTGTGGTGAACCTGCAGCAGATCCTCGCCCCGGGCCTGTTCATCCTGCACGGCGACGTGACCGCCGGTGGTGAGGCGCTGCGCGGCCACGTCGAACGGCAGGCTCGCAGCTACCTTCCGGCGCGGTCGACGGCGGTGCCGCAGATCACCTTCGGCCCCGCTCACGACCGCACCACCCTGCTCGGCGCGGCCGGTCTGGTGCTGTCCCAGTCCTTCCCGCTCGTCGGGTGAACCGGCATCCGGAGGAGGACGGCATGGCAGCGATCACGTGTCACAACGATCACCGGCACGACCCGTATATTGGGCCGGGGGAAAGATCACGTACGACCACGCCCTCTTTGGGCGCGCCGCATCGGGTGTTCCGTCTAGATCGAGAGGGACTGTAGCGTGCAATCGGAGTGGACGCGCCCGGAGGCACCGGCTCCGCTGCCCCGGCCTTACTCACCGCTGATCTCCCCGAACACGGTCAGCCAGGTGAACCGCGCCCGGGTGCTGCAGGCGCTCTACGACGTCGGCCCGCTGTCCCGGGCCGACCTGGCCCGGCTCACCGAGGTCAGCCGGGCGACGATCGGCTCCATCGTGCAGCCGATGATCGACAGCGAGATGCTGGCGGAGGGCGATCCCCAGCCCAGCAGCGCTGCCGGCGGCAAACCGTCACGCCCGCTGTGGTTCTCCCCCAACAGCCCGCCCATCGCCGCCGTCCACCTGCTGCCCGGACATGTCGAGACCGCGCTCGTCAGCGCGGGCGGCACGATCCTGACCACGGCGAGACGCGAGTATCCCGCCGACACCCACGACGCCGACCTGGTCGTCGACGCGGTCTCCGACGCCCTGGACGAGCTGTTCACCCCGAACCGGCCGGCCGCCCTCGGCGTGGGCATCGCGGTCGGCGGCATGGTCAACACCGACAGCGGCACCATCGTGCAGGTCAACCTGGCTCCCGGCCTGGCGGGCCTGCCGCTCGGCCCGCTCATCGCCGACCGCACCGGCCTGCCCGTCTACGTCGACCTGCACCCGCGCGTCCAGGCTCTGGGTGACCGCTGGTTCGGGCAGGGACGCGGGCTGTCCACCTTCGCCTCGCTCTACGCCGGGGAGGCGCTCGGCGTGGGGCTGGTGCTGAACGGTTCGGTGCACCGTGGGCCGGGCGGCGCGGGCGGCGAGATCGGGCACAGCATCGTGCAGGTCGACGGTCTCCCCTGCCACTGCGGACAGCGCGGCTGCTGGGAGACCATCGCCACCCACCGCTGGTTACGCGAGGAGGCGGCCCGGCTCAACCTGCCCTCGGCGTCCACGTTGACGGTCGGGCCGCTGACCCGTCTCGCCGCCAAGGGCCATCCCGGAGCGGCCCAGCTGTTCGACCGGTACGTCGACAATCTCGCCGTCGGCATCACGAACATCCAGCAGATCCTCGCCCCCGGACTGTTCATCCTGCACGGCGACGTGGTCACGGGTGGTGAGGCGCTGCGCGGCAAGATCGAGGGACGCGTACGGCAGCGCACCGCCGCCCATCCGGGCAGTCAGCCGCAGATCGCGTTCTCCGCGCTGCACGACGACTCCACCCTCCTCGGCGCCGCCGGACTCGTGCTCTCCCACTTCCTCCAGCTCACCCCCTGACACGGCCGCCCGAGTAAGGGCCGTGGCGCCGCTTGGCGCGTTCACCGTCCACGAGCACGAATTCACCGGACCGTAAGGCCCCGCTCTCGCGGGATCCACCCCTGGCCATCGAGTTCTATATTCAATAGGCTGCATTGTGTGATTGGCTCAACAGGCCCCCTCGCCGGGCTACTCGTCGTCGACCTCTCCCGCGCCCTCGCCGGACCGCACGCCTCGATGATGCTGGGCGATCTCGGCGCCCGCGTGATCAAGATCGAGAACCCCGGCGTCGGCGACGACACCCGCGGCTGGGGTCCGCCGTTCGTCACGCCGGAACCGGGCGGTGACCGCGAGTCGACGTACTTCCTCTCCGCCAACCGCAACAAGGAGTCGGTCGAACTCGACCTGAAGGACCCCGACGACCTCGCGACGCTGCGCGGGCTCGTCGAACGGGCCGACGTGCTCGTCGAGAACTTCCGCACCGGCGTGCTCGACAGGCTCGGCCTCGGCGACGACGTGCTGCACGCGCTCAATCCGCGCCTCGTCGTACTGTCGCTGACCGGTTTCGGTCACGACGGGCCAGAAGGCGGACGCCCCGGCTACGACCAGATCGCACAGGGCGAGGCGGGGCTGATGAGCGTCACCGGTCCCGGACCCGACGACCCGCAGAAGGTCGGTACGCCGATCGCCGACATCCTCGCCGGGATGTACGGCGCGTACGGCGTGCTCGCCGCACTGCACGAGCGCACCCGCACCGGCAGGGGCGGCGTCGTGCGCTCCTCGCTCCTCGCGGCGACGATCGGCGTGCACGGCTTCCAGGGCACACGGTGGACGATCGCCGGAGAGACCGGACGGGCACAGGGCAACCACCACGTGGCGATCTCGCCGTACGGCCTTTTCGCCTGCGCCGACGGCGCCGTGCAGATCGCGGTCGGCAGCGAGCGGCTGTGGCACTCGTTCTGCGCGGCGTTCGGCATCGACCCCGGAACCCCCGGTATGGCGACCAACCCCGAGCGCGTGGGCAACCGGGCAGAGGTGATCGCGCTGGTCGAGAAGGTGTTCGCGCCGTGGAACCGCGACGACCTGCTGGCAAGGCTCGACGAGGCCGGAGTCCCCGCCGGGAAGGTCCGCTCGATCGACGAGGTCTACGGCTGGGACCAGGTGCGCAGTCAGGGCCTCCTCATCGAGGTCGATCACGAGTCCCTCGGCCCGCTCACCCTCCCGGGTCCTCCGCTGCGCTTCTTCGACATCGCGGGGTCCGAGGTGACACGCACCGAGCACGCCGCCCCGCCGGTGCTCGGCTCGGACACCGAGCGGATCAAGCAGTGGGTGAAGGGCGGCGCCGAATGAGCCCGTCGAGCGAGGCCTACCTCGACGCCCTCCTCGACCTCGGCTCGTTCGTCTCGTGGGACACGCGCATCGAGATCGCCTCCGAGGACCCCGGTTACCGCCGGGAGCTCAGGCGGGCGGCGAGGACCTCCGGCCACGACGAGTCGATCCTCACCGGCACCGGACGGATCGAGGGCAGGCGGGTCGCCCTCGTCGTCGGTGTCTTCGAGTTCCTCGCCGGGTCGATCGGTACCGCGGCCGCACGGCGGATCATCACGGCGATCGAACGCGCGACCGCCGAGCGGCTGCCGCTGCTGGCCGCGCCCGCGTCGGGCGGGACGCGCATGCAGGAGGGGACGCGGGCCTTCGTGCTGATGGCGGACCTCGCCCGGGCCGTCTCCGAGCACCGGCGTCACGGTCTCGCGTACGTCGCGCACCTGCGTCACCCGACGACGGGCGGCGCCTTCGCGTCGTGGGGCAGTCTTGGGCACTTCACGGCCGCCGAACCGGGGGCGCTGCTCGCCTTCTCCGGCCCCCGCGTCCACGCGACGCTCACGGGCACCCGGTTCCCCGAGGGCGTGCAGACCGCCGAGAACCTCTCGGCCAGAGGCGTCATCGACGCCGTGCTGACTCCGGAGGAGATGCGTGCCACGATGGCGCGGATCGTACGGGTCACCGAGGGGCGCGACCGCCGTCCCGTGGAGACGACCCCCCTCCCGCGTTCACCGGCCGACGGGACGGACTGGGCGTCCGTGCTGCTCACCCGCGACGCCGGAAGGCCGGGGCTGCGGGAACTGCTGGCCCGCGCCACCGATGTCGTGGAGTTCCACGGGACGAACGAGGGCGAGCGGGACGACGCGGTCGTCGTCGCCCTGGCCGACCTCGGCGGCGCGTCCTGGGTGGTCGTCGGCCATGACCGGACGGCTCCGGCGCCGATGGGACCCGCCGGGCTCCGGCAGGCGCAGCGTGGGATGGACCTCGCGGAGCAGCTGGGCCTGCCGCTGCTGACCGTCGTCGACACCGCCGGCGCCGATCTCTCACCCGCGGCGGAGGAGGGCGCGCTCGCCGGCGAGATCGCGCGCTCACTCGCGCGGATCACCGCGCTCGCGGTGCCGAGCGTCTCCGTGATCCTCGGGCAGGGCACCGGCGGTGGAGCGCTCGCGCTGGTGCCGGCCCGCCGCGTGGTCGCGGCACAGCACGCCTGGTTGTCGCCGCTGCTGCCCGAGGGCGCGAGCGCGATCGTCTACCGCGACACGGCGCACGCGGCGGAGATGGTCGAGCGGCAGGGCGTCGGCTCCGACACCCTGTTCGCGAACGGAGTCGTCCACGAGGTGGTGCCGGAGCCTCGCCCCGCGCATCTCGACCCCGAGTCCTTCCTCGCCGGCGTCGTGGGTGCGTGCGTCCGCCAGCTGAAGGACCAGGACCGGACGGTCTGAGACCCGCTGGTGCCCGTCAGATGTCGAGCACCAGCGAGTCGGAGATCGCGCGCGAGCAGCAGATCATCATCACGTCGCCGCGTTCGCGGTCGAGGTCGGTCAGGACCGAGTCGCGGTGGTCCGGTGTACCTGCGATGACCCGGGTCTCGCAGGTGCCGCAGATCCCCTCCTCACAGGAGGAGAAGACCATGACGCCCGCCTCGTCGAGCGCGTGCAGGATCGTCCGCCCCGGCTCGACGGTGACCGTCACCCCGGACTGCTCGGCGGTCACCTCGAACGGCTTGTCGTCGTCGGAGAACAGGGCGTCCCTGGGCGCGAACCGTTCGGTGCGCAGGGTGCCCTTCGGAAACGGCGCGCACACGTCCTCAAGCGCGGCGAGCAGGCCCTCGGGACCGCAGGCGTACACGAGCGTGCCCGTGGCGGGAGCCGAGAGGATGCCGGCCAGGTCGAGGCGGCCCTCGACGTCCTCGGGCACGATCGTGACCTTCTCGCCGTACGTCGCGGTGAGCTCGCTCGTGAAGGCCATCGTGCTCATCGAGCGCCCGCCGTAGTAGAGGCGCCAGTCGGCGCCCGCCGCCTCCGCCTCGCCCACCATCGCCTTGATCGGCGTGATGCCGATGCCCCCGGCGACGAAGACGTACGACGGAGCCTCCTCGAGCATGAAGTGGTTACGCGGCCCTCGCACCTCGACGGTCGTGCCGGCCCGCAACGTGTCGTGGATCCGTGCCGAACCGCCTCGGCCGCCGGCCTCGCGCAGGACGGCGATCCGCCATCCCTTCCGGTCCGCGGGATCGCCGCAGAGCGAGTACTGGCGGACGACGTCACCGATCACGACGTCGATGTGCGCGCCCGGCGTCCACCGGGGAAGGTCGCCGCCGCCGGGATCGGCGAGCACGAAGCCCGCGATCCCCTCGGCCGGCTCCGTGCGTTCGGCGACGACCATCTTCGCGACGCGGTCGGAGTACGTCGTGGCAAGGACTTTAGGATGGATCGCGAGGGACATGGTTCTCTCCAGTCACTGCCACATGGCGAAGGCCGTACCGATTCCCGTGCCGGCCTCCGACCTGTAGGCGGGGATGTAGTCGACCTCGGTCATCTCCAGGTGTTCGAGAGCACCGCCCGCCGCGATCCACAGCAGGCTCTCCGATGTGCCCGACCGCATGTGCTTGCGCGGGATGGTCGACAGTGACTCGACGTCGCGGTTCTTCAGCCCGTCGAGGATCCGGCGGTCGAGCCGCTCGTCGACGACGAAGTGGCTCAGCCCGCCCGACGCCACGATCGCCACGCGAAGGTCCTCGGGATAGGACTCGATCGCGCGGCGGATCGCGCGGCCGAACTGGTAGCAGCGCCGCGGCGAGGGGACGTTCGGGGGAAGGTAGGAGTTCACGGCGACGGGAAGCAGCGGGATCATCTCCTCGCCCATCAGCCGGCGTCGCACGAACGTGAACGCGTGGCCGATGCTGCGCCCCTGAGGCTGACGGCTGTAGGCGACGACGTCGAACTCGTCCTCGACGACGGACCGGATGACGTGGCGGCCGAGGTCGCCCGGCGTGACGTACTTGTCCAGGTCCTCCGCATGACGTGCCCACATCGACGCCTGCACCCCCTTGGCGAGCGCGTCGAACTTCTCCTGCTCCATGGGCATGTCGTAGATCGCGTCGCCGTGGAAGACCGCGAACGTCGGCAGGCCGTCGTCGCGGAACATCTCGTCCTGGTCGTCGCCGATCGCGACGACGACGTCGGGCGCGACCTCGGCGAGCTTGTCCTTGAGCACTCGCACACCGGCCTGGCCGCGCTCGTGGTGCGACTGCCACACCTGGGGGGTGAGCTTCTCGGCGGGCACCGCCCATTCCGGGACCCGGGCGAGCGACGCGTAGTCGTGGACGTCGCCGTCCCTGCCGATCAGGAACGGGTTCCGACGGTCGCGGTCGGCGTGGTCCTTCCACCACGAGGTCTCGGTGCTGAGCTGGGGGGTGTGCGAGGTTGCCAGCCCCAGGACGATCTCGGCCACGGCGGGCTCCTTTCTCTGCTGTGGTTCAGCGCTTGGTCTGCAGCCGGTGGTAGCCGAGCCGCCTGCGTGCCTCGACCAGCGCGACACCGGCCTGCACCTGCTCACGGATGCGTTCCTCGGTGCTCTCGATCTCCCGGACGAGATCGAGCACCTCCTGCTCGCGCTCCTGCGGTACGACGACGATCCCGTCGCCGTCGCCGATGAGGACGTCACCAGGACGCACCCGGACCTCTCCGAGCGTGACCGGGACCTGGATCCCCACCATCTGGACGCGGTCCTTGCCGGTGCGCATGTAACGGCCACGCGAGAAGACCGGGTAGTTGAGCTCGCGGGCACGCTTGCTGTCGCGGCACACGCCGTCGATGACGGTGCCGGCGACGCCCCTGCTGGAGGCGACCAGCGTGAGGATGTCACCCCAGACCGTCGCGTCCGTGCGGCCACGGTTGTCGAGCACGATGACGGCGCCCTCCGGGACGTCGTCGATGTAGTCCCCGACGGTGCCGCCGTTGACGTCCACCGGCTGATAGAGGCCGGTGAACGCGCGCCCGGCGAGGGCGAAGTCGGGGTCGAGCGGCTGAATCCCGTGCACCTGCCCGGCGATGCCCAGCCGGTCCAGGGCGTCCGAGATGCCGGAGGTCGCGGCCTCCGCCAGGCCCTTGACGATCTCATCGGTCATTTCGTGCTCTCCGTCCATGCTTCGATGCGCAGCTGCATCTTGAGCCGGCCGGGCAGGTCGCGGACCGTGGTGTGCCGCGCGGGCCGGTCGTGCTCGTCCGGGTACCATTCGAGCCAGTGGCGGTTGACGTCGCCGCGCAGGCTGTCGTCCTTGAGCAGGACCTCGAGGAACACGACCTCGTCGAGTCCGACACCCGCCACGTCGAGCAGGGTGCGCGCGTTCGCGAACGCGAAGTCCACCTGCGCGACGCCGTCCTCGGGGAGCTCGTTGTTCCCCGGGTCGCGGCCGGAGATCCCACTCGACTGGAAGAGGTTGCCGACGCGGGCGGCCATGGGGATCGGCGCGGACCCGTGGTCCACCCCCGGGATCTCGTAGGTGCGTCGTCTGCTCACGATGTGGCCTTCCTTTCAGTTCTCACAGCGCGTGGGTGCTGGGGGCGAAGAGCGACAGCGGCTCGACGTGGCCGGCCACGAGGCCCTGCTCGACGAGCGCCCGCGCGAGCCGCTCAAGGACGCGCCTGTTCGCGGCGATGCCGTACGGCATCGGGTCGGTGCCGCCGACGGTGCGGGAGACCGAGGCGTCGACCTCGCCGACGCGGGCCCAGTTGGCGAGCAGGCCCGGCAGCGGCTCGAACGCGAGTTCCTTGGCCTCGATGAAGGCCGAGTACAGGTTGAGCGCGAGCCACGGGTGCTCTTCGAACAGCGACGCCCTGATCACCAGGACGTGGTTGATCGGCAGGATCCCCGCCGACCGGTAGTAGCGCACCCCCTCGGCGACCTTGTCCGCGAAGATCGGACGCAGATGCGGGATGCTCGCCGCGCTCCGGCCGCTGCGGTCGACGAGGTTCGTCGTGCCGAGATAGCGGACCGCCGCGTCGAGTTCTCCGCCGGCGAGCAGCTGCCCCATCGTGCGGTCCGGGTGGATGTAGGTGAGGTCGACGCCCGGTGGCGGCGTGAACGACGTCGCGCCGCCGTGGCTCTTCTCCGGTGGCCGTTCCATGAACCACTTCAGGTCGCCGGCCTTCACTCCGAACTCGTCCTGCAACGCGACGCGCGTCCAGACGGCGGCGGTCTGCTGGTACTCGGGCACGCCGACCCGCTTGCCGACCAGGTCGGCGGGCGAGTCGATGCCGGCGTCGTCGCGGGCGAGCATGTCGGTGTGGAAGAAGTGACGGGTCGTGAAGACGGGAACGGCGACCCAGTCCCGTAGCCCCTGCGACATGCCGATGCTCAGCGACGACAGCGACATCTCGGAGATGTCGAACTCGCCGAACTTGAGCTGGCGCCAGAAGAGCTCCGACGGGTGCAGCCCTGTCGTGGCGAGTTCGACGCCCTGCACCTTCACCCGTCCGTCGAGAACCGGCCGGGTCATCGGGTTCACCGTGAGCGCCATGCTCAGGCGAAGCGTCGTCATCACCGGGCCTGCCGGCGGAGGGCGTTCTGGTACTCGGGACCCATCACCTCGGACGGGCTGAGTCCCTTGCGCAGTCCTTCGACCATCCCCATCTCACGGCGCGCGAGTGCCTCGGCGATCTCGGCGACCTCCCCGAGCCGCTCGCTCGGGACGATCACGACGCCGCTGCCGTCGGCGACCACGACGTCGCCGGACCGCACGGTGATGCCGTCGATCTCGACGGGCTCGCCCTGGCTGACCTCCGTCACCCGGCTCCTCGCCGTACGGGTGACCGGGGCGCGCGCGAAGACCGGGAAGCCCAGCACACGGGCCTCGTCGACGTCGCGCAGCGCTCCGTCGGAGACGACGCCGGCGATGCCCGCCTCGATCGCGGCGGTGGACAGGAGTCCTCCCCACGAGCCCATGCCGACCCGGCCGCCGTTGTCGATCACGATCACGTCGCCCGGGCCGCCGGCCTCGATGGCCGCGGCGCCGAGGTGCACCGGTTTCTCCGGCTCCCCCTCCTCGAAGGGGGCGAGCTTCATGGTCACGGCGCGGCCGACCACCTTTGCGCCCTCCCACATCGGCCGGATGCCGAGTGGCGTGCCGAGGATCCCGAGGGAGTCGAGGGCGTCGGAGACCGTGCACGCGTCCAGCCGCCGGAGCCGCTCGATCGCGACGGCCGTCTCGTCCGAAGGCTTGTCCCCCATCAGCTCTCCCTCTCGAAGAAGAGGAGCAGATAGCCGGTGGTGGACGAGTTGTAGATGATCGGCTGGATCGTGTTGAGCCTCCAGCCGGCCGTGGTCCGTTCCTTCAGCAGGAGGTTGAGGTCCTCGGTGACGGCCTCCGGCGTACGGCCGGTGGCGCGCACCTCCTGCACTTCGTACTCAGGCATCGCGTTCTTCACTCACTGTCTGTCACATCGATGTCGCGCGTCCGGGGAATGCCGGGGCTCAGTGCCACTGGGACCGGGTGCCCTCCTTGGACGCGTCACGCCACTCGGCGCCGCGTACCACCAGCAGGTCGAAACCCCGGGTGTCACCGTGGTCCTCCGGGTCCGAGCCGCGTGGCATGCCACCGGCCTCGACGGTGTCGGCCGCCTCAAGGAGCAGGCGGCGGGCGGTCTGGATCGCACGGTCCGTGCTGCCGAGCGCCTCCAGGCTGCGGTCGACGATCGGGCCCATGCCGACCTGGAGCGCGAAGTCCTGGGTGTTCACGCCCCGGATACCGGTGTAGGTCTTCGTGCGCTGGAGCTCACGGTCGATCCCGTAGTCGTTCTCCGGGCCGAGTTTGAGCCAGTAGGTGCCGGGGACGAAGTCGTCCTTGCCACGGCCGAACCTGCTCTCGTGGGACTCCCAGTACTCGTCGCTGATCGGGAAGCGGTCGTCGGTGGAGTACATGAAGTTGTAGACGTAGGTGTTCTCGTCGTCGATCGGCACCCACAGGTGCCCGTGGACGGACGGCAGGCCCTGCGGGTTGCCCTCCCAGTCGACGAAGCGGCCGCGCGACTGCTGGCAGGGCATCACGAACTGGTAGACGCGCAGATAGGTCTGGTCGTCGCTGACGTTGCGGATGCTGGCGTAGGTGAAGCCGTGCGAGGCGACGTCCACCTCGAGCTTCGGGTGCGTGTCACGGGAGCGGAGCAGCTTGCCGTTGCCGATGTCCTCGTTGTGGGCGAAGGACGAGTGGACGGTGTCGATGCCGCCCTCGACCGCCTGCAGGTAGTTGCACTGCTCGCCGGTCTTCGAGACGCGCCGGTGGGTGTCCGGTACGCGCAGCCACTCGTAGTCGGGGACGCCGGGGGTCGTCTCACGCGGGCCCATGTAGGTCCACACCACGCCACCGGCCTCATACGTCGGGTAGGCCTTGATGGAGACGCGGGTCTTGAACTTGCTCGTCGGCGGCTCCGACGGCATGTCGACGCACGCGCCCGTGACGTCGAACTTCCAGCCGTGGAAGACGCAGCGGATACCGCACTCCTCGTTGCGGCCGTAGAACAGCGGCGCGCGGCGGTGGGCGCAGAACGCGTCGACCAGGCCGATGTCGCCGTTACTGTCGCGGAAGGCGACGAGGTCCTCACCGAGGAGCCTGACGCGGATCGGCGGGGCGTCGGGGTGAGGGAGCTCCTCACTCAGGCAGGCGGGGATCCAGTACCGCCGGAACACATCGCCCATCGGGGTGCCCGGTCCGACGCGGGTGAGTCGTTCGTTCAGTTCCTTGGTGATGCGCATCTCTTCATTCCTTGGCTTCGTCGGTCCGGCCCTCACGGCCCGGGGCAACGCCGCCCCGGCGCCCCGTCGAAGGACGAGGGGCACCGGGGCGGCGTTCGGCCGTCACTTCTCGATCACCTTCCCGCCGGCCTTGGCCAGCACGTTTTCGTAGATCCTGGACCACTTCGCGAGCTCTTCCTTGTCGTTGCTCAGGGCGTACGGGAAGTTCTTGTACTCTTCGAGCTTGAAGTTGCCCTCGTAGTCGACGTTCGCCGGATTCCGGTTCTGCTCGACGAACATCTTCTGGCCGTCGGTCAGCAGGAAGTCGAGGAACAGCAGCGCGGTGGCCGGGCGCTTCGCGGTGACCGGGATACCGGCGGAGATGAAGGTGTACGGCACGGGCTGTACGACCGGTTCCGCCTCGATCGGCGCTCCCTCGGCCTTGCCCGAGGAGATCGCGTGGTAGTAGCAGCCGAGGCAGACCTCGGCCTGGCCCGACGTGAGCAGCGTGGTCTCAAGCGTGTGGCCCTTGACGACGAACGCGCCCTTCATCGAGTCCTCGAAGTACTTGATCGCCGCGTCCTCGGTCATCCCCTTCTGCTTGACGAAGTACTCCTTCACGAGTGCCTCGAACCAGGGGCCGTCCTCCTGCTCGATCATGAACTTGCCGCGGAAGCGCGTGAGGGCGTCCTCGATGTCCTTCGGCGGGTCCTTCACCAGGTTGGTGTTCCAGGAGATCACGGGGGCGATGACGTACAGGGCCATGGTGTAGTCCGTGGCCGAGCCGGGGACCAGACGTTCGGAGAGCGGTGTCTTCAGCGGCGCGAGCGCCTTGAGGTTCGCGAGGACCGAGCCCTGCGAGGCGTCGGCGACGTACAGGTCGGCGCCGTCGTGCTTCGCCTGCACCTCCTGGAGCACCTTCTGCGCGATCACCTCACCGCCCGCGCGGTAGTTCGAGACCTTGATGCCGTACTTCTTCTCGAACGCCTCGATGATCGGGTCGGTGTCCTCGGGCTTGGTACCGGCGTAGAAGTTGATCTGCCCGCCCTCGGCCTTGGCCAGTTCGAGGAGCTTCGTGCCGCGCTGCTCCAGCGACAGGCCGTCGATCTGCGCGTAGACGTCCTCGATGCCTGAGCCACCGGCTCCGGAGTCCGAGGCGTCGGACGATCCGCACGCGGACAGCAGCGCGGCGGCGACCGCGGTCACGGCGACCACGGCGGCCAACCTCCTTGGAGGCTTAATGGACATCATCACTCCGTTTCAGTGGGGGGTCCGGTATTCAGTTGCTCATTGCCATGGGGACCGCGGCGCATCCGTGCCTGGCGAAGTTCAGGCGTACGGTGGTTCCGTCCGCGAGCGGGGACTCGCTTGAGCCGCTCACGTTCCACTCGGTGTCGCCGACCTTGACGCGGTACTCCATCGTCATGCCGAGGTAGGCGCTGCCGTCGACGACGCCCTCCCACTCACCGGGCTCGTGAGCGCCGCCGTCCACGACCGGCGAGAGGGCGACCGACTCCGGTCGCACGGAGACGAACACGTCCGCGCCGATGGAGAGCCCGGCCTGGGAGGAGGCGACGATCAGCCCGTCGGGGGTCTTCACCGTGACCTCTCCCTCGGAGACCGCGGCGACCTTGCCCGCCACGAGGTTCGCGCTGCCGACGAAGCGCGCGACGAACTCGGCGGCCGGTGCGCCGTACACCTCACGCGGGGTGCCGACCTGTTCGACCTTGCCGTTCGACATCACGGCGATCACGGTCGACATCGACAGCGCCTCGGACTGGTCGTGGGTGACGTAGACGGTGGTCACGCCGATCTCGTGCTGGAGCCGCTTGAGTTCGAAGCGCATGTCGGTGCGGAGCTTCGCGTCGAGGTTCGAGAGCGGCTCGTCGAGCAGGAGCAGCGGCGGCTCCATGACCAGCGCGCGGGCCAGGGCCAGACGCTGCTGCTGGCCGCCGGAGAGAGCGGTGGCCGAGCGGCCGGCGAACTGGCTCAGCTGGACGACCTCAAGCGCGCGCTCCACGCGCTCGCGCACCTGTTTGGCCGACGGACGGCTCTTCCGGTCGCCCACCTGAAGCGGGAAGGCGGCGTTCTTGTAGACGTCCATGTGCGGCCAGATGCCGTAGGACTGGAACACCATGCCGAGGCCGCGGTCGTTGGCCCGGACCGAGACACCCGTGTCCGAGCTGAACAGGACGCGGTCGGCGACCGTGATGGTTCCGAGGTTCGGCGACTCCAGGCCGGCGATGCAGCGCAGCGTCGTGCTCTTGCCGCAGCCCGACGGACCGAGCAGCGTCAGGAAGTCACCGGATGCCGCGGACAGGTTGACGTCAGCGATGGCGTAGTTCCGCTCCCGCCCCTTCTGGTGGCCGCCGTAGCTCTTGTAGAGACCCTCGACCTTGAGGAGCTTGTTGCTTCCCATCAGTGGTTCACCTCGTTGAATCCGTCTTCTTTGACACCGAACCTGGACGCGGCGACTCGACTGGCTCCGACGATGAGGCAGAGGATCAGGATCATGATGATTCCGAGTGCCGAGAGGAGAGTGAGCTGGCCGTTCTCCCACTGCTGCCAGATGACGACGGAGAGGACCTCGTTGCCCGGCGTGTAGAGGAGCAGTGAGCTGGCGACCTCGCGGAACGACACGACGAGGACGTAGATCCAGCCGCTGAGGAGTCCCGGGAGAATGGTGGGGACGAGCACGCGCCGGAAGGTCTGCAGCCAGGTCGCGCCGCTCGTCTGGGCGCTCTCCTCCAGTTCCGCCGACACCTGGATCATCGCCGAACTCGCGTAGCGCATGCCGTACGGCATGTACTTCGTGAAGTACGAGACGACGAGGATCAGGAGCGTGCCGTAGATCGGGATCGGCACCCGCAGGTACACGAAGAGCAGGGACACACCGAGGACCAGGCTCGGGATGCCGATCGGCAGGAACGTCAGGCTCTCAAGGACGCCCGAGCCCTTCGGCCGCGCACGCACGGTGATCCAGGAGACGATCGCCATCACGACCATCACCGCGGTGGCGGTGCCGATGCCGACCACGACCGAGTTCCGCAGCGCCTGCAGGATGTTGCCGTTGCCCAGGATCTCGCCGTAGTTGCCCAGCGTGAGGTTGCCGAGGCTCTCCAGCGACGGGCCCGCGTAGATCTTCTGCGCGGAGACGTAGGCGAGCATGACGACCGGGAGGACCACCGCGACCGCGAAGTACAGCCACGTCAGCGGAGCCAGCGCGTACTTCACCCTGCCCAGCGGCAGCGGACGCGGCCGGAAGCCCTTGCCGGTCACGGTCTGGAAGGACTTGGTCCGCTTGTTGAGGCGGCGCTGGAAGTACATCGCCACACCGGCGATCACGAGCACCGGCATCGCCAGCGCGCCCGCGGTCGAGTAGTCCGGCGGGAACAGGTGCAGCGAGTTGTAGATGCCCGAGGTGAAGACGCGGATGCCGCCCGGGGTACCGAGGATCGCGGGGACCTCGAAGGCCTCGATCGCCCGGACGAAGGTGAGGGCGATCGCGCCGATCAGCGCCGGCTTCACCAGCGGCAGGGTGATCCGTGCGATGACGGTCGGCAGCCGGGAACCGCACATCAGCGCCGACTCCTCGAACGACGGGTCCGTGTTGCGGAAGGCCGCGTACATGAGGAGGAACACGAGCGGCATCTGGTGGAGGCCGTCGACGAAGATCATGCCGCCCATCGAGAAGACGTTGAACGGCTCGATCCCGAAGAGGTTGTCCGTCCAGGTGTTCAGCAGGCTGTTGCGGGGGCTGGCGAGAAACGTCCACGAGATCGTGTGCAGGACGCCGGGGATGATCAGCGGCACGGTCGCCGCGATGAAGATCAGGCCGCGGCCCGGGATGTCGGTCCGCACCGTGAGGTAGGCGAGCCCGGTGCCGCCGACCACGGCGAAGACCGTGGTGCCCGCCGCGAAGATCAGGGTGTTCTTGATCAGCTCGAACAGGTGTCCGTCGGAGTACGCCGTGGAGAAGCCGTCGAGGGTGAAGGCGCCGTCGGCGTCGGTGATGGTCCCGTACACGAGGTACAGCAGCGGGACGACGGCGAGGTACACCACCAGCGCGGCGGCGACCAGCATGATCACGATTTCGACAGCCGAGCGACCGCGGAGGATCTTCGCCGGCTGCGGGGCGAGGGGTGCCGGGGCGATCTGCGTCATCGGACGTTCCTACGGTGTGACATAGGACTCTTGCTGTTCTGCATGGGCTGCAAGTTATAGGCTGCAGGATCTGGAGTCCAGACTCTGGGTTGAATTCGTTCGGTCACGTTTCCCCGCAAGGATGTGGAAACGGGGTGGAACGATTTCGTTCCACCCCGTGACAAAGAAGATCAAAATGGTCAAATAGCTGGCCCAAGTGACCGTGGCGTCCTGATAACGCCCATCAGGTCCTCGGGACTCAGCGCCAGGATCGCGGGCTCGTCGAAGATGTCCCCCATCTGCGACCGCACGCCGTTCGCCGAGAGCGCCTCCAGGAACCTGCGATGGATCCGTGGATCCTGCTCGTCGTACTCGACCTGGCGCCCGCCCTTGGACACCGAGACGTGCCCCTGCCCCTCGGCGCTCTTGCGGCGCAGCGCGATGAACGGATATCGCCGGCTGCCCAGACTGCAGGCCAGATAGCGCGCCGGGTCAGGGCCGGTGTTGAAGTGCTGGTGGTACATCCAGAACGGTGGTGTGTACATGAAGCCGTGGCGCCATGGGATCTCGACGAACTCCGAGTCGCCCTCGTACCAGAGCAGCGTGTAACCCTCGCCGTCGACGGCGTGCACATGGGTGCCCGCCGCGTGACGATGGCCCTTCTTGTAGCCGCCCGACGGGATCTGCGAGACGTGTGCGTGCATCGTGCCCTCGGCCAGCACGAGGGCCACGTTGCGCGAACCCTTCCCCCGGCTCTCCATGTCGTACAACGTGAAGCTCGTGAGGTCGTGGATGAAGTTGGTCTCCCAGACGTTCATCTTCTTGACCGAGTCCCTGTTGTAGACGAAGTGCTCTCCTCCTCCCCGGAAGTAGTCCTCCTGGCCTATCCGGTCGGGGAAGTCGGCGTCACAGCCGAAGACGAAGTTCGCGTCGTGGAACAGATTGATCAACAGCGGGGCGTCGTTCGTGACCGAGAACCGTGCCGGCCTGCTGCTTGAGCCGTTCGAGATCTGGTATCTGCAGTTGAGCGGGATCGCGAACAAGGCGCGTGGCCCCCACTCGAACACCCGTTGACTGCCGTCCTGAAGCCAGATCGTCGTGGTGCCGTAGCCGTCGAGGACGTAGAAGAACGCCTCGTAGAGATGTCGTACGACATCGGTCACCTTGGTCGGCTCGATCTCCAGCACGTAGTTCGCCATGAAGTCGCCCATGCCGTGGGTGTGGGCGAAGCAGCCTCGTGCGCCGTATCTCTCCCACGGCGCCGTCTCCAGGGCGAGCAGGTCGTGCCCGAAGTCGAGGTGGATCGGGATGCCCTCGGCCTTCGACCAGTCGGCGTAGGGATCGACGAGGTACTTGTCGTCGCCCTGAGGCACGTCGTCCGGCCGCGCTGAGGGGTTCACGGTCGCGGTCACCCTGTGCTCCTCCCCGCTCATCGGCCGTCGGGCCGTACGTACAGCTCCGGCGGCATCCGCGTCGTGATGCCGTTCCTCGCGAGCCGGGCCTCGAACTCCGCGCGGATGTGCGGGTCCTCGTCCCAGAACTCGATGCTCTTGCCCCCCTCGCTGCGACCGAGGTTGGAGCTCTTCAGCGTGGCTCCCGGCGGCGCGAACAACCCGGCGATGCGCGCGCTCGGCGGGCCGTTCATGGCGAGCACACGGAGTGGCTCGGCGCTCGTCGCGAAGTGCTGGTGGACCCAGTCGCCGCCGCCCGGCGCGGCGGCGACCATGCCGCCGGGCCGGTAGTCGACCCGCCTGACCAGCTCGCCGTTGCCCGCCTCCCACGGCCGCAGGCCCGCCTCAAGCGGCCAGGTGTAGGTGAAGCCGCCTCCCCTGATGCAGATCAGCACGGCGCTCGGCGGGTGGTGGTGCGCGGGCGCGTACCGGCCGACCTGGAACTCCAGGACCTTCATGTAGAAGCGGGCGTTCGCCATCCACGGCTGGATGCGCCTGGTGCCGGGACCGCGCTGGTTGTCCAGCGGGAGCTCAAAGTTCGGCAGGTCCGGGATCAGGTTGGTCACCTGCATCGCACGGCCGCGCACCGGATCGGCGACGAGCTCGTCGCGGTAGTCGAAGTAGTCGCTCTTGCCGGAGTAGCGCTCTTCGAACGGATAGGGGTTGCCGAAGATGAACTCGCGGTTGTCGTACATGTTGAAGACGGCGGGCGCGGTCGTGCCCGCGATGACGAGAGCGCGCCTGCCGCTGCCGTTCACCAGTCGATGCGGCGCGTTGAGCGGGATGCCGAACAGCGACCCGGGTCCCCACTCGAACGTCTGCGGCGCCGTGCCCGCCGGCGCCCCGTTGCGCCACACCTCCGTCGTCCCCACGCCCTCGACGACGTACATGATCTTCTCGTAGATGTGCTGCTCTATCTCAAGCGCCCCGCCCGGCGGCACCTCGATGAGATGCATGCCCCACAGCTCCTCGGTGCCCAGCAGCTGGATGTACGCGCCACGTCCGCCGGTCCGAGCCCAGTCGCCGAGTTCGAGGTCGCGCACGTCCTCGAAGCCGATCTCGCGGTAGACCGGGATCCCCTCGGCATCCATGAAGTGGTCGTAGGGCTGCTTCGGGCTCTTGAACTCCTTCTTGCCGCCGAACGCGTCGCCGGTCGGCGCGACGTACTTCGGCGTCTTGGCGGCCCCGTAGTTGGTGGTCGCCTCCTCGTACTCAGCCATGCTCGAAACTCAACTCACTCTCTTTCGCACCCGTACGACGGGCGACCCCTGGGGTAATTCTGTAGCCTATAGCGTTTGAGTAAAATGTCATACAGCATCCAGATTCATCCATTGGGACCGGAAGCGGACGCCCCAGGCCAGCTCCGCGGCGCACTCCCGCACGGCCGCCCGCGACGCCGGACGGAGCCGGCCCTCACCGAGCAGTTCGCCCACGCTCGTGAACGCGTCCGCGGTGAGCACCGAGCGCGGGAACGCGAACCGTGCCAGCGCGACCGCCCGCGGCTCGGAACAGGGGTCCGTCCTGGCCGCCGTCTCGTGCCGGAATCGAGCCACCAGCCCGGTGACGTGCTCCGGATGATCGGCGTGCCAGAGCCCCGCCGCCATCCCGGCGAGGGTGGCCGGGTCGCTCAGGCCTGGAGCGAACAGCCGCTCCCAGGCCCGTTCCTTCTCCCCCGCGTCCGGGAGGAAGGCCAGGCAGGTGGCCACCTCGGCTCCGGTCTCATCCCCTGCCGCCACGATGCCGCGACGGCCCAGCTCCCCGAGGGCGGCGAGCCGGTTGCGCGCGGCCCAGGCGAGCGGGCCCGCCGACCGTCCGCCGTCGAGCCCGCCGAGCAGACTCCTCACCGGTGGCGCGGCCGCCGTCGAGACCCACGCGTACGTCGCGGTCGCCGCGAGCCGCGAGCCGTCCGGCGCCCGCGCGACCACCTCGCGTAACGCCTCGGCGACGAGCCGCTCGGCTTCACGCCCGCCGGCCGGACGGGTCCAGCCGGCGCGGCGCAGCCGCTCGGCGAACCACGTCGTCATGCCGGCGAGCCGGTCGGCGTCGCGCTCGTGGCCCAGCAGCGACAGCAGTACGCCGAGGGCCGTGGGACCGTCGATCTCGCACGCCGCGACAGCGCGCTGAAGCTCCTCCCATCGATCGGCACCGGCCGTCGAGCGCCGCTCCGGCGGCGCGAGCGCGCCGGCGTCCAGCAGCGGGCCCTCGGAGACGACGCGTGCCAGCCGAGCCCACCACTCCTTCTCTCCGAGCGCCCGCATCCAGTCCTGGACCTGACGCACGCCCGCCGAGTAGTGATGGCTCGCGGCTGAGGCGAGCGCGTCCGCGGCCGTCAGGGCGGGCCGGTGCCGGTCGAGCGTCACCGGGCTGTGGACACGCCGGGCCTCCGCTCCGGCGTAGGGCCTCCCCGCGGGCGTCGCCCGCAGGGCCGTCCGGCCCACGACGTCGGCCAGCGCCTCCTGCAACCAGAGGTCGTCCCACCATCCGATGGTCACGAGGTTCCCGAACCAGAGGTGCGCGATCTCGTGTGCGAGCACGGACACGAGCCGCGCGTACCCGGACGAGCCCGGCGCGACCAGGAGCGAGTCGCGGACCATGACGCAACCGGCGGTCTCCATCGCCGGCCAGGCGAGACCTGGGACGAACGCGATCCGGAGTTCGCCGCCCTTCCGTGGCGCCGGGCATCCGAGCCTCTCGCCGATCTCGGCGACGACCTCGGCCACGACGCGGGCGAGGCCGGGGGCCACGCCTTCGAGCACGGGGGCGCGCGAGCGCACAGCGTGCAGGACGACCCCGAGCCCGTCCTCACGCACGGTCTCGGTCGCGAACGGGCCCGCGACGAAGCCGGTCGCGTACGTCGGCACGACGGCCGCGGCCGCCTCACCCATGCCGGTGCCCGCGACGACCCACCCCGGCGGAGACTCGACTCGAACGCTCGTCTCCGCCTTCAGGTCCGGCTGGTCGAAGCAGGTGAACCAGTGCGGCGCCGCCGTCGGCCCGGACGCGGCGTAGACGTAGACCGACCCGTCGGCCTCGTCGACGACCCGGCAGAGCCCGCTGCCGCCGATGTCGTACGTCAGCGACCGCGTGTACTCGCGGGCCTGCGTGCCGACGGCCACGGCGACGGGGACGCGCAGGTCGCGGCCCGCGTCCCTCGCCTCGGCGAACGTCGCGCCGGCTCGTTTCCCGTCGAACACGACCTTCGTCGTGGAACGCGGCGCGTCAAGATCGCGGAGGTCGACGGTCACGTCGTAGCGCAGCACCGAGAGCAGCCCGCTGCGCTCCCGTGCTTCCCGCTCGGTCAAAGGCACCCGGTGCGTCGCCATCGTCAGGCGAACAGGAGTGACTTGATGACGACCGGCACGACGCCCGGTGGGTCGATGAAGGAGCCGACGTCGACGTAGTCGAGCTCGCCGAGCTCGATGCCGTCGACGGCGACAAGCGGACGCCGTACGCCCGCGTCCTCCTGGAGCACGCGGCCGATCAGCTGGGCGACGTCGGCGTCGACCACCACCACGAGCAAGGCGTCGTCCGCGGCCGACCCGGCCACGGCGGCGATGGACCGTGCCAACGCCGCCAGCCGCGCATGCGTGGCGCTCCCGGTCCAGCGTACGGCGAGGCACACCGGCCGCCTCGGGTCGGCGTCACGCTGCCGGGCGCTCGTCTCGAAGGCCTCCACGACAGCGGCTTCGTCGATCGCGTCACCCAGTTCTCCGTCGAACCGCACGACGGGGAGGTTCTGGGCGGGCAGGCCGCCCTCCCCTGACAGGTGCAAGGTCTTGCCGCTCACCTGGACCGTGAACTGGGACGCGCCGATCACCGTGGCACGGATGCCCTGTCCCGGGTCGACCGCCGGGATCGACAGGCGTTTCGCGAGTTCCGCGATCACCGCCTTGGCGAGTTCGGGCGCGATGTCCCCGAACCGTTCGCTCGTGTGGCCGAAGACGTACTCGGCGACACCGCCGGAGAAGGTGACGTACTCGGGCTCCTTCGGCCGTCGCAGGTGCTCGGTGAGTTCGAGGGCGTGGCCGAGTTCGTCCAGGGCGTCGCCGGTGATCTCGTCCACGACGATCCGCGCGAGCCTTCGCGCGATCGCCGACCGATGCCCGGGATCGGCCAGCGACCCGGGGTCGACCGGGATCCCGAGCTCCTCGGCGACCATGCGCGCGGAGTCGTCGACCCTCGTCCATGCTCCGTCCGCGTCCTGAGCCAGGAGGCGCCCGCCGACCGCGAACGCGGCGACGTCGACGATCTCCCCGTCGACGATGAGCGCGAGCTTCGTCGTGCCTCCGCCGATGTCGACGTGGAGACCGGTCTGCCCGCGCAGCCTCGAAAGACGCGCCGCCCCCGAGCCGTGTGCGGCGAGGATGCTCTCCAGCTTGTGGCCGGCGGTGGCGCACACGAACTTGCCGGATTCCGCGGCGAAGACCTCGTCGACGGCGCGCGCGTTCGCGCGCTTGATGGCCTCACCGGTGAGGATCACCGCACCGCTGTCGACGTCGTCCGGAGTGAGGCCGGCGTCCTGGTAGCAGTCCTGGACGAAGTGCGAGAGCGCGTGGGCGTCGATCGTGCCGTCGGGCAGGAACGGTGTGAGCAGGATCGGGGAGCGCCATACGACCTCACGCTCGATCACGACGAAGCGGTCGGCCGACCTGTGTCCTTCGCGCTGGAAGTGGACGCGGGCGAACAGCAGGTGGGAGGTCGAACTGCCGATGTCGATGCCGACGGTCAGGAGTTCGAGCGTCTCCTGTTCGAGGATCGCCTTCGCGATCGCGAGACGGACCTCCTCGTCCAGCACGTCGTCATGGGTGTGGAAGAAGTCCTCGTCATGCACGGACCGGTGCTCCTAACAAAGTGGTTTCGCCGACGCCCGCTCACCGGAGTGAGACGTCCGGCAACGCGCGGCCTTGGCCGTCGACGTACTGGACGCCCAGAGACGCGAGTGTCGCGCGGAGGTTCATCACGTCGAGGCTGAGTTCTCCGTTGCGGAACTGCTCACGCTTCTCCTCCTCACTCCTGGTGCGCCGAGGCGCGAGCTCGGCCGTCTCCTTCGCCAGCTCCAGTGGTACGACGACGACACCGTCGTCGTCGGCGACGATGACGTCGCCCGGCCGTACGTAGGCGCCGGCGACGACCACCGGGACGTTGACCGAGCCCGCCGTCGCCTTCACGGTGCCCATCGCGGACACGGCCCGCGACCAGACCGGGAATCCCATGGCCTGGAGGTCAGCGATGTCGCGCACACCGGCGTCGATGACGAGGCCGAGCACTCCGCGAGCCTGCAGCGCCGTCGCGAGCAGGTCGCCGAACATGCCGTCGGACGAGGGCGACATCGTCGCCACGACGAGCACGTCACCCGGCCTGCACTGCTCCGCCGCCGCGTGGATCATCAGGTTGTCGCCCGCCTGGCTCAGCACGGTCACGGCCCGGCCGGCGATCTTCGCGCCTCGGTAGATCGGACGGATGCAGGGGTCCAGCAGCCCTGTGCGTCCCATCGACTCGGACACCGTCGCCACCCCGCTCTCGCCAAGGATGGAGACCACTTCCTCGTCGGGGCCCTCGTCGTTGACGACCACCACGTGTGGCATTGGTGACTCCTCTAGCTGTCGTTGTCAGCCGACGTCACGCAGGGATCCGCGCGTGAAGACGAGAGAACAGGGCACGTGCGTTGTCCTCGTAGACCGCCCGGCGGTCGTCCTCGGTCAGGAAGTCGATCGCGTCGATCGTGGTCTTGAAGTCGTCGAAGACCCGGCCGGTCTTCGGGTCGACCGCCGAGCCGCTGCCCGGCTTCTCGGTGCCGAAGAGGCAGCGGTCGGTGCCGACCGTCTTGAACAGCAGTTCCAGCGAGAGCGGGTTGTGCAGCACGGTGTCGAACCAGAACCGGCGCAGTCCCTGCTCGAACGGCTCTGCGTCCGCGGACCCGCCGAACTTCGGCATCAGCCGCTCCGCCTGCCAGCGCCCGATCTGGTAGGGCACCGAGCCGCCGCCGTGGGAGATGATCAGCTTCAGGCCGGGGAACCGGTCGAACACGTCCGAGTTGAGCAGGCTGAGGATCGCGATCGACTCCTCGGTCACGAAGTGCTCGCTGTAGGTCTCGCGGCCGCTGTTGCAGCCGGCCGAGTGCACGAGCGCAGGCACGTCGTGGTGCACGAGGCGCTCGAAGAGCGGGAACCAGTACTCGTCGCTGAGCCGCGGCGACGGTCCGGCGCCCTCCCACGGGTCGGGGTTCAGCAGCACGCCGACGAAGCCGAGTTCCTCGATGGCGCGGTCGAGTTCGGGGAGAGCGTTCTCGATCGGGGCGCCCGCGCACGTCGGCAGTCCGGCGACGCCGGCGAACCGGTCCGGGTGCAGCTCGACGGTCTGCGCGATGAGGTTGTTGTTGGCCTCGATCCACCAGTGCACGACCTGGTCGGGCTTGGCGGAGTGCATCTGGTGGAACGGACGCGGCGAGATCAGCTGCATGTCCGTGCCGACACTGTCCATGATCGCGATGTTTCCCGCAGCCGCCTCGGCGATGGCGGCGTCACTGACACCGATCGGCGGGCTGTAGCGCCCGCCGGCGGCGAGCAGGTTCGCGCGGTAGGCGTAGAAGACAGGGGGGGCGACCACATGGGCGTGGCTGTCGATGATCACTAGTTCTCCTCGATCGAGGCCGGACCCTCGGATTTCCGTGCAGGCTATAGGCTGTGGGGTGTCGGTGGCAACCACTCTGTCGGCATATGTCTTATTCCAGGGGGCGAACACGCGGAAAGCACTGAGGGGTGGACACCGTGCGTCCACCCCTCAGTGCTTTCCGTACGGAAGGAGATCCCTAGTCGTCGAGGCCCAGCGCCGAGTGGTCGATGCGGTCGAAGGACGCCGAGATGTGCTCCAGCATCAGCTGGGCGGCCTCCTCGGACCGGCCGGCGATGAAGGCGTCCACGATCCGGCGGTGCTCGTCGTTGGCGACCTTCACCTGCGCCTTGTCACGCAGGGTCGCCACGCGATAACGGTCGCAGCGATCCCAGAGGTTCTCCAGAATCTGCACAAGCACACTGTTGCCGCAGGAGCTGTAGATCGCGCGGTGCAGCGCGCGGTTGGAGTGCAGGCCCTCGATCGGGGTCTGGTCCCGCTCCGAGAGGACCAGCAACTCCGCGATCTCGTCGCGCTGCTCCTGTGTCGCCACCTCCGCGCCGAGCGCTACGGCCTTCGGGTCGAGCAGGATGCGCACGGCGTACGTCTCCTTGAGCTGCCCGAGGTCGAGCGGCGACACCACCGTGTTGCGGTGCCGTCGGCTGATCACGAGATTTTCGGACTCAAGGAGCCGGAGCGCCTCGCGAACCGGTGTCGTCGACAGCCCCAGCTTCGTCGCGAGCGCCTCCTGGTCGAGGATCGCGTCGGGCTGGAGCACGCCCTCGACGATGTCCTTGCGGATGAGCTTGTACGCCACCTCGGTCTTCGTCAGCGCGACGTATGGCGCAGGGACGACATCAGCGTCACTCATGGTCACCACCCCCGTAGGCACGGACCGAACCGGCCCCGACTGCCGACAGGTCATAGGCCATAGATTGTCAGAGCCGACATTACAGCACAAGAAGCTCTGGCGTGATCCGTTCTCTTGTCATGGAAAATCCTACAGGCTATATAGTCGGGGCGACTCAAGGGAGGCGCTGATGAGGTTCGCCAAGGCGAGCGTGATGACCGGTCCGCGGACCATGGAGGTCCGTGAGTTCCCACTCCCGGAGCTCGGGGTGGACGACGGTCTGCTCAAAGTGGAGGCCGCCGGCGTCTGCGGCTCCGACGTGAAGTCCTTCCTCGGTGATCTCTCCCCCCGGATCCTCGGCCATGAGAACGTCGGCACCGTCGAGGCGATCGGCCGCAGCGCGCGGCAGCGGTGGGGGCTGCGGGAGGGCGACCGCGTCGTACTGGAGGAGTACCTCCCCTGCGGGCACTGCGACTTCTGCCGGTCGTCGGAGTTCCGGCTGTGCCTCGACTCCGACCCCTCGACCAACCCCGCGGCGCTCCGGTACGGACGCACACCGCTGACCGTCGCGCCGTCCCTGTGGGGCGGGTTCAGCGACCACCTCTACCTCCATCCCCGCACGGTCGCGCATCGCCTGCCCGGCGACGTCTCGGCCGTCGAGGCCTCACTCGCGCTCCCGATCTCCAACGGCTACGAGTGGGTGTACCGCGAAGGGCGGGTCCGGCCGGGCGACGTCGTCGTCATCTTCGGACCGGGGCAGCAGGGACTCGGCGCGACGATCGCGGCGAAGGCCGCCGGCGCCGGGCTCGTGATCGTGGCCGGACTCGCACGTGACAAGGAGCGGCTCGACGTCGCGCGGGCCTTCGGCGCGGACCACACACTGTTCGCGGACGAGGAGGGCGTGCTCGCGAAGATCGAGGAGCTGACCCACGGCGAGCTCGCCGACATCGTGGTGGACACGGCCGCCGGCGACGAGTCGACCATCTCTCTGGCGCTCGACGCGGTACGCAAGCGAGGCAAGGTGATCGTCGCCGCGGCGTCGATGAAGCCGTTGCGCGAGCTCGACTTCTTCAAGATCAATCGCAGGTACCTCTCGGTGCTGGGCGTTCGCGGCCACAGCTACCAGGCCGTCGAGTGGGCGATCGGCCTGATCGCGAGCGGGCGCCACCCGCTGCATCTGATGTGCTCGCTCACGGTCGGCATCGACCAGGCCGACCAGGCGATCCTCGGTACGGCGGGCGAGCTGCCGACGCCGGTCATCCACGCCTCCGTCGTGCCTGCGTGAGCCTGCGATGACATCCCCCTCCCCCTCGGTCATCTGGAAGATCGCGCCGTCGGCGCTGGTTCCCGCCCTCGTCTACGAGATCGGCAACGGCGCGGTCGCGCCGATCATCCCGCTCGCGGCTCTGAGCGCGGGCGCCTCGACGACGACCGCCGCCCTGATGGCGGCCATGACCGGCGTCGGAAGGATTCTCGGCGATGTACCGGCGGCGAAGCTCGCCGACCGCGTCGGCGACCGCCGGGCCATGTCGATCGCCGCGACGGTCACGACTCTCTGCTGGATCGCGTGCCTTCTGACGACGTCGGTCGTCGCGCTCGGCGTCGCCCTCCTGGTCGTCGGGGCCTGCAACTCGACGTTCTACCTCGCACGGCAGAACTACGTCGCCGAGGTCGTGGCGATCACGATGCGGGCGCGCGCGCTGTCGACCCTCGCGGGCGCGCATCGCATCGGGCTGTTCGTCGGGCCGTTCCTCGGGGCGGGCGCGATCGCTCTGGGCGGCCTGCACGCGGCGTTCGCGATCGGCGTGATCGCAACCGTCGCGACCGGCCTCTGCCTGCTGTTCGTCCGCGACCTCGACTTCGCCAGCGACCGGCCTCGCCATCTCCGCGGCACCCAGGGCGCTCGAGCGATCTTCAGGCAGCACCGGTCCCTCTTCCTCTCGCTCGGCCTGATGGTCGCGACCGTCGGCGCGGTACGGGCGACGAGACAGAGCGTGCTTCCGCTCTGGGCCGACGAGATCGGCCTCAGCGCCACCGTCACGAGCCTCGTCTTCGGCATCGCGAACCTGGTCGACATGTCGTTGTTCTATCCGTCCGGTCACGTGATGGACCGCTACGGCAGGCTCTCGGTCGCGATCCCCGCGATGACGTTGCTGGGAGCGGGCCTGATCGCGCTGCCGTTCACGTGGGAGGTCGTCGGGTTCACCCTGGCGGCGGCCGTGATGAGTCTTGGCAACGGCATCGGCTCGGGGATCATGATGACGATCGGCGCCGACGTCGCGCCGCACGACAACCGCACCACCTTCCTGTCGGTATGGCGCCTGCTGAGCGACACCGGGCAGGCGATCGGGCCGGTAGTGCCGGCGGTGTGCGCCGCCGTCGCGACGCTCTCCCTCGGCATCGGCATCACCGGCGGCCTGGGGATCGTCGCCGCGATCGGCCTCGCGCGCTGGGTGCCGCGCTACTCGACGTACGCGACCCCGGCGATGGCGCGACGACAACGCGAGGCCGCCGCGCGGGGCGAGGAATCCTGACTCCGCGTGGCCGGCCGTACCCAGACGCGCGTCGCGGGGGCGGCCCGGCCCACGGATCGGTGCGCCCCCGACGTCTCAGCCTCCGAGGGCGGAGAGCAGTTCGTCCTTGGTCATGGAGCCGTAGCCCTCGACGCCCTTCTTCCTGGCCTGCTCGACCAGTTCCTCCTTGGTGCGGCCCTTCGGCCTGGGCGGCTTGGCGAGTTCCTCGGCCTTGGCCTGGCTGAAGGTCCGGCCCATCGCGACCAGCCTGTCGGCGGAGATGGCCTTGGCCATGGCGGGGAGAATGTCGCTCTCCTCCTCCTCGACGTGGTGCTTGACCGCCTTGACCATCCGCTCCAGCGCGGTCGTGAACTCCGGCCGGTCGGGGTCGGCCTCCATGAGGGCGGCCAGGAGTTCCTCGGCCTCGTGGTGTTCCCCGATCCCGTGGCGGACCTCGCCGCGCTCGCCGGGATCGGCTTCGGCCAGTTCGGGGTAGACCCGGGTCTCCTCGGCTCGGGCGTGCGCGACGAACTTCGCGGCCAGTTCCGCCACCAGGGCGGGCCGGTTCTCCGGCTGGCTCCTCAGCCTCTCGAAGATCGTCTCGACGTCGCGGTGGTCGGCCATGATCAGCTCGATGACGTTCTGGGGCATGTTCGTCTCCTCAGTCTCAGGAACGGGCCCTGGCGGACACCCGGCGATCGGCTTTCTTGATCGCCTCAACCGGCTCCGCCCCTACCCGCCGTCGTCCCCTGAAACCTCGGAGCCCCGGCCACGCGGTGTGCTCCTTCTTCCTGCGGCGGCTCGTCAGGCGTGCCGGAGGAGGTCCGGATCCTCAGTGATCTCCTAGCCCAGACCTCCGGTGTGAGAACCGGGCGGGCGATGAGAGAGGAGGCGGCCCCGAAGGAACGGGCTACTCCTCGACGGTGATCCCCATCGCGCTCGCCAGAGCGTGAACCAGTCCCCGCGCGTCCTGGCTCTTGATGATCGCGCCCCTGAGACTCGTCACACCGGCGATCCCCGACAGGTCACAGTCGGCGAAACGGGTGCCCTCCATCTGGGCGTTGGAGAACTGCGCCCTTGTCAGGTCGCAGCGTTCGAACCTCGCCCCTCGCAGGTCGGCGTTCTGGAAGGTGGCCTCCGGCATGGCGCAGTCGCGGAAGACGACGCTCTTGAAGGTGGAGAACCTGAACCCGGCCAGGTCGGCACGGCAGGAGTCGAACACCACGTCCCGGAACACGCACTCGGACCAGGCCATGCCCGTCAACCGGCTCGCGGACGTCCGGGCGCGGTGCATCGCCGACGCCCTGGCCGTCATGTTCGACAGATCGCAGCGCTCCAGTTCCACATCGGTGAATTCGGCGCGGCGCATCCGCGTGCTCGAAAAACTCGTGTCGATGAGGCGGCAGCTCTCGAATTCGGCCGCGTCCGCGTCGCGGAATGACAGATCGACGCCTTTGAACTCCATCGATCGATAGGCGCCGTCGTCCTCAAGATCGTGCTCGGGCGGCCGCGCGGCGGTCAGCGAACCGGACAGCTTGGGGAGGGCCGGCTCTTTCAACCGCTTCGGCCGGCCATGAGGGGCGCGGGATGGCATGGGGTGAAGCCTAACCTTCGGTCCGGGAACGGCTCGACCGCCGGACTCCTGAGGGACTCTCCGGCACCGCCCAACGACCGGCGTGAAGAAGGAGCAGGCCCCGCTCACCAGGCCGCCGCCGGGGCGCTCCTCCGCCGGTCGGCGTTCCAGGACGACGGCGAGGCCCTGCCCCAGCCGATGCGGAGGGCGGCCGCGCCGGTCCCGGAGCCTGCGGGCGTCGTGCCGGACCGTGTCGCGGCCGCGGCCGAACGGTGGTTCACGCGCTCCGCCGCGGACTCGGCCGGGGCCGCGGCGGAGCCGCCGTCTCCTGAGGCCGGGCGTACCGGCGCTCTCGTGGACCGCGCCTCAGGTCCTGAGCGGGTGAGGTGCCGAGGGCGGCGCTCAGCCCGTGAGGCGGTCCCAGACCTGGCGGTCGCGCTCCGGGGTCCAGATGCCGGGGGCCTGTCCGTCGAGCTCCTCCCAGGCGCGCCAGGTGTCGAAGACCATGGCGTGCTCGAAGACCGGCATGCCGCCGTACACGGGCAGCAGGGCCTCACGGGCCGCCACGTACGCCTGTTCGACCGTGCCGCCGCCCTCCTTGACCTTCTCCACGGCCGTCATCAGCGTGCTGAGGAATTCACGGGTCAGCTCGACGGCGCGCTGGGAGGCGGCACGGTCATGGGCGATCTCGCCGCGTCCGCCCACCAGGATCTCCACGTCGAGTGCCTTGACCCGGTCGAGCGTGGTGGTCATCCACTCCCGGTGGTAGGCGTCGCCGGTGTAGACGGCCGAGCCGTTCTCCACCAGGTCACCCGCGAAAAGGACCTTCGACTTGGGCACGTAGGCGTAGATGTCGCCGGAGGTGTGCGCGTTGCCCGCCCAGGCCAGTTCGACGGTGCCGCGGTCGCCGCCCAGTTCGATCGACATGTGGTCGTCGAAGGTCAGGGTCGGCCAGGTCAGGCCGGGGATGGTCTCGTGGCCGGCGAACAGCCGCGGCATCCGGCCGAACTCGACGTCCCAGTCCTCCTTGCCGCGCTCGACGATGAGCCGCCTGGTCTCGGTGTGCGTGATGATCTCCTGCGCGTCGAACCCGGCGGCGCCGAGCACGCGTACCGCGTGGTAGTGCGACAGGACCAGGTACCTGACCGGCTTGTCGGTGTGCTGACGCAACTGCGCGAGCCAGCGCCTGGCCATCACGGGGGTGGCACGGGCCTCGAAACAGACCAGGAAGTCCTCGCCCTCGATGGCGCCCACGTTCGGGTCGCCGCCCGTGGTCAGGGCGTACACGCCGTCGGCGAGGACCTCCAGGATCTCGGGCTTCTCCTCGGTGTCGCCGGTGGAGGCGAATGGCTTGGACACGGTGTGCTCCTTCTTCTTGTGGTGGTTCGTCAGGCGTGCCGGAGGCGGTCCAGCGCGGCGCCGTCCCACAACATCCCGTGGCCGGGACGGTCCGGCGGAGTCGCCACACCACCGCTGACCGGCAGGGTCTCGGCGAGCACCTCGTCGATCAGCGGGAAGTGCTCGACGTAGGTGCAGTTGGGTACGGCCGCCGCCAGGTTGATGTGCAGCTCCGGCAGGAAATGGGGGGTGAGCACGGCGCCGAACACCTCGGCCACCGCGCTGATCCGCAGCCATTCGGTGACACCCCCGCACAGCGGCACATCGGGCTGAAGCACGGACGCGGCGCCCTCGCGCAGGTAGTTCGCGAACTCGTGCCGGCCGTGCAGGTGCTCGCCGACCGCGACGGGGACGCCCTGACGGGCGGCGAGCTGGGCGTGTCCCGCCAGATCGTCGGAGGGCAGCGGCTCCTCGATCCAGTAGACGCCGAGATCGTCGAGGCGGCGGCCGAGCCACACCGCGGTGGGCAGGTCGAGTCGCTCGTTGCAGTCGACCATGATCCGCAGGTCGTCGCCGAGCGCCTCGCGTACGGCGCGCACCCGCGCCACGTCCTCCTCCGCGCGGCGGGCGCCCACACGCAGCTTCACCGCGTCGTAACCTTCGGCGACGTACTGACGGGAGCCCTCGATCAGCTCGTCCACCGTCATCGCGTGGGTCGAGCGACCGCTGCCGTACACCGGGACGGTGTCGGTGTGCGCGCCGATGTAGCGGTAGAGGGGCAGCTCGGCGCGGCGGGCGCGCAGGTCCCACACGGCGATGTCGGCGGCCGACAGCGCGGGCAGTGCGACGCCCCTGCCCAGCCTGCGGGTCGCGGTGGTGATCTCGTGCCAGCGGCGCGGCCAGGCGTCGAGGGGGGTGCCCTCGGCCATCTCCTTGACCAGGCCGGTGAGCAGGGCGTACAGGGCTTCTGCGCCGCCGGTCAGCGCGTAGGTGAAGCCGGTGCCTGTGGCCCCCTCGTCGTCGGTGAGGGTGACGTGGAGCAGGTCGACCCGGGTGGCGCCGGAGCCACCGCGTCCCGCGCCGAGCGGGATGCGCACCCAGGCCGTGCTCAGGTCGGCGATCGTCGGGCGGTTCACAGGACCTTTCCAATCCAGCCGATCAGGGCGTCGGCCATGACCGCGGTGAGCTCGGGCTGGCCGTTGAGATAGTGACGGCCGCCCTCCACCGCGGTGAGTGTCTTGTTGTCGTGGGGCACCGCCTCGTACAGCTGGCGGGCGTGGGAGGGGAAGCACGCCTGGTCGGCGGTGCCGTATATGACGTGTACGGGGACGTCCACGGTGGCGAGCCGGGCGGGGCCGTCGCCGTTGGAGGTGCGGATGGACCACTGCGACAGCCATGAGCGCAGGCTGGTCAGGTGGCCGAGGGTGGTGGGCCGCAGGTTCGCCTCGTAGGACTCCCCCCACAGGGTGCCCGGCGCGCGGTCGGACGGGTCGATGGACAGGTCCACGTTACGCGGGTCGGCGCAGGTGGCGTGGATCCTGATGGGCAGGTCGGTGACCTTGCCCCCGGCCTGCTCGGTGAGCGCGCCGAGCCGGGCGATGACCGCGTCGGTGATCCGCTCGTTGCGTGCCCGCTGCGCCTGGCGGTAGCGGGCCAGCCACTCCTCCTGGTACGGCGGGCCGTTGTGCGCGGCGAACATGTCGAGCTCGGGGTCGCGGTCGAAGGGGTCGTCCTCGTCGCGCACCGCGGGGTCGAGCCATTCGACGAGAAGGTTGGCCCGGCCGGGGTGGGCCATCAGCATGACCAGGGCGTCGGCGGGCGGCAGGTGGGCCTTGGTCAGGTCGGGGCCGCCGCCGTAGGGTGCGGAGGTGATGGTGGCGTTACGCGCCTGCTCCTGGTAGAGGGCGACGAGCCCGCCGCCGCCGGAATTGCCGACGAGGACGACCTTCTCGTACCCCTCTGCGCGCAGGTGGCCGACGACGGAGGCGATGTCGAGTACGCAGTTCTCCAGCAGCAGCACCGAGTCGTTGCCGAGGTAGCGGGTCGTCATGGCCACCGCGTCGACCCCGCGCTCGGCCCACGCCCCGAGCGCGTAGTGCCCGAGGAAGTTGGAGGAGGGGTGGACCACCACCACGGCGGTGTCGGCGCGCCGGCCGGGGTGTGCGCGGACCCGGGAGCACCACAGCACTCCCGCCATCCGGGCCACGCCCGAGTAGACCTCCGAGGCCGCGGCCGCCGTCCCGATGGGAACGGTGAGCAGCTCCCGCTCAGCCATGTCCTGACCACCTCACCAGCGTTCGATTAACGGTTACTGTCACCATATATCGGTATCGCTCACCCTAGCGCACACCCTCACGTCTTGACAGGGGCGCGACCGGGTTCCGAGGATGCACGTAACCGAAGTGCACAAAAAACGAACATCGCAACCGAATAACGGTCAAGGAGTTGGCGCCGGTGCAATCGCTCAACGAGATCCTCGCGGCCAAGGCCGCATCGGTCCAGCGGCCCGAGGAGGCCAAACGCGCCATCAACGAGGCGTTCGCCGAGATCGAGGCCGCCGGCCTCGTCCCCGGGGTGAAGGTCGGAGAGCAGGCGCCCGACTTCACACTGCCCAACGCGGTGGGAGCCAAGGTACGGCTCTCCGACCGGCTCGCCGAGGGACCGGTCGTCCTGATCTTCTATCGCGGCTCATGGTGCCCGTACTGCAACCTTGAGCTGGCCGCCTACCAGGCCGCCCTGCCCGAGTTCCGCGAGGCGGGGGCGCGGCTGGTGGCGGTGAGCCCGCAGCTGCCCGACGACGCGCTGTCGATGCAGGAGAGACACGACCTGGCCTACGACGTGCTCTCCGACGCCGACCAGGAGGTCATGGCCGCCTACCGGGTGAGGTTCGAGCTGCCCGAGGAGATCAAGCCGCACCTGCTGGACGTCACCGCGGCGGCGCTGGCCCGCCAGCAGCCCGACGGCCGCTGGAGCCTTCCCGTGCCCGCGACGTTCGTGCTCGACTCCTCCGGCGTGGTGCGGGCCCGGCACGTGACGATGAACTACCGGACGCGGATGGAGCCCGCCGACGCCCTGCGGGCCGTACGCGAGATCCGCGCGGCCGCCGGCTGACCGCCTCCCCTCCCCCGGGGCGGTGAGACGGCCGTTTCACCGCCCCGCATCATTCCTGTTGCCGTTCGGCCACCCTCTTGACACACCAGATGGGCCACAGCACGATAGTCGAACGGTTTAACCGAATATCGGTTGCGGGCCGTTCTCTCCCCATCGACCACAACGTGATCTCTACTGCCTGCGGCCACGCGTTTCCGACGGACGCGGACCCGTACCGGCACGAAAGGGGACGCATGCCATCCCACACGCTCCGCATGGCCGCCGCGCTGGGCGCCGCGGCTCTCGCCATCACCACCGTGACCGCCTGTTCCACCAAGGCGCAGACCAGTTCCGACACCTCCGGTGGCATGCCCACGGGGCCTGGTGTGGACGGCTCCACGATCAACCTGGGTCTGCTCACCGACGTCACCGGCCCGTTCGCCGCGATCGACAAGCAGCAGAACCTGGGCGTGAAACTCTACTGGGACGCCAAGAACGCCGCGGGCGGCGTCTGTGACGGCCGCAAGGTCAACCTGGTGACCCGGGACCACGGATACGACCCGCAGAAGGCGGTGTCCCTGTACTCCGACCTGTCGCAGCAGGTCCTCGCCCTGCAGATCACCGTCGGCTCGCCCACCACGCTCGCCGTACTGCCCAAGCTGGAGCAGGACCGCATGCTCGCGGTGTCCATGGGCTGGTCTCCCAGCGTCAAGGACAGCGAATCGATCATCATCCCCGGCACCACGTACGACATCGAGATGGTGAACGCGGTCGACTACCTGATCGAGCAGAAGAAGCTCGCCAAGGGCGACAAGATCGGTTACATCCACCTCAAGGGCGACTACGGCGAGCCCGGCCTGGCGGGGGCCACCTTCGCCGCGGAGGCCAACGGCATCTCCGTGGTCAGCCAGCAGATCGACCCGACGGTCAGCGACCTCTCCGGGCAGGTCAAGCAGATGGCCGGGGAGGGCGTCAAGGCGCTGTTCCTGAGCGCGTCCGGACGGCAGGTCTCCTCCGCGGTGGCCGTCGCCGACGTGGAGGGCCTGGACGTGCCGATCGTGGCGGCCTCCCCCGGCTTCTCCCCCGAGTCGCTGACCACCGGCGCGGGAGCGGCCATGGAGAAGAACATGCTCGTGGTCAGCTCGGCCGCGCCGTTCGCCGGCGAGGGCCCCGGCCCCGAGCAGGTCAGGAACCTGTACGCGAAGTCCGGCGAGAAGTCGATCACGCCCAGCCTGTGGGTGACGCTCGGCTACGCGGCGTCGAGCGTGATGGACCAGGCCATCACCCAGGCGTGCGAGAACAAGGACCTCACCAGGGAGGGCCTGGCCAAGGCCTTCCGGCAGAAGGGCGTCTACGACACCCAGCAGACCACCGTGCCGCTGGACTTCTCCAAGCCGGGCGTCTCGCCGTCCACCAAGACCTTCGTCATGAAGCCGTCCAAGAGCGCCGAGGGCGGCCTGGAACTGGTCCAGAGCGGCTACACCGGTCCGGACACGGCGAAGTTCCAGGCGCGATGACCGGTCGGGCCACAGACGATCCACTGCTCTCGGTACGCGGCCTCGGGGTCCGCTACGGGGACGCGGTGACCGCCCTGCGGGACGTCAGCGTGGACGTCCCGCACGGCGGCATCGTGGCGGTGCTCGGCAGCAACGGCGCGGGGAAGTCCACGCTGTTGCGCGCCATCTCCGGAGTGCTGGCAGGCCAGGCGGGCCGGATGACCGGCGGTGAGATCACGTTCGCCGGCGCCCGCATCGACGGTGCGGGCGCCGAGCGCCGGGTCAAGTCCGGCATCGTGCAGGTCCCCGAAGGACGCCGCGTGTTCGGCCGCCTGACCGTCGAGGAGAACCTGCGGGCGGGCAGGTACGGCAACCCGAAGGGCAAACGACCCGGCGACCTGGAACGGGTGTACGAGCTGTTCCCCGTGCTCGGCGAGCGCAGGGGGCAGACCGCGGGCCTGCTGTCCGGCGGCGAGCAGCAGATGCTGGCCATCGGGCGGGCCCTGATGGCCGAACCCCGGCTGCTGCTCCTGGACGAGCCGTCCCTGGGACTCGCACCCAAGATCATCGACCGGATCGTGGACCTGCTGCGCGAGATCCACAGGCAGGGCACGGCGATGCTCGTCGTCGAGCAGAACGCGGCGGTGGCACTGGAGCTCGCCGACCACGCGTACGTGCTCGCCGTGGGCGAGGTGGCGATCGAGGGCCCGGCGGAACGCCTGCGCGGAGACGACCGGGTGCGCCGCCTGTACCTGGGAGGAGAGCCCGACGAGGAGGACGCGGCCACGATTCCCGCCGAAGCACAGGGAGGAACGGCATGACGGCACCCGGGGCCCGCCTGCAGGTCAGCGACGTCACCGTCAGGTTCGCCGGGGTGACGGCGCTCGACGGGGTCACCTTCACCGCCGAGCCCGGCACGATCCACGCGGTGATCGGCCCGAACGGAGCGGGCAAGTCGTCCCTGTTCAACGTGCTGTCCGGGATCTACAAGCCCGCCCGGGGCAGCGTGCTCGTGGACGGCGGCGAACTGGTCGGGCTCGCCCCGCATCGGGTCACCGGCCTGGGAGTCGGCCGGGCGTTCCAGAACGCGTCCATGTTCGCGGGACTGACCGTGGAGGAGAACCTGCTGCTCGGCCGGCACCGGCTGGGCAGGGGCGGGGTGTTCGGCGCCGGGCTGCGCCTTCCCCATGCCCGCCGCTCCGAGCGGGAGGACAGGGCCAAGGTACGCGAGGTCGCCGAGTTCCTCGGGGTCGACCACCTGCTTCCGCTGCCCGCGGCCGAGCTGCCCTACGGCGAGGCCAAGCGGGTGGACATCGCGCGTGCCCTGGCCACCGAGCCGCGGCTGCTGCTGCTCGACGAACCGGCGGCCGGCATGCACACGCACGAGAAGATCGCCGTCCGCGACACCATCCGCAGGATCGCCGCCGAACAGCGGATCACGGTCCTGCTGGTCGAGCACGACATGGGGCTGGTGATGGGCATCTCCGAGCAGGTCACCGTGCTCGACTTCGGCCAGGTCGTGCTCACCGGACCGCCCGACCAGGTGACCGCGCACGAGGCGGTCATCGCCGCCTACCTCGGCAGGGCCGCAGAAAAGGAACGTTCCGAGTCCGAGCCGCCATCCTAGGAGCCGGTTTCATGGCACAACTTCTCTCGATGCTGGTGGAGGGCGCGTCACTCGGTGCCGTGTACGCGCTCGTCGCCCTGGGCATCGTCGTCGTCTACAAGTCGTCCAGCGTGGTCAACTTCGCCCAGCCGAGCCTGCTGATGTTCGGCACGTACGTGCTGGCCAGCGCGTACACCCTGCACGGGCTGTCGTTCTGGGTGGCGCTTCCGCTGGGCGTGGCCGCGGCCGCGATCCTGGCCGTACTGATCGACCGCCTGCTGGTCAGCAGGTTCCGCAAGACGCACGCGGTGGTCGCGGCGAGCATCATGACCATCGGCCTCGACGTGGTGCTGCTGACCGAGACCGACCGGCGGATCGGCTCGCAGATCCTCACCACCGGTGACCCGTGGGGCAACGCCGTGGTGCGGTTCCTGGGCATCGGCGTCGCCGAGGCGCGGATCGCCGCGCTGGTCGTCGGCGCGCTGCTGCTGGTGCTCTTCCAGCTGTGGCTGCACCGCAGCGACTTCGGCGTGGCGATGCGGGCCACCGCCGAGGACCCGGAGACGGCGTCCCTGATGGGCATCCGGCTCGGCCGGGTTTCGGCGACGGCGTGGGCCGTGGCCGGTGCCCTGGCCGTTTGCGCGGGGCTGTTCATCGTGGCCTATCCGAGCCCGGGCCTGGACACCTCGGTCGAGGCCGTGGCGCTTCGCGCGCTGCCCGCCGCGATCATCGGCGGCCTGGACTCCACCACCGGCGCCATCGCCGGGGGGTTGCTGGTCGGGCTGAGCGAGGTCCTGGTCCGCGGGTACGGCGAGTACCTGACGTTCCTCGGTCAGGGGTTCGAGGAGGCCGCGCCGTACGTGCTGATGCTGGTGGTGCTGTTGATCAGGCCCGCCGGGCTGTTCGGGATACGGGAGGCCGTCCGTGTTTAAGCCGGCGAACACATCCGAGGGGACACGGCGCGGTGCGCTCGCGGGGGTCCGGTGGCGGGCTCCGGTCGCGATCGTGGCGGGCGTCGTCCTGCTCGCCATCCCGCTGTACGCCGACCGGTTCTGGCTCAATCTGGGCTCCTTCGCCTTCGCCGCCGCCATCGGCGCGGTCGGGCTGATGATCCTGGTCGGCCGGGTCGGTCAGCTCTCCCTCGCGCACTCGTTCTTCCTGGCCGTGGGCGCCTACGGGTACATCTGGCTCGGCTCACCGGCGACGGAGGGCTCCTGGGGACTCGGTCTGCCCAGCCTGCCCGCCGCGGTGATCGCGGTGGCGCTGGCAGGGCTGGCGGGGCTGGCGTTCAGCCCCCTGGCCGGCCGGCTGAAGGGCATCTACCTGGGGGTCGCGTCGCTGGCGCTGGTGTTCATCGGCCAGCACGTGCTGTTCACCGCGGAGCCGCTCACCGGCGGTTACAACGGGCGTAACGTGCCCGAGCTGACCATCGGCTCGTTCCAGGTGCTCGGCACCGAGCCCGAGCTGTCACTGCTCGGGGTGCCCCTTCGCCAGGCCGAGCGCGGGTGGTACGTCACCCTGATCATCCTGGCGCTGACCACGGTGTTCGCCGTGCTGGTACTGCGCAGCCGGGTGGGCCGGGCGTTCGCCGCGATCCGCGACGGCGAGGTGCACGCGGCGGCGCTCGGGGTGCGGGTGTCGTGGTACCGGTCGGTCGCCTTCACCCTGTCGAGCGTGTACGCGGGACTCGCAGGCGTGCTGCTGGCCCTGCTGTTCCAGCGGGTGGTGCCCGAGTACTGGGACCTGTTCCTGTCCCTGGAGTACCTGGCGATGGTCGTGATCGGCGGGCAGGCGTCGGTGGCGGGAGCCATCGCCGGCGCGGCGTTCGTCTCCTCGCTGCCGCTGCTCCTGCAGCGCTACAGCGACGCGATCCCGGGCATGGGCGGCGCGGTGTCCGACTTCGGGCCCGCCTACGTCGCGCAGATCATGTACGGCGGGCTGATCGTGGTCATCCTGTTCTACGAGCCCAGAGGACTGGCGGCGCTGGCCACCCGGGCGCGTAAGGCGCTGACGTCCCGCCGCCCCGTCTCTGCCGACCACGCGACGCCGTCGTGACAGCCCTCATGGGCCCGTCATGACGCCCTCGTGACGGGCCCATGAGGGCGTCATGACGGGCTCATGAGGGGCTCATGAGGGGCTCATGAGGGGCTCGACACGGCCCATGACGGCGAAGGGCCCTGCGACCGTGGTCGCAGGGCCCTTCTGAGTGGGAAGGCGAGCGTTTCACCCGCCGACGTCGACGCCGGCGCCGCGGGCCCACGACCAGGCGTAGCCGGGGTCCTCCGCCTCGTCGAGGTGGGGGCCGAGGTCGAGCGGTTTGAAGGTGTCCACCATGACCGCGTACTCCTCGGTCCTGGTCACCGTCATGCTCTTCTCGGCGCTGCCCGGCTGCGGGCCGTGGATGTAGCCGGCCGGGTGCAGGGAGACGGACCCCATGCCGACGCCCGTGCCCGCACGGCTCATGAAGTCGCCGCCGCAGTAGAACAGCACCTCGTCGGAGTCCACGTTGGCGTGGTTGTAGGGGACCTTCACCGCGTCCGGGTGGTAGTCGTACATGCGCGGCACGAAGGAGCAGATGACGAAGCCCGGCCCCTCGAAGGTGATGTAGGTGGGCGGCGGCAGGTGCAGCGCGCCGGTCGAGGGGGTGAAGTCACGGATGGACAGCGCGTAGGGGTAGTTGTAGCCGTCCCAGCCGACCACGTCGAAGGGGTGGTAGGCGTAGGTGTAGCGGGTGACGCCACGCCGGTGCCTGACGTACACCTCGGCCGGTCCGTCGGCGGAGGTCAGCTCCTCGGGGCCGCGGATGTCCCGTTCGTTGTACGGCGAGCCGTCCAGGAACTGCCCGAACGGCGACATGAACCGTTTGGGCGGCCTGATGTGCCCGCCGCCGGACGCGGTCACCACGAACAGCCGTAGCTCGCCGCCGAGCAGCCGCCAGCGGTGCGTCGTGGAGGTGGGGATGACGACGTAGTCGCCGTCGCCGACCTCCATCCGGCCGTAGGGGGACTCCAGCACGGCCGAGCCCGCCTCGACGTAGACGAGTTCGTCGCCGACCGCGTTGCGGTACAGGGGGCTGTCGGCGTCGGCGGCGACGTAGGAGATCGTCACCTCGGAGTTGCCCATCAGGACCCGACGGCCCAGGATCGGGTCCCCGCCCGGCTCGAAGGCGTGGGTGCGCAGGTGCCGTGGCAGCAGCGGATCGTTGGGCCGCATCGGCCCGCCGCCGTCGGCGTGGCTCTCCGCCGCGGTGATGGCGGTCGGGATCCTGCGGTGGTACAGGAACGACTGGGTCCAGCTGAACCCCTCCTCGCCCTGCATCTCCTCGTGGTAGAGGGCGCCGTCGGCGCCGCGGAACTGGGAGTGCCGTTTACGTGGCACCTCGCCCAGACGCCTGTAGTAGACCATGCCCACCTCAATCCGGGGTCGAGCCCTGCGCTCTGTTGGCGTTCTATTATCGGTTACATAGACCGTATATCGGCGATCCTTGCGCACGGGCGGAGGGTTGTCAATCGCCCGGACATGCGAAAGGCCCCGGTGCCCGCTCGGGGCTCCGGGGCCGTCACACCTGCGCCAGGGCAGGCCGGAGGTCAGGTCAGGCCGAGTGCGATGCGCCCCGCCAGGGCGATCACCTCGCCGGCCAGAACCTTCTCGTCGTGCTTGCGCTCCTTCGGGATCACCACGCCGACACTGGCGTCACACCAGCCGTTGACCACGATCGGGGCGGCGATGCCGGTGAAGTTGGGGACCAGCTCGCCGGTGGTGACCACGTACCCGCGGCCGCGCCCGTGGCTGACCTTGTCGCTCTCGCCGGGCTCGGGGGGGCGTCCGGCCAGGATGGCGATACCGGTGGCGGCGGTGCCCAGCGGATGCCGCGAGCCGGTGCGCAGGCCGATGTGGAAACTGGCCCGCTTGGGCTCGACCGAGGCCAGGGTGACGGCCCCGTCCCCGTCGGCGACATGCATGACGGCGGTGGCGTCGAGCCGCTCGGCGATCTCGGTGAGCAACGGCCCCGCGACCACCATGAGATTCTGTGAAACCTGGCGCGCCAGGGTGAACAGCCCCATGCCCAGCAGGTAACGTCCCTCACGGTTGCGCCGGACGAATCCGCGGTGCAGCAGGGTCGCCAGCAGGCGGGCGGCGATGGAGCGGTGGACGCCGAGCCGGGCGGCGGCCTCGGTCGGCGACAACCCCTGGTCCACCTCCGCGAGGATCTCCAGCAGGCGCAGCCCCCGATCGAGCGTTTGCGCGATTTCGCCAGATCTGGCCGGTTCCTCGGTCACGGTCTCACTCCTAGTCGAAAATCGGGCTACACGAGCGATTATCGCGCTTCTCCCGCTCGCGCGCCAACATCGATTCGCGTCGCATCTTGTCGTCCCTCTTGAAGTCCCGCCGCAAACAGGGCACGCTATGACCAATATACGGTCGTAGTAACCGGATATCGGTCACTTCGGAGGTGGCGATGGCTCTGCCGGACAGCTCAGGTTCTTTCCCGCACGTGGTGATCGTGGGCGCGGGGCCCGTGGGCATGGCCACCGCGATCCTGCTCGCCAGGCAGAACGTGCGCTCGGTGGTGCTGGAGCGCCGTGACCAGCCGAGCTGCCGGCAGTCCAGAGCCGTCACCGTACAACGCGACATCCTCGCGCTGTACGACCGTCTCGGCGTGGCCGACGAGATCGTCAACGACGGGATGAGCTGGTCGCTGGGCCGCACGTACTACGGCGACAAGGAGATACTCCAGCTCAGGTTCCCGCCGCACGGCGAGGAGATCTACCCGCCGTTCGTGAACTTCCCGCAGTTCCGCATCGAGGAGATGCTCTACGACGCGGCGCTCGCGACCGGTCTGGTGGACATCCGACTGGAGCGCACGGTCACCGGCTTCGAGCAGGACGACTCCGGCGTGCGGGTCACCGCCGACGGCCCCGAAGGACCGGAGACCCACACCGGCGCCTACCTCGTCGCGGCCGACGGCATCGGCAGCGGCGTACGGCGCCGCCTGGGCATCACCTTCGACGGCTGGCAGACCAAAGGACGTTTCCTCGTCGCCGACTTCGAGGCCGAACTGCCGTTCAGGCGGGAGCGGCGGCTGTGGTTCAACCCGCCCTTCTATCCCGAGGGGATCGTGCTCATGCACGGGGTGAGCCGGCGACTGTGGCGGCTGGACTGGCAGATCCCGCTGGACGCCGACGCCGACGCTCTCACCGAGCCCGAGCGGGTGCGGGCGCGGATCGCCACCGTGATCGGCGACCACCCGGCGAAGGTGGTCCGCAGCAACACCTACACCTTCCAGCAGTGCAGGGCCTCGGCCTTCCGCAGTGGCCGCGCGTTCCTGGTGGGCGACGCCGCGCACGTCGTCTCGCCGTTCGGCGCCCGCGGCATGAACAGCGGCATGGAGGACGCGGAGAACCTGGCCTGGAAGCTCGGTCTCGTGCTCAACGGCAAGGCCGGGAGCGCGCTCCTGGACAGCTACGAGACCGAGCGGGCGGCTGCGGCCGACCACAACCTGGAGCTGACCGGGGCCTCCATGAGGTTCATGACCCCCGACGGCGAGCCCGGCCGCCGCGAACGCGACGCCGCTCTCGCGGCGGCCGCCGACGACCCCGGCCAGGCCCACCGGGTGGACAGCGGCAGGCTGTACGAGCCTTTCCCCTACTACGAATCGCCGCTGACCGCGCCGACCGTCCTGTCCTCTCCCCGGGTGCGGCCGGGTGCGCCGCTGCCCGACCTGCGCTGCGCCGAGGGTGGCCGCGCGACCACACTGCGCGCCATCACGGCGGGGTCGCTGACCCTGCTCGCCGTACCCGGTCGCGACGGCCTCACCCCCGGGCTGAGCGCCGCGCTCGACGCCATCCCCGCCCCTGCCTGGGTCCGGCGCCGCGTCCTGGCCCCCGCGCCGGCGGGTCCCGGCACGCTCACCGTGCTGTCCGACAAGATGTGGGACATCTACGCCGGCGAGCAGGATGTCGTCTACCTCGTGCGCCCCGACTGCTACGTGGCGGCCGTCGTCCCGCTGGACGGCACCCCCGTCGACTTCGGCGCACTGACCGCCGAGGCGTCCAACGCCGCCGGCTGACCGCCATTCCGCCCCAACAAGGAGCAGCACCATGATCGACAGCAGCGCCGTCGTCGAGACCTCCCGGGTGAGCGTCGAGGCCGCGCCCGGACGCACCAAGCTGGTCACCGTTCCCCTGGACGGGCAGGTGCCCATGGGTATGCACGGCGGCGTGGCCGAACACTACAAGGTGCCGCTCGACACCATCGAGCCGCACGCCACCACCCTGGACTACCTGGTCGGCGCCACCGCGGGATGCCTGACAGGCACCCTGTCCGGCATGCTCGGGCAGCTCGGCCAGCCGACCACCGACGGCGCGCTGACGTCCGAGGCCGAGGGGATCGTCGTCAACGACGGCGGGGTGCTGCGAATCGCCGCCGTCCACGTGCGTTACCGGGTACGCCTGGCCGAGGGGGTGGACCCCGCCGAGGTGGCACGCGCCCACGACCGGCACACCCGGCACTGCCCCATCGCGCGAACCATCGGCGGCTGCGTGGAGATCACCACCACCCTGGAGACCGTCTGAGCCCGTCTCTCCCTCCGGCGGCCCGGTCCTGGTCACCCGGGCCCGTGGCCGGGCCGGGCCGGTCAGACGGCATAGCCGTACTGCTCGGGCCAGGAAAGGGGTGAGGAGAGCTCCAGCTCACGGGCGGCCCGGTGGGGCCAGTGGGGGTCGCGGAGCAGTTCGCGGCCGAGCAGCACGGCGTCGGCCCGGCCGGAGGTGAGGATCTCCTCCGCCTGGCGCGGCTCGGTGATCAGGCCGACGGCGGCCACCGGCATGCCGGTCTCGGCGCGGACCCGGGCCGCGAACGGCACCTGGTAGCCGGGGCCGGTGAGGACCCTCGCGCGGGGCGCGTTCCCTCCGCTGGAGACGTCGAGCAGGTCGACGCCGCGGGAGAGCAGTTCCCTGGCCAGGAGCACGGTCTCCTCGACCGTCCAGCCCTCACGTTCGTCCTCGGGGTTCTCCGTGAGCCAGTCGGTGGCCGAGACGCGGAAGAACACGGGGAGTTCCTCAGGCCAGACGGCGCGTACGGCCTCGACGACCTCAAGCGCGAGACGGATGCGGTTGTCGAACGAGCCGCCGTAGGCGTCGGTGCGGCGGTTGCTGTGCGGGGAGAGGAACTCCCCGATCAGGTAGCCGTGCGCGCCGTGCACCTCGACGACCTGGAAGCCCGCCCGCAGGGCGCGCTGGGCCGCCTGGGCGAAGTCGTCGACGACGCGCCGGATCTCCTCCACGGTCAGTTCCCTCGGCACCGGATGGTTCTCGGCGAACGGGATCGGGCTCGGCGCGACCGGCTGCCAGCCGCCGTCGGCGACGCCGACCGGCCCGCCTCCGCGCCACGGCCGGTCCGTCGAGGCCTTGCGCCCGGCGTGCGCGAGCTGGATGCCGGGTACGGTGCCGTGCCTCTGGAGGAACCGGGTGACGCGGGTGAACGCCTGCTCCTGGCGTTCGTTCCACAGTCCCAGGTCCGCGGGGGTTATCCGGCCCTCCGGGGAGACGGCCGTGGCCTCGGCGAGGATCAGCCCGGCGCCGCCCACCGCGCGGGCCGCCAGGTGGGACAGGTGCCAGTCGTGCGGCACTCCCGCCTCGGGGCCGTCCGCGGCGGCCGAGTACTGGCACATCGGCGCCATCCAGACACGGTTGGGAATCGTCAGCGAGCGCAGGGTGATGGGGTCGAACAGCATGGGGACTCCCGGTTCGTTCGGCAGGTTTGTACGACGCTCATCGTAGTACGAGATTCATCGTAGTACGACAATTAACGTAATATCGAGGAGAACGCGGAGGGGAGACACACATGAGAGTTCTGGAACACCCGGACGTCGAGGAGATCCGGCTGGAGGCGGTGCTGCACGCGCTCTCCGACCCCATGCGGCTGGAGGTGGTGCGGTTCCTCGCCACGACGGAGGACGGAGCCGCCTGTTCGGAGATAGACCTCGCCGTCAGCAAGTCCACCGGGACGCACCACTACCGCGTCCTGCGCGAGGCCGGGGTCATCAACCAGGTCTACCAGGGCACCTCGAAGATCAACTCCCTGCGCAGGGCCGACCTCGACGAGCTCTTCCCCGGCCTGCTCGACAGCGTCGTCTCCGCGGCCACCAGACGACCGCGGAGATGACCGGCACCGCCCGGGCCGGAGGGACGAGACCGGGGAGACGGGCTCAGGTGGCGGGCAGGACGGTCGCCAGAAGTACCACGCCGACCGAGCCGACCAGCGCCGTCACCGCCATGCTTCGCGCGAAGGCGGGGCGTCCGGCGCGCACGGCCCATCCGTGCAGGGCCGCCGCGACCATGACCGCGCAGAACAACGCCAGCTTCGCGGCCAGGGTCCGCCCGTAGCCGGGCTCGGCCGGCGAGGCCCAGGTGACGCCCTTGTGCCAGGCGATGGCGACGCCCGTACCGAGTTGCACCGGCAGGAACACCGCGCCGGTGAACATCCCGAAGCGGCGGCCGACCGCGGTCAGCACCCGGCCACGCCGTTCCGCGTCCAGCAGCCGCCGGGCCAGGGGCAGCAACACCAGTGAGACCGTCAGCTGCCCGCCCACCCACAGCGCCGCCGACAGCACGTGCGCGAAGCGCACCACCGTCCACCACGTCATGACGCGCTCACCCGGAACAGCCCGTGCGCTCCGGCCTCGGCGTTACGCATCAGGTGGTCCACCACCGGATAGGTGCCCGGCTCGGGGAAGACCAGTTCGGCGAAGCCCCCCTGCGCCGGGGCCAGGTCCAGCACCTGCGCACCGCCCGGGTCGCCGGCGCGCAGCCGGTAGGACCCCTCCTCGTAGAGGGTGTCGAACGGCGTCCCGACCACGTGCAGCGCCGTCCCCGAGTTCGGCCCCGCCGCCACCGCCCAGATCCGCACCCGCTCACCGGCCTTCGCCTCCAGCGGGGCGTGGTCGTAACCGGCGGCGGTCCCGTTGAACGTCCACCCGTCGGGACGGCCCTCGCGCAGCTTGACGACCTGGGCCTCGCCGCCCGGCTCCCCCAGGTACAGCTCCCCCGAGACCAGCAGATACTCGCGGTCCACACGTGCCAGGTCCGGCGGGTCGATGATCACGGCTCCGTACATGCCGTTCGCGATGTGCTGGCTCATCGGCATGGTCGAGCAGTGGTACAGCCACGCTCCCGCGAAGTCGGCGCGGAACCGGTAGGTCAGCCGCTCACCCGGCTGGATCGTGCGCATGGGCCCGTCGGGAGCGGTCGCACCGGCGTGGAAGTCGATGCCGTGCCCCATGGACCCGCCGTTGACGAACGTCACCGTGAACACGTCGCCGACCCTGCCCCGCAGAACCGGCCCGGGAACCGTCCCGTTGAACGTCCACACCCGCTGCCGCACCCCCGGCGCGACCTCCCGCACGGCCCGATCGTCCACCCGGATCTCCACGGCGTGCTCTCCGCCGCCCGGCGCGGGCCTGAGCGTCGCGTCGTACGGCCTCCAGGCCGGTGACATCGGCGCGGCGAGGTCGAGGCGGGCCGTACCGTTCCCCGTCCCGCCGTGTCCGCCGTGTTCCCCCGGCCCGGCCGTCCCCGTGGATCGCCCGGCCTCCGGGGAGACGACGGGGACGGGCGAGGGGACGATCCGCATCGTCATTCCCGCCGCCCGGTGCCCGGCCACGGTGCACCAGCCGTCGACCGCCTCGCCGAGCGGCTTCAGCGTCAGCGTGGCCTTCTCCCCGGCCGCCAGCGCCGGGGAGCGCTCACCGGTCGTCAGCCGCAGGTCGTGGCGCTGGGCGTCGGCGTTGGTGACGCGGAGCGTCAGGACGGTGCCCGGAGCGGCCTCGATCACCGAGGGCCGGACGCGCATCCCCGACAGCGTCACCTCGACCGTTCTGGCGCCCGTGGCGACGACCTTCGTCGCGGGACCGGACCCGCCGCCGGCCGCCGCCACGACCGCGGCGGCCGTCAGCACGCATCCGGCGGCCACCCCGGCCAGGACGGGAACGCCGCGCCTTTTTCCCGTGCCGGTCGTCTTTCCCGTGCCGGTCGTCGCAGTGGCCGGGGCGTCCGGGGTGGCCGCCCGCAGCAGGGTGAGCGCGGCGAGCACGACGAACGCCGAGCCCGAGGCCAGCACCAGGACCCAGCCCAGTACGGCGAGCGGACGCGGCACGGGAAGCACGAGCAGCGGCGTGCCGAGGTTGAACGCGGCCAGCCGTACCGCCCAGCCGCGTTCGAGCAGCGCCGCGTTCTCCTTGAACCGGGCCGGGCCGCCGCCCAGCACCGCGGGAAGCAGGTGCAGCAGCGAACCGAGCAGCACCTGGGCGACGAACCCGGCCAGCACCAGGGGCAGCAGCGGTTCAAGCGCCCCGGCCACCTCGCCGGTCGGCCGCGTGACGACGATCACCACGTCGATCACGAGCGCGATCTCGAACCAGACGACGGCGGCCCCCATCGTCCAGGCCGCGCCGGTGCGCGGGCGGCGGGAACGCACCGCCTCCGCGAGCGGCGCCAGCGCCGCCGCAGTCCCGGCCGCGTAGGATGCCAGCCCGGCCGCCGCCACCCAGCGGAGGTCCGCCAGCAGGCCGCCGGTCAGCAGCACCAGGCCGGGCACCGCCAGTTTCAGGCCGGTGGAGGAGGCCCCGCGGGTCCGCTCGGACAGGCGGGTGCGCAGCACCGTCGGCCAGAGCGTGAACAACGTGCCGAGCACGGTCAGGCCGACCCAGCCGAGCAGGTTCACCTGGGCGTGCGCCGCGTGCATCCTCTCGTGCGGGACGCCGGGACCGACCTGCGCGGCCAGCAGCCCGCCGAGGACGCCCCCGGCCGCCAGGGCCCCGGCCGCGCACACGTACCAGGCGACGACATGGCCGAACCGGCCGGGCAGCGCGCCGCGTGCCAGCCGTACCAGTGTGGCCGCGTGCCAGAGCACGACCGCCACGATCACGGCCGCCCCGCCCACGGCCACCGCGACCGGTCCGGCGGAGACGCCGTACAGCACGGCCACCGTGGCGGCGTTGAGCAGCCCCAGCCGGGTCAGGCCGAGACGCGGGTCCGGTGTGCGGGCGCGCAGCAGCACCACGGTGAAGTGCTCGCTCCAGATCAGGACGGCGGTGGTGACCGCGCCGAGCAGGAGGACGTGGACCAGCAGCCAGCGCGGCGCGGGCAGCGCCTCCCCCGCCGACGCGGCCGTGACCGTCAGCCCCAGCCACGCCACCACGAGCGCGTTGGCCCACAGGTGCCACGGCCCTCGACGGCGTACGGGCTCGTCCGGACCTGACGGCCGTCTCCTCTCGATGCGAACCTCGACCGGTGTCACTCTCGTCGCCTTTCCCTCGGCGGCCGGAGCACCGGCGTGACGGCGCGTCCGGACGCGGGCGCGGAGAGGGGTCCGAGGACGCCGCCCTCGCCGGTTCCGCGGGCATGGCCGTTCTCTTCCGCCGGATGTCACGGGGCGCTGAATTCACCTCACGGTAAATCCTCAGATGGGTGGCGGGCATGGGCTCAAGGACCATCACCTGGGGGACCAAAGTCCTTCCGGCCGCTCCTTTACCCGGATTTGGGACTTTCGGCCTGCCGAGCAGGGGCCTGTGCCCCTTCATCGCACCCCGCCCGCCGCCGAAAACTCCTGACAGAGCCCATGCCGTCACGACGAAGGAGACCCTCATGAACGACCCGCGCCGGTTGGCGGCGACGCTGGTTGGCGCCGTCGGCGTCACCACCCTGACGGCCGGCGCCGCGATGGCGGCCCGCGGCCTGCGGGGCAGGGACGAGATCCGCGACGAGCTCTCCCGGCAGCGGATCACCTTCCCGGAGAGGGGGCTGCCTCCGGAGCTCACCGCGTACGCCGGGCACCAGGTGGAGGACGGCGTCCAGGCCCGCGCGTTCGCCGACATGATCGGTGGCAACGTACGCCACGCCACACGGGGCCGGACCTACTCCGAGGTCACCGCGGAGCTGCACGCCGCCGGAGGCCAGGACGACTCCCTCGCCGCGCTGCGCCAGACCGCGTTCATGGGCGAGACGTTGCGCGCCTCGCTGATGACGGCCTACCAGGCCTGGCAGATCACCTCCCTGACCGTCGGCCTGGGCGCGGTCCTGATGGGCGCGGGCGCCGCCTTCGTCACGGTGGGCGCCGCGATGTCCTCCGGCGGATGACCGCCGCGCCCCGTTCCAGACACCGACGACCGGGAGGTCCCGTCTTGCCGCTCGACACCGCGTTTCCCACGATCATCCAGGGCGGTATGGGGGTCGGCGTGTCCGGATGGCGGCTGGCGCGGGCCGTCTCCACCACCGGGCAGCTCGGTGTCGTGTCCGGCGTCGCCCTGGACGTCGTGCTGGCCCGCCGGTTGCAACAGGGCGATCCGGGCGGTGACCTGCGCCGCGCCCTGGACGCCTTCCCCTTCCCCGAGGTCGCGGAACGGATCTGGAAGCGCTACCACGTGCCCGGCGGCGTCCTGCCCGGCGAGCCGTACCGGCCGGTGCCCAGGCTCGGGCTGCGCCCGCACCCCGGCCGGACCGAACTGACCGTGGCCGCCAACTTCGCCGAGGTGTTCCTGGCCCGCGAAGGTCACGACGGTCCGGTCGGCGTCAACTACCTGGAGAAGATCCAGCTGGCCACGCCCGCGGCGGTCTACGGCGCCATGCTCGCCGGCGTCGACTACGTGCTCATGGGCGCGGGCATCCCCTCCGAGATCCCCGGCCTGCTCGACGCCCTCGCCGTCCACCGGCCCGCCGAGATCTCGGTCACCGTCGCCGGGGCCGAGTCCGGGCGGCGGTACACCGTCGGCGTCGACCCCGCCACCCTGCACGGCCCCCTCCGCCCGCCCCCGCTCGAACGCCCCCGGCTCCTGGCCGTCGTCTCCTCCGACGTGCTGGCCGTCTACCTGGCCAGGAGGCCCGAGACCCGGCCCGACGGGTTCGTGGTCGAGGGTCCCGTCGCCGGTGGCCACAGCGCCCCGCCCCGGGGCAGGCTCCGTCTCGACGAGGAGGGCGAGCCTCTCTACGGCCCCCGCGACCGGGTGGACACCGGGAGGATCGCCGCACTCGGGCTGCCGTTCTGGCTGGCCGGTGGCCAGGCCGGGCGGCGAGGGCTGGCACGGGCGCTGCGGGCGGGCGCCACCGGCGTCCAGGTGGGTACGGCCTTCGCCCTGTGCAGGGAGTCCGGACTTGAGGAGACGCTCCGGCGCCGTCTGCTCGACGCCGCCTCCGGCGGCACCCTGCCGGTCCGCAACGACCCCGGCGCCTCACCGGCCGGGTTCCCCTTCAAGGTCGCCTCCCTGCCCGGCACCGTGGCCGACCCCGGCGTCTACGCCGCCCGTCCGCGTCTGTGCGACATGGGACATCTGCGCGCGCCGTACCTCAAGGCCGACGGTGAGGTCGGTTACCGCTGCCCGGCGGAGCCGGTCGAGACCTACGTCCGCAAGAACCGGCCGGAGAGCGACACGGCCGGCCGCAGGTGCCTGTGCAACGGGCTCGTCAGCGCGATCGGGCTCGGGCAGCGCCGCCTCGACGGCTACGCCGAGCCCGCCCTGCTCACCCTCGGCCAGGACCTCGGCTTCCTGCGTGACCTGCCCGGCGACTACACGGCCGCGGACGTCGTCGCCCACCTTCTTCACGGGTCGGAGGGCGGCCCGGGCTGACGTCCCGGACGCGGGGTGATCGGGGCGGGCGAAGGTCGCCTCACCCGCCCCGGCACGATCAGGTCATCTGGACGCAGGCGTTGTAGGTGACGCTCGCCCGCTCGGCGGCGGCGCGTTCGCCCATGCCGGTGGAGCGCCAGAGCTGGTAGGCGTAGTTGGCCGCCTGCACGCAGTCGGTGCCGGCGCCGGCCGGTGCGGCGGAGATCGCGAGCGTGGCCGTGGTGGACACGGTGACCAGGGCCGCCGCGATCAGGGGGCGGATACGCATGGCGCGGGTTCCTTTCGAGGGTGGGGGGTCACAGGCGGCACGGCGTTCCGGCGGACCCGGGCGAGGGGTCCCGTGCTCCGGCTGAGCCGTACCTGACCTGCGTGTGAGGGACGGATCCGGCAGACCGGGCTACTTGGGGTCGACGCCGGGCGCGTGGCAGGCGGGGCCGTTCGGGCCGGTGGTGCAGGGCTGCGGAGGCTGGGCCTGCGCCTGGGCCGGGAGGGACAGCGCCCCCACGAAGGCCGCGGCCGACAGTGTGACGGCGACGACGGTGAACGCGGGACGAAGACGGGTCACGTGGACTCCTGTGCTGGATACGCGAAGAACGCGGCGTGCGAATTCTGTGGCTGCGGTCGCCGGATGCCCCGATGATCTCCGGTGCCGCACTGCTGATTCTCGGCCGGTGATCGCGCTCCCGGTTCCTCCCGCCGGATGATCTCCCGCCTACCCTCCTGGGCGTAGGTCCTACGGCCGTCGTCTGACACGGCCGCGCCGCGCGTGCGCCGTCCGACCGACTTGGCCGATCGGCCGAACTCGAAGCGGGGCGACCGCCGCCGTGAGCGGTCGATGGACGGTGGACGAGCACCGCGAGGCCGGCAGGCGCATCCCGTTCGTACGGTTCACCCCGTGCGCCGGTTCCTGACCGATGTCACCGCCACCGCCGCCACCACGGCGGCGGCGCAGGCGGCGAGCGCCGTGGCGGTGGTGAGCAGGCGGACCGGCCGCGCGGGCTCCTCAGGACGCCGCGCCCAGCGGCGTTCGGGGAAAGCCCTCCCCGTCGTCGCCGCGAGGGCCGGAACGCGTGTCACGGGGCCGGGCGGACCGTCTGGGCGGTCATGACCTGAGCTCGCTGATCTTGTCGCGGGCGACGGTGGCGAGGGTGGCCGCCTTGTGCGGCTGACCTCGGAGGAAGGCCTCGGTGAAGTGCTTGGCCTGCTCGTAGCTCACCTTCCCCGGCATCGGCGGCTCGTTCGGGTTGACGTCCACGTCCACCAGGGCGGCGCCGGGGTGGGCGAGCGCCTCACGGACGGCGCCGGCCACCTCGCCGGGGGCGGTGGTCTTCGCGCCGTAGCCGCCGCAGCCCCGGGCCCAGGAGGAGAAGTCCGCCTCAGGCCGCCGGTGCCGCACCGCGTACTCCGGGTAGCCCAGGACGATCTGCTCCCAGAGGATCTGCCCGTAGACGTTGCAGCTCGGCGGCTGGGTCCACCGGGACGGCGTCCCCAGGGTGAAGCTCAAGACAGGGCGGGACAGGGACGTCCGTCCGGTACGGCGGGCACGTGAGGCGATCGGCGCGGAGGCGGAGCTGTACGTCGACGCCAACGGCGCCTACACCGCCAAGGAGGCGATCCGGCTCGCCGCCGAACCTGAGGAGTGGGACGTGCGCTGGTTCGAGGAGCCGGTCTCCTCCGACGACCTCTCCGGGCTGCGCCGGGTGCGCGAGGCCGTACGGGCCGGCGTAACACGGCGGGCTTCGCCGAATGAGAACCGCTCCCGGGGTAGTGGGAACGGCATGCACGAACTGCGTCACAGCGATCCGGCCGAACCCGGCATCACCCGCAGACGCCGCGGGCGCTCCTTCTCCTACGCCTACGCCGACGGGCGTCCGGTCAGGGACCGCGGGACGCTCGCCAGGATCAGGGCGCTCGCGCTGCCACCCGCCTGGCGGGAGGTGTGGATCTGCCGCGACGCGAAAGGCCACATCCAGGCCGTGGGCACCGACGCGGCCGGGCGGCGGCAGTACCGCTACCACGACGTCTGGCGTGAGGAGCAGGACCGGCTCAAGTTCGCCCGGGTCGCCGAGCTGGCGGAGAGGCTGCCGGACTTCCGCAAGAAGGTGCAGGCCGATCTCGACCAGCCGGGCCTGACACGCGAGCGGGTGCTGGCCGCCGCGGCCCGCATGCTCGACATCGGGCTGTTCCGGGTGGGCGGCGAGGCGTACGAGTCCTTCGGGCTGGCGACGATGCGGATGGAGCACGTGACCTGCTCACGCGGACGGGTCGCCTTCCGCTACCCGGCGAAGAGCGGCAGGCTGCGCGAGATCGAACTGGACGATCCGGACGTGTGCGAGGTCGTCACCGCGTTGCGCGGGACCGGCGCCAAGGGTGAACTGCTGCGCTACGAGGACGACGGCTCCTGGGTCGACGTCCGCAGCGACGACATCAACGCCTACCTGCGTGAACGCATGGAGACCGAGGTCAGCGCCAAGGACTTCCGCACCTGGCACGCCACGGTGTACGCCGCCGTCGGCCTGGCCGTCTCGCGGCGGGTCCGCAGCCGGGCCGGGCGCCGCAGGGCCGTCGCCCGTGTCATGCGGGAGGTCGCCGGGCACCTGGGCAACACCCCCGCGGTCGCCCGCGCCTCCTACGTCGACCCCCGCGTCGTCACCGCCTACGAGCGGGGCAGGACCATCCACCGGGCGCTGACCGACCTCGGCGAGGCCGACGGCCCGGCCACGCACGGCGCGGCGGAACGCGCGGTCATCGACCTTCTCAAACACCCCTGAACCGGCCCCTCCTGGGTAGCGATACAGGATGCGGACGACACAGCCTCCACAGGTCACCCGGCCGGTGATGTACCACGGGTGGTCCCAGATGACCTTCATCCACTGGCGCTACTCCCCCGCCCAGGTCCAGGCGCTGCTTCCCGGCTGGCTCACGGCCGAGGAGTTCGACGGCTCGGCGTGGGTCGGTCTGACGCCCTTCCTCATGGAGGACGTACGGGTGCCCGGGACACCGGCCCTGCCGTGGCTGTCGCGGTTCCCGGAGACGAACGTCCGCACCTACGTGCGGGACGCGCGGGGGCGCCGTGGCCTGTGGTTCCTGTCGCTGGACGCCGGACGGCTCCTTCCCGCCCTGGGCGGCAGGGCCGGTTACGGGCTGCCCTACCACTGGTCCGACATGTCCGTGCGCGTCGAGGGGGAACGGCGGGCCTACCGCTGCCGGCGCCGGCTGATCGGCCCCGCGGGCGCCCGATGCGACGCCGACGTGGAACTCGGCGCCCCGCTGCTCGACGCCGAGCGGGACGAACTCACCGACTTCCTCACCGAGCGCTACCGGCTGTTCACCGTCGTCGGAGGCAGGCCGGCCCACGCCGAGGTCGAGCACCGGCCGTGGCCGTTGCGCCGTGCCCGCCTGGTCCGTCTCGACCAGGACCTCCTGCGGGCCGGGGGCCTTCCCTCTCCCGAGGGTGATCCGCTCCTGCACGCCTCCTCGGGGGTGCGGGTCCGGGTGGGGATGTGGAACCTGTCCTGACGCCGCTCACGCGCGCTCACCGATCAGCGCGGAACGCAGCCCCTCCGGCCCGTCGTACCGTCGGCCCTCCGTACCGTGCCACTCGACGATCAGGACGGTGGCGTCGTCCTGCAGACGGCCGCCGTGGTAGTCCAGCACGGCGTGGATCAGGCGGCGCAGCGTCTCGGGCACCGGCAGGCCCGCGGCGTGGTGACGGATGACGAAGTCGATGAACCGTTGCAGCCCGAACTCCTGTGCGGTGCGGCCCCTGGCCTCGGTGATGCCGTCGGTGTACAGCAGCACCCGGTCCCCGGGTTCCAGTTGTTCCCGGCACGGGGTGACCGGCAGGTTCAGGTTCAGTCCCATGGGGTGGGCCGGGACGCACCGCAGGGTGGTGACCCAGCGACCGTGGCGGATCACCACCGGCGGGTGGTGACCGCGGTTGACCCAGCTGAACAGGCCGGTGGTCATGTCCAGGTCGGCCATGATCGCGGTGACGAACCGGGTGGTCCTGCCGAACTCGCCGATCAGCACACGCTCGATCTCCTCGCTGTTGTCCGCCAGCCCCATGCCCTGGCGGCGGTGGTTACGGCAGGCGGCGATCGCAAGGTTGGCGGTCAGCCCCGCCGAGGTGTCGTGCCCCATGGCGTCGAAGACGGCCAGATGCAGGGCCTCACCGGCGATGGCGTAGTCGAAGGCGTCCCCGCCGACCTCGTAGGCCGGTTCCATGACCGCGCTGACCGTGACCCGGCGGTTGGCGAAGGTGAGCGGCGGCATCAGGTTCCACTGCATCTCCGCGGCCACGTTCATCGGCCGGGTGCGCACCACTCGGGCGTAGGAGTCGCTGTGCTCGCGGTGACTGACCAGCAGCAGCGCCACCATCGAGGCCAGATGCCGCATGGCGTCCCGGTCCGCCTGGTCGTCCTCCGGCGGCCGGACGCGCAGCACGCCCAGCCGTCCCGTGCCGTCCAGCACCGGCACCCACCAGTGGTCCGCCCGCCCGTCGGCACCGGTCTTGGCCAGCGGGCGCACCTCCTGGAAGGCGCGCCCGGCCAGGGTGGCGTCGATGCGCAGTTCCTCCGGTTCCTCTCCGGCCTCCTCCGGCCCGGCCAGGGGCCGCAGCACCGTCTGCTGGAGGTCGGCCAGGTAGATCGCCACCTCCCGAAGTCCCGCGCGGGCGGCGTACTCGCTGACCAGGAACGGCAGGCGCTCCAGCTCCGCCAGGTGACTGGCCTCCAGCAGGCCGGTCAGCATCCCCGTGACATCTCGCGAGGAGGACATCGGCCACCCCCTGTCCGCATCGTGGCCGGCCGCGTCAGCCTGTGGCGCCTCCCCACCCCGAGCGACTTGTCGTTAACCATCACTAAAGACGGGATTCCCGGATTCCGGGGAACGCAACGTCGCCCTCGAAGGTCACACGCCTCCCCGAAAGGACTTCGGCCAGGCCTCGCGGAAAAGGGGCCGGGCCGAAAGAGCGGTGTCCACACCCGTGCACGGAGCACCGGCGGCCGCTCAGGGAGTCTCCGGCGGCGCCGGCCAGACTCCGATGGCGAGTTCGGCCACCGGGCGCAGGTCGGCGGCGGTCGCGCCGTCGGCCGCCTGTTGTGACAGGCCCTGAAGAGCGGCTCCGAAGTACCGGGCCAGAGCCCGGGTGTCGACGGAGTCCGGCAGTTCGCCCGCGCGGACGGCCTCGTCGAGACGGGCCGTGAAGACGGCGACGTTGGCGTTGCGGATGTCGCGGAGGAAGGCCTCGACGTCGGCGTCCCTCGGGTTGACGTTGGTCGCCGAGCGGATGATCAGGCAGCCCGCCGGGTGGGACGGGTCGGTGTAGGCCTCGGCGGCCTCGCGCAGGATGCGCGCGAAGGCGCCGCGGGCGGTGCGCTCCTCACGCAGGGCGACCCTCGCGAAGGTGGCGGGCGCCGCCCTCTGGTAGGCGACGACGGCCTCCTTGAACAGGGACTTCTTGTCGCCGAAGGCCGCGTAGAGGCTCGCGGGCCTGATGTTCATCGCCTCCGTCAGGTCGCTGACCGAGGTGGCCTCGTAGCCGCGGTCCCAGAACAGGCGGACGGCCTTGGCCAGCGCCTCGTCACGGTCGAAGGTGCGGGGGCGGCCCCGGCGGCTCTCGGTCATGGCACAAATTCTAGAGCACTCACTCAATAATCCGTGCTACCGTATTTTTTGAGCAATCACTCAACAAAGGAGTTTCGTCATGGGACGTCTCACGGACAAGGTCGCGCTGGTCACCGGGGGCAGCCGGGGTATCGGCCGGGCCGTCGCGCGACGGCTGGCGGGCGACGGGGCCACCGTCGTGCTGACCTACGCGCAGGACGACGCGGCGGCGGCGGAGACCGTCGGGAGCATCGAGAAGGACGGCGGACGGGCCTTCGCCCTCCGCTCCGAACTGGGCGAGCACGGCGACGCCGAGGCCATGTGGGCGGCCTTCGACGCCGTGACCGGCGACGCCCGGGTCGACATTCTGGTCAACAACGCCGGCATCGCGCGCAGCTCCGACCTCACCGCCCTTACCGAGGAGGAGTTCGACAGGGTGTTCGCGGTGAACGTCCGCGCGCCATTCTTCATCGTCCAGCACGCGCTGACCCGGCTCAACGACGGCGGCCGGATCATCAACGTCTCCAGCGGCGCGGCCCGGATAGCGTTGCCCGAGGTCATCGCCTACAGCTCCACCAAGGGCGCGCTGGACACCTTCACCCTCAACCTCGCCAAGATGCTCGGCCCGCGCGGGATCACGGTCAACTCGGTCGCGCCGGGGATCATCGACACCGACGTCAACGCGGGCTGGCTGCGCGCCGACCCCGAGGCCTGGGAGCGGGCCGCGGCTCTGTCGGCGCTCGGCCGGGTCGGCGCCCCCGAGGACGTCGCGGACGTCGTGGCCTTCCTCGCCTCCGACGACGCCCGCTGGGTGAGCGGCCGGGTCGTCGACGCCACGGGCGGCTCCGGTCTGTGAAGGGCATCGTTTGCTTGACCTGTTCGGAGGTAGAGCGCGGCCCTGTCGCGGGGAGGTTCTCGTGCGAGTCCGTCCTCGGAGGTGCCGTTGACCGTCCCTCGTCCAGCCGCCGTCCTGTTCGACCGTGCAGGATCACCGGCCCCTCGTGACGAGGCAGGGAGCGCCCAAGCTCGGCGCGGCGGTCACGGCTGGCGACCACGACCGTCACTCTCGGCCCGTCCGTCCCGCTCCTCTCCGGCGTCATGTCGCGCGTCTCCGGCGGGTCTCCCCTCGGCGGGCAGGGCGGGGCCGTGCCCGCCGGTCAGTCCCGCTGCTCCCTGCCGCCGAAACCGAGCGTGTCGGCGATCTCCTCGACGTTGGCGAAGGTCCGGTCGGGCAGCGCCCGCAGGGCGGAGAGCACGGGATCCGGCGCGGACTGCGCCTCGGCGCGGGCCAGCAGGGTCGCGCGGTCGGCGGGAAACGCGTGGGTGCCGCTGATCCAGCGGGCCAGGACGCTACGGCTGTCCACCTCCTCCGGGGTCATCTCCTCCGGGGAGCCCGGTTCGTGTCCGGGTGGCCGGGGTCCCGGGGCGAGATCCCTCTCACCGGGGGCGTCGAGGGGCTCCGGCTCCTTCCACTCCTCGACGCTGCTGTCCTCTCCTCCCTGGACGACGCCCTGAACCTCGTGTTTCTGCTCGTCGTCCAGCCGCGGACCGTGCTTGGTGCTTCCCCGTTCCATCTCTGGTCCCCCTTCCGATTCCGTACTCCTGCCCCTGCCCCGTATGCCGGCGGCTACCCACGGCCGGACCGTCGAATGGCGCGGCCGGGACAGGCGCCGCCCCCGGAGACGGGTCTCCGGGGGCGGCCGTACGGTGCCTATCCCTGGAGGAGCGGGAGGCGGCGCACTCCCGTCAGGGAGGGGGTGGGGATGAACAGCACGGGGTCGTCCGGGTCGGTCCGCAGGGTTTCGAAGCGGTCGAGCAGGATGTCCAGAGCGACCCGTCCCTCCAGCCTGGCCAGCGGCGCGCCCAGGCAGAAGTGGATGCCCCTGCCGAACCCGAGGTGCGGGTTGGGGTCGCGGCCCGGGTTGAAGACGTCGGGGTCGGGGAACTGGCGCGGGTCCCGGTTGGCCACCGCGAGCCAGACCATGACCATCTTGTCGGCCGGGATCGTCACGCCGCCCAGCTCGGCCTCCCGGGTGGTGGCGCGGCCGAGGAGGGCGAAGGGGGTCATGTACCGGATCGCCTCCTCGATGACAGCCGGGATCGAGGACCGGTCGGCGCGCACCCTGGCCTGCTGCTCGGGGAATGCGTCCAGGCACAGCACCGTGTTGCCGAGCAGCATCGTCGTGGTGATGTGTCCCGCGAGCAGCAGGATGATCGCGAAGTTGACCACCTGGTCGTCGGGCAGGCGTTCGCCGTCCACCTCGGCCTCGACCAGCCTGGTGAGCAGGTCGGCGCGCGGCTGCCGCCTGCGCTCGGCCGCGTGGGCGGCGAGGTAGGCGGACATCTCCCGCCACGGTTTCAACGTGGCCGCGACGTCCGCCTTACGCTCCTCCTCCGAGCGGTTGAGCGAGATCTCGGCGTCACGCTGGAACAGCGCGTCGGCCCACTGCTTGAACAGGGCGCGGTCGCCGCTGGGCACGCCGAGCAGCTCGGCGATGACGATGACCGGCAGCGGGTAGGCCAGGTCGCGCACGAGCTCGAAGCGGTCCTGCTCGCGCGCCGCGTCGAGCAGTTCACCGGTGAGGGCGGCGATCCTCGGTTCGAGGTCCGCCACGACCTTCCTGGTGAAGGCGTTGCTGACCAGCTTGCGCAGTTTGCCGTGCTCCGGCGGGTCGATCTGGGTGATGAAGCCGTCCAGCGAGAACTCCTCGCCGAACGACATCTCCTTGGGAATCACACGCATGGTGTCGGAGGAGTACGTCGCGGGGTCGCTGAAGACCTCGTGCGTCTCCTGGTAACCGTAGACGTTCCACAGCCCGGTTCGGCTGTCGAACTCGACCGCCGGGCCCGATCGGGGCCCGTGCAGCCAGAAGTGCTGTTTGGGGATGTCGTACCGTTCGACGATGCCTGACATCGCCTCTCCTTGGTTGAGGATCCCTCTGCCTGATGCGGTACGTCAGGACGTCTTCTCGCGGTACTCCTTCCAGCGCTCGACCATCCCGTCCGCGTCCTGCAGGACGAAGGCGTAGAAGTCCCGGGTCTCCTTCAGCCGGGCGCGCTGGTCCGGCCGGTCGTCGCCGACGATCGACAGTCCGAGATCGAGCGTGTCGAGACTCTGCCTGACGGCGACCAGCTGGGCCCGCACGATCTCGGCCCACTCGCCGCTGGCCGTCCGGTAGCGGTGCTCACGGGTGGCGGTCGGAACGCGCTCCACCATCCCGCTCAGCTCCAGCTGCCTGGCGACCGTGCTGACCGCGGTCTTGCTCACGCCCAGCTCCGCCGCCAGCTCGGTGAGGGACCTGTCGGGCGGGTCGCAGATCATGAGCCACGCGTGCAGGCGGCCCATCGTGCGCGTCCTGCCCAGCCGCTCCATGATCAGCCCCATGCGATCGACGAACTCGGTCTCCGAAGGGTCCACCAGCGCCAACTCCGCAATGAACGTCAAGTACGTACTTGACGAAACGTACGCCTCTTTCCGACCGAAGTGAAGGACCGCGCCCGCACTCCTGCCGGAACCCGCCGGGCCCATGAGTGACGTAGATCACACCCCACCCGCCGGCCATGTGACGGGCCGGGTCATGATCCGCGAAACCCCAGGTCCCACCCGCGAACGGAGACATCCGTCACACACGGAACGAGCCGGACCGGCCGGACCGGTGCCGTCAATCGCCCGTTCACGGTTGACGCGCTTTCTTGACATGTCGCATGCTCTTGAAGTCGAACATATTCACTCGCACCGGGGGCCGTTTTTCAGCCAGGCGTGCGGGACAGTGCTTTCCTTATAGCGGAACGGTTCTCGGGAAGAGTTCCCTCCGCGTTTCCGGAAAGATGACAAACGGACGCGCGACCCTCATTTCCCGCCCGTCCGGAAACACTGCACAACCTCTTGAAATTCTATTGAGCGTACGAGAGGTGAAAGGCCGTGGACTGGTCCCGTAATCTTGTGGTCGTCGTGAGTCCCGATTCCTTCATTCGCGGGCTCGGGCGCCGAATCGTGGACGACGTGCTGAACGCCGACTGCGAGGAGGTGGCGGCGCGGGTCGTCCAGCCGGGAAGTCTCCTGCTCGACGTCATCTACGACGACCTGGCCCTCAGGAGGATCCATTTCGGGACCTACCGGTACCGCGCGATCGACGCGCTGTACCGGCTCGGGCCCTCACTCGCGCTCCTGCTGACCGGCGGGCCCGACATCCACCGGCGCTTCACCGAGATGAAGGGTTCCGGGCCGCTCGAACGGGCGTCCGCCTCCTCGCTGCGGCTGCGCTACGGGGCGGTCAACACGATCCTCGGCCTGCTGCACGCCTCGGACAGCCCGCAGGAGGCCGAACTGGACTGGCGGACGTTCTTCGTCAGGGAGTGGGGCAACCTCGGCCGCGGCGAACTGCCGGAGAGCCACACCCAGCTCGCGACACCGGGGGCCCGCACCCTCGCCTCCCTGCTCGACAGACCGCCGGGAACCGGGGAGAACCGCGGCTTCCTGCAGGTGAGAGACCAGTTCAGAAGGGTCCTGATCGCCCACCTGTGGGAACTCGTACCGGACTCCGAGGCCGCCTCCGTGGCCCACGACCTCGCCGGGACGCCGGAGACCCCGCTCGACGACGAGCTCGTCGCCCGTGTCGCGAAGAGCCTGGACGGCTCCGCCGACCTGATCCTGCGCCGGGCCCTGGGCTCCACGTTCACCCCCGAGGGGCCGCCGCTGGACACCGACCGGCTGTGGACCGCGCTCGAGGGTTACGGCATCAGGGTCGACCCCTGGTCCAGGGCCGTCCTGGCGACGTCGCAGTACTTCCCGCCGGTGGCCTATCCCGACCCGGTCGCGGGCGGTGACGCGCGTGGGTGAGAGAGCCTCCGCGCGGATGTGGACGAGCGCCCAGGAACCGCCGGAGGACTCCCCCGAATGGGTCTCCCGGGAACGGCGGCGGATCCGTGACGCCCTGCTCTCCACCCATCCCTTTCCCTACCCCTGTCACTTCGGCGCCATCGGCGAAGCCGCGGGAAACAATTACTACACGTTCATGAACCTGCGCCGGGACTTCTCCGGCGAGGTGGCTGCCGTGGCCCGTGACCTCGTGCATTTCATCGGAATCCAGCGCGGTTCCCCCGAAGAGCGGCTTTCGTTCCTCCTCATGGTCGGCCCGCCGTCCGGCGAACGCGACTTCGCAGGGTACCGCGCCCTTTTCTGGAAGGTCCTTTCCGGCCTGCATTCGTCTGACAGGGGACCACGGCCCCCCGACGTTCCCGACGACCCCGACGACCCGAAATGGGATTTCAACTTCGACGGCGAACGGCTCTTCAGTTTCGGCATGTGCCCGGCCTACGGCCCCCGGCGCAGCCGGGCCCTGGGGCAGTGCCTCCTCATCGCGATGCAGTCCCGGAGCGTCTTCGGGAACATCGGCGGTTCGACGGCGGCGGGGCGCGCGGCCAAGCGGCGCATCCGCCGGAGCCTGTCCCGGTACGAGGACGTTCCGCTGCTCTCGGACTCCGGGGACGGCCTGGGGTCGACGGCCGAGAAGTGGAAGCAGTACTTCCCCGAGATCGACGGACGCCCGCTGACCGGCGGGTGCCCCATCCGATGGGAGCGGCGTTGAGGACCGGGGACGGGGCACGGCTCGTCGTCGACGAGGTCCTGCCGCCGCACTGGCCCGACCTGACCTTCCTGACCTCGCCCGCGTGGCTGGAGATGATGGGGGACAGACCGCCGGGCCGGGGCCACTACTTCCGGCTCGTGCGCGACGGCGTCACCCTCGCCGCGACCACGGGATACCTGATCGAGGACCCGGACTGCTACGAGTCGTTCAACCTCCACGAGCTGATGTGGCGTGATCCGCCCGTCTTCCCCGACCAGCGGCGCCCGCCCGGCAAGGCCCCGGAACGGTCGCTGTGCTTCCCGTTCCTCGCGATCGTGCAGCCCGGCTACGACGCCGACGTGGTCAGCTCCGGCGGCCCCTCGCCTGAGCGGGTCGTCGACCTGCTGGCCGCCGTCACGGCGTGGGCGCGGGACGCCGGGGCGGTCTGCGCGGCGGTGCTGTACGCGGCGGGTCCCGCGCTGTGCTCGGCGCTTTCGGCCTCCCCCGCGTGGTCGCGGATACCCGGCACGGTGCGGTCGGTCCTCGACGTGCCGCGGGGCGGGTTCGACGAGTACGTCGCCAGGCTCCCCAAGACCAGCCGCCAGAAGGTGCGGTGGGACCTTCGCGACCTCGCCCGCGCCGGGGTGCGCACCGCCCCGGCGCCCGCGGACGTCCCCGGCGCGGCGGAGATCCGCCTGCGGATGAACCTCGTCGGGAAGTACGGCGGGTACAGCACCCCGGAGACCGAGTGGTCCAGGCTGGAGCGGCTCACCTCGCTCTTCCCGCCGGAGCGCCTCCGGCTGTTCCACAGCCGCTCCGCCGACGAAGAACTGCTGGCGTTCAGCCTGTTCATCCGGTACGGCGAGCAGTGGCACGTGTTCTGGTGCGGTTTCGACTACGAGAACCCGGCCTGCCGCAGGACCTACTTCGACGTGATGTTCTACACCCCGGTCCGTGCCGCGCGGGAGGAGGGGGTACGGACGATCGACTACGGGCTGGGCTACGAGCGGAGCAAGAAGTGGCGGGGATGCCACGGGGCGAGGCGGGACATCTGGGTCACCGACCTCGGCGAAGGACTCACCCCGTGGATCGAACGTGCCGCGCACCCGGACGGCCCGCCCTGAGAACCGCCCCGGCAGCACCCCCCCCCGACAGCACAGCGAGCGTACGGCGAACTGGAGACGCAGACTTGGATGTCATTGCCGCGCGAGAAACCGAGCGAACTCCCGTGCTGGCCGACGAGGTCTTCGCGGCCGGATACGACTTCATCACCGGCGTGCCCGACTCCCACCTCGCGGGCTTCCTGAGCGGGCTGGCGGAACACCCCCGCGCCGCCGACCGCTACCTGCCCGGGACGCGGGAGGACAACTGCGTCGCGCTCGCGGCGGGCGCGTACCTGGCGGGCGCGACACCCCTGGTGTTCATGAAGAGCGCCGGCCTCGGGACCTGCGTCGACGCGCTGACCAGCCTGGCGCTCGTCTACCGAGTCCCTCTGGTGCTGATGGTCTCCTGGGCCGGGCACGACGACCGGGACGTCCCCCATCACACCGTCATCGGCCGGCCCGCCCCCGCCGTGCTGGACGCGCTGGGCATCCCCGTACTGCGCTGCCGGCTGGCCGACCCGGCGCGGGTGGCGGAGCGGTTGCGCGCGGCCCTGCGCACCGCGCACTCCTCCCGCGTCCCCGTCGCCGTCCTGTGCGCGCCGGAAGGGGTGTGAGCGGCGGATGCTGACCAGAGGCGAGGCGCTCACCCGCGTCGCACGAGCGGCCGACGCGGCGAACGCGGCGGTCTTCACCGGCAACGGGCTCATCCCTCGCGCGCTGTACGCGCTCTCCGACCGGGAGGAGAACTTCTACATGATGGGCAGCATGGGGCTCGCCTTCCCCATGGCCGTCGGGTTCTCGAAGCTGTCCGGGACGGTGGCCTTCGCCGTCGAGGGCGACGGGAACACCCTCATGGGGCTGTCGGCTGCGCCGCTGGCCGCGGCCGCCACCGGCCCCCTGGTCCACGTGGTGCTGGACAACGGGATGTACGAGAGCACCGGCGGGCAGGGGTCGCCGGCGCCCCGGTTCTCCTTCGTCAAGATGGCCGAGGCCTGCGGGTACTCGACGGCCGTCTCCGTGGCCGAGGGCGACGCGCTCTCCCTGGCGCTGTCCGCTGCGGTCGGCGGGGGGCACGTCGGCCTGGTCCACGTTCTCGTCGCGACGGACGGCGGCCCGCCTCCGCCCCGGGTCCCCTTTCACCCGGCCGAGATCACCGAGAGGTTCATCGCGCGGTTCCGTGAAGACGTTTCCCGGCAGGAGACAGCCCAATGAACGAGTTGCGCATCGGCATAGGCGTGCACAGCCCCATCACCGCGTTACTCGCGGAGGAGGCCGGGGCCGACGTCCTGTGGCTCGGCAGCCTTGAGATGTCCGCCAGCCGCGGCGTCCCGGACCGCGAGGTTTTGGAGGTCACCGAGGTGGCCGCCATCGTCCGCTCGGTGCGGGCCGTGACATCCCTGCCGATCTACGTCGACGCCGACACCGGCAGGGGCAGCGACGAGGTCGCCGTGCTCGCGACCAAGCTCTACGAGGACGCGGGCGCCACCGCCATCTGCGTCGAGGACAACGTCTTCCCCAAGCGGAACTCCCTCGACGACCGGTTCAGCGGCCGGGAGCTGCTGAGCGCCGAGGCGTTCGCCGAGCGGATCTCCGCCATGGTGGCCGCCCGCCGTTCCATCCAGGTCATCGCCAGGACCGAGGCCCTGGTCGCCGGGCACGGGGCCGACGTGGCGGTGCGGCGGCTACGGCGCTACGCCGCGGCGGGCGCGGACGCCCTGTTCGCGCAGGCCAACCGGGCCAGCGCCGACCAGCTGCTCCCCGTCGTCGAGCGGATCGCCCCGCTGCGACCCATGGTGCTCGCTCCCACCGTGCTGCCCGGGGTGGACGCCGAGTCCTTCGCCGAGCACGGCCCGGTGACCGTGATCTTCGCCAACGTCGTCATCCGCAACCTGGTGGCGCAGACCTCCCGGGTGCTGCGCGACCTGATGGCCTCACGGCGTCTGGAGAACGTCCTTCCCGACCTCGCCGGGGTCGAGCGGCTGTTCGAGCTGGCCGAGCACGGCCACGCGGCCGACCCGCCGCCCGCGTCCGGCGTCCCCGTTCCAGAGCCCCGCCCCCGGGTCGAGGAGCGCGCGGCCCGCCCCTCCGACGTCGAGACGGCCAGGGTCAGGATGACCGAGGCGGCCTTCGACTACTGCGCGGGCGGCGCCGGGGACGAGTCGGGGATGCGGCGCAACGTCGAGCGCCTGGACGCCCTGACGCTCACACCGCGCGTGCTGCGGGACGTCTCCGCCCGCAGCACCCTGACCGAGTTGCTGGGCACCCCGCTCTCCGCGCCGCTCCTGGTCACCCCGATGGGCCTGCAGGCCCTGTGCCACCCCCTGGCCGAGGTGGCCACGGCCGCCGCCGCGCACTCCCTGGGGCTCGGCTTCACCCTGTCCATGTTCAGCTCCCGGCCGGTCGAGGAGGTGGCCGAGGCCGCCCCTGGCCGGCTGTGGCAGCAGGTGTACCTGCTGCGGGAACGCGAGGTGAGCTGGTCCCTGGTGGACCGGGCCGAGCAGGCGGGCGCCAGGGCGGTGGTGTGCACCGTGGACGTCCCGCTGGTCGGCCGCCGGAGCCGCGACGCCCGCAACGGGTTCCGGCGGTTCGACACGGCGCCGCCCGCGATCGTCCAGGACCCGTGCTTCGTCGACCTGCTCGCCCACCGGCGGCGCCGGGACCCCTCCCTGACCCCCGCCGGTCTGGTCACCGAGCTGTTCCCGGATCCGGCCGTTTCCTGGGCGGACCTCGCGGAGTTACGCTCCCGCACCCGGCTCCCGCTCGTCGTCAAGGGCGTCCTGCACCCCCAGGACGCCCGGCGGGCCGTGGACGCCGGCGCGGACGCGATCCAGGTGTCCACGCACGGCGGCCGTCAGTCCGACCGGCACGTGGCCGCGGTGGACGCGCTGCCCGGCGTCGTGGCGGCGGTCGGCGACCGGGTGCCCGTGCTGTTCGACTCCGGGGTGCGCACCGGGGCGCACGTGGCGACCGTGCTGGCGCTCGGCGCGCGGGCCGTCCTGGTGGGCCGTCCCGTGCTGTGGGGGCTGGCGGCGGACGGCCAGGAGGGGGTGGAGGGAGTCCTGCGCTCCCTCACCGAGGAACTCGACCACACGATGGCCCTCCTCGGCGCCCCCGCCGTCGACGGCCTCGACCGGGAGCTGATCGGGGTGCGGGAGTGGGCGTGAACCAGGGACAGACGGACAGCACCACGGCCCACCGGCACTGGGACCAGGTGTGGCGCACCGGCGACGGGCGCGCCGACTGGTCGACCGTCGACCCCTGGGTCGCCGGCACCGTCGGCCTGCTGCGTGAACGGCGGGCACGGACGGTGCTCGACCTGGCCTGCGGGGTCGGCAGGCACGCGGTGTTCCTGGCCCGGTCCGGCTTCCGCTGCTGGGCCGTCGACGCCAGCCCGACCGCGATCGAGCACACGCGCGCGGCGGCCGAGCAGGCCGGGGTCGACGTGGATCTGCGGATCGGCCAGATGAACCGGCTCCCCTACCCCGACGGCCACTTCGACTACGTGCTGGCCTACAACGCGATCTACCACGGAGACCCGGAGGCGGTGCGGGCGACCGTCCAGGAGATCCACCGGGTGCTGCGGCCCGGCGGGCTCTACCAGGTGACGATGCTGTCGCGCCGCAACCGGGGCTACGGTCAGGGCGTCGAGGTCGCGGAGGGGACCTTCGTACGGCCCGACGCCGACGACGACAAGGTGCACCCGCACTTCTACTGCGACGCCGCCGGGCTGGTCACGCTGAACCGGCCCGCCGAACCCCTGTCGATCCACGACGCGGAGCACTCGGCTCCGGGGTCCTTCCACTGGCACTGCCTGTTCGAGACGCCCGCGGGGCCGGAGCGCGGATGACCAGGGAGCCCAGGACCACCCTGCTGTCGCGGATGGCGGACCGGCCGCAGCTGCGGCCCTTCCGGATCCGGGATTTCAGGTACCTGTGGGCCGGGTTCGCGGTCTCGCTGCTCGGGGACGGCATGATGTTCGTCGCGCTGCCGTGGCTGGTGCTCTCCATGAGCAACACCGCGACGGCGCTGGCGTCCATCGGGGTGGTGATGGCCCTGGCGGCGCTGCCCGCCGCGCTGCTCGCCGGGGCGCTCGTGAACCGTCTCGGCGCCCGGCGGGTGATGCTGGCCGGTGACCTCTGCCGGGCGGTCACGCTGGCGGCCCTCGGCCTGCTGGGCATGGCCGACCTCCTCACCGGCTGGTGGCTTCTCTGCGGGCTTGCCCTGTTCTCCGCCGCCGAGGCCGTCTTCGTCCCGGCCTTCGCGACGATGGTGCAGTCCCTGGTCCCCCCCGAGCACCTGGTGGGCGCCAACTCGGCCGACCAGGCCATCCGGCCCCTGATGTGGCGGCTGGTCGGCCCGGTGGTCGGCGGCGCCCTGGTGGCGAACTACAGCGCGGACTGGGTGCTCCTGCTGGACGCGGGCACCTTCGTCGTCTCGTTCCTGTTCCTGCTGCGGGTCGGCACCGAGCGAAGCCCCGGTCCCGGGGACGGCGCGAACCTGCTGGCCGACAGCCTCGGCGGCTGGCGCTACGCGTGGAGGCACCGCTGGCTGCTCTACGCCTTCTCCGCGGGCGCGGTCGCGGTCGTCTGCGTCATGGGGCCGTGGAACGTGCTCGTCCCCTACGTCCTGCGCAACGAGATCGGCGGCGGTGCCGAGATGTACGGCCTCGTCCTGGCCGTCGGCGGGGTCGGCCAGGTCGCGGGCGCCCTCCTCGTCGGAGGCAGGCCGCTCGACAGGCGGACGCTGACGTTGCTCTACCTCGCGTGGGGGGTGATGGCGGGCGGCCTGGCGGGGTTCGCCGTCCACTCGTCGCCGTGGCCCGCGCTGGCCGGCAGTTTCGTGATCAACGCGGCGCTCGCCGTCTCGACGGTCCTGTGGGGGGCGCTGTTGCAGAGCGCCGTGCCACGGGACCAGGTGGCGCGCGTGTTCGGCATCGACTGGGCCCTGTCCCAGGTGCTGGTGCCCATCTCGTACTCCGTCGCGGGGGCGCTCGCGGACACGACGTCCACGCGTACGGCCCTGCTGGTGGCCGCGCTGGGCGGCCTGGTCTGCGTCCCGGCGATGCTGATCGTCAAGTCGGCCCGGCGGATGCCGGAGGTGAGGGGTGTATGAACGACACACTCGTTGAGGCGCTGGCACGGCGTTTCCCCTGGCCGGACGGCTGCGGCGTGGTGCTGGCCGGTTCCACGGCCGAGGGCGTGGCCATGCGCGGCTCCAACGTCAACGTGCTGGTGGTGGACGCGCCGTACGGCTGGGCGCCGCCCGATGACGGTACGCCGTGCGTGGTGCGGCCGATGAGCCTGTGCCTGAACCACATCTACTCCTCCGACCCGGTGATCAGCCTTGAGGTGCTGCGTCCGCTGGACGGCCTGGCCGAGCTCGCGGCCGGGATGTCCCGCGTCGGGGACCCGGACACCCCGGATCTGGAGCTGCCCGTCCTCGACGTGCTGGAGATCAGGCTCCTGTCCCGGCTCCGGGGCGGCCTGGTCCTGCACGGGGACGAGACGGTCGAACGCTGGCGGAAGCGGATGGAGCTGGGGTGGCTGCCCGCGTTCCACTGCGCCACCACGTACCTGACCGCGCTCCACTTCCATCGCAAGGCCGCGACCGCCCGGGCCGACGGGCTGCCGCTCGACGCCTCGGTCCAGTTGCGCCTGGCGGTCGAGCACCTGCTCGTCAGCGCCCTGGCCGCCGACGACCGTGTGCTGCACGAGGTCAAGAACCTCGGCAGGCACCTCACCGCGGACCTGTCGGCCGCCGTGGACAGGCCCCGGCTGCTCGTGGAGGCCGACGCCCTGCTGCGCCGGGACATGACGGCCGTACCCGAGCTCTTCGCACGGATCGAGGAGCTGGCGGCGGGCCTGCTGGACTGGCTGCCCGGCACGGAGCACGGCGCGACCGCGGCCCGCTACCTGCGCGGTCAGGGGCTCGGGGGGCGGCCGTGACCACACAAACCTCCTACGTCCCCGCGCTTCCGCCCGTGGTCCGCCAGGTCGTGGACGGCCTCGCCGGCTCGCCCGCGGTCCGCTCCGTCCGGATCGCGGGCTCACGGGCCCGCGGCAGGCCGACCGGGCCGGACAGCGACTGGGACATCCTCGTCTACGTCGACGAGGTGCCCTCCGAGGCGGAGTTGCGCCGCCTGCTGCCCGGTCTCCCCTCGGGGAGCGAGCCGGTCGAGCTCGTCACCGCCAACCTCGGCCACCCGTTCCAGGAGTCGGAGTTCTCGGTGCCGGTCTCCCCCAGGATCGACGTCTGCCTGCGCCCGCTGGCGAACCTGGAGGCCGAGCGGGAACGGGCGGACAGGGGGGCCTTCCTCGTCCACTCCTACCCCAAGATCCACAGCGGTGTGCCGTCCTACATCCTGCTGAGCGAGGCCGCGCTCTCGGTCTCCGTGCACGGCGAGGTCGGGCGGCCCCCCTGCCCCGTCGCGCTGCGGGACAACGCCGCCGCCTGGTGGCGCGGGCGCGCGGCGTGCTGCCTGCTGCTGGCGACCGACCACGTCAGGGCGGGAGAGACGATCGGCGCCCTGGGGCACGTACTCGCCGCCGCCACCTCCCTCGCGCACGCGCGGCTCATCGGCCGGGGGTACTGGTACCCCATCACGAAACGCCTGCTCGACGAACCGGGCGCGCTGCCCGACGGCGCCCGCCGCGGCCTCTCGGACCTGTCCGCCGGCCTGATGACCGCGGCCTCGGTGGACAGGATCGCCGGGGACATGGCCCTCGACCCGGAGGACGGGCTCGAATGGCTGGCCCAGGGCCGGCACATGGGAGTCGAGTGAGGCCCGCGAGAAGCACATCGACGACCCGCGACCACAGAAGCTGGAGATCTCGTGCCCGACGCCGGACTGTACGACTGCGACACGCACTTCACCGACCACCTTCCCGAGATCTGGGAGGACATCGGGTTCACCGCCGCCGAACGCCCCGAGGTGGTCGTCGAGGCGGGGGTGACACGGCTCCGGCTCGGAGACCGTGTCTTCCCCAAGCCGAGCGGCCACGGGCACGGCAACCCCAAGGGCCTGGGCCACCTCATCGGGCCGGGCCAGGACGAGGACAGGGCCGCCTTCACCGACGAACACGGCATCGCCGCGGCCGTCCTCCAGCCCGGGTTCGTCGGCCTGTCGGTGCAGGCCGTCGAGGACGAACAGACGCGCCTGCGCCTGCTCGACGGGTACAACCGGCTGGCCTCGCGGGCCTGCGCCCGGTCCCGCCTGACCCTGAAGTGGGCCTTCCTCGCCTCCGCCGAGGACCCGAAGTGGAGCGAGGAGGCGCTGCGGGGGTACGCCGACGACCCGCACCTGGTCGCCGTCGTGGTACGGCCGACCGCCCGCACCGCCACGGCGCGGCTGAACTCCCCGGACCTCACCCCGCTGCTCGGCACGGCGGCGCGGCTGCGGCTCCCGCTGGCCGTGCACGGCGGAACCGGCTGTCACCAGTGGTCGCCGCTGGCGGACGCCTACGACGACTACGCGATGACCCACGCCTTCGGGCACATGGGCGAGCAGATGATCGCGCTGGCCGACCTGGTCACCCGCCCCGACGGGCTGCCCGACGGCCTGCGGGTGGTCATGCTGGAGTCCGGCATCGCCTGGATTCCCAGCGTGCTCGGACGGCTCGCGAGCCACACCAGGCGGCTGGCGGGGGACGTGCCGGACCCGGTCGAGACCTTCCGCGAGCACTTCGCCGTGGTGCCCGACCCCGGGGAGGAACACGTGCTGTGGGCCGCGCGTCAGCTCGGCGCGGAGAGCATCCTGTTCGGCTCGGACTACCCCCACTGGGACACCGTGGAGTCCGGCGGCTGGCTGGCGAAGTTCTCGGACCTCTGCCCTCCCGACCTGCTGGCCGCCAACACCTCGCGGTTCGTCCCGCGCCTGGTCGGGCCGGCGACGGGTGACCCGCGATGACGCCCCCGCCTCTCGTCCCCGTCGGGGACCGCCCCGTCCGTGTCCTGGTGGCCGGTTGCGGCGACCTCTCCGTGCGGGTGCTGCACGGGCTGGCGAACGCGCCGTCCCCCCGTCGTCTCGCGATCCTCGGACGCGACGGGGAGGCGGTCGTCCGCACGGCCAACATGGTGGCGCTCTCGGCCGCCCAGCTGGGCAGGCACTGGCCGGTCGAGCCCCTGGTGGCGGACCTGGACGACACCGCGCGCACGGCGGAGGCCCTGGCCGGGTTCGCCCCGGACATCGTGTTCGCCGCGGCCAGCCTGCAGTCCTGGCACGTGCTCTCCGAACTGCCCCGGGACCGTTTCGCCCGTGTCGGCGCCGCCCGTTTCGGCCCCTGGCTCCCGATGCACCTGTCCCCGGTGCTCAGCCTCATGAGAGCCGTACGGCTCGCGGGCAGTCCGGCGGTCGTGGTCAACGCGGCCTACCCCGACGCCGTGCACCCGGCGCTCGCCGGGGTGGGGCTGAGCCCCCACCTGGGCATCGGCAACGTGGCCAACTCGGTCCCCGCGCTGCGGGCCATCGCGGCCGGACACCTCGGCTGCCCGCCGGACGAGGTGCGGCCGCGTTTCGTGGCGCACCACTTCGTCGGGCACCGGCTCTCCCGGACCGGGGACGGCGGCGGCGCCGCCTACCACCTGACGTTCTGGCGGGACGGCGTCGACGTCACGGCGGCGCTGCCTCCCGAGGACGTCATGTTCGCCCTGATGCGTACGGAGTACCGCCGTACCGGAGGCCGGGAGGGGCAGGTCATGACCGCGGCGTCGGCCCTGAGCGTGCTGGAGCCCCTGGCCACCGGCACCGGCGCCGAGGTGCACGCCCCCGGCTGGGCGGGCCTGCCCGGCGGCTACCCGGTCAGGATCACCCCGGACGGCACGGAGCTCGACCTGCCGCCCCGGCTGTCGGAGAAGGAGGCCGTGGAGATCAACCTCGACGGCCAGCGTCACGACGGAATCGCCCGGATAGGGACCGACGGCCTGGTGGAGTTCACCGAGGAGTCGACGGAGATCATGCGGGCGGAGCTCGGATACCACTGCAAGCAGCTCGCGCTCGACGACGCCGGGCAGGCCGCGGCGGAGCTCGCCGCCCGATACGCGGAGTACAGCCGACGATGAGCGATGAGCCGGTACAGACCCTCGTCCTCGACCACATCGGTTACCGGTACTACCGGGACGCCGACGGCCGTGCCTTCCTGCCCGCGTCCCGCAACCGCGTCCGGCTCGTCACCGACATCCGCAAGCTGGACCAGGCCCGCGGCGACGAACTCGCGGGCGTCGTCGGCGTCCCGCGCGGTGACGAGACCCTCCTTGAGGCCGCCGCGCACTTCCTGGACGGCGTCTCGGAGCGCCCGACCCAGCGGATCGTCGCCATCAGCGAGGGCCTGCTGCTGACCGCCGCCAGGATGCGGGACCGGCTGGGCGTGCCCGGCCCGACGGAACACCAGGTCCTGGGGTACCGGGACAAGGTGATCATGAAGGAGCGGCTTCGGGAGCGCGGGGTGCGCGTCCCCGACTTCGCCCCCTTCACCGAGGCGAACGCCCTGGAACTGCTGCGCAGGCACGGCGCCCTGGTGGCCAAGCCACGGCGCGGTGAGAGCTCCGCCGGCATCGTCTTCCTCGACGACGCCGAGGACGTCCGCCGGTTCGCCGCCACGACCTCCAAGGAGGAGCTGGCCCGTTACGAGGTGGAGGAACGCGTCGACGGGCGGCTGTTCCACATCGACAGCGTCGTCCGTGACGGGGTGCCGCTCGCCGCGGTGGCCGGGCGGAGCGTGGAGGAGACGACGTCCTACCGCCGCCTGGAGGCGTTCCGCGACGTGGCGGTGGGGCCGGGCGCGACCCTCGACCGGCTGCTCGCCTTCAACCGCCGGGTCCTCGCCTGCTACCCCGACTTCAGCGGCGTCACCCACCATGAGGTCTTCCTCACGGAGGGCTCCGGGGGCGAGGTCTGTTTCTGTGAGATCGGCGGCCGCGCGGGCGGCGGCGGCATCATCCCGGGTTTCCGGTCCCGGACCGGTGTCAACCTCGACGAGGTCGTCATCCGCTCCCAGCTCGGGCTGGAGGTTCCCCGGCCCCCTGACCCGGCCCCGCACCTGACCGGTTACGCGCTGGTCTACGCCCCCGCCGGACGGCTCGGCACGGACCTGACGCCCCCGGCCGAGGACTGGATCATCGACACCCAGCTGCGCTTCCAGGTCGGCGACGTCATGCCGCGGCCTGCGGCGTGGAACCAGGCGGCCGTGACGGTGACCGTACGCGGCGAGACGGAGGCGCAGGTCCAGGCCCGGCTCGACGAGGTGATCGAGCTGACGCTGAGGCGGCTGCGCGGCCAGGAGCGGAGGTGAGACGGCGTTGGACATCGAGAGGCTCGCTCTCGCCGTGGCCCGGCGCGCGGCGGCGGAGATCGAGGACACCGCGCGGGAGACCTACCGGGTCACGCGCAAGAGCACCGAGCAGGACCTGCTGACCGAGGCGGACCTGAGATCGGAGTCGGTCATCATGGACCTGCTGCGCACGGCCCGGCCGGACGACGCGGTCCTGGCCGAGGAGTCCGGCTACCAGGCCGGGCGTTCCGGGGTCACCTGGATCGTCGATCCGCTCGACGGCACCGCCAACTTCGTGCGGGCCTCGCCCCACTACGCGGTGAGCGTCGCGGCGGTCTCCGGCGAGCGCTGGCTGGCCTCCGTCATCGTCCGGCCCGCCGACGGGCAGTGGATGGCGACGCTCGACGGTTCGCTCGACGGCAGCTTCACCCGGTCGCCGGGGCCCGCGGAGCGGCACGTCCGGGTCGCCGTGGCGCTGCCGTACGGGACCGAGGAGCTCAAGGAGGCCCACGGCATCCTCCGGCTCGTCGGCAGGCGTTACCAGGTGGTGCGGACCGGTTCGGCGGCCTGTGACCTGCTGAGGGTGGCGGCCAGGACCTTGGACGCCCACATCGCGGTCGCCCTCCCGTGGTGGGACACGGCGGCGGGACACGGCCTGGTCCGCGCGGGCGGCGGCACCGTGACACGCGGCCGGTCGCTGCGGCGCACACGGATCGACATCGCCGGGGAACCGGCCGTGGTGCGCGCGCTGCTCGGCCTCCTGACCGAGCACCGCCACGTGGTGGGGTGACGGGGATGGCCCACCCCCGCGCCGGGCGGCCCGTGCTGCTGCTCGTGACGAGCCGCAGGCGGCGTTTCACCCGCCACCTGCTGGAGCGGCCGGACATCGGCACGGTGCTGCTGTGCACACGGGCCACGGCGGGTACGGTGCCGGATGGCGCGCCCTGTTTCGTGATCGACGAGGACCGGCCGCTGGCCGGGGAGGTGACCCGTTACAAGAAGTGGGCCTCCGGGCTCGACGCCGTCCCCGCCTACTTCTGCAACCCCGACGAGACGCTCCAGCCGCTGACGCACCGCTTCGCCGCGTTCGCCGGGCTGCCGCACATGACCCGGGACCAGGTCCGCCTGGCCACGGACAAGGTGGCGATGAAGGAGCTGTTCGCCGCCGCCGGGCTGCCCGCCGCGCGCTGGCGCGTCGTCACCTCGGCGCAGGAGGTACGGGCGTTCGCCGACCGGAACGGATGGCCCGTCGTGGTGAAACCGGCCGTCTCCGGCTCCAGCGTGGACGTCTGGAGGTTCCACGCCCACGAGATGACCTCGGCCGCCCGGATCATGGCGGTACGGCCCCGGCGGCGGTGGATCGTCGAGGAGCACGTGGCGGGCACCGAGCACCAGCTGTGCGCCCTCGTGCACCGCGGCGAGGTCCAGGACGCCTTCGTCGCCGTCAACCCGGCCCCCATGCTGGAGACGCTCGAGGGCGCGATGAACGCCGACATCACGCTGGCGCCGTCGGAGCCCAAGCCCCTCGATCCGAGGAAGGTGGCGCAGCGGATCTCCGACGCGCTGGGTTATCGCGACGGTTATCTCCACGCGGAGTTCTTTCTCCGGCCGGACGGTTCCCACGTCATGGGTGAGATCGCGGCGCGGCTGAGCGGGGCCTGGTTGCCGGAGAACCACGGCCTTTCCCACGGGTTCGACATGCTGGCCGCCGTCGCGGACGTCTATGTGGGGCGGCGCCCGCAACTGGCGTACACCCTCGACAGGTCGGTCGGGGATCTTCTCCTTCCGGCCCGCCGTGGCCGCGTGCTGGACATCTCTCCCATAGAAGACCTTCTTTCCCTTCCCGGGGTCATCTCCGGCGAGGTCACGGCCTCGGTCGGCGACCGTCTCGAACCGGCGCGCGCCTCGAACGCCTGCACCGGCTATCTGCACATAGCGGGAAGGGATTCGAAAGAGGTCAGGTATCACATGGAAAACGCGCTGTCCGAATATCGTCTGGTGACAACAGAATGATTTCACCGATAAATCATCGTCACCTGTGTTGTTCAGGGCTTTTTCCGGCCGGTCGGCCGGTCCGCTGGCGACCGGCCGCGGCGTCCGTGTAGAAAAGCACCTGAGACCCGTAACCGACGCGGCCAGAAAGGACATTCGATGGTGGCAAGTGTCGCTGTTCTGTCCGATATTCATGGGGTGTTGCCCGCGCTTGAGGCCGTACTCGCCGAACCCGAGGTGATGGCCGCCGACAGGATCGTCGTCACCGGCGACCACGCCGCGGGCCCCCAGCCCGTCGAGGTGCTCGACCGGCTCCGCGAGCTGGGCGACAGGGCGGTCCTGGTGCGCGGCAACGCCGACCGCGACCTGGTCGCGTTCGCGCGGGGAGAGGGCGTCGAGGACGCCTGGGAGATCGACCTGTGGGCCGCGCGGCAGCTCCGCGACGAGGACGTCAAGCTCCTGGCCGACCTGCCCCACCCGGTCACCATGGAGGTCGAGGGCTTCGGCAAGGTCGTCTTCTGCCACGGAACCCCGCGTGACGACAACGAGGTCGTGCTGGTCGACACCCGGCTTGAGCGCTGGGCGGAGGTCTTCGCCGACCTGCCCGACGACGTGCGCACCGTGGTGTGCGGGCACACGCACATGCCGTACCTGCGGCTCGTGGACGAGCGTCTCGTGGTGAACGCCGGAAGCATCGGCATGCCCTACGGCCGCACCGGCGGCCACTGGCTGCTGCTGCGCGACGGCCAGGTCCAGATCCGCCGCACCCCGTTCGACCTCGGCGACGCCGTGGAGTCCGTGGTGCGGAGGTCGGGCTACCACGACTGCCGCTCGTGGGCCGAGCACTACATCCACGCCGTCACGACGGACGCGGAGGCCGTCACCGCCTTCGGCCCGCGCGACGGCCGTACGACCAGCTGAACGCCCTCATCCGATCGCTCAGGAGGTGGGGGCGGCCGCCAGCCCGTCACCGAGGGGACTCCTGCGGTACAGGACGTGCCGTCCGTCGCGGGCCCTGGTGACCAGGCCGGTGCCGTACGGCACGCGCAGGTGCTGGGAGACGGCGCTGGGGGTCACCCTCAGGCGGCGGGCGAGTTCGACCGTCGGCAACGGCTCCTCGAGCAGGCCGAGCAGCGTGGCCCTGGGCGCGCCCAGCAGCGCCACCAGGGCGCCGGCGTCCGGGGGAACGCGAGCCGTACGCGGCCACGAGCCGGCGCCACGTCAGCGTCTACGAACACGCCGGGTGAACCGGGGCGGTTCCGGTCACTCCGGCGTTCGGTCCGCGAGGAGGGCGGCGAGGGCGGCCAAGGCCTTGTCGGGGTCGGCGGGCCTGCGGCCCTGAGCCGTCTCGGCGTTGCCGCCGCCCCGGCCCTCGGGAAGCGCCCTGACCAGGTCCGCGGCGGCCAGTCCCCGGGTACGGCCCGCGGCGTTCACGGTGACCACGAGGGCCGTGCCGGACAGCACCGCGGCGACGCCCGGCCGGTCCTCGGGCAGGGCCGTGCCGACGCGCTCCGCCAGGAGACGGGCGTCGGTCTCCGTGGTGCCGGTGGCCAGCAGGACGTCGCCGTGGACGGTCGCGGTCGCGGCGACCTGGCCGGCCTCGACGGTGAGGAGCCGGTCGCGGAGCCTGGCCGTCTCGCGTTCGCTCTCCCTGAGGCGTTCGGCGAGGGCGGCGACCCGGTCGGCGACCTCCGCGCGGGGGGCGTTGAACCGCTCGGCGATCCGGGAGACGAGGTCGCGCTCGCGGGCGAGGTAGCGGAAGGACTCGATGCCGGTGACGGCCTCGATGCGGCGCTGTCCCGAGCCGACCGACGACTCGGCGGTGACGGCGATGCCGCCGATCTGGGAGGAGCGGTCGACGTGGGTGCCGCCGCACAGCTCCCGCGACCAGGCGCCGCCGATCTCGACGACCCGGACGGTCTCGTCGTAGGTCTCGCCGAACAGCGCCAGCGCCCCGATCTCACGGGCCTCCCGAAGGGGCATGTGGCGTACCTCGACCGGCAGGTCCCCGCGGATCGCGACGTTGGCGGCGTCCTCGATCTCCCCCCGGACCCCGGCGGGCAGGGCGCCGCGCCAGGAGAAGTCCAGGCGCAGGTGGCCGGGCCGGTTGTAGGAGCCGGACTGCAGGGCGGCCGGGCCGAGCGTGGCGCGCAGCGCGGCGTGCACGACGTGGGTCGCCGAGTGGGCCTGGCGGGCGCCCGCGCGCCACTCGGGGTCGACCTGGGCGCGCACGGGCTGTCCCGGCGCCAGCTCCCCGTCCAGGACGCGCACCTGGTGCACGACCAGCCCGGGGACGGGGCGTTGCACGTCCAGCACCTCGGCGGACAGGCTCGGGCCGTGCAGCGTGCCCGCGTCGCTCTCCTGGCCGCCGGACTCGGCGTAGAACGGGGTGCGGTCGAGGACGACGCCGACGATCTGGCCCGCGACGGCCGTGGTCACGGGCGCCCCGTCGCGGAGCACGGCCAGGACCGTCGAGTCGGTGGTCAGCGTCGTGTACGCCTGCCAGTCGGTGGGGCCGTGCTCGTCGAGAAGCGCTCGGTGCAGGCCGGTGTCGGCGTGGCCTGTCTTCCTGGCGCGGGTGTCCTCGCGGGCTCGGCGCCGCTGTTCGGCCATCAGCTCCCTGAACCCGGTGACGTCCACGTCGAGGCCGTGTTCGGCGGCGATCTCGACGGTCAGGTCGATCGGGAAGCCGTAGGTGTCGTGCAGCTTGAAGGCCGTGGCCGCTGGCAGCCGTTCCCCGGTCCGGGTGATGGCCCGGTCGAGCAGCGCGCTGCCCTGGCGCAACGTCGAGCGGAAGGTCTCCTCCTCGCCGTAGGCGTAGGCCGAGATCCGGTCGAAGTCGGCGGCCAGCTCCGGGTAGGAGGGCGCCATGCAGTCGCGGGCCACCGGCAGCAGTTCGGGTAGGACCGGGTCCTCGTAACCGAGCAGCCGGACGGCGCGGATCGCGCGGCGCAGGATCCGGCGCAGCACGTAGCCGCGTCCCTCGTTTGAGGGGGTGACGCCGTCGCCGATCAGCATGAGCGCGGTGCGGACGTGGTCGGCGACGACCCGGAGCCGGACGTCGTCGGGGTGGCTCTCGGCCGCGGACGGCCCGGAGCGCACGCCGTACCTGGTTCCGGTCAGCGCCGCCGCGGCGTCCAGGACGGGCCGGGTCTCGTCGGTCTCGTAGAGGTTGTCGACGCCCTGGAGCAGCGCCGCCATGCGTTCCAGGCCCATGCCGGTGTCGATGTTGCGGGAGGGCAGCTCGCCGAGGATCGGGTAGTCCTCCTTGCCGACGCCCTCGCCCCGCTCGTACTGCATGAAGACCAGGTTCCAGAACTCGAGGTAACGGTCCTCGTCGACCTCGGGCCCGCCCTCTCGCCCGTAGGCCGGGCCACGGTCGTAGTAGAGCTCGGAGCAGGGCCCGCACGGCCCGGGGACTCCCATGGACCAGAAGTTGTCGGCCTTGCCGCGCCGTACGACGCGGACCTCGGGCAGGCCGATCACGTCCCGCCACAGGGCGTGGGCCTCGTCGTCGTCCAGGTAGACGGTGGCCCAGATCCGGTCGGGGTCGAGGCCGTAGCCTCCCTCGGCCCGAGGCTTGACCGTCAGGTCCCAGGCGAGCCTGATCGCCTCCTCCTTGAAGTAGTCGCCGAAGGAGAAGTTGCCGCTCATCTGGAAGAACGTGCCGTGCCTGGTGGTCTTGCCGACCTCGTCGATGTCGAGGGTGCGGACGCACTTCTGCACGCTGGCCGCCCGGGGGGACGGCGGTGTCCGCTGCCCGAGGAGGTAGGGCTTGAACGGCACCATGCCCGCGTTGACGAACAGCAGTGTCGGGTCGTCGGCGGGCAGCGGCGCGCTGGCGGCCACGGTGTGCCCCGCCGCCGCGAAGTGCTCAAGGAACCGCCGTTTGACCTCCGCCGTCCGCACTTGCCCTCCCGAATACTGCCAGTCTTTGCAATTGCAAATTTGTTGCAACAAGGCATCGTACAGCCGCCGCCGGAACCGGAAGCCATCTTCAGCGCATCAACGGCTTCGTGCAATGATGACCGGCGAAGGCGAGCGCGGACGAGGAAGCCGGTGCGAATCCGGCGCGGTCCCGCCACTGTGATCGGCGAGCGGACCCCCACGAGGTCACCGCCCCCTGCGGGGTGGGAAGACGGGGGCGAGCATCGACCCGAGAGCCAGGAGACTCACGCGGTCGCCTCCTCGACGAACTGGGGCGGATCTCCCCGGAGAGGAACGGGTCGGCCGATGGATGACCTCGCGTGGCGACGACCGCACGAGCCCTCCGCGCCGGCGTGTGCCCGGAGACGACCTCCTGGCCGGTTCCGTGATCTTCCGGCAGGGCCGTCCCATGGTGCAGATCCCGTGAGAGGAACCGTCCGTGACGGTCAGACGTCCCCTGTCCCTGTTGCTCGCCCTGTCCTGTGCCGTGCTCCTGGCCGGTTGTGGCGCCTCCGCCGGGGAACCGGCGCCCTCCGGAGCCCCGGCTGAAGGCCCTGCCGGGGCCGTCGCGGGCTTCCCGGTCACCCTCGACGACTGCGGCGTCAGGACGACCTACGACCGGCCGCCGCGGCGGGCGGTCTCGCTCAACCAGCACGCGACCGAGGTGATGCTGGCGCTGGGACTGCAGGGGTCGATGGCCGGCACCGGATATCTCGACGACAAGGTCCTGCCCGAGTACCGGGCCGCCTACGACGGGGTGAAGGTGCTGTCCAGGCGGTACCCCTCCTACGAGGCGCTGCTGGCCGAGGAGCCCGACTTCGTCTACGGCGGTTTCTCCAGCGCCTTCGACGAGAAGGAGGGCCGCGGCCGCGACGCGCTGGGCAAGGCCGGGATCGACACCTACCTCAACGTCGAGCAGTGCCCGTCCGGCCCCGTGGACATGGACCTGATGGACCGGGAGATCCGCAACGTCGCCACGATCTTCGGCGTGCGCGAGCGGGCCGAGGCGCTCATCACCCGTCTGCACGAGCCTTTGGCGCGGGTGAGGGAGAGGCTCGCCGACGTCGAGCCGGTCAGGTTGTTCGTCTACGACAGCGGTGACAAGACCGCCTTCACCGCCGGGGGCAGGGGCGTCGGCGACGAGATCATCACGCTGGCGGGCGCGCGGAACGTCTTCACCGACGTGGACAAGGCATGGGCCGACGTGTCGTTCGAGCAGGTCGCCGAGCGCGCGCCCGACTGGATCGTCGTCTACGACTACGGCGACGAGAAGGTCGAGGACAAGAAGAGGTTCCTGCTGTCGAACCCGGCGCTCGCCGACGTTCCGGCGATCAGGCACAGGCGGTTCGCGGTGCTGCCGCTGTCGTCGGTCGTGCTCGGGGTCCGGGCGCCGTCCGCGGTGGAGTCGCTGGCCCGGCAGATCCACCCCGACCGGTTCGAGTGAGCGGCCTGACCGGGCTCTCCCGGACCACGCCCGTCACCCGGCGCCCCGGCCTGCCGTACCCGCTGACGCTCGCGCTGTGCGCGCTGCTGCTCTGCGGGGCGGTCACGGCGGGGGTCGCGGCCGGTTCGATCAGCCTGCCCGCCGGGCAGGTGTGGGGCATCCTGCTGCACCGCCTCAACCCCGCGCTGGCCGAACCGGTCTGGTCGCCGGTCAGGGAGACCGTCGTCATGGACGTACGGCTGCCACGGGTGATCCTGTGCGGGGTCATCGGCGCCGGTCTCTCGGTCTGCGGGATGGCGTTGCAGGCGCTGGTGCGCAACCCGCTGGCCGATCCGATGCTGCTGGGCGTCTCCTCCGGCGCCAGTGTGGGCGCGGTGAGCGTGACGGTGTTCGGCCTGACCTTCCTCGGGCCGTTCTCCCTGCCGGTCGCCGCGTTCGCGGGGGCGCTGGCGGCGCTGGTCACGGTCTATCTCCTGGCCCGGTCCGGCGGGCGGATGACCACGGTGCGGCTGGTGCTGGCCGGGGTGGCGACGGCCGAGGTGCTGTCGGCGACGGCCAGCTTCCTGGTGGTGACCTCCGACGACCCGCACCGAGCCCAGTCGGCCGTCCGCTGGATGCTCGGCGGCGTCGCGGGGACGACGTGGACGACGGTGTGGGTGCCCGCGGCGGCCGTGACGGCGGGCACCGTCGTCCTGCTGGGCGTCTCGCGCCCGCTGAACCTGCTGCTGGCCGGGGAGGAGGCCGCCGCCTCCCTGGGGCTGGACGTGCACCGCTTCAGGACGGCGCTGTTCGTGCTGGTGGCGATGGTGATCGGCACCGTCGTCGCGGTCAGCGGGACCATCGGGTTCGTCGGGCTGATCATGCCCCATGTGGTGCGGCTGCTCGTCGGTGCCGACCACCGGCGGGCGCTTCCGGCCACGGCGTTGCTCGGGGCGGCGTTCCTCATCATGGCCGACCTGGTCGCCAGGACGCTGATCACCCCCGAGGAGGTCCCGGTGGGGATCATCACGGCGCTGGTCGGCGGGCCGTTCTTCCTGTGGCTGATGCGGAGGAGGACCTGATGGGCGCTCTGGCCGTACGGGAGGTCTCGGTGCGGATCGGCGGCAGGGACCTGGTTCGCGCGGTGACGTTCGAGGTGGCCCCCGGTGAGGTGCTCGGCCTGGCCGGGCCCAACGGCGCGGGCAAGTCGACCCTGCTGAGAACCCTCTACCGGGTGCTGCGCCCCACCGCCGGGCAGGTGCTCCTCGACGGGCACGACGTGTGGCGGACGCCGGGCAGATGGCTGGCCCGCCGGCTGGCCGCGGTGCTTCAGGAGGGCGGCGGCGACTTCGGGCTGAGCGTCCACGACATGGTGTCCATGGGACGTACCCCGCACAAACGGGCCTTCGACGGCGACTCCCCCGCCGACCGGGCGATCATCGCCGAGGCGCTGGAACGGCTGGACGTGGCCGATCTGGCCCACGCGCCCTTCGACCGGCTCTCCGGCGGGGAGAAGCAGCGGGTGCTGATCGCCCGGGCGCTGGCGCAGCGGCCGGAGGTGATGGTGCTGGACGAGCCGACCAACCACCTCGACCTGCGCCACCAGCTCGACGCGCTGCGTCTGGTGCGCGGGCTCGGGATCACCGCGGTGATCGCGCTGCACGACCTCAACCTGGCCGCCGCGTTCTGTGACCGCCTGTGCGTCATGGACGGCGGCGCGGTCGTGGCGCTCGGGACCCCGCGCGAGGTGCTGACGCCTGAACTGCTGCGGGACGTCTACCGGGTGGACGCCGAGGTCGGCGCGCATCCGAGGACGGGCGTCCCCCAGGTGACGCTGATCACCGAGGGGGACGCGCCGTGAGGGAATCCGTGCCTCAGTAGCCCAGTGAGACGGTGTGGCCGACGGTCTCGGGGGCGGCCAGCGTGGCGAGGATGGCGTCGGCGAGGTCCGCGCGGGAGATGAAGATGCCCCCTCTGACGTTGACGTCGACGGCGGTGCGGTACGGCTTGCGCCTGCCGTCGGTGAGCCGGGGCGGACGCATGATGGTCCAGTCCAGGCCACTGGCGCGGACGGCGTCGTCGGTGCGGACGAAGTCGGCGAACCCCTCACGCAGGAGGCGCCGCAGCATCGGCTTGACCAGCAGGCGGCTGGCCGGTCCGTCGCCGCTGTCGACGATGTGGCCGCTGGCCGTGACGACGACAAGGCGGCGGGTCCCCGCGGCGCGCATCGCGGCGATGATCGCGCGGGCGCCGTCCGCGCACACCGATCCGCCGCCGCCCGGCCGGGGCCCGAGGGCCGAGATCACGGCGTCCCCGCCGGTCACGGCGGCGACGACGGCCTCCGGGGCCGCGGTGTCCATGACGTCGGCGACGACCGGCTCAAGCCTCGGGTGGCCGGTGGACGTCAGCCGGGCCGGGTCGCGCACGACGGCGGTGACGTGGTGGCCCGCAGCGAGGGCCTGCTCGACCACGTGCCGCCCGGTACCGCCGGTCGCTCCGAACACGGTCAGCTTCATCTAAGCTCCATGTGGTTAGTAAACGTTCGCTAACCCTTGGAGGTTAGTGAGCGATCACTAACCTCGTCAAGCGACGCCCAGCCAGAAAGGGACCGAGATGGGCACCAGGGACGTGATCCTCGACGCGGCGGCGGCGGTGATGGCCGAAAGGGGTCTCGCCAACGTGACCACCCGCCAGATCGCGCAGGCCGCCGGGTTCACCGAGGCGACGCTCTACAAGCACTTCGCGGGCAAGGCCGACCTGCTCGTGGCGGTGATGCGGGAACGCTCCCCCGGCTTCACCCGGCTGGCGCAGGCGCTGAACGGCGGGGCGGGCACGGGCACGCTCCTGGGCAACCTCACCGCGCTGGCCCAGGCCGCGATCGCCTTCTACGGCGAGGGCTTCCCGATGCTCGCCTCGGTGTTCGCCGATCCGGCGACCCTCGCCGCGCACCGGGAGGAGCTACGTGTCCACGGCGCCGGTCCGCACAAGGTCAACGAGGCCGTCGCGGCCTACCTGAGCGCCGAACGGGACCTCGGACGGCTGCGGCCGGAGACCGACGTGACCGCCGCCGCCGGGCTGCTGCTCGGGGCCTGCTTCCAGTACGCCTTCCTCGGGCACATGACGCCGCCCGGCGACCGCGACGACGAGAGGGCCGCGGCGTCCTTCGCCCGCACCCTCCTCGAACGGCTCACCGTGTGACGACCACTTATGGGATAGAGATCTTCACCGTGGCGTCGCCGTACGCCGATCCCGCGTGGGCGTCCCGCTGAGCGGGACGTTTCCATGGGCGGTTCCCCTCCGGCCGGCGGATCATCTCGGCAGGGCGGAAACGGCTCCCGCGTGGGACCCCCGGCCACGCGCCGGGGGTCCCACGCGGGACGAGTCAAGGAGATCCCCATGCCACGTCCCCTGCTGGTCCTGCTGGTCTGCGCGGCCGTCGTCGCGGCGCTGCCGCCGCTGTGGCGCCTGCTCGCCAGGCGGGTCAACACCCAGGTCCGCCGGATCAACCGGTGAACGCGCCCGACGGGCTCGACGGGCTCGACGGGGACCGGCGCGACCTGGTCGCCGCGGCCTGGCGGCACGTCACGGGCGACCGGCTGCGGGAGCTGTTGCGCGGCCTGGTGGACATCCCCAGCCCCACCGGCGGCGAGCGTCCCCTGGCCGAGCACATCGCCGCCACCCTGACGGCCGCCGGTGTCACGGCGGCCGTCCAGCCGCTCGACGACCGGCAGGCCAACGCGTGGGGCCGGTTGCCCGGCGACGGCGGCGGCCCCGACCTCATGCTGTACGCGCCGATCGACACGCTGACCACCGGCCGCGAGGACGAGGACGTCCCGTGGATCGGCCCCGCGCTGCGCCCCGACATGCGTCCCGCCGCCCGCGTCGAGGGTGACCTGGTGACCGGGCTCGGCGCGGGCAACCCGAAGGGGCACGCCGCCTGCGTGCTGATGGCCGCCGAGGCCGTTCACCGGGCCGGGCTGCCGCTGGCCGGGGACCTGCTGGTCGCCTTCGGGTCGGGCGGCATGCCCGCCAACGCCGCGCCCGGCGCAGGACGGCGCAATGTCGGGCAGGGGGTCGGCTGCTCCTACCTGCTCGAACAGGGACTCTGGGCGGACTTCGCGGTGATCGCCAAGCCGGGATGGACGGTCTCCTGGGAGGAGGTCGGGCTGGCCTGGTTCGAGGTCGTCGTCCACGGCGTCCACACCTACGCCGGCTCACGGCACCGCCTGCCGTACGAGAACGCGATCGCCAGGGCGGGCGAGGTCGCCGTACGGCTTGAGCGGTGGTTCGCCGGGTACGCCGAGCGGCACACCGAGGGGACGGTCTCCCCGCAGGGCGTCGTCGCCGCGATCGAGGGGGGCTGGCCGTACCGGGCCGCGGTGACCCCGGCCGCGTGCCGGCTGCTCGTCGACCTGCGGCTGAGCCCGCGCACGACCCCCATGGAGGCCAAGCGGGAGTTCGGCGCCGCGATCGAGGGGATCCGCGCCGAACTGCCCGGCGTCCCGGTGACGTTCGAGATGGTGCTCGCCGTACCCGGCACCGCCTCCGACCCCGGGGGCTGGGTGGCCCGTGAGGCCGTCGCCGCCTGGGAGGCCGCCGAGGGGCGCCCGCACGAGGTGGCCCTCGGCAACAGCGGCGCCACCGACGCCAACATCCTGCGGGGGCGGGGGGTGCCGACCGTGCGGATCGGCATGCCCAAGATCGCCGGGCTCGACTTCTCCCTGGGGATGAACACCGCCGACGTCAGGGAGATGGAGCGGCTCACCCGGCTGCTGGTCCGCGTCGCCGTCAACACGGTCACCAGGTCCCGCACGGAGGTGGGCATATGACCATATTGGTCACAGAGGGTAGCTATTTCGGATGGAACGCATCAAACTACTCCTCACAGGTCTCCGAACCACCTGGGAGGTCCCTGCGATGACGGTACTCCCGTTCGCCCGCGCCGGATCGACGGCGACGCCGGGCAACGCCGAGGCGATGAACTCCGTCCTGGGCAAGGCCCGTCTGATCATCGAGGCCTTCACGGCCGAGGACGACGCCCTGTCCCTGTCCGAGCTGGTCAGGCGCACCGGAGTGGCCAAGGCGAGTGTGCACCGGCTCGCCCAGGAGTTGCTCGGCTGGGGGGTGCTCGAACGGGCGGGCAGCCACTACCGCCTGGGGCTGCGACTCTTCGAGATCGGCCAGCGGGTGCCCAGGCAGCGGATCCTGCGTGAGGCGGCCCTGCCGTACATGGAGGATCTGCTGCTCGCCACGCACGAGACCGTCCACTTCGCCATCCACGACGGCCTCGACGTGCTGTACGTCGAGAAGCTCATGGTGCACCGGGGCCTGCGCAAGCAGTCCCGGGTCGCCGGGCGGCTCCCCCTGTTCTGCACCGCGACCGGGAAGGTGATCCTCGCCTTCTCCCCTCCTGCCCTCTTCCACGAGGTCGTACGGCGCGGCCTCACCCCCATGACGCACCGGACGATCACCCAGCCGGGGCTGCTCCAGGCCCAGATCGCCAGGGTCAGGGCGGAGCGCCTCGCGGTCGAGGCCGAGGAGACCAGGCTCGGTTACACGAGCCTGGCCGTGCCCGTCTTCGGGGACACCGGCGCGCTCGCGGGCGCGTTGTCGATCACGGCGCCCACCTTCAGGATGAACCACGGCCGGTTCACGGCCGCGCTGCGCACCGCGGCGCTCGGTGTCTCCAGGACGCTCCAGGCGACGGGCTGACGCCTACGCGGAGATCGGGTGCCCGGCGAGGAAGGCCAGGCTCAGCTCGTTGTAGCGCGCGGCCTGCTCGTGCTGGGGCCAGTGGCCGCACTCGTCGAACAGCACCAGCTCCGAGCCCGCGATGGCCCTGTGCATCGCGGCCGCCTCGGGCACCTCGCCGAAGGGGTTGTCACGGCCCCACACGATCAGGGTCGGCACGTCGATCCCGGCGAGGTCCTCCGGGCGCAGGATGTTCCGCAGCCGGGTCTCCAGGTCCTGCAGGCACAGCAGGTTGCCGAGGTTGGCGGCGAAGCCAGGCCGGTGGTAGACGGCGTGCCTGACCGCGACCAGTTCCTCGGTCGCGTCCTTCGCGTCAGCCATCAGCAGCCGCAGCCGCCGCCTGGTCAGCCCGATGTCGTCGCCGGTGACCGCCTGCCTGGTCGAGGTGCGGATGCGCTCCATGACCTTCGGGTTGGCCACGGTGCCCCCGGCGCAGAGCAGTTGCAGGGAGGCCACCCTCCCCGGCGCGTCGATCGCGGTGCGCGCCCCGACCCAGCCGCCGAGGGACTCTCCGACGATGTGGGCGCTCTCGATCCCGGCCGCGTCCATGTAGGCGAGCAGGTGGTCGCGGTAGCGGGGGATCTCGTAGGGGTAGTCCGGCATGCCGGTGTATCCGTGGCCGAGCATGTCGATCGCGTGGCAGGCGTAGCGGTCCGCGTGGGCGCCGAGGTTGCGGGCGAAGGCCTCCAGGTGGCCGCTGGTGCCGTGCAGGAAGATCACCGGCTCGCCGGTCCCGGCCTGCAGGGAGCGGGTGGGGACGCCCCCGGCGTCGACGGTGGTGACCCGGAAGTCGAGGCCGGTCAGTTCGGTCCAGATGGTGGTGGTCATGGGACTGTTCTCCTTGGTGTCAGGGTCACGGGTGGTCGACGGAGCGGTCGCCGGGTCATGGGTGGTCGACGGAGCGCAGGAAGCCCTCGACGACCGCGTGGTAGGCGGCGGGCCGTTCCTCCTGCAGGTGATGCGAGACGTGGTCCATGACGTGCAGGTTTCCGCGCCTGAGCATCCGCGACAGCATGAGCGGGTAGTCGGGGGTGAGAAAGGCGTCCTCACGCCCCCAGATGAACAGCGCCGGCGCCTCGACCAGCCCGAGCTCGGCGGTGAGGTCCTGCCAGTCGCCCCGGGGCGAGTCCGTCATCGCGGCGAGTTCGCGCTCCCCGGGGTCGAGGCTCTGCCGCCAGCGCATGTCCACGGTCTCCTCGGGCAGGCGCGCGGCGTCGTACCACTCCAGCCGGGTGATCAGCTCGCGCATCTTCTCCCGGGTCGGTCCCCGCCCGCCGTAGTAGACGTCGCGGGCGGCGCGGCCCCGGTGCCCGCGTTCCGGCAGGGGCGCCAGAGGGCCGTAGAAGACGGGCATGCTGCCGGTCACCACGAGGGAGCGGACACGATCGGGGTAGCGGGCCGCGAGGCACAGCGCGATGGTGCCGCCCCAGGAGTTGCAGACGAAGTCGGCCCTCTCGACGCCGAGGGCGTCCATGAACGCGACGGTCTTCGCGGCATGGAAATCCCACATCGGCCCGCTAATTCGGCATTTTTCGGATTTGCCGTACTGGAGGATGTCCACGATCAGGCACCGCCGGTCGGCCGAGAAGTACGGCGCGACGGGCCCGAAGTCGCTCCAGCCGGTGCACCCGGGGCCACCGCCGTGCAGGAAGATCGTGTCCGGCCCCTCCCCCAGCTCGTGGAAGTGGTACCTGACGCCGTCCGCGTCGGCGAAGCGGCTCTCGGGCGGGACGCCCGCCGCCGGTGAGGGCACGCCGGTCATCGGTGACCTCCCGCGGGGTCGAGTACGGCCACGCCCATCCCGGTGAGCCACTCGGGCATGGGCGCGTAGACCAGCGGCGTGCCCGGCACGAAGCCGAGCGCGGCGGCCATCACCAGCCAGGTCCGCAGCTCCTGGCCGCCGTTGCCCGCCGCCTCCTCCACCTCGGCGGTCGTCAGCGAGGCGTAACGGCGCAGACGGCCGCCCGCGAGGTCGTCGAGGAAGGCCCGGTCGAACTCGGGGAAGATCGTCGGGCGGGCGGCCACGATGATCTCCCGGCGCCGCCTGTCGTAGCGTTCCCACTCGCCCCGCCCGTTGGTCCAGGCGTCCACCAGGAAGGCCTCGTCGTCGCCCTGGGGGTCCGCCCAGTCACTCGGCCACGGCAGCCGGTGGGACAGCCCGCCCGAGGCGACCACCACCACGCGCCGGTCCCCCGCGATCCGTCCCACGGCCCCGGCGAGGTTCTCCCCCAGCCGGACGCAGCGCGCCAGTGTGGGCAGCGGCCGGGCGAAGACGTTGACGACCAGCGGGACGACCGGCACCTCCAGGTCGCCGAGCAGGTACTGGATCGCGTGCGACTGCCCGTGGTCGATCTGCAGCCGGGCCGAGATCGCCACCTCGGTGCCCGCCTCGACCAGGTCGGTCGCCAGTGCCCGCGCGAAGGCGGGGTCGGTCCGCTGGGGCCCCTTGGGGGTACCCGCCTCCCCCATGGCGACGACCTCGCCGACGCCCACGGTGAAGGCCGGGACCAGGTCCAGCCAGAGGCCGCGGAAGTGGTTCGACCCGACGATCACCACCACGTCGGGGCGCGCCAGCTCCACCCGGTGTCTGGCGGTCTCCAGCGCGTCGCGGAAGGCCTCGGCCCGGTCGGTGTGCACGACCCGGTCCCAGTGCGTGTTCATCAGGGTCGAGTGGGACGCCCCGACCCCGAGCACGATGTCGGACATCTTCGGCCCTCAGCCCGCGTTCCCGGCGCGCAGCCGTTCGAGGCGTTCCTCGGTGGTGTCCTCGGCGAGTTTGCGCCACCTCAGGAGGGAGTCGTCGGGACGGTAGAGCTTCTCCGGCGGCGCGTCGGTGACCTCGACCATCCACTTGTCCTGGCCGGAGAACTGGCCGTGGAAGAGCCAGCGCACCGCGCCGAGATACTTGGCGTAGAACGACAACGCCCGGATACCCCTGCTGAAGTCGGCCAGCATGCCGACGTACAGGTGGTTCTCCGCGTCGACCGGCACGTAGAACTCGTAGTGGATGAAGGTCGGGTAGACGATCCGCAGGACGCCCGGCATGCCGACCGAGGCGAACCCGGGGAACTCCTGGGCCGCGATCGTCGGGTTGACCCGGCGGTGCGAGGCGGTGTTGCCGATGTTCTGGACCGTCTTCGGGGGGCGGGCCTTGTACCACGCCGTCCCCGACCACCTGCCGAGCCCGGGGAAGTCCGCCTCCCAGAACTGCTCCCGCTGCACCCGGTAGATCCAGCGTCCGCGCCTGACGATGCTCGTGGTGTTCCAGACCGGCATCGGCTTGAACAGCCGCCACAGCGCGGTGCGGTGGAGATACTTGGCGTGTCCCTCGTCGTAACCGTTCTCGCAGGCGAACCGCCAGTTGCCCGCGCGTGCCTGGATCCGCTGGCCCACGACCGCCGGGTTGCCGACCAGTTCCTCCGGCAGCTGCTCGTCGATCGGGTGCGGCCTCTCGCCGTCGCCGACGTACACCCAGACCAGGCCCAGGCGCTCCTCGACGTCGTAGGTCGGCTGGGTGACCTTGCCGCAGATCGGCGACCCCGGGCCGTCGGTGATCGCGGCCTTCAGGACGCCCGTCTCCAGGTCGAAGGTCCATCCGTGGTAGACGCAGGAGATCGTCCCGGGGAACTGCTTGTCGCCGTGGCTCAGCGGAACCCCCCGGTGGGGGCACCGGTCCCGCATGCCGTACACCCTGCCCCGGTCGCGGATGACGAACAGGCGCTCACCGAGCAGGGTGACGGGGCGCGGCTTCTCGCCGACCTGCGAGGAGAAGCAGACCGGGTACCAGTAGCCGCGGAAACCCGCCGCCGCGGCCTGGTAATGCGGCCAGCTCGACCAGTCCTGACGGCCCGGCAGCCTGCCCGCGCGGCGCCCCCTCGCCGGACTCACGGTCGGATTCACGGTCGGATCAACGGTTTCGGTCATGTCTGCTCCAGTCGCCTCACGCCGGTGCCGGGAGCAGACCATCCGGCCCGGGGCTCGGGAAAGGAACCCGGTTCACCCAGCGGACCGCGTGCCGAGGACCACGGCCCCGTCGGCGACCACACCGAACCCGCGCGGGCAGCGGTCCGGTGAGCGGTCCCCGCCGCGGGACCTGACCGGGGTGCCCGGCCTACGTTCTGCGGCGAGAACGCACCGACCCCCAGGGAGCCCCCGGTGAGCACCCCCACACCCGTCTCGGCCGACGTCCTCGTCGTCGGCGCGGGACCGGCGGGACTGTACGGCGCCTACTGCGCCGGATTCCGCGGCCTGTCCACCGTCGTCGTCGACGCCCTGCCGCAGGCGGGCGGCCAGGTGACGGCCCTGTATCCGGAGAAGGAGATCCGCGACGTCGCCGCCCTCCCCGCGATCAGGGGCAGGGACTTCGTCGCCGCCCTGGTGGAGCAGGCCTCGGCCTTCGGCGCGACCCACCTCATGGGCAGGCGGGCCGTACGGCTCGAGCACCGCGACGGCGAGCCGGTCGTGACGCTGGACGACGGCACGGTCGTCAACGCCCGCGCCGTCGTGCTGACCTCCGGCATCGGCACACCGACCCCGCGGCCGCTGGAGTGCGGCCAGGAGTGGCTCGGCACGGGCCTGTCGTACTTCGTGACCGACCCCCGGGCGCACGCCGGCCGGGACGTGGTGGTCGTCGGCGGCGGCGACAGCGCCCTGGACTGGGCGGACACGCTCGGCCCGATCGCGCGCTCGGTGACCCTCGTACACCGGGGGGCCGTCTTCCGCGGGCACGCGGCGACCCTCGACCGTGTCAGGGCCGGGCGGGCGCGCGTCCACACCGAGACACGCGTGGCCGCGCTCGAAGGGGACCTCGCCACGGGCCGCCTGGCGAAGGTGCGGCTGCGGGCCCGCTCCGGCGAGGAGACGGTCGTCGCGGCCGACCACGTGATCGCCGCGCTCGGCTTCGTCAGCGACCTGGGCCCGCTGCGGGACTGGGGGCTCGCCCTGCGGGGGCGCTCTGTCGCCGTCGACCGGTCGATGCGGACCAACCTGCCCAGGGTGTACGCCGCGGGAGACCTGGCCGGTTACGAGGGCAAGGTGCGGCTGATGTCCGTCGGCTTCGGCGAGGCCGCGACCGCCGTGAACCACGTGGCCGTCGACCTCGACCCCGGCCTGTCCCTGTTCCCCGGCCACTCCACCGACGGCCCCTGACCCGCGAAAGGACATCCCCGTGACCTATGTGATCGGCCCCGGCTGCATCGACGTCCTCGACCGCTCCTGCGTCGACGTCTGTCCCGTCGACTGCATCCACGTCGGCGAACGCAAGAGCTACATCAACGCGAGCGCGTGCATCGACTGCGGCGCGTGCGAAGTCGAGTGCCCCGTCTCCGCGATCGTCGCGGATCGGCGCGCCCGAGGGGACGAGACGTTGAACGCCCACCTTGAGGACTCCCGCGCCTTCTTCCTTGAGGTGCTGCCCGGCCGTGACCGGCCCCTCGACGACCCCGGCGGCGCGCCGCCGACCGGCGAGATCGGCGTGGACACCCCCCTGGTCGCCGCGCACCCGAAGCGAAACGGCGGCCTTCCGTGACCCGCCCGGACTCGCCGAGCCGGTGGCCGGGGCCGGACGGGCAAGTCCTCAGCCGACGCCGACGTACCGGTGCGGCGTGAAGGGGGTCGAGGTCCGTCTTCACAGACCGGTCGTCAACGGCCACGGGCCTGCCCGGGGTCGCGGCACGTCCACGTCGCGACCACCGCCGCGGGCCGACGGCCGATCACCGGCCCCTCTCAGCGCCTCATCCAGATCCATCCCCTGCTGTCCTCGTCGTAGGAGGGGCTGCCGCCGACCGCGAACACCTGCTCTCCCCCGGGGACCTTGGCCATGTCGAACACCTCGGGTGCGTTGCCGGCCCTGGGCGCCTTCTCCCGGGTCCAGGACCGGCCGTCGAAGTGGAGCAGAATGCGATGCTCGTCGTAGGCGTAGTTGGAAGCGCCGAGCCATACCCCGCCGTGGCCGTCCGGCGCCACGGCTCCGAACGAGATCGCCTCCTCCGGGACGCCGCCGGGCAGGTCCCATCGGCGGCCGTCCCAGCGCATCAGCAGTGCGGCCTGGCGGCGGCCTGGCCGCATGATCGAGCCCGCGACCCAGACCTCTCGTGCCGACACCGCCACGACGTCGCGGAACGAGGCCTCCGCACCGCTGAGCGACGGCGGTGCGGGCACGGCTCTCCAGCGGCGGCCGTCCCAGTGCTCGATCGCGGAGACTTCCCCCAGATCATCGCGGGTGAGTGCCCACAGGTCGTCCGGGGCCGCCGCGCTCAGCCTGCTCACGGACGAGGCCGAGGAAACAGGGACCTCGGACCAGCCCGACGGGGACCAGTGCGCGAGAGGGAGGGGGCGCCAGAGCGGATTCTGCCGTGTTCCGGCGATCTGGCCGCCGGCGATCCACACGTCCTGGGGGCCGGCGACGACGGCGTCGTCCAGGCGGGCCGAGCGCGGCCAGGGTGGTCTTCCCCGGCTTGACCACCGGCGGCCGTCCCAGCGCCACATGTCCGCGTCCTGGTCGAAGATCCAGACATTGGTCGCGGCCGTTCCGGAAACGACCGTGGGATACCGCAGGCTCCCCGGTGGGCGGATGGATCGCCATTCGCGTCCGTCCCAGCGCCACAGGCCGCCGCCGTACGGGCCGACGGGCTCACCGTCGGTACCCACCGCCCACGCCTCGCCGGGCGCGACCGCGACGACCCTGGTCGTCTCGGAGCCTCCGTGAACCTTCTCGGTCCACACTCCCGCGGACAGGGGCAGGTCCCCCTCGGCCGGAGCGCCGCGCCCCGGTGTTCTCCCCGAGGAGCCCCGCGAGCCCGCGGCGCCGTCGCCCGAGCATCCCGCCGCGGCGACGCTCAGCACCGCGAGCACGACCAGCGGTCCCATCACAAGCGAATTGCGCGGAAACCGTGCCATGGAGCAGCAGCCTACGCATCCCGATCAGATGCCGTTCGTCCGGTGAGGCGGCGGTGACGGTGGCCGACGCAGAACACGACGTAAAAATTACGAACGGTGGTGATTCCAGAACGTTCTCCTGGATAGCTGTACTTTCTCACGTTTTGGTGGAGCGAAGGGGGCGGCGATGACGACACATCACTCCGGCAGCGGCGACACGGTCACCATGCCGACGGACGTGAACACCCGCCTGTCGTTCTTCGACCGCTTCGCCACCAAGGCCGCCGCCTTCGTCTCCGGCGCCTGGTTCTTTGCGATGTGCGTGCTGCTGGTCCTGATCTGGGCTCCGTCGTACTTCGCCTTCGGTGACGTCGACACCTGGCAGCTGATCATCAACACGGCCACCACCATCGTGACGTTCCTGCTGGTGGCCCTGCTGCAGAACACGCAAAGGCGGGCCGACGAGGCCCTGCAGCACAAGCTGAACGCGATCGCCGACGCGCTGGCCGACCTGATGAAGCAGGTCGCCGCCGACCGGCAGCTGAAGCAGCTGCACGAGGACATGCGCGAGCTGCGTGCCGCCATCGGCCTGGAGAACAAGGAAGGCACCTGATCCCGGCCCGCGGTCCTCACACACCGTGGTGAGCGCCGGCACCGGCCGACCACGACGACGCTCGCCGGTGCCGTGGTCGGCCGGTGCCGATCTCCGGCAGGCGCCTCCTCGGATCGCGGCGGCCGAGCGATCGGGGCGGCCGAGCGATCGGGGCGGCCGAGCGATCGGGGCGGCCGAGCGATCGGGGCGGCCGAGCGATCGGGGCGGCCGAGCAGGAGAGCGGCCTCTCCTATTCTCGGCTGTGGATCATCGACATCAGCAGCCCGTGGGTCTCGGCGTCGGCGGCCACCACAAGCCCGCGACCCGCCCGCCCGATCGGGGCACCGTCGATCCCGGTGACCACACAGCCGGCGGCCCGGCACACCGCGATACCGGCGGCGAAGTGCACGCTCCCGGACAGATCACCTCCGTCGGTGACGTACGCGGCGCGTTTGCCGACGGCGACCCAGGCCAACGCCAGCGTCGTGGACACGACCCTCGGCCGGAACCACTCGGCGAACCCGGCGTGGGCCAGCAGGTCAACGGCCCGGAACCCGGGCGCGCTCGGGAACGGCGGATCCAGGTTGACGTCCACCAACCGGCTGGCGGAAGTCGGCACGGACCGCGTGTCGACCCCGTCGTGCCGTGTCCAGGTGGACCCGCCGTCGGTGAAGAAGACCTCGCCGCCGAACGGGTCGGCCACCGCCGCCGCCCCGTCGCGCAGCGCCACGTTGACCGCCACCAGCATGCCGCCGACGGCGTAGTTCAGCGTGCCGCACAGGGGGTCGACCAACCACTGGCGCGCGGCGTCGGCCGCGCCCTGCCGTCCGCCTTCCTCGCCGAGCACCGCGTCATCGGGTCGGGCGGCACGGAGGACGCCGAGGATCGCCTTCTCGGCCTCCACATCGGCGGTCGTGGCGAAGTCTCGGGCTCCCTTGTCGATGCGGGTGAGCCGCCGGCCGTACAGGCCACGCACCACGTCGGCGCCGGCACGCGCCGCGGCCATCGCGACCTCGGCGTCGTCGGGGCTCGCGTTGGAGTTGATCACGCCGTGCAGGGTACCGGGAGGAAGCCGATCTCCACCGGCCGGATCGGACGTCGCCCGTACGGCCGACCGGCGGGCCCTGTCCGCCACCGGACAGGGCTGTGGACGGTCGATGGCCGGTGTGCCCTCCCGGATCAGGACGGTGCTCGATCACCGAGCGCCTGCAGCGTGGACGGCCCCGTCCCTCAGGCGGGGGAGGACGTCAAAGGAACGCGCCGACGAGTGCGGCGAACTCCTCCGGTGAGGCGATCCGTACGCCCAGGCCCTCGGCCTTGGCCTTCTTGGACCCGGCCTTGTCTCCGGCGACCAGCAGCGAGGTCTTGGCCGAGACCGAGGACGACGCCTTGCCTCCCGCCCGTTCAACAAGTTCGTTCATCTGGTTGCGCGACAGGTCCTGCAGGGGACCGCTCATCGCGCCGGTGACCACGACCGTCATCCCGGCCAGCGGCAACGCGGAGCCCTCGCCCTTCTCGTCCTCCTGGCCGTCGGCCGCCCCGTCGCCCGCCGCGGCCGGTGTGACGCCGGGCTCGACCATGTTCACCCCGGCCTGGATGAGCTTGTCGATCAGCGGACGCAACTCGGCCAGCTCGGCGACCACGACCGGGGCCTTCTCCGGGCCGATGCCCTCCACCACCTGCAGGTCCTCGGCGGACGCGGCGAGAACGGCCTCCATGGTGGCGAAGTGCCGGGCGATCCTGCGGCTCATCGACCGGCCCGTGCCGCGAACACCCAGCGCGCAGAACACCCTGCTGAGCGGCCGGGTTTTGGCGGTCTCGATGGCGGCCAGCAGCTTGTCGGTGCTGGTGTCCCCCATCCGCTCCAGGGTGAGAACCTGGTCGCGGGTCAGGAGGAACAGGTCGGCGAAGTCGGCGATGAATCCGGCGTCCAGCAGCTGGACGATGCGGGACTCGGCCAGGGTCTCGACGTCGAGGCAGTCGCGGCCGACCGCGTAGACGATGGAGGCCAGCGCCCGGCAGGTCCGGCCCCGCACGCATCGCCACCGTTCCTGACCGGTGTCGATGGCGTCTCCGCAGTTCGGGCACGTCTCGGGGAAGGCGATCGGCTGCTCGTCGCCGGTGCGCAGGTGCACCACCGGCGCCTCCACCCGCGGGATGACGTCTCCGGCCTTGTAGACGGTCACCGAGTCGCCCAGCATGAGACCACGCCGGGTGATGTCGCTGGGGTTGTGCAGCGTGGCGTAGGTGACGATCGACCCGTCGAGTTCGACCGGCTCCAGCACCGCGCGCGGGGCGATGATGCCCGTGCGGCCGGTGTTCCACTCGACCGCGACCAGCTTGGTGATCTTCTCGACGGCGGGCAGCTTGTAGGCGACCGCCCACCGGGGAGCGCGCGAGCTGAACCCGGCCTGCGCCTGGTCTTCCGCGAGGTCGCACTTGATCACGATGCCGTCGATGCCGAAGGCCAGATCCGCTCGCTGAGCGGCGATCTGCTCGACGCGGGCCTGGATCTCCTCGACACCGGTGACCGTGACGCCGGCGACCGGCGTGGCGGCGGTGGTCTGCACGCCCCACGCGGCGACCAGGCCCATGATCTGGCTGTGCGGCAGCTCGCGCAGCCGTACGGCCAGCTCGGAGCCGTCACCGGGCGGCAGCGGCAGCGCGCCGTAGCCGAAGAAGGTCAGCTCGCACACATATGGCCGGTCCTGCGCCCGCAGCGTGCCGGCGGCCGCGCTGCGCGGGTTGGCGAACGTGGTGCCGTCGTGGGCCTGACGTTTGGCGCACGCCGCCTCGAACTGGGCGGCGGTCATCATCACCTCGCCGCGGATCTCGACCGTGACCGGCTCGGTGAGCGTGCCCGGCAGGCCGACGACCGTCCCGATCGCGTGACTGACGTCCTCGCCCGCCGTACCGTCGCCGCGCGTGATGAGCTGGACCAGGCGGCCGTTGCGGTAACGGGCCGAGATCGCCAGGCCGTCGAGCTTGGGCTCCACGCTCCAGACGGTGACCGGACGGCCGAGGCGGCGCTCCAGCCCGGCGGCCCACTTGGTCAGGCCGTCGGCGGAGAACACGTTGTCCAGGCTCAGCATCGGGGTGCTGTGCGGAACGTCGCCGACGACGGCGCCTCCGGCGACCTTTCCCGTGGGCGAATCCGGCGACACGTCGCCCGGGTGCTCGGCCTCGTAGGCCTCGATGCCGCGGACCAGCCGGTCGTAGGCGTCGTCGTCGAGCGAGGAGGTGCCGTCGCCGTAGTAGGCGGCGGCGGCGTCGACCGCCAGCTGAACCGCTTCGACGTAGGCGGCCTGGTCAGCGGGGACGGTGAGAGGAGGCGTGTCGCTCATGAGGACATCCTGTCGAACGGAACCGACATTCTCCGGACCGTGGGCGTGAGGTGAACAGGGTGAGACTGGGGGCGATAGTTGGCCCCGGCAGTTCTGATCTGAGATCTCGATTCAAGATCAGCTGCTGGGAGTGCGTCACCGACTCACGCAGTAGCGTGGTGCGGTCGGATCGCTGCGGGTTGGAAAAATTGTTTCCGCAGTTCGAGGTCGGTGAGCAGTTCCGTGAACATTTGATGCTGGGGCCGCAGTGGTCACGGCGGTGGAGATTGCTCTCGTTGCGACCCCCAGCTATAGATGGCGGCTGAGAGAAGACCGAGCAGCGGGTTCTCCCGGATTTCCAGACATCGTTGGCGGGGGTTCCCAGGTCTTCTTGACGGCTCCAAAAATGAGCTTTCCTTCAGGTGGCCGTTGGCCAGTCGGTGTCGAGGAAACGCGTGGTGGCAGAGTCGAGGAGGGCACCGAACTTCTCGGGGGTGGTGATCTGCGGGCATTCGGCGACGACCTCTTCGTTGGCCATCGCATCGAGGTCTGCCCAGCCGCCGCGATATAGAACGATCTGCACCTCGGCCCATTCGTCGGCACCACGGACGCGCACGCCGACCGAGTCCGGGTCGACGACCAGAGCGCGGTCGGTCTCCAACGGCTGAGGCCAGGGTGCAGTCTCATCTCGCCAGGTGATCGGTCCAGGGCTGAGCCCGCGCGCAGTCCAGGCGAGCAGGCGTGCGGTGATCTCGGCGGCAGCCTGATCGAGGTCGATGACGTGATCCATGAGGAGATCTTCGCCTGTGACGCTTTCTCGTGTCTTGTTCGCCAGGGCGGTCGACGTCCAGCCGCCAACAAGATCTGGGGACCGTCGTCTATAGCCGGGGAGTCACACTCGCGAACTGCGCCGGCAGATCGACAAGGCCAACTATCGCCCCCAGTCTCAGGTGGGCAACCGGCCGTGCGCGTCGTCTGAACGATCACGCGGAGCCCACGTGCCCGCCGGAGACCGAAGGAGCGTCCAGCGGACCTCCTCGCGGAAGGTCGGATGGTCCAGGCCGGGCCGGTTTCCTGTGCGCGCAGGTCAGGCCCCGCTCCGTCGATTCACGGCCGAGGTCACGAGGACGCTTCGGGACCGGAACGTGTTTTCCGGCCCGTGGCCCGTACGCCCGCAGGGAGCGCTATGCACGCCATACGCCCGAAATATAAGTATTTGTAGGGTTCTCCGCCCCTCGTGTCGATGTCACCGTTGGGGCAGCCCTGGCCGGCCACGGCTCCTTGCGCCTGCGGACAAGGAGTCATCGCGTATGAACCTCAAACCCACACTGGGAGCGTTCGCTCTCATGACGGTCGTCGCCATGGGCACGACGGCGCCGGTGAACGGCGCGGAGGCCACGGGCACGGCGCACAGTGGTGCGGGAACCGCCGGTCAGGCGTTCCTGGGCTCGGGCAACAGTCACTTCAACGGCAACCCGGTGGCCGTCCAGACCACGTACTCCGGGGGCCTGTACTCCCTGAACGACCCCACCCGCCCCGGTCTGAGCTGCGGCCGTCTCAACGGCCCCGTCCTCACCAAGACGACCGACACCTGGGGCGACGGAACCGGTACCAGCCTGGAGACCGCCTGCGTCGACGTCATGTTCGCCGCGCAGAAGCACTGGGACATGCTGCGTGACTGGCTGGGACGCAACGGCGTCGACGGAGCCGGCCACTCCTACCCGGCATCCGTCGGCCTCAACGACGTCAACGCCTACTGGGACGACAACCGCGCCGTCTTCGGCCACAACAGCGCCCGCACCGACCAGCTCACCTCGCTCGACCTGGTCGGCTACCACTACGGCCTCGCCGTCTACGCCAAGACCGGTTACGACGACGGTAACGGCCCGGAGGCGCAGTCCCTCCGGCTGTCGGCCGCCGACATCTTCGGCACCCTGACCGAGCACTACGCCAACCACCCCCCTGCCCTGGACGAACCGGACTACCTGATCGGCGAGGAGGTGAACATCGTGGGCGGTGGGGCGCTCAGGAACATGTACAACCCCTCACTGACGGGTAACCGGAGCTGCTACCCCCTCTCCATGATCCCACCCGCCGACGGCGGACCGCAGGACCACTGGTTCTACCTGCTCGCCGAGGGCACCAACCCGCCGGGCAAACCCGCCAGCCCGGTCTGCGCGGGCCCGTCCACGCTGGCCGGCGTCGGCGTCCGGAAGGCCGCCCGGATCTTCTATCAGGGGATCCAGCGCAAATCCCTCGGCTGGTCGTACGGCAGGGCACGCGTGGCCACCATGCTGGCCGCGAAGAACCTCTACGGCTGCCCCGAGATGAACGCGACCAAGGCCGCGTGGACCGCCGTCGGCGTCCCCACCCAGTCCGGCGAGCCGACCTGCTCGACGCCCACTCCCCCGCCGTCCCCCGCCCCCCATCTCAGTGGGATCACGGTCGACCCGCCCTCGGCCACGGTCAGCCCCGGCGGGTCGACCACCGTCCAGATCAAGCTGTCGCCTGACACGGCCCAGCCGGTGACCCTGTCCGCCACCGGCAATCCCGCGGGGACGACCGTCGGCATCGCCCAGAACGGTCAGACCATCACGGCGACCATCAACGTCTCGGTTAGCGCCCCCCTGGGCAACCACGTCATCACCTTCGCCGCCACCTCCGGCGGCTCCACCAAGACGACCTCTTTCGCCCTCACGATCATGGGGGAAGGTGATCAGCCGACGCATTGACGAACGACCGCCACGGACGCGGCCGGAGGAGGGGCGGACGCGGAGACCGTCCGCCCGTCCGACCGCCGGGACGGCTCACCCGCGCCGCCTCAGGCGACGGCGGTTCCCTCAAGTTCGACCATCAGGTCGGGGATCGCCAGCCGTGTCACCCCGAGCATCGTGGTCGACGGCGCCACCCCCACGGCACCCAGCCGCGACGCCAGCACGCCGTAGTGCTCGAAGAGCCGGTCCACGTCGGTGGTGTAGACGTTGAGCCGGACGAGGTCGGCGAGGGACATGCCCGCCTCGCCGAGCACGGCCTCCAGGTTGTCCAGGCTCAGCGCCAGTTGCTCCGCCATGTCACCGGCGTGCCGGGGCCTGCCGTCGCCGCCCATCGCGGTCTGCCCGGCGCAGTACAGGGTCCGGGTCTGCCCGGAGACGAGTTTCCCCTGGTCGTATCCCAGCTCCGTCGACCACGCCCACGGGTTGACCGCCGTTCGTTCCACTGCCATGTCAGCTCCATTCGATTACATTCATCGGCCCGAGGGCCATGTCATCAAGCCTCCCGGCAAATCACGACATCTTGTGTCGTGTATTCCAGTAGTGTTTTTGCGTGCGTGCCGATCGGCTGGTCTCGCTGGTGCTGCTGTTGCGGCGGCACGGCCGGCTGTCCGCGGTCGCGCTGGCCCGCGAGCTTGAGGTGTCCACCCGCACCGTGCTGCGCGACATCGAGGCGCTGTCGGCGGCCGGTGTCCCGGTCTACGCCGAACGCGGAAGGCACGGCGGGTTCTCGTTGCTGCCCGGTTTCCGGACCGAGCTGACCGGGCTGAACCACGACGAGGCCCTCGCCCTGCTGATCGCCGGGTCCCGGCGCGGCGCGCAGGCGTTCGGCCTCGGCTCGGCACTCGCCTCGGCGATGCTCAAGGTGATCGACGCGCTGCCGGAAAGCCATCAGGACATCGCGGCCGAGGCGGCCGAGCGGCTGCTCATCGACCCGGAGACCGACCTCCTCTCTCGCCGGTCGGTCGCCGAGGAGGTGCCGGACGCCGTGGTCGCCGAGATCCGGCGCGCGGTGCTCGCCGGGCACAGGCTGCGCATCCACTACGCGGCCGTCGACCAGGCCCCGAGGTGGCGCACGGTCGACCCGATCGGCCTGGTCACCGTACGCGACCAGGGCTATCTGCTGGCCACGCGGTCCGGTGCCGACCGCACCTACCGGCTGTCCCGAGTCCTGGCCGCCAAGAGGCTCGCCGAGCCCGCGCGGCGACCGGACCGGGTCGACCTGGACCGGGCCTGGCAGGAGCGCGGCACGCGGTTCCGCGCCGGCGGCGACCAGGTCGCCGTGCTGGTACGGCTGGCCCCGGCCAGGCGGGAGGAGCTGGTGGGCACCGCGCTGGCCGTCCTCGCCGAGGAGGTCGACCCGGACGGCCTGCTGCGGATGGAGGTGACCTTCCAGGACGCGAGACACGCCAAGTGGGCGCTGTGGCAGCTCGCCCTGGACGCCGAGGCCCTGGCCCCGCGGTGGTTGCGCGCCTGGCTGCGCGAGCGCGCCACCGCGATCGCCACCCGCTACGAGGACCTCCCCGAGGGCTGACGGACGCCGGGCCGTACGGCGGGCTCAGCGCAGCAGGCGGTCGAGCAGTTCCGCGCGCGTGTGCACGCCGAGCTTGGCGTAGATCGACTTGAGGTGGTGCTTGACCGTGTGCGGACTGATGAACAGCTCGGCCGCGATCTCACCGTCCCTGCGGCCGGTGAGGGCGCGGGTGGCGATCTCGGCCTCACGCGGGGTGAGGGACGCCAGCCGGTACGGGGCGACCAGGCGCGCCGTACCGTCCCGTACGGTGATGACCGAGACGATCACGTCCGGCTGGCCGGGCAGCCGCTGCGAGGTGACGGTGAGGTGCGGCCCGGCCTCCAGGGCGCCGTCCGCGCTCCAGGAGACGACCGTCCTGTCCCCGTCGCAGTCGAGCAGCCGTTCCACCTCCGGGCGGGCGGCGCCGAGCCTGGCGAACAGGGACAGAGCGGGCGCGTTGAGATGGCGCCGCGCCAGCGCCAGGTCGGTCAGCACGACCGGAGTGCCGCACCGGTCGAGCGCCTCGGCCAGCTGGCGGCGTTCACGTTCGATCGAGGACCGCTCCCGCACCGCGGACACCGCGATGCCCAGCACCATGGCCGCCACGTGGGCGGCGTCGCGGTCGGCCTCGGTGAACTCGGGCTGCCCGTCCCGCCGGGCCAGGTTCAGCGTGCCCGCCACCTCGGCGCCGACGACGAACGGTGCGCACAGCACCCGCGCCATGGCGTGCGGGGCGAACACGTCGTGCACGATGGGCAGCTTCAGCCACTCCTCCCTCGGCATCAGCGAGTCGCTGTCGCACACCCGGCGTTCGCGCAGAGCTCGCTGGACCACGGGGTCCCGGTCGCGGCCGTGACGCTCGTAGCTGCGCACGTAGTAGTCACCCAGTCCCCGCACCCTGGCTGCGGCGGGGCGCCCGGTCACGTTGTCGTGCACGTAGACGCCCGCGGCGAAGGAGCCGAACCTGCCCGGCGCCTCCTCGAGGAAGTCGAGGAAGCGGTCGAGCAGCCGGTCGAGGGAGGGCGAGGCGACCAGCTCGGCGACGAGCGCGGGCGGCAGCGATCGGACCGGATCGGCGGCGGGACCGCCCATCAGATTCTCCCGAGGGGACTGTCGCCTTTAGGTGACGGGGGAATCGGGAGCGGGAGGGCCGCCAAGGCCCGAGCGTGCGGTGACCCGCCTGGTCCGCGCATCGCGGGTGTCCTTCCTGGTTTTGTCGGTGCCGGCCGATACCGTGACGGTGTCGTTGCCGAACGTGAGGGGGGTGGGGTGTGCGCAGATCGTTCAAATTCCTGTTGCGTCCCACCCGTCACCAGGAGATCGCGCTGGCGGCGTGCCTGGACGACCACCGCACGCTGTACAACGCCGCTCTGGAGCATCGCCGCACCGCCTATGCCAAGGCGGGCGTGAGCATCCGCTACGGCGAGCAGTCGGCCGAACTGAAGCACGTCCGCGCCGACGACCCGGACGGGCAGGGGCGCTGGTCCTTCTCCTCCCAGCAGGCCACCCTTCGACGGCTCGACAGGGCGTTCGCCGCGTTCTTCGACCGCGTCAAAGCAGGCCGCACGCCCGGGTTCCCGCGTTTCAAGGGTCGGGGCCGGTTCGACACGGTGGAGTGGCCCAGGGACGGTGACGGCTGCCGGTGGGGCTCCCAGCCCGAACACCCCAGCGCCACCTATGTCCGCCTTCAGGGTGTCGGGCATGTCCGGGCGCACCGGCACCGGCCGGTCAAGGGCCGCGTGAAGACGATCGGCGTCAAACGGGAGGGCGACCGCTGGTATGTGGTGCTGTCGTGCGACGACGTGCCCGCCGAACCACTTCCCGCCACGGGTACGGCGGTCGGTATCGACCTGGGCGTCGCCTCGCTGGTGACCGCCTCCGGCGGCGAGCACGTCGCCAACCCGCGCCACCTGGCCGCGACCGCCGATCGTCTCGCGCAGGCGCAGCGAGCCCTGGCTCGTAAGAAGCGCGGCTCGCGGCGGCGCCGTAAGGCGGTCGCCCGTGTCGCCGCCCTGCACGGCAAGGTCCGCCGTCAGCGCCTCGACCACGGGCACAAGGCCGCGCTCGCCCTGGTCCGCACTTACGACGTGATCGTGCACGAGGACCTGCGGATCGCGAACATGACCCGCTCGGCCGCGGGCACAGTTGAGAGGCCCGGCCGGAACGTCGCGGCCAAGTCCGGGTTGAACCGGAGCATTCTGGATGCGGGGTGGGGGGTGTTCCTGACGATTCTGTCGTACAAGGCTGAGAGCGCCGGTCGAGAGCTGATCGCGGTGAACCCCGCCCACACCTCCCGCACCTGCGCCGCCTGCGGGCACCGCGCTGCGGAGAACCGCCTCGCCCAAGCCGGGTTCCGATGCCGGGAGTGCGGGCATGCCGCGCACGCCGATGTGAACGCGGCGGTCAACATCTTGAGGGCAGGGCTTGCCCTTCGCCAGGCCGCGGAAGCGGCTTAGCGAGAAGCCGCTTCCTTCAGGGAACGGAGGAGTCACGACGTGCTCCACTCTCGACACGCTCGGCCGGGCGGCCCGCCGAGGCGTCCCGCCCGGACCGGCTTCCTCCCACCTTCCAGGAGGACGGCCGTGGCCGCCAAGCGTCGGGTCCGCTCAGCGGACCCGCGCCCGGCGGGCCGTCGTCCGGCCGGGTCCGGCGGGTCGCTGTCCGGCCGGGTCCGCCGGGGCCGTCATCCGGCCAGACGGCCGTGGAGGAAGAGCAACGGCTCACGCTCGGGTTCGGCGGCCAGTGAGACCACCCGCCCGATGAGCATCCAGTGTGAGTTGTTGCGCAGTGTCCCCGCCAGGCGGCACTCGAAGCTCGCCGTGGTCCCGGCGAGCAGCGGCGCGCCGACCACGCCGGGGACGTGGTCCACGTGCTCGAACTTGTCGGAGTCCTTCGAGGCGAACAGCCGGGCCGTGGCCGCCTGCCCCGAGGAGAGCACGTTCACCGCGAACACCCCGGAGCGTTCGATCGCCGACCAGGTGCGGGAGGTCGCCGCCAGGCAGACCAGCACCTGGGGCGGGTGCAGGGTGAGGGAGGTGAAGGCGTTGACGGTGCTGCCGTACGGCGTGCCGTCCAGGGTCGTCGTGACGACCACGACCCCGGTGGGGAACTGGGCGCACGCCGATCTGAAGGCCTCGGGAGTCGGCTCGGTCGACGGCTCGCACGAGGTGGTCCCGTTCATGACGCCGTGCGCAGGGCCGGTGCCTGGCCCGGGTCGAGCCCCATCGAGATCAGCCCGGCCATCTCGGCGCACGCCAGCGCGTTGGGCGGCATGATCGGGCCGGTCATGGCGTCCCGCAGCATCAGCTCGTAGCCCTTGGCCCGCATCAGCGAGTTGAGGCCGCCCGCCGTCGTGCCGAGCGTGGAGATCGTGTGAATCGCCGTGCCGACCATCAGCTTCGCCCGCAGGAACGCGGCGCAGGTGTTCAGGCTCGGCCCGCTGTTCTCGTCGGCCTCCCAGGCCGCGTGGTACATCATCAGCCTGGCCGCCTCGATCTGGGCAGCGATGTGCCCCATCGCGGTGCTGATCGTCGGGTGGTAGCCCATCGGCTGGGCGTGGCCCTTGGCCGTGCGCGTCCCGAGGGCGTTCTGCAGCCACTCCGCCATCGCCTCGGCGACACCGAGGTAGACGCCGGTGTAGCCGCCCCACGCGATGTGGGCCTGGGCCACGATCCAGTTGCCGAGGAAGTCGTCGAACTCGCACAGGACGAGGTCGTCCGGCACGAACGCCCCCTCGATGCGGACCTGGTTGCTGCGGGTCGAGCGCATTCCCAGCGTGTCCCAGTCGTCGGTGACCGTGATCGCGCCGTCCTGGCGGGTCGGCATCAGGAAGCCGACCACGTGGGTCGGGTCGTCCGCCCACTCCGGGTGGGCGAACATGAAGGCGTAGTCGCTGGCCTCCCACAAGGAAGCGAACATCTTCGTGCCGCTGACCTCCAGGCCGCCGGGCACCCGGCGCGCGGAGAGGGTGGGCATGTAGGTGGCGGGCAGCAGGCTCGACGCGGACGGCTCGGACAGCGGCGCGCAGATCAGCGCGCCGTCCCGGACCACCAGGTCGGCCACCCGCTTCTTGGCGTCGGCCGGTACGGCGTCGAGCGTGGCGATGATGCGGGTGGCCACGTAGTGCATGTTGAAGCCGAGCGCGGTCGAGGCGTCGCCCTTGGCGAGCGCCTCGACGGTGGCCAGCCACTGGGTCGTCCTGGCCCCGAGGCCGCCGAGGTCGCGCGGGAGCGCGACGCCGTACAGGCCCGCCTCGCGCAGTTTGGCGAGGTTCTCCGTCGCGGTGCTGCGGTCGCGGTCGTGCTCCCTGGCGTGGGGGGCGAACCCGGCGGCGAGTCTCGCGCCGAGCTCGGCCAGTTGCGCGCTGTGTTCGTCGAGGTCGAAGCGCATGGTGGTGCCTGTCTTCCTGGTCGATCTGTTCTGAAGGGTCTCAGGTCCACATCGGTGGACGGGCGGTGTCGAGGCTGGCGTGGACGACCTTGGTCGAGGTGTACTCCAGGAGGGTCGAGGTGGCCCCCTCCCTGCCGAAGCCGCTGGCCTTGACGCCGCCCTGCGGCTGGCCGAGCGGTGTCGCGAACCAGGTGTTGATCCAGACCATCCCGGAGTCGAGGCGGTCCGCCAGCCGGTAGGCCTGGGCGAGGTCGGTGCTCCACACCCCGTTGGCCAGCCCGAAGGCGACCCGGTTGGCCCGTTCGACGACCTCCTCCTCCGAGGTCCAGGACTCCACGGTGAGCACGGGGCCGAAGAACTCCTCGCACGAGGCGCTGGTCGTGCCGTCCGGGGAGGCCAGGACGGTCGGCCGGTAGTAGCTGCCCCCGGCCAGCTCGCCGGGCATCTCCGGGACGTGCCCGCCCGCCCTGAGCCCCGCTCCCTCGGAGAGCGCGGCCCGCACCCTGGCGGCGACCAGGTCGCGGTGCCTGGCCGTCACCAGCGGGCCGAGCTGGGTGGCCGGGTCGAGGGCGTCGCCGACGACGATCGACTCGGCGCGGGCGACGACCCTTTCGAGGAGTTCGTCGTAGCGGTCCCGGTGCACCATGAGCCGTGAGGAGGCGAAGCACACCTCGCCGTTGGCGGCGAAGATGCCGGTGAGCACGTCCTCGGTGACGGTGTCGAGGTCGGCGTCCGGGCAGACCACCATGGCCCCCTTGCCGCCCAGTTCCATCAGCGCCGGGACCAGCCGCTCAGAGACGCCCCCGAGGATGCGGCGCCCGGTCTCGGTGCCGCCGGTGAAGCTGACCTTGGCGACGTCGGGGTGTGAGACGAGCGCGTGCCCTGCCTCGGGGCCGAACCCGGTGACGACGTTGACGACGCCGGGCGGGAACAGGTCCTGCACGAGCCGGACGAACTCCACCGTGCTGACCGAGGCCAGCTCCGACGGCTTCACCACGACGGTGTTGCCCGCGGCCAGGGCGGGCGCCAGCTTGTGCGCCACCGAGATCAGCGGCGAGTTCCACGGGACGATCGCGGCGACGACGCCGAGCGGGCGCGGCGTGGTGGAGACGTGGGCGCCGGGGCCGCAGAGCACGGTCCGCCCGTGCAGGTCGCGGACGACGCCGGAGAAGAACCGGAAGATCTCCGCGGCCGTCGGCACGTCGATCAGGCCGCCCTCGCGGATGGCTCTGCCGTTCTCGGTCGCGAGCAGGGCGGGCCAGCGTGCCGCGTCCTGGGTCAGCCGCTCGGCGACGGCCCACAGCAGGGCCTGCCGGGTGTCGAGCGAGGTCCGCCGCCAGGTGTCGAAGGCGCTCCTGGCCGCGGCGACCGCGCGGTCCACGTCGCCCGCCGTACCCTCGGCGACCTGCGCCCAGACGCGGCCGGTGCTGGGGTCGACGGCGGGGAAGGTCCGGGTGGCCCGGACCTCCTCGCCGCCGATCAGCAGGGGCCGCGGGGCGGCCAGCACGAGCCGTCCCCCCGTGGTGGCTTCGGTCGTGGTCATGTCAGAAGCCGATGTGCTGGGAGTGGAAGGGGTTGTCGATGCGGATGCGCCAGGTGCCGTCGGTCTGGCGACAGAAGACGTTGCTGTCCACGGCGCCCATCTCGATCGGCTCCCCGTCGGGGCCGGTCCCGGTCAGGTGCCATCTGAGCGCGACCAGGGCGACGTCCCCCGCCTCGACCCGGTGCAGTTCCTCGATCGTCAGGTGGGGCTTGGTGTCGATGAACCGCTGGAGCGCCTCCCGCAGGGCGGGCAGTCCCCGGACGGGCTCCGTCCCCGGCGCGGTCTGGAAGACGGTGTCCTCGTCCCAGCAGGACACGGCCAGGTCGAGGTCCCCGGCGTTCATGGCCTCGACGAACAACTCGTTGAGCTCGGTGACGCTGTTGTGCGAACCCACGGTTACTCCTTGGTGAGGGGGGTGCGTTTCCCTCAACGTAGGTTCGGCCGCGGGTGGCCACATCCCGCCGGGACGGGGTTCGCGGGCATCCCCTGTTCGGGGGATGCCCGTCAGTTCGCGGGGAAGGCGCCCGCGCGCAGGCTGGCGATGCCCATGTCGAGGGCGGCCTCCAGGTGGGTGGTCTCGCCGGTGGACATCTGGATCAGCACGCCGCCCTGGACGCACGCGAGCAGGGCCGCCGCGGCGCGGTCGGGGTCGACGGCGGGGTCGATCTCGCCGGTGCCCTGCATGTGCCGTACGCCGGCGGCGAGCTCGGCCTGCCAGCGGCCCATCAGCCCGGTGACCACGGCGCGGGCGCCGGGGGTGCCCTCGCCCAGGTGCGAGGTGACGGCGTTGAGCGGGCACAGGCCACCCTGCCTGCGGTAACGCTCGACGACGGTGTCGCGCCACGACCGCCAGGCGGGCCAGGAGGTGAGGTCGCCGAGCTGGGGCCGCTGGTCCTCAAGCACCCGGTCGGCCTCCAGGCGTGCCACGGCCAGCAGCAGCTCCTCCCTGCCGCCGGGGAAGTAGTGGAACAGCTGGCTCTTGCTGGTGGCGGTCCTGGACAGCACGTCGTCGAGGGTCGTCGCGGCCACGCCGAACTCGCGGATGTGCGCGGCGGCGCCGTCCAGGATGCGCTGCCGGGTCGCGGCCCCCTTGCGGGTCAGCGTGGGCATGACCACCTCCAGATTGGACTTTTCAGTCCATATTATCGCGCAGATTTTGGACTTGACAGTCCATTTTATGCCACGCAAGGTGGGTCGGGAAACCACCCGCCCATCTCAGAACGGGGAGGACCCCCATGTCTCTCGACCAGTACTACCTGCTCGGACGTTCCGGACTGCGGGTCAGCAGGCTCGCGCTCGGCACGATGAACTTCGGCACCGGCGGCTTCCACGCCGCGTACGGCAAGGCCCGGGACGAGATCCGCCCCGTCTTCCGCCGCTACCTGGAGGCGGGCGGGAACCTCATCGACACGGCCGACTTCTACACCGCCGGAGAGAGCGAGACCATCCTCGGCGATCTCATCGCCGAGGCCGGGGTGCGCGACAGGGTGGTGCTCACCACCAAGTTCACCAACAGTGTCGAACCCGGAGACCCGAACGCGGGCGGCAACGGCCGCAAGCACATGATCAGGGCGGTCGAGGCGTCGTTGCGCCGCCTGCGCACCGACCACATCGACCTGTTCCTGCTGCACACCTGGGACCGGATCACCCCCGTCGAGGAGGTCATGCGGACCTTCGACGACCTCACCAGGGCTGGGAAGATCCGTTACGCGGGCCTGTCCGACGTGCCCGCCTGGTACGCGGCGCGGGCCCAGACCCTCGCCGATACCGGTGCCTTCCCCCCGGTGCTCTGCGTGCAGCTGCCCTACTCCCTCATCGACCGGGCGATCGAGTTCGAACACGTCCCGATGGGACGCGACCTGGGAGTCGGCATCACGGCGTGGAGCCCCCTCGGCGGCGGCTTCCTGACCGGCAAGTACCGGCGCGACGGGCAGGGTCTGGCCGGGCCGGGCAGGCTCGACCGGTCGGGCTCCGCCTGGCGGTCGTGGACGGACCGGGAGTGGCGGATCCTGACGGCGGCCGAGAAGGTCGCCGCCGAGCTCGGGGTGACGACGGCCCAGGTCGCCGTCAACTGGGTCGCCACCCAGCCCGGGATCGCCTCGGCGATCGTCGGGGCGAGCGACGTGCGGCAACTCGACGGCACCATGGCCGCCCTCGGCTTCGAGATCCCGCAGGAGCTGCGCGCCGTCCTCGACGAGGCGAGCGCCGTGACGCCTCCGCTGGTCTACGGCATGTTCACCCCGGAGTACCAGGGCGACCTGGTCAGCCCGGGGGTCAAGGTCGGGGACAAGCCCGCCGGGTACGCCCCCGCCGTACGGAACTGGGTGGCCTGACAGCCGTCAGGGTGGGAGTGCCGCGGCCCCCTTCAGGTCTTCTGCCTCCCCGGCGCCGGGCCTAGCCTCGAAGACATGGACCCTGAGACCACGGGCGCGGTCACGGCCCGGGACAACCCGCTCGGCCGGTTCCTGCGCACCCGCCGCGAACGCCTGAGCCCCGAGGACGCGGGCATACCGTACGGCCCTCGCCGCCGGGTCGCGGGCCTGCGCCGGGAGGAGGTCGCGGCGCTGGCCGAGGTGAGCATCGACGACTACGCGGAGACGGCGGGCGCGCGACGGGCCTCGACCCTCGCCACGTACGGCAGGCAGCCCGGCGACCCGGTCCGCGCGAGCGAGGCGATCATCACCGCCGTCGGGTCGGAGCGGCCGCCGCTGCGCCTGCTGCTGGGCAGGGCCGCCTACGACGTGGCCTCCGCCCGCCTCGGCACCCTCAGGACCACCTTCGACACCTGGCGCGACCTCACCCTCAGCGCCGACTACCCCGCCTCCTGACGCGGGGGCACGGCTAGGAGTTGTCTCAAAGTGAGGTCAGCAGCCAGTCGTTGATGATGGCGATGTGAAGGCTGGCCTCGTAACGGGCGGCGAGTTTGTCGTAGCGGGTGGCGGCGCCGCGATGGCGTTTGAGCCGGTTGATGCCGCATTCGACGGCGTGACGAGCGCGGTAGTCCTCGCGGCTGAACAACGGCGGGCGGCCACCGGCGCAGCCGCGCCTCTTGCGGTGGCGGATCTGGTCGGCAGGTTCGGGGATCGTTGCGGGGATGCCGCGTCTGCGCAGGTAGGCGCGGTTAGCGCGGGAGCTGTAGGCCTTGTCGGCCCGCACCCGGTCAGGCCGGGTGCGGGGACGGCCGGACCCGATCCTTGGAACGTTGATCTTCTCCAGCACGTTGCGAAACTGCGGCGAGTCACCACGCTGCCCGGCCGTCACCAGCAGCGACATCACCTTTTGGCCCTGCTCGCAGGCCAGGTGAACCTTGGTGGTGAACCCGCCCCGGGAACGTCCCAGAGCGTGATCGGCCGGTTCGGGGACGACGCCGCCCGCCGGCTCTTTCTGCGGGGCGGATCGCGCTCCGGCGGCGTGCCGGTGAGCGCGGGCGGTCGTGGAGTCCACGCTGATCTCCCACATGATGCGGCCTGCGGAATCCGCCCGGGCCTGCAGTTTGGTGATGATCCTCGCCCAGATCCCGGCCCGCTGCCACCGGCGAAACAGCGAGTACACCGCCTGCCAGGTGCCGTAGTGCTCCGGGACGTCGCGCCAGGGCGCCCCGACCCGGACCCGCCACCGGATCCCATCGATGAGCTGCCGCTTCGTCCACACAGACGGCCGACCCGATCGGACGGGCGCAGGCAGCAGTGGTTCCAGCCGCGCCCATTGCTCATCGCTCAGATCGAACCGCCGCGACACCACTAGAGTGGCCACGAGGTCTCCGGTACTGGTTGTTCTTGGTCGATCAACCCATCTACCGGAGACCTCACTTACTTAGCGATCCCGACACACCGGACTTCGAAACAGGACCTAGGCGCGCTCCCGCCCGCGCAGGCCGGCCGCGTCGTCGACGTATCTGAGCAGCAGTCTGGCGAACTGGAGCCGTTCCCTCCTCGGCCAGCCCTCGGTGATCTGCTCGAACGCCTCGCGCTGCCCCTTGACGAAGCACTCGCGCAGGTCGGCGCCCTCCTGGGTGAGTTGGAGCACGGTCCGTCTGCCGTCCTCCTGCGAGGCGGCGCGCAGCAGGTATCCGGAGGAGATGCAGTCGGAGACCATGCGGCTGGCGACCGACTGGTCGACCCCGAGCTCCTCGGCGACGCCGCCGACGGTCATCTCGTCGCGGCTGTCGGCGACGATGTTGAGCACCATGTTGCGGGAGGCGTCCCTGCGTGAGGCGGGCACGCGCCGCCGCAGCCGGGCGAAGATGGGCCCGATGCCGTCGAGGAGGGCCTCCTCCTCCGGGGTCATGTCGTCACCGCTGGTCATGGAGACATCCTAACCGTCCTGACGAACAAACATACATATGCGTTACAACACGCACATGCATGCTATTGGTCATGTATTTTCTTGGGCATGGGCGGCACCAGGCCGCCCGCACCGCCCAGGGAGGCAACAGTGTCCATGACCGCCGTGACCAACGCCCGCGTCTTCGACGGCGAACACGTCCTGCGGGAGACCACCGTCGTGATCGGCGGCGGGGTCGTCACCGCCGTCGGAGGCGACGTGCCCGCCGGGGCGAACGTCGTCGACGCGAGTGGCGGGACGCTGCTGCCCGGCCTGATCGACGCCCACGCCCACACCTCCGAGCAGGCGCTGGCGTTCGCGCTGAGGTTCGGGGTCACGACCGAACTGGAGATGCAGGGGCTGTGGACCAAGCCCAACAGGGCCCGCCTCCGCGACGACGACGCCCTCGCCGACGTGCGCTCCGCGGGGTTCGCCATCACCCCGCCCGGCGGCCACCCCAGCGAGCTGTTCCCGCCGGGCACACGCTTCGGCGGTGACGGGCCGACCGGCGGCCAGGCCCCGGTGAAGCCGTTCTCGACCACCCCCGAGGAGGCGAGGGACTTCGTGCCGAAGCTCGTCGAGACGGGTTCCGACTACATCAAGTTCATGGTCGACGACGGCACGGTCGAGGGCCACCCGGGCCTGCCCATGCTCGACCAGGCGACCCTGAACGCCGGGGTCGCCGAGGCCCACCGGCACGGGATGCTCACCCTCGCCCACGTCCTCACCGTCGAGGCGACGCGCATGGCCGTCGAGGCGGGTGTCGACGGCCTGGCCCACCTGTTCATGGACCGGCCTCACGACGACGAGATCATCGATCTCATCGCCCGCTCCGGCGCGTTCGTCGTCCCCTGCGTGGTCCTCAACGCCTCCATGACGGGGATCACCGGAGCCGACCTCGCCGAGGACCCGCGCGTCGGCTCCCGTCTCGACGAGGCCTGGCTCACCACGCTGCGCGGCTGCTACGGCCACTACCCCCAGGGCAGGCTGGAGGACGTCCTGGACACGGTCGGCGCCCTGCGCGCCGCGGGCGTGGACATCCTCGCCGGGACCGACGCCGCCTTCCCGCTGCCCTTCCTCGGCGGTGTCGCCCACGGCGCCAGCCTCCACCGTGAGCTGCGCTACCTCGTCCAGGCCGGGCTGACGCCCGTCGAGGCGCTGCGTGCCGCGACCAGCGTCACGGCACGCCGCTTCGGCCTCACCGACCGGGGCAGGATCGCCGTGGGCGCCCGCGCCGACCTGCTCCTCGTGGACGGCGACCCCACGACCGACGTCTCCGCCACCCTGGACATCCGCGCCGTCTGGCGCCGCGGCACCCGGCTGGCCGCCTGAGCGCCCCCGGCGGACCTGGTCACCCCCGCAGCGCCGCCGCCTTGCTCAGCAGTACAGACCGTTCGCGGACGTTGCCGCACAGGCGGGCGGCCAGTTCGAACTCGGCGCGTGCCTCGGCGGCCCTGCCGAGCCTGGCCAGCAGTTCGCCGCGCACACCGGGCAGCAGGTGCGAACCCGGCAGGCGACCGGCGACGGCCAGGTCGTCCACGATGTCCAGCGCCTGCCCCGGCCCGTCCGCCATCGCGACGGCGACCGCGCGGTTGAGCTCCACGACGGGTGAGGGCGCCACCCGGCCGAGCGCCTCGTAGAGGATCACGATCCGTCTCCAGTCGGTCTCCGCGACCGAGGGGGCCGACGCGTGGCAGGAGGCGATCGCCGCCTGGAGCCCGTACGGCCCGAGCCCTCGCCCGGCCCCCGCCGCGCGGGTGAGGGCGGCCAGGCCCCGGCGGATCGCCGAGCGGTCCCACAACCGCCGGTCCTGGTCCTCCAGGAGCACCGCCTCCCCGTCGGGACCGGTGCGCGCGGGAAAACGCGCGGCGGTGAGTTCGAACAGGGCGAGCAGCCCGTGCGCCTCCGGCTCGGCCGGCAGCAACGCGGTCAGCGTCCTGGCCAGGCGGATCGCCTCGTAGGCGAGGTCGGTGCGCAGCAGGTGGTCACCGGCCGTCGCCGTCGAGCCCTCCGTGAAGATCACGTAGAGCACGCCCAGGACGCCGCCGAGCCGCTCGCGCCGATCCTCCGGCGGCGGCAGCTCGAACGGCACCGCCGCCGCGGCGATCGTCTTCTTCGCCCGGGTGATCCGCGCCTGGACCGTCGGCACGGGAACCAGGAACGCCCTGGCGATCTCCTCGCTCGACAGGCCGCCGACCACGCGCAGGGTCAGGGCCACCCGTGCCTCCGGGGAGAGCACCGGGTGGCAGGCCACGAACATCAGCGCGAGGACGTCGTCGTCGATCCGTTCTGGATCCCACGGCAGGTCGTCCCGGTCCGGCGGGACCCGCGCGCCCGAGGTGGCCTCCCCCTCGGTGAGCTGCCCGGCGAGCATGGCGTAGCGCTCGCCCAGCGCCGCCCCGCGGCGGAAGCCGTCGATGGCGCGCCGCCGCGCGGTCGTCAGCAGCCAGCCCACCGGGTTGTCCGGCGTGCCATCGCGCGACCAGGTGACGAGCGCCTCGGCGACCGCCTCCTGCGCGACGTCCTCGGCCAGCGCGAAGTCACCGGTGTAGCGGGCCAGAGCGCCGACGATCCTGGCCGACTCGATCCGCCAGACGGCCTCGACGACCCGCCGTACCGGCTCACCGACCGTTTCCGTGCTCATCTTTTGCGCTCATCTTCTGTGCATGTCCCTGTGGTCAGAGCTGGCCGGTCCGCTCGCGCCACGCCCGCTCCTTGGCGACCCACTCGTTGTCCTGGGGGAACTCGTCGATGCCGGGCACCCGGCGGATCTCACACTTGGAGCCGGCCATCATGGGGATCCGCCTGGCCCACTCGACCGCCTCCTCCTTGGAGGCCACGTCGATCAGGTAGAAGCCGCCGAACAGCTCCTTCGTCTCGCCGTACGGGCCGTCGGTGACCACCGGCGTCTGTCCGCTGAAGTCGACGACAACGCCCTGGGCCGGGTCGTCCAGCCCCTCCGCGGCGACGAGCACGCCCGCCTTGATCAACTCGTCGTTGAAACGCCCGACCGTTTCGAGCATCTCCTCGAAGGGCGTGTTCATCATCTCGGCGAGGCTCTCGTCCGTGCCCCTCATGATCAGCATGTACTTCGCCATCTCCGGTCTCCTCCGCTGTCGGGGCCGTCCTTCGGCCCTCTCACCCACAGGTCGAACGGCGTGACGGCGGATCGACACGGCGGGCGAACTTTTTTCTCAGGCGTCCCAGCTCTGGCGGTTGAGGGAGACGGTGAGCAGGACGACGGCTGCCTCGACAGCCTCAAGGTCGTGCCGGGCGTCGGGCACGATCAGCAGGTCACCGGCCAAACCGTCCCAGGAGTCGTCGCCCGCGCTCAGCCGGACCCGCCCCCGCAGGACGTGCACGGTGGCCTCACCGGGGTTCTCGTGCTCGCCGAGCCGCTGTCCGGCGTCGAGCGCGATCAGCGTCTGGCGGAGCGAGTGCTCGTGCCCGCCGTACACGGTGTGCGCGCTGCGCCCGCTCGACGCGGCACGGGCGAGGTCGAGCTGCTGGGAGGCCAGTGCGGTCAGTGACAGCTTGTTCATTCGGTCCCCTGAACGGTACGGACGAGGTGATGGGCGTCCGATCTCCCACGCAGACGGTACTTCCCCCCTTCCTCGGCCGCATATCGGGGCGCTCCGGAACGGCGGTTCTTTTCCCTGCCATTCATATGGCGCTGGGAAGCGTGTTCACGGAAAAGGGGAAACCACTTGGCGGCGGGAACTCTTCTCGTTTCCTGCGCCGAACGATCAGGCGGTATGGTACGTGCTCGTTGAAAATCACCGATGGCCCGAGCGCCTGGATTACCCGGTCGGAGGATCGTGAGCGGCGAGGACCGGCCGTGGGCGGGGAATTCTCCAGCGGGCACCTGGGGCACCGTCCGCACCCGCCGCAGCGTCCTGGCCGTGGCCAGGAACATGACCTCGGCAGGCCGGCTGCTCGACGTGCTACCCATCTTCGGCTCCGACCTACGCGTCCGGACGTGAGTCAGGAGTCCGACGGGGCCGGAGGGGGCAGGCGCCCGCCCAGTTCGTCGGCCTTCGCCGTCTTCCCCAGGTCGAGATAGACGGCGATCGCCCGGCGTAGGTGCTCCTCCGAACCCCGCTCGTCTCCCATGTCAGCGGTGAGGCCGGCCAGGATCTCCCAGGCTCTGGCCTCCTTGAGGGGGAGGCCCCTGGCCCGCATGGTGTGCGCCGCCTCCGTCACCCTCTCCACGATCTCCTCCGGCCTGCCGAGCGTCCGGTGGACGAGTCCCAGCTCAATGTCGATCTTCGCCTGGCTGGTCTCGTCCTCGGCCCCGATCAGCCCCTTGGCCCGCTCGAACGCCTCGAACGCCTCCTGGGGACGGCCCGCCGCGGTGTGGGTCAGGCCCAGATGGTAGGACTGCAGCCCCGCGCCCCGGGCCCTGCCCAGCGCCTCGTTGACGGCCAGGGCCTCGGTGAAGTGCCCGATCGCGGCCTCGAAGGCCCCTCGGGCCAGCTCGACCTGGCCGAGCGATTCGAGCACCGCCGCCTCAAGCCGCCTGTCGCCGGACTCCACGGCCAGGGACCTGGCCAGACGCAACTCCTCGTCCGCGGGCCCGAGCTCGCCGAGCTCGACGAACGCCCTGGCCGTCTGGTTGCGCATGCGCGCCTCCGCGGCCCGGTTCCCGAGGCGGCCCGCGGCCAGGGTGCCCAGCCTGCCCGCCTCGATCCAGTCGGCGTAGTGCTTGCGGCTGTGGTGCAGCACCCACAGGGCCTCGACCGTCTGCCAGACGACGTCGTCCCACCCGGCCCGCTCCGCGAGGCGGAGGACGGCGAGCATGTTGCCGCGCTCGCCGTCCAGCCAGTCCAGGGCCTCCCGCGCCGAGGAGAACGTCACCTCGGGCTCGACCGGCTCGGGGACGGGAGCCAGACGCAGCCGGGACCTCGTGACCGCCCGGTCGGCCGCCATGGCGCACGCCCGGTACCAGCGGGCCATCCGGCCGAGCACCGCCTCCCGTTCCCCGGGGGCCTCCTCCCGTTCGGCGAGCCGGGCCGCGTGCAGTCTGACCAGGTCGTGGAACCGGTAACGCTCCTGCGCGGTCTCCTCAAGCAGGTTGGCCTCGAGGAGCAGCTCCAGCAGCTCCTCCGTCTCCCGCTCCCCCACCCCCGCCACGACCTGTACGGCCTGGGCCGAGAGGTCGGCGACCGGGACCGCGCCCAGCAGCCGGTAGAGCCGTCCCGCCCCCGACGGCAGCGCCCGGCAGGCCGTCTCGAACACCGCCTCCACGATCGTCTTCCCCCCTACCGCCAGGCGTTCCAGCCTGCGGCGCTCGTCGGTCAGCTCCGTCACCAGTCTGGCGATCGGCCGTCCGCGCCGCTGCGCCAGGCGGGCGGCGGCCACCCGCAGCGCGACCGGCAGCCCTCCGCACAGCCGCGCCAGCTCCCCGGCGGCCTCCGGTTCGGCGTGGACGCGCTCCTCGCCGAGCACGCCCGCGAGCAGCCGTACCCCCTGCTCCTCGTCGAGCGGGGCGAGCGGGACCGGGACCGCGCCGGTGACGACCAGCTCGCCGAGCCTGCTGTGGCTCGTCACCACGACGACGCCGCTCGCGGACGCCGGAAGCACCGGCGTCACCTGGGCGGCGTGTTCGACGTCGTCGAGCAGGATGAGAAGCCGCAGGTCGGCTGTCCTGGAACGGAACAGGGCCGCCCGCTCGGACGGGTCGGCGGGGATGCCCGCCTCGCGGACGCCCAGGGCGCGCAGGAAACCGCCGAGCACGTCGCTCATCGCGACCCCGCCCTCGTGACGCAGGTCGCCCAGGCCGGCATAGAGCTGACCGTCGGTGAACCGCTCACGCACCCGGTGCGCCCAGCGGCGGCTCAGCGCGCTCTTGCCCACCCCGCCGAGGCCGTTGACGACGGCCACCAGGGGAGCGGAACCGTCACCGCCCTCGTCGAGGAGCCGGTCCAGCTCGTCCAGTTCCCTGACCCTGTTGACGAAGTCACGCGGCTCGGGAGGCAGCTGCCGGGGAATCTCGGCGACGGGCGGTTCCTGGGCCGCGAACGTGAGGTGCTGGATGACTCCGGCCTGCACGACGTTGCCCCCGACCTGGCCGGAAAGGTCGTTGCGCGTCCCGCTCGCCCCTGACCGCTCGTCATCGGATTCGATCACCATGCTCAAGCAACCGCCTCAGGTCTGGTCACACTTCGGACGGCGGCCCGCCACCGGGAACACGCCATGGGGTAAATGATCGCAACCATGACGCCACTTCACGAGTGGCTCAGGGCCTCGAAGCCTGCCGTGCGTCTCCCGCTTCTCGAAGGCCGGTCCGGTCCGCCGGGATCCGGCGGTGGACGTCTCTGCACATGTTCCGCATCGCCACGTGGAAGACCTCGGCCTGGTGGGCGCCGATGAACGTGGTGTGCCCGAACACCTCCAGGGCCACGAGACCGTGCATGCGCCCCCACGCGTCCAGGAAGAGGGACACCGCGGGGGGCGGCAGGGCTCCGAGGCCGTCCGGGGGCAGGTGTTCCAGGTGCGCCCTGAACGAAGGTGAGGGTTCCGGGGTGTCGGCCGCGGCCAGCTGCTCCGTGGAGAACTCACCGAACAGTTCACGCATGAATATGGCGCTCATCCGGCGGACGGCCTGGGTGGTCGGCCCCTCGGCGGGCGCCTCGTAGTGCCGCAGCGGCGTTCCGTAGATGAGCTGGAACCGCTCGGGATTGACCATGGCCCAGCGCCGGTAACCCTCGGCGGCCAGCACCACACGCGGCACCGTCGTCCTGTCCGGGGCGGCGTCGACGGCACCCTGCACGGCGTCGGCGAGGTCGTCGTACGCCTTGGCGATGAGTGTCGTGACGAGGTGGTCCCGGCTCGGGAAGTAGTGGTAGAGCGCCTGCACGGTCATTCCGAGACTTCGGGCGACCGCTCGCAGGGACATCGCGGCGGGCCCGTGTTCGGTGAGGTGGCGCTCGGCGGCGGTCACGATCTCCTGGACGGCGACGGCCCGGCGCCGCCGGCGCAGTGGCGGTACGTCGGTAGCCGCTTCGTCGGATGTCATGCGGTGACCGTACGGCATCCCCTTCACGGCTCCAAGGAAACCGCGCCCTGTTCGGAAAATCTAACACTGCCAAATTCTCTTTCCACTCACTAGCGTGATGAACGCCCACGGGAAACGGCCCAGCCCACAGGAGGGGTGGTGACCGGCACCGACCCGGGACGCCGGGATCCGCCGCCCCTGCGGTGCCGGACATGTGGTGGGGCGCTCCGCCGAAGAGGCATCCGGGCGGCGGCGCCGTCCTCAACGCGATATCCGTCCGGCCGGACCCGAACCCCGTCGGCAGGCCCACTCGTCCACCGGTATTGGAGTACCCCTATGACCGCCTCGCCCGCCCCCAGGACCAGCCGCCGCCGGTGGTGGTGGGCACTGTGGGGGCTGATGGCCGTGTCCGCGATCGGCATCACCGCCTACGCGGTGCCCCCTTACCTGTCGGGGAACCCGGCCGACAGCAGCGTGCCGATCGACCCGAACGTGGCGCTGCACTACCTATCCCTCGCCGTGCACGCCGTTCCCGGCGGCCTTGCTCTGATCATCGGCCCCTTGCAGTTCATGACCTGGCCGCGCGTCCGCAGGCCCGGGCTGCACCGGGTGATGGGCCGGGTCTACATGGTCTCCGTCCTGATCGCCTCCGGCGCGGCGGCGTTCGCCGCGACGTTCTCACTCAGCGGCTTCTCGATCCAGGTCGCGTTCTACCTGCTCGTCGCGGCCTGGCTGTACACGCTGGCCGAGGCGTACCGGAGCATTCGCCGCGGCGACGTACAGCTGCATCGGATCTGGATGATCCGTAACTACGCCCTGACCTTCGCCGCCGTCTCCCTGCGCGTCTATCTGGCCGTCGGCCTGCAGCTGAAGCAGTCGTTCGTCTCGTTGCCGTTCGACGAGATCTACGACGCCAGTGGTTGGGCGTCCATCCTGGTCAACGTGGTCGTGGCCGAGTACTTCATCATCCAGCGCACACTGGCGTCGCCGGCCCGCCGGGCAGCGTCGGCAGGCCTCCCCGACCGCGACCCGCTGCGGCGGTGAGCGGGGCGGTCCGGGACGCATAAGGTACAGCGTGACCTCCATCCTGCTCGTCGAGGACGACGACGTGATCCGCAGAGGCGTCTCGATGGCCCTTGAGCGGTACGGCTACCGCATGGCCACCGCCTCGGACGGCCTGGGCGGCCTGGAGTCCTTCCTGGCCGGTGACCACGACCTGCTGGTGCTCGACGTGATGCTCCCCGGGCTCGACGGCATCGGCCTGTGCCGCAGGGTCAGGGAGTCCAGCCAGGTGCCGATCCTGATGATGTCGGCGCGCGGCGACTCCCCCGACGTGGTCTCCGGGCTGGAGGCCGGGGCCGACGACTACGTGGTCAAACCGGTCGACATCCCGGTGCTGGTGGCCAGGATCAGATCGCTGCTGCGCCGTACCACCGCTCCCGTCTCCCAGCCCGGCGTGCTGAGGTTCGGCGAGCTGACCGTCGATCCGGCCGCCCTTGAGGTACGGCTCGGCGGGCGTCCGGTGGCGCTGGCGCCGACCGAGTTGCGGCTGCTGCTGGAGTTCGCGGCCAACCCGGGGATCGTGCTCGAACGCGCCACGCTGCTGCGCGACGTGTGGGACTACGGCTGGGACGGCGACAGCCGGGTCGTCGACCTGTGCGTACAGCGGCTGCGCAAGAAGATCGGCGCGGACCGGATCGAGACCGTGCGCGGGTTCGGTTACAAGCTGCGCAAGGCATGAAGCCCTCGCTGCGCTGGAAGGTGGCGGCGCTGATCACGCTGGCCTGCTGCGCGGTGACCGCCGTGGTCGGGGTGCTGGTCCACCGGACGACCTTCGACCGCGCGATCGGGCAGGCCAAGGAGCGGGCGGTGGAGTCGGTCCACAAGGCCGTCGAGGGTCACCGCGCGAACGCTCCCGCCGAGGATCCCGCCTCCTGGATCGGGCGGATCGGGCGACTCGGCGAGCTGCCTGACTCCCTGCGTGCCCTGCTGACCGGCGACGAGGCCGTCGCCTGGTACGACGACGGCAGGCCGACGCGGCCGTGGATGTGGGCCGCGCAGCGGATCGACGGGGATCTGGTGGCCTTCTCCCGGCTGGAGATGGGCTCGGAGAGGGTGAGGTTGCACGCCCTGGACCGCGCCATGGTCCAGGCCGCGCTGATCGCGCTCGCGGTCGTGGTCCCGGTCTCGGTCGGCCTGGCCGAGCTGACCAACCGGCGGCTGAGGCGGGTCGCCGCCACCGCCCGCAGGATCGCCGACGGTGACCTGGACGCCCGTGTCTCCGCCCCGGGGCGCGGGCTCGGGCGTGACGAGATCGCCGACATCTCCGTGGCCGTCGACTCCATGGCGGCGAGTCTGCAGTACCGGCTGCTGGCCGAGCAGCGCTTCACCGCCGACGTCGCCCACGACCTGCGCACCCCGCTGATGGGCCTGGTCACCGTGGCCGGGCTGCTCGACGAGGGCGAGGCGGCCGACCTGGTTCGTGACCGGGTCGGGGTGCTGCGCTCGCTGGTCGAGGACCTGCTGGAGGTCTCCAGGCTGGACGCGGGCGCCGAGGTGGCCGAACGGGTCCGGGTGCCGCTGGCCGAGCTGGCGCGACGGTCGGCGGCCCGCGTCGGGGTCGAGGTGCGGGTGACCGTCTCGGGGGACCCGGTGGCCGAGACCGACCCGCGCCGCCTGGACCGCATCCTGGCCAACCTCGTCCTCAACGCCCACCGCCACGGCGGCCCGCCGGTCGAGATCGCCGCCGGAGACAACGTGGTCGAGGTCCGCGACCACGGGCCGGGGTTCCCGCCCGAGCTCCTGGCCGACGGGCCGAAGCGCTTTCGCACCGGTGCCGCCGAACGTGGCCGGGGCCACGGCCTGGGGCTCACGATCGCGCTCGGCCAGGCGCACGTCATCGGCGCCGGCCTGACCCTGGCCAACGCCCCCGAGGGCGGCGCCGTCGCCACCCTCAGGCTCCCTGCCTGATACACGGCTGATACACGATTAAGCCACGGCGAAGACACAACGGCGACGGGCCGGAGATATCAGCGGCACACCGTTTCACGTATGCGATATGTCCTGGCTTATCTCCTGGCGTTCGTCCTGCTGAGCGGCTGCGGAGCCGTACCGGCCGTCTCCGGAGCCACGGTGCCCGGCGTGCCGCTGCCGTGGCCCGCTGAGGGGCAGGCCACGGTCGAGGTCGAGGGGGTGGGCAACCTGGGCCTCAGCGGCGGGCGGAGGCCGGTGCCCATCGCCAGCGTGACGAAGGTGATGACCGCCTACGTGATCCTGCGCCGCCATCCGCTGCGGCCCGGCGAGAACGGCCCGCTGGTCACGGTCGACCACACCGCCGCCAACGAGTCCTACCTGCCGCAGGAGTCGACCGTCCCGCTGCGGGAGGGCCGCAGGGTACGGCTGCGCCGCATGCTCGAACTGATGCTGGTGCCCTCGGGCAACAACGTGGCCCGCCTCCTGGCCCGCTGGGACTCCGGCTCCCAGGAGCGCTTCGTCGCGCGGATGAACGCCGAGGCCCGCCGCCTGGGCATGCGGGCCACCACGTACACCGGCGCCAGCGGCAACGAGGACAGCACCGTCAGCACCGCCCCCGACCAGCTCAGACTGGCCAAACAGGCGATGCGCGACCCGGTCTTCCGCGAGGTGGTCTCACGGGCCGAGACCGTCGTCCCCGGGGACGCGCTCAGGCTGGCCAACACGAACACGCTGCTGAACAGGCACGGCGTCATCGGCGTCAAGACCGGCTCGGGCACCGCCGCCGGAGGCAACCTGGTCTGGGCCTCCCGGGTGCGGGGCCGCCTGGTGCTCGGGGTGATCCTCTCCCAGGCCGCGGGCACCAACCCGGTGGCCGCCAAGGCCGCGGCGCTCGACGTGGGCGGCCGGATGAGCGAGGCGGTCGAGCGGTGGCTGACCGGCCCGGACTCCCCGCTGCCCGCCCGGTGAGAACCGGGCCGGTCAGTGCCGCCCGAGCCGTGCGCAGACGGACTCGAGCACGCCGAGCGCGGCGGTGAGGGCGGGCCGCCGCCCGGTCGCGGTCCGCCACACGCCGTAGATCCGGCGCAGCGGGGCCGAGCCGACGGGCAGCGCGCGGACGGTCGCGGGCAGCGGCCCCCGGCCCATCCTGGGGACCAGGGCCACGCCGAGTCCCGCGCCGACCATCTCGATCTGGCTGGCGTACTCGCTGACCATGTGGGTGAAGCGGGCCGTACCCGGCGAGTCGCGGTAGGCGTTGAGCAGGAAGTCGTGGGCCACGGACCCCGGCTCGTAGAGCCAGCTCTCCTCCCGCAGGTCGTCGAACTCGACCGAGGTCCGGCGGGCCAGCGGGTGGGTGTGGAAGACGAGCACGTCGGAGACGTCGTCGCCCAGGTGCCGGGAGTGCAGCCCCTCGGGCAGTTCGAGAGGCATCGCGGCCCAGTCGTGGGCCACGGCGAGATCGACGGTGCCCTTGGCGACGAGTTCCACCGCCCGGTGGGAGTCGACCTCGACGAGCTGCGGTTCCAGCGACGGCCAGGTCTGCCCGAGCTCCCGCATCGCCGCCGGGATCATCCCCCGCGCCGCGGTGGGGAAGGCCGCGACGCGCAGCGGGCCGGTGACCGTCTCCGTCTGCGCCTGCAGCTCGGCGTTCATGCTCTCCAGCTCGATCACGATGCGGCCTGCGGCCTCGGCGAGGATGCGGCCGGCGACCGTCAGGGTCATCCGCCGCCCCTGACGGTCGATGAGGACCTGGCGCACGTCGCGCTCAAGCCGGGCGATCTGCTGGGAGATGGCCGAGGGGGTGTAGCCGAGGGCACCCGCGGCGGCTGTCACCGACCCGTGGGTCGCCAGGGCGTCGATGGCGCGGAGGCCGGCGAGGCTCAGGTTGGTCACGGATGTCACCTCGTTCCCGCCGCGGTCCACGGGACGCGACCGGCAGGACACGCCGTCGGCCTACGGCTTGTGCTCGTCCGGCAGCTTACAGCGATGGCCTCCGGGCGGTCGAACGTCGCCCTCCGCGGGCGGGGCGGGCAGGTGGAGGACCGCGTCCACCTCGACCTTCACCTCGCGCAGTCCCGCGACCACCGTGGTGCGGGCCGGGCGGTGGCCGCCGAAGCACTCGGCGTAGGCGGCGTTGAACTCGCCGAAGTACTCGGGCCGCGCCAGGTAGGCGGTGACCTTCACCACGTCCCCGAGGCCGCCGCCCGCCGCGTGGGAGATCTCGGCCAGGTTGCGCAGGGTCAGCAGTGTCTCGGCGCGCACGTCGGCGGGCGTGTAGCCGCCGTCCGGCGCGCGCGGCACCTGGCCGGAGACGTACACGAGGTCGCCCGCCCGTACGGCCTGGGCGTAGTGCCCGGCCGGGGAGGGCGCCCGCTCGGTGTGGACGGGTACGGTGCCGTGCGCCGGTGGCGAGGTGATCCGGTGTTCCTCCCGGATGATCGCGTCCTTGGACGTCTGATCGCTCGGCTCCATGGCGGCTCCTCACTGTGGGCGACACGTCCCGGCCCCGTCCCGAACCCCGCCGGAGGCGGGAGCCGTACCGGATGCGGGGCGGACGGCGGCCACGGAAAGAGGTCCCGTCGCCGACCGCAGAGTCTGCCAAAAAGCCCGGAGACCGGACAAGAAACGTTTTCGAAATCGGTGTTTTAACGTCCGCTAAAAAAGCGGGCCGGGCGAGAACGGCGTCAGGGCCCATTAGCAAAGCTAAAAGAGGCGGTGCAGATTCCCGCGCTTGCCCGTTCCCCGGGGGTTCCCGTTCACTTGATTGACCGCGGCGGTTCCGTGGCGGACCGGGGAAGGGCGGCTCGACCACCCGCGTGCTCGGCCGGTCACGGGACGCCCGCTCCCCCTCGGCCCTCGCCCCGGCGCCCGGTCCGAGACGACCCACCGGCCACCGCCTCGACACGACGAGACGCGTCGGCGACTTCAACGGAGCGAACCACATGAAACCGACGGGGCATTCCATGGAACCGAACCCGGAACCGCAGCCGCGATCACAGCCGGGGGCACGGCCGGAGTCACGGCGCCTGCGGGCGACCCACCTGCCGGAACGGGCACGGCTCATCGGCTCGTCCGTGCGCGAGGCCGATCTCAGCCTGCGGCTGGACGGCGCCGGGCACGGACTGCTCGACACGACCCATTTCGACACCGTGCGCTTCCCGCCGCCGGACTGGGCGCTGGAGACCTTCTCCCTGGCCGCCGGGGACGGCGAGCTGGCCTACACCGCCTACCGGGGCGGCGACGGGGTGCGGCGGGCCTGTGCCCGTCCCGTCGCGGAGCTGCTGGGCGTGGACGTCGACCCCGACCGTGACCTCGTGCTGACCGCCGGGACCCAGAGCGGCCTGTTCACGACGCTCAGCGCGCTGGTCGACGACGGCGACACCGTGGCGCTCGCCGACCCGGAGTACCTGTTCGTCGAGCGGATGCTGCGTTTCCTCGGCGCCAGGGTGGTGCGGATCGGCATGGTGGACGGTCCCGACGGGCCGCAGCTCGACCTGGACGCGCTCGACGAGGTGGCCGGGAACGGGATCAGGCTGCTGCTGACGTCCAACCCCAACAACCCGACCGGCTCGGTCTACACCGAGGAGACGGTCCGCGGCATGGCGCGCCTGGCCGTACGGCACGACTTCCTGGTGGTCGTCGACGAGCTGTACTGCAGGCTGGTCTATCCGGACGTCCCGTTCTTCCATCTCGCGGCCCAGCCGGGGATGGCGGAGCGGACGGTGACCATGCTCGGCGGGTCGAAGACCGAGTCGCTCAGCGGTTACCGGATCGGGGTCGTCGTCGCGCCCCCGGAGGTCGTGGACGCGATCGAGCAGGTGATGGCGATGACCTGCCTGCGCGCCCCCGCCTACGCCCAGCAGCTGCTCACCCGCTGGCTGGTCGACGACCGGGAGTTCGTGCGGCGCCGGGTCGAGGAGCTGCGCGTGATCCGCGACCTGACCGTCGACCGGCTGCGTCAGGTCGACGGCCTGGTCGTACGGCCCGGCGCGGGCACGGCCTACCTGTGGCCCGACGTCTCGGCTCTCGGTCTCAGCGACGTGGCGGTGGCCCGTCTCCTGCAGCGGGAGGCGGGGGTCGTGGTGAGTCCCGGCTACCAGTTCGGGCCGTCGGGGGTCGGGCGGTTCCGGGTCTGCTACGCCAGGGACGAGACTCAGTGGGAGGCCGCCCTCGACCGGATGGTGAAGGCGCTGAATGACACACCTGACCGACACCGCTGACTCAAACCGGACATTACCCGCACAATAGGCTAGCCTTCCCTGATCATGACGTCGGGAGGCGCGGGTGAGCCGGTCGAGGTCGCCGGGACAGGTGGTTCTGCGCCGGGCGCTCGGCGGGAGGCGACGCCTGGTCCTGGCCGGGTCCGTGCTGCGTGCCGGGCACCAGGCGGGAGAGGCCACGGTTCCGGTGCTGATCGGCCTGGCCGTGGACCAGGGTGTCGTCGCGGGTGACCTCGGCGCCCTGCTGCGCTGGCTCGCGGTGCTGGCCGTCGTCTATCTGGTGCTGTCCTTCAGCTACCGGTTCGGCGCCCGCGCCTCCGACCGCGCCATGGAGGAGATCGCGCACACCCTGCGCGCCGACGTCGTCGGCCGGGTCCTGCATCCCGGCGGCGGCGCCGAGTCCGGACGGCTTCCCGGCGCGCTCGCCGGGATCGCCACCGAGGACGCCAGGCGGGTCGGCGCGCTGGCCAACGCGATCCCCGGCGCCGCCGCCACGTTCACCGGACTGCTGGCCGGGGCCGCCGTGCTGCTGTGGATCTCGGTCCCGCTCGGCCTGGTCGTGCTGGCAGGCGCCCCGGCGCTGCTGTGGCTCGGTCACCTGCTGAGCAGGCCGCTCGAACGGCGCAGCGCGACCGAGCAGGACCGGGCCGCGCGCGCCTCCGGCGTGGCCGCCGACCTGGTCGCCGGGCTGCGGGTGCTCAAGGGCATCGGCGCGGAACGGGCCGCCCTGGACAGGTACCGCGTGACCAGCCGCGACTCCCTGGCCGCGACGATGCGCGCGGCCAGGGCGGAGGCGCTGCAGAACGGTGTGGTCCTGGCGCTGACCGGCTGCCTCATCGCGGTCGTCGGGCTGTCCGGCGGGCGGCTGGCGGCCGACGGGCGGATCAGCCTGGGCGACCTGATCTCCGCGGTCGGGCTCGCGCTGTTCCTGATCGGGCCGTTGCAGTCGCTGGCCCGGGTCAACACCGCCTTCGCCCAGGCCAGGGCGTCGGCCACCAGGATCGCCGAGGTGCTGGCCGCGCCGCCCGCCGTCACCCCCGGCGCCGTACGGCTGCCGCGTGACCTTCGGGGCGGTCTCAGCCTGCGCGGGGTCGGGCACGCCGGGCTGCGCGGGATCGACCTGGAGGTCGCGCCCGGCGAACTGCTCGGCGTCGCCGCGACCGACCCGGCGGACGCGCTCGCGTTGCTGCGCTGCCTGGACCGGCGGGCCGACCCGGAGGCCGGGACGGTCGAGCTCGACGGGATCAACCTGCGCGGCCTCGACCCCGGTGACCTGCGCTCCGCCGTCCTGGTCGCCGCGCACGACGCCGACCTGTTCGAGGGCACGCTGCTCGGCAACGTCGGGGCCGCCGCCGAGGAGGGCGCCGACCTGAAGCGGGTGATGACCGCGGCCGGAGCCGACGAGGTCGCCCGCGCCCTGCCGTACGGACAGGAGACGGTGGTCGCCGAGCGCGGCCGGTCGCTCTCCGGCGGGCAGCGGCAGCGGGTCGCCCTGGCCAGGGCGCTGGCCGCCGACCGGCCGGTGCTGGTGGTCCACGACCCGACGACGGCGGTCGACACGGTCACCGAGGCCAGGATCGCCGCCGGGATACGCGAGCTGCGGCGGGGCCGTACCACGATCATGGTCACCACCAGCCCGGCGCTGCTCACCGTCGCCGACCGGGTGGTGCTGCTGGACGGCGGCCGGATCGTGGAGACCGGGCCGCACACCGAGCTCGCCCGCCGCAACGAGACCTACCGCTCGGCGGTGCTGACGTGACCCGGGACCGGGAGAGGGAGCCGGAGACGGCACCGCCCGAGGGGGCGCTGCCGACGGCCTCCCCCGCGCGGACCCGCGCCCTCGTGCGGGAGCTGCTGCGTCCGCGCCGCGGGCTCGCCGCCGCCGGGTTCGCCGTGATGGTCGGCGCGACCGCGTTCGGGCTGCTCCCCCAGCCGCTCCTCGGGCACATCGTCGACCTGGTCGCCGAGGGCCGTCCCGCCACGGAGCTGACCGGGCCCGCCGTGCTGCTGGTGCTCGTCGCGCTCCTGCAGGGCGGCGCGACGGCGCTGGGGCTGACGCTGGTCTCGCGGCTCGGCGAGACCATGCTGGCCGCGCTGCGGGAGCGGTTCGTCGAGCGCGCGCTGCTGCTGCCGCAGGAGCGGGTCGAGCGGGCGGGCTCCGGCGACCTGACGGCCCGGGTCACCGGTGACGTGTCCCGGGTGGCCGAGTCGGTGCGCAACGCCCTGCCCGAACTGGCCCGCTCGCTGCTGGCCATCGTGCTGACGCTCGGCGCCATGGCGCTGCTCGACTGGCGCTTCCTGGTCGCCGCGCTGCTCGCGGTGCCGGTCCAGGCGCACACCGCCCGCTGGTACGTGCGCAACGCGGTGCCGCTCTACGCCCGCCAGCGTGTCGCGGCGGGGGCGATACAGCAGCGTCTGCTCGACACGATCGGCGGCGCGGAGACCGTACGGGCCTTCCGGATGGAGGAGGAGCACGCCGGGCGGGTCGCGAACGCCTCGCGGGCGGCGATCGAGCTGACGATGCGCGGGGTCAGGCTCGTGGTGGGCTTCTACAGCCGGCTGCACATCGCCGAGTACATCGGGCTGGCCGCGGTGCTGTTCGCCGGGTTCCTCCTGGTTCAGGATGGCTCGGCGTCCATCGGCACCGCGACCGCCGCCGCACTGTACTTCCACAGCCTGTTCGGCCCGATCAACAACGCGCTCGTGCTGCTCGACGACGCGCAGTCGGCCCTGGCCGGGCTGGCGCGCCTGGCGGGGGTCGCCACGCTTCCCCCGGAGTCCGAGACGGAACCGGAGGCCGGGCGGGAACCGGACGCGGAGCCGCGGGCGGTCATCGTGACGGACGCCGGGCACGCCTACGAGGCGGGACGGCCGGTGCTGAACGGGGTGGACCTCGTCCTGCGCCCCGGTGAGCAGGTCGCGCTGGTCGGCGCGAGCGGGGCGGGCAAGTCGACGCTCGCCAGGATCGTCGCGGGCGTCCAGCGCCCCTCGTCCGGGACCGTACGGCTGCCCGCCGCCCGGCCGGGCGCGCGGCGCGCGGTGGTGCTGGTCACGCAGGAGTCGCACGTGTTCGCCGGGCCGCTCGCCGAGGACCTGCGGCTGGCCAGGCCGGAGGCGGACGAGGAGGAGCTGTGCTCCGCGCTCGCCCTGGTCGGCGCGCTGGAGTGGGCACGCGCGCTGCCCGCCGGGCTCGACACGGTCGTCGGCGAGGCCGGGCACCGGCTCACCGCCGCCCAGGTGCAGCAGCTCGCGCTGGCCCGGCTGGTGCTGGCCGACCCGGAGGTCGCGGTGCTCGACGAGGCGACGGCCGAGGCGGGCAGCGCGGGCGCCCGCGCGCTCGAACGGGCCGCCGCCCGCGCCGCCGAGGGCCGTACCGCCCTGGTGGTCGCGCACCGGCTGACCCAGGCCGCGACGGCGGACCGGATCGTCGTCATGGAGGACGGACGCGTGGCGGAGAGCGGCACGCACGAGGAGCTGCTGGCCGTGGGCGGACGTTACGCCGCCCTGTGGGAGGCCTGGTCGGACACCCGCGCCACGACGGAGTGATCCACCTGTCACCGTTCCCCCACCCCCGGTGACAGAGTGACAGAAGGGACATATAAGGTAAGCCTTACCTAAATCTCCCTCCGTCACTTGGAGATCGCATGCTCACCGCCGTACGGTCGCGATCCAGGACCGCACTGGCCGCGCTGGTCACCCTGACCGCCCTCGCGCTCGCCGGGTGCTCCGCCTCCACCTCCCCCGCCGAACCCGGGGCGCGGTCCTCGGCGAGCCGGGCCGCGTCCTCAAGCGACGCCTTCCCCGTCACCATCCCCAGCGCGCTCGGCGACGCCGTGATCACCAAGAGGCCGGAGCGTGTGGTCACCTGGGGCTGGTCGAGTCAGGACGTCGTGCTCGCCCTCGGCGTGGTCCCGGTCGCGATGCCCAGGAACACCTACGGCGGGGACGCCGACGGCGTGCTCCCCTGGGACGCGGACAAGATCAAGGAGCTCGGCGGCGCCACCCCGGTCCTGCTCAGCTCCGAAAGCGGCGAGGTGCCGTTCGAGGAGATCGTCGAAGTCCGCCCCGACGTCATCCTCGCCCCCTACTCGGGCATCACCAAGGAGGAGTTCGCCAAACTCGGCAAGATCGCCCCGGTCGTCGCCTACCCGGAGAAGCCCTGGGCGCTGTCCTGGCAGGACCAGGTCGAGATCATCGGCAAGGCCCTCGGCCGCAGCGCCGAGGCCACGGCCCTGAAGGAGAGGACCGCCGCCCACGTCGCCTCGCTCGCCGCGGCCAACCCGGTCCTGAAGGGCAGGTCCTTCCTGTACGGCGCCGCCAACGAGGCCGACCAGCTCAACGTCTACCGGGCCAGCGACCCCCGGGTGGCGCTGCTCGGCGACCTCGGCATGACCGTGAGCCCCAGCGTCGCCGCGCTCGACGCCGACCCCGAGGCGGGCTCCTACTTCTACAACGTCAGTTACGAGAACGTCGGCAAGATCGAGGCCGACGTCCTGGTGATGTACTTCGGCTCCCAGAAGGAGGCCGACAGGTTCGTCGCCGACCCGGTCATCGCGGCCATGCCCAACATCAGGGACAAGCGCTTCGCTCCCATCGTGGGTGAGTCGTTCGTGATGGCCAGCAGCGCGCCGACGGTGCTGTCCATCCCGTGGATGCTCGACCGGTACGTGCCACAGCTCGCCGCCGCCGCCGCGAAGGCCGGCGCGTAGCCCTCTGGAGATCCGTACGTGCCCGTCCTGCCCGCGCCCCGGGACGCCCGGAGACCCGCGGTCCCTGCCGGCCCCGCGTCCCGGCGCCGGACCGGCCCCCTGGTCGCCGGTCTGCTCCTGCTCGCCGTCGCGCTGGTCGCGGTGTGCGCGTTCAGCCTCGCCGTCGGCGCCAACGCGCTGCCGCCGCGCACGGTGTGGCAGGCGCTCACCCACTACGACCCGGCGAACCCGCACCACCTGGTGATCGTCGAGAAGCGGCTGCCCCGGACCCTCGTCGGGGTGGTGGCCGGGCTGGGCCTGGCCGTGGCAGGGGTGGTCGTCCAGGGACTGACCCGCAACCCGATGGCCGACCCCGGTCTGCTCGGCGTCAGTTCCGGCGCCTCCCTGGCCGTCGTCGTCGCCATCAGCGTCCTCGGCGTCCAAGGCGGCGGCAGGATCTGGTTCGCCTTCGCCGGTGCCGCCGTGGTGACCGCCTTCGTGTACGGCGTCGCCGGGGCAGGGGGACGCTCCGGTGCCGGCCCGGTCACCCTGGTGCTCGCCGGGGCCGCGGTCACCGCGGCGCTCACCTCCCTGGTCACCGCGGTGCTGCTCACCGACCGCTCCGCCCTCGACCAGATGCGCTTCTGGCAGGTCGGCGCGCTGGCCGCCCGGGGGTTCCCGGTGCTGTGGCAGACACTGCCGGGCGTCGCCGCCGGGCTCGTCCTCGCCGTCGCGGTCAGCAGGCCGCTCAACGGCCTGGCCCTGGGCGAGGACACGGCCCGGGGCCTGGGCCAGCGGGTCGGGCTCACCCGGGCGCTCGCCACGCTGACGGTGGTGCTGCTGTGCGGCTCGGCCACCGCCGCCGCCGGACCCATCGCCTTCGCCGGGCTGATCGTCGCGCACACCTCACGCAGGCTCGCGGGACCCGACCACCGCTGGACCGTCCCGTACGCGGCGCTCTCCGGCCCGATCCTGCTCATCGGCTGCGACGTACTGGGCCGGATCGTCGCGCGCCCCGGCGAGCTCCAGGTGGGCGTGGTGGTCGCGGCGGCCGGCGCCCCGCTGCTCATCGCCCTGGTACGGCCGCGCGGGAGGGGACGCCGATGACCGTCACCGGATCGCCGACCGGCAGGCTGCGCAGGCGGGCCCGGTCGCGCGAGGCCCGGGTCACCGCCGTGCTCGCGGCCGGGATCGCCGCGCTCGCCGTGTGCGGGCTCGCGCTCGGCAAGGCGTCGGTCAGCCCGCAGGAGGTCCTCGGCGCCGTCCTCGGCCGAGCGGACCCGACGACCGGGTTCGTCATCATGGAGCTGCGCATGCCGCGCATGCTCACCGCGCTGCTGGCCGGGGCGTGTCTGGGCCTGTCCGGCGCGCTGCTCCAGTCGATCCTGCGTAACCCCCTGGCCAGCCCGGACGTCATCGGTGTCACGCAGAGCGCGGGCGCGGCCGGGGTCCTCGGGCTCATCGCCTTCGGGCTGAGCGGCCTGTCGCTGACCGGTGTCGTGCTCGGCGGCGCCCTGGTCGCGACCGCCGCCGTCTACCTGCTGTCCTGGCGGCGCGCCGGTCACCGCCTCGTCATCGTCGGCATCGGCGTCTCCGCCCTGTGCACGGCCGTCGTCTCGTACGTGCTCACCAGCGGCGACGTGCGCGACACCCAGGAGGCGCTGGTGTGGATCAACGGCAGCCTGGGCAGGGCGGGCTGGGAAACCTCGCTGACGCTGGCGGTCTGCGGAGTGGTGCTGGTGCCCGCCGCGCTGGCCGCGGGGCGCGGGCTGCCCGTCCTCGAACTGGGCGACGACCCGGCGACGGCGCTCGGCGAGCGGGTCGGGCGCGCCCGGACGCTGGTGCTCGGGCTCGCCGCCGCCCTGGCCGCCACGGCCGTCGCCGTCGTGGGGCCGGTGCCGTTCGTCGCGCTGGTCAGCGCCCCGGTGGCGCGCCGCGTCGTCCGGACGGGCTCCGTCGCCCTGCTGCCGTCCGCGTTGGCCGGGGCCGCGCTGCTGCTCGCCTCCGACCTGGTCGCGCAGTTCGCGGTGCCCGGTGTGCCGCTGCCCGCCGGCGTCGTGACCGGTGTCGTCGGCGCGCCGTACCTGCTGCGGCTGCTGGTCAGACGCCGCTAGAGCAGGTATCGCACCCACAGGTACGGCGTGGCCACGGCGACGGTGACGAGCGTGACGACGAGGCCGTACCTCGTGAAGCCCCAGAAGCTGATCGGGGTGCCGTTGCGGGCGGCGATGCCGAGCACGACGACGTTGGCCGCGGCGCCGACGGCGGTGGCGTTGCCCCCCAGGTCGGCGCCGAGCGCGAGCGCCCACCACAGCACCCTGGCGTGCTCACCGCCTCCGGCCGCGTTCACCAGGTCGGCCACGATGGGGCTCATCGTGGCCACGTACGGGATGTTGTCGACGATCGCCGAGATCCCGGCCGACCCCCACAGCAGGCCCGTGGCGGCCACCCCGATCCGCCCCTGGGTCGCCTCGACGGCGGCACGGGAGACCTGTTCGATGACGCCGGTCTCGACCAGCGCTCCGACCATGACGAACAGCCCGGCGAAGAAGGTCAGGGTCGGCCACTCCACCTCGGAGATGGCCTCCTCCGCGGTGACCCTGGTCGCGGCCACCAGGAAACCCGCCCCCAGGATCGCCACGACGGACGGCTCGTAGTGCAGGACGGGGTGGAGCACGAAGGCCACCAGGACCAGGGCCAGCACGACCAGGCTCTGCCACAGCAGCCCGCGGTCGGTGATCGCCTCGCGTTCGTCGAGCGCCATCACGTCGGCCGCCCGCGCCGGGTCGTGCGCGAACGCCCCGCGGAACAGGAACCGGCACAGCACCACGAAGACCACCATCAGCAGCACGATCAGCGGCGCCAGGTGGACCAGGAAGTCGTTGAAGGTCAGACCTCCCCGGCTGGCGATGATGATGTTGGGCGGGTCGCCGACCAGGGTGGCGGTGCCGCCGATGTTCGAGGCCATCGCCTCGGCGATCAGGAACGGCGCCACCGGTACGGCCAGCCGTTCGCACACCAGGAACGTCACCGGGGCGATGAGCAGCACGGTGGTGACGTTGTCCAGCAGGGCGGAGGCCAAGGCGGTGATGACGACCAGCAGCACCATCAGCCGGTACGGCCTGCCCCTGGCCCGTTTCGCGGCCCAGATCGCGAGGTACTCGAAGACGCCGGTCTGCTTGAGCACCCCGACGATGACCATCATGCCCAGCAGCAGGAAGACGACGTTCCAGTCGACGCCGGTGTGCCGGGAGAAGAACGCGGCCTCGGCGTCGGTCGCGTGGATCAGCAGCATGATCCCGGCACCGCCGAGGGCCGCGGCGACCCGGTGCACCCGTTCGGTGGCGATCAGCGCGTAGGCGCCGAGGAAGACCGCGACCGAGAGCCAGGCGAGGACGCTCACGCGGCCAGGACCCGGTCGAGCAGCGTCCGCAGGGTGACCGCGCCCACCAGGCGGCCGCCGTCGACGACCGCGGCCAGCGGGCTGTGGGTGCGCGCCATGAGGGCGGCGACCTCCAGCACCGTGGCGTCCGGATCGGTGACCGGCAGTTCCCTGCGTTCGCGGGGCATCGCCTCACGTACCGTCCGTCCGGCGACCGCCCGCAGGAAGCCGTCGGCGTGCGCCTCGTCGACCACCCGGGCCAGCGCCGGGTCGTCCTGGCAGTAGCCGGGCACGGCCAGGCGCAGCACCTGCGTGCCGGGCAGGATGCTGATGGGCAGGCCGTCGCCGTCGACGACGATCAGGCCGGGCAGCCCCTGGTCGGCCAGCAGCCGGGCCGCCTCGGCGACCGGGGTCTCAAGGGTGACCGTGGGAAAGGCGGTCAGCAGGTCGCGTGCGCGCATCGGAGAGTCCTCCTCGCCGCGGCGACCCGCGGCACTGGTTCCGGTGACGTGGGTCTTCCGCCGGGCGGGCGGCGGTTCCCCGGGCGGGTCAGGAGCCCGGCGGGCGGGGACGGAGACATCGGCGAGCACCTTCCAGGCCATACGGCATGACAGCGCCGACCAGGCTTCCCGGCTCACCGGGGACGATCTTATCAGTGCCCTGTTTTCACCCACGGGACAGAAACGAACCCTGATCGAGCAATCTTGCCAGCTGATCGTGATGCTCGCTGGGCACCATGAGCAGCAGGCGTTCACGCCGACGATCTGTTCCACGATTCCTGGAGGCCAGCCCTGCACTCCCCGGCGCCGGAGATCCATCGCAGATCACAGGCGGTACTCAAGATCCTTCCGTTCGCGGTGATGGGCGCCGTCGGCCTGACCGACATGCTCGCCGGTCCGAGGCTCGGCTTCCTGCCGCTGCTGACCCTCGGGCCGACCTTCGCCTCGGTGTCCGGCGGCGTACGGCGCACCGTACTCGTCGGCGCGCTGGCGCTGGCCATCTGCCTGCCGCTCTCGGCCTACAGCGGCGTGCTGTTCAACCGGCAGAACAACCTCACGATCGCGACGATCACCGCGGTGACCGGCGCCAGCATGCTGGCCGCCCACCTGCGCATCCGCCGCGAGCGCGAACTGGCCAACGTGCGGATGGTCGCCGAGACGGCCCAGCACGTGCTGTTGCGCCCGGTGCCGCGCCGGGCGGGCGACCTGCGCATCGCCCTGTCCTACACCTCGGCCGCGGCCGAGGCACGCATCGGCGGGGACCTCTACGAGGTCGTCACCACCCCGGAGGGGGTGCGCCTGCTCATCGGCGACGTGCAGGGCAAGGGGCTGCAGGCGGTCGAGACGGCCGCCTGGACACTCGGCGCGTTCCGCGAGGCGGCCTACGACGAACCCGACCTGCCGGGCATCGGCGACCGGCTCGAAAACAGCCTCGCCCGCCACCTGGGAGGCGAGAGGTTCGTCACGGCCATCCTCGCCCAGGTGCACGAGGAGGAGATATCCCTGCTGAACTTCGGCCACCCGCCGCCCCTGATCATGCGCAGCGACGGCCGGATCCTGCTGGCCGAGCCGGAGGAGGAGATCCCCCCGCTCGGCCTCGTCTCCCTCGGGTCCGCCGTCCCCGCCCCCTACCGGGTGCCGTTCGGGACCGGCGACCAGATCCTGCTGTACACCGACGGCGTCATCGAGGCCCGTGACGCCTCCGGCGTCTTCTATCCCCTCCTCGACCGCGCCGGGGTGCTCGGCGGCTCCGACCCCCAGGCCGCGCTTGAGGAACTGCGCGCCGACCTGCTCGACCACGTCGGCGGGCCGTTGCAGGACGACGCGGCGATGCTGCTGCTGCGCCGCCATTCCCGCCCTCCGGCGAGAGACGGCGCCGGGATCACCAGGTGACCGGGATGCGGTCGACCCCTCCGGTGAGCGAGTCGCTCTGCTCGGTCAGTTCCTCAGGCGGCACGGTCAGGGTGAGCGTGGGGAAGCGGCGGAACAGGCCGCCGATCATCTCCCGCATCTCGATCCTGGCCAGGCTCGCCCCGATGCAGTAGTGGATCGCGTAGCCGAACCCGAGGTGCTGGCTGCCGGGGGCGCGCCCGATGTCGAAGCGGTTGGGGTCGGTGAAGGCCCGCTCGTCCCGGTTGGCCGCCGTCATGGCGATGATCACCGCGTCGCCGCGCTCGATCGTCACACCGCCGATCGTCACGTCCTCGTGCGCGTAGCGGGGCAGGCCGTGGTTGCTCGGCGCCGCGATCCGCAGGATCTCCTCGACCGCCCTGTCGATCATCTCCGGGGTGGCGACCAGGGCGTCGCGCTGCTCCGGGTTGGACAGCAGCAGGAGCACGCCGTAGTCGATCTGGTTGATGGTCGTCTCGTGGCCCGCGAACAGCAGCCCGGCGGAGAGCATGGCGATCTCCTCGTCCGGCACGTCCGCCCTGGCCAGATCGGAGAAGACGTCCTCACTGGGATTCTCCCGCTTGTCGATGACGATCTTCCTGGTGTACTCGCTCAGCGCGTCCATCGCGTCCTGGGCCCGGCGCGGGTCGCTCAGGTTGCCCACCATCTCGGCCAGCTTCCTGAAGTAGCCGCGGTCGGCGTACGGCACGCCGAGCAGTTCGCAGATCACCAGTACGGGAAGCGGAAGGGAGATCCGCTCCCTCAGGTCGGCCGGGGGGCCGTGCTCGGCCATGTCGTCGAGCAACGTGTCGACGAACTCCCTGATGCGCGGCGCGAGGGCGCTCATCCTGCGGGCGGAGAAGGCGGGGGCGAACAGGCGGCGCATCCGCTCGTGCTTGGCCTTCTCGACCTCGATGGTGTCGCTGCGCGGGCCGCCCAGCAGCACTGAGTTGGAGATCCTGGACACCCGCTCCGGGGTGGGGGTCGAGCGGCCCAGGCGCCGCTCGGCGAAGGCCTCCCTGGCTTCCTCGTAGCCGGTCACCAGCCAGGCGACGTCGCCCGCCTGGGTGCGCACCCTGGCCACCGGTTCGTCGTTGAGCAACGCGTGGTAGGTCTGCGGCAGGTCAAGAGGGTTACTCCGCACGAAGGGGAGCGCGGGCAGATCCGCGGAGTCCGCGGGGTCGTTGACGTCATCAACCATGGCCGGGAAACACCTCTCGAAGTGGACGACGAGCCGTTTTTCAAAGCTCTCACTGAATGGTTTTCCCGACAAGGATGTTTTTGTGGAAAACATTAACATCACGAGGCGACACGGCGGTGTCGCTAAAGTTCCATACGACACTTTTTGGGCCGGACAAAAGGTCAGAAAAGCTCGTTCCAGCCATCAATTCGGGCCGTTTCCGACCTCTGCTTTCCCTGTCCCGCACCGCGCCGGAGGGTACACAGAAGGCCCTCCCACCGGGCAGGACGGAGCGGGAAGGAAGCGAGGGAGCACCGTTCCAAAAATCGCCTCCGGCACCCGGTCATGTGGCACGACGGCCGCGAACCGGGCAAAGGCCTTTACCGGCACGACTTCCCCGAAGAACCCGTATTAAGGAAATGTTTCGGCTTCGGGGCCGCGCCGTCCGGGCCCCGTCGTGCGGCGTTCGTCGCCGGCCGGTGGTCGTGCGCCGGCGGGTCCACCTCAGCCTTGGCGGCCGCATTGGCCGAACCGGCCGCACCGGCCGCATTGGCCGAACCGGCCTCGGTGAACCCGCCGGGCTCCGTCATCGCCCTCGCTACCCCACGAGCTCGGCGACCACCTTGGCGAACAGCTCGTTGTGCCGGTCGACGTCGGACTCCTCCGACAGCGGTGAGAACAGCGCCGCGCCGCTCATCCCGTCGAGCGCGATCCCCCGGTTCGCCAGGTACAGCCACAGCGCCTCACGCAGCGAGGCGCTCCGGGGATAGGGCTGCCCGGCGTTGCGCGGCGGCTCCGGGGTGAAGGCGTACATGACGCGGCCCCCGAGGCGGCCGACGTGCCAGGGCAGGCGGTGCGCCGCGACGACCTCCTCGATCCCGTGGCCGTAACGGTCGGCGAGACGGTTCATGTGCGCGTACGTCCGCTCCGTCATGACCTCTTCGAGCACCGCCCGTATGGCCCTGACCGCGAGCGGGCCGCTCGCCAGCGTGCTGCCGAGACCGCCGTCGCCGTCCCGGGTGTAGCGCGCCGCCGCCGTGGCGACCTCCTCGGACATGCCGTACACGCCCGCGGGGACGCCCCCGGCGATCCACTTGCCCATGGTGATGAGGTCCGGTTCCAGGCCGAACTCGCGGACGCAGCCGCCCGGACCGGCCGGGATCGTCTGGGTCTCGTCGATGAGCAGCAGGGTCCCCGTACGGCGGGTGATCTCACGCAGGCCCGCGTGGAATCCGGGGTCGGGGTGGATCACCGCGCCGCCGTTGGTCATCACCGGTTCGGCGATCACCGCGGCGACGTCCCGTGGCGCGAGCTCCCGTTCCAGCGCGTCGAGGTCGTTGAACTCGACCACCTTCGTGGTCCGCCGCACGTCCACGCCGCCCGTGTCGACGCCGGGCAGCGGCGTGACGCCCTCCTCGGTCAGCACGGCGTAGGTCTGCTCGACCGCGCCGTGGTAGGCCCGGTTGAACATCAGGATCCGCTCCCGTCCCGTGGTCACCCTGGCCAGCAGCAGCGCGAACCGGTTCGCGTCGGTGGCCGAGACGGCGAACTGCCAGCACGGCAGGCCGAAACGGCTCCGCAGTTCCTCGGCCACCCACACGTGGTCCTCGTTCGGCCACAGGGTCACACTGCCCCGGCCGAGCTGGTCACGCAGCGCCGCGACGATCGCGGGGTGGTCGTGCCCCCACAGCGCCGCCGTGCCCGCCAGGCCGAAGTCGGCGTAGTCGTGCCCGTCGACGTCGTGCAGGCGGGCTCCGGTGGCCCGCTCGACCGTCAGCGGCACCGGCGGCGGGAACTGCCTGATCCAGTGCTGCGGTGTGCCGTGCAACTGCGAGGCGCGGGCACGCTCGTACAGCGCCGCCGACCTCGGCCTGCCCTCGATCCAGGCGGCGCGCTCCCGCGTCAGCAGCGCGGCGAGGCTTCGTTCGTCGATCCCCTGCGGCACGACGGCCGTCCGGTCATCCGTCATCGTTCCTCCTGTGCGGGCGGGCCCCTGGCAGGGGCCGAGCCTGTGGGACGGCCGAACGGGCCATGTCGGCGCGGACCCCGGATCGACGCTACCTTCCGCCATGAGTTCGGAAATAGGACCGGATTACCACGTTTGCCGGGACCACGGACCTCCCCGGCCCGGTCGCCTCAGGCCGTGACGGCTCCCCGCGCGGCGGCGACCAGGGACCGGGTATAGGGGGCCGCCGGGTCGTCCAGGACGTCGTCGGTACGGCCGTGCTCGACGATCCGTCCCCGGTGCATGACCGAGACCTCGTCGGCGACCGCGCGGACCACTCCCAGGTCGTGGGTGACGAACAGCACGGTCAGACCGTCACGACGCAGCGTCGTGAGCAGCTCCAGGACTGCGGCCTGGACCGAGACGTCGAGCGCCGAGGTGATCTCGTCGCAGATCAGCACGCTGGGGTCGCAGACGAGGGAACGGGCGACGGCCACGCGCTGGCGTTCGCCCCCGGACAGTTCCCCGGGACGGCTCCGGGCGATCTCCGGACGGAGCGCCACCCGGTCGAGGGCGTCCAGGACCCGTCGCCGCGCCTCGTCCTCCGGGACGCCGAAGAGGTGCCTGATCGGGGTCCGCAGGATCTCGGCGACCGTGTGCCGGGGGTTGAGCGCGCGGTAGGGGTTCTGGAACACGTACTGGATCCGGCGCCGCAGCTCGGCGGGCCTGTCCGTCCCGGCGACCGCCAGCGGCGCCCCCGCGTAGGACAGGGTGCCGGTGACATGGCCGCCGAACCCGGCCAGCACCCGGGCGAGGGTCGTCTTGCCCGACCCCGACTCCCCGACCAGCGCGTGGAAGGCCCCCTCCCGCAGGTCGAGGGAGACCTCGTGCAGCACCCGGTGCGCGGAACCGTAGGAGAAGGAGACGTCGCGGGCCCGCAGCAACGGCTCCGCGTCCGCGCCGGGCCGTACCTCAGGAAGGCCGGCGACGGCGACGGCGGCGGTCTCCGGGACGGCGACCGGGTGGTGGCAGGCCACCGAGTGCTCCGGCCCTACCCCCGTCTGCGAAGGCGTCTCCTCCCGGCAGAGCGTGTCGGCCCGGACGCAGCGCGGCGCGAACGCGCAGCCGGACGGCCTCGCGGCCAGTGACGGGGCGTGACCGGGGATGGGCCGCGGCGCCCGGCGGACGGCGACGTCCGGGGAGGCGGCCAGCAGGCCACGCGTGTACGGGTGCCGTGCTCCGGCGGACCCCCTGGTCGTCCCGGTCGGGAAGAACGTGCCGAGGGGGGCGGTCTCCACGACGCGGCCCGCGTACATGACCGCGACCCGGTCGGCCAGGCCCCGCACGACCCCCAGGTCGTGGGAGACGTAGACCGCGGCGGCCCCCCGGTCCCGGCACATCTCACGCACCGAGGCCAGGACCCGCGCCTGGGTGGTGACGTCGAGCGCGGTCGTCGGCTCGTCGAGCACGACGAGCCGGGGGCCGGGCAGGAAGGCCAGCGCGATGAGCACCCGCTGCTGCTGGCCTCCGGAGAGCTGGTGCGGGTAGCGCCGCAGGAAGGCCTCCTCCGAGGGCAGCCCCGCCGCGTCGAGCGCGGCCCCGACCTCGGCGGTCACCGCCCGGCCGCGCAGGCCGGGCCGGTGCACGGCCACCATCTCGGCCAGCTGCGTGCCGATCCGCAACGCCGGGTTGAGGGCGGTCGCCGGGTCCTGGGCGACGTAGCCGACCAGCCCGCCGCGTGCCCGCCGCAGCTCACGCGGCGACAACCCGAGAATGTCGACGCCACCGACCGTGATCGAGCCCCCGGTGATCCGGGCCCCCGGCCTGGCGTGCCCGAGCAGGGCGGTGGCCAGCGTGGTCTTGCCTGAGCCCGACTCCCCGACCAGGCCGACGATCTCGCCGGGGCCGAGGGTCAGGTCGACGCCGGACAGGACCTCGGGGCCGGTGTCCAGGGCGACCCGCAGTCCCTCGACGCGCAGCAGCGGATGGGTGCTCACCGTTCCTCCTCGACCGGCGCGACGGTACGGCCGAGCCCTTCGGCCAGGGTGTTGACGCCCAGCGCGAACAGGGCGATCAGGACGACGGGAGCGAGCACCGCCCAGGGCTGCAGGCGCAGGCCGCCGTGGTTCTCGTTGACCATGAGCCCCCAGTCGGCCGCCGGGGCCGCCACGCCGTACCCGAGGAAGCTCATCGCGGCGATCAGCCCGGCCGACCAGGTGAGCATCGCGCCCAGGTGGACCAGCAGCGGCGTGGTGACGTTGGGCAGGATCTCGCGGAACAGGATCCGGCGCCGGGGGTAGCCCAGAAGCCTGGCCGCCTCCACGTACTCCTGCCCCATCACGCCGAGCGTCAGGCTCCTGGCGAGCCGTACCGTGCCGGGCAGCAGCGTGACGGCGACGGTCGCCACGACCAGCGGGCGGGAGCGGCCGAGCATCGAGACGGCCAGCAGTACGAGCACCAGGTGCGGGAAGGCCAGCAGCACGTCGGCGCACCACAGCACGACCCGGTCGGCCAGGCGCCCGGTCCAGGCGGCCGACATGCCGATCACCGCGCCCACGAGCAGCGCGAGGACGGCGGCGCAGACGGTCGTCAGCACGAGGGAGCGCCCGCCGAGCAGCACCCGTGACAGCACGTCGGCGCCCAGGTAGTCGTAGCCGAGCGGCGCCCCGGGGGCGGGCGCGCCGTAGGCCGGTCCGACCAGTTCGTCGGCCGCGTACGGCGCCGCCACCGGTCCGAGCACCGCGACCAGCACGACGAGGACGGTCAGCAGCGCCCCGAACCCGACCTGCCGGTCGCGCAGCGGACGGACGACTCCCGCCAGGACGTTCACGACCGCGCCCGTTCCCGCCCGCCGGTCGCGCGGGAGACGGATCGCGCTCACCGCCCCTCCGTCCTGAGCCTGGGAGTCAGCAGCACGGTGACCAGGTCGGCGAGGAGGTTGACGACGACCACCCCGCCCGCGACGAGCAGGGCCGCCGCCTGGATCACCGGGATGTCGCGGGCGCCGACCGCCGCGTTCAGCGCGCCGCCGAGACCCGGATAGCTGAAGGCGACCTCGACGACCAGCGAGCCGCCGAGCAGCACCCCGGTGGTCAGCGCCGTCGCCTGTACGGCGGGCACCAGCCCGTTGGGCAGGGCGTGGCGCCAGACCACCCGGCGTTCCGGGACACCCCGCAGCCGGGCCGCGGTCGCGTAGTCGGACTCCAGCGCCTCGGCCACCGAGGAGCGGACCTGGCGCAGCAGGTAGGGCGTCTCAGCGGCGACCAAGGTCAGGGCGGGCAGGACGAGATAGCGGGGCTGGGCGAACGGCGACACCCCGGGTTCGAGCAGCGAGGCGGCCGGTAGGACCGGCCAGACGGTCGTGGCCAGCAGGACGATCAGGGCGACGGCGACGACGAAGCCCGGTACGGCCTGCAGGGAGACGGCCGCCGAGGTGACGACGCGGTCGGCGAGGCCGCCCCTGCGCAGCGCGGCGAACAGGCCGAGGGCCAGCGCGAGGGCGACGGCGACGGTCAGCGCCGAGGCCAGCAGTGCCAGGGAGTTGACGAGTCTGCCGCCGAGCAGGGACGCCACGTCGGTGCCGGAGTCGAGGGATCGGCCCAGGTCACCGGTGAGGACGCCGCCGAGCCAGGTGAGGTACCGCTGCCACAGCGGCCGGTCGAGTCCGAGGTCGAGCCGCAGCCGGGCCAGGCTCTCCGGGGTCGCGTCCCCGCCGAGGATCGCCATGGCCGGGTCGGAGGGCAGCGCCTGGGTCGCGGCGAACACCACGACGCTGGTGGCCCAGACCGCCGCCGCGCCGTACGCGACCCGGCGCAGCAGCCACCTCCCCCTGCCGCCCGCCCGGGGTCGTCCCCCCGGTTCCGGTTCGGTCATATCAGGTCGTCTCCTTGACCCAGAGCTTCTCGAAACGCCAGGTCGCGAACTGGGTGTGCTCGGGGGCGACGCCGCCGACGCCGGTCGAGACCGCGTCCAGGGCGTTGTTGAAGCCCCAGATGACCATTCCGCCCTTCGCGTGCTGGATGCGCTGCATCTCGTGGACCAGTTCGGCGCGCTTGGCGGTGTCCGGCTGGGTGACGGCCTGTTCGAACAGCTCGGTGAAGCGCGGGTCGGAGAAGTGGGTCTTGTTCGCGGCCGAGACGGGCGCGTCCAGGTGCAGGGCACTGGACAGGAACGACTCGGTCAGCAGGCCGCCGGTGCTCATCGTCCAGTCGAGGCGCCGCGGGCCGTTGAAGGTCGCGGCGTCGACCTTCTTCACCGTGACGGTGATCCCGGCCTTCTTCGCCTGGGCGGCGAAGACCAGCGCGGCGGCGTCCCCTCCCTCGCCGGAGACCAGCTCGATCTGGAGGTTCTCCCGGCCCGCCTCCTTCAGCAGCGCCCTGGCCCGTTCGACGTCGTGGGGACGTTGCGGGATGCTCCAGTCGAAGGTGGGGTCCTGCGGCGAGTAGAGGTCGTTGGCGACGCGCCCGTGACCGGACAGGGCGCGATCGACCAGCTCCCGCCGGTCGGTCAGCAGCCGGAACGCCTCACGCACCCGCTCGTCGCGGAAGGGCTCCTTGCTGAGGTTGAGGTCGAAGGACTGCCAGTTGCTGGTCTCGGAGACGACCACCCTGACCCTCGGGTCGCCCTGCAGCAGCCTGACCTGGTCGGCGCCGATGCCGTTGGCGAGGGAGATCTGGCCGGCCTGCAGCGCGGCGATCCGGGACGCCTCGTCCTGGAAGTCGATGATCTCCAGTTCGTCGGCGTACGGCCGGCCGTCCTTGAAGTAGTTCTCGAACCGGGTGAACAGCGACCGCTGCCCCGGGGTGAACTCCTTGAGCTTGTACGGCCCCGCCCCGACCGGCTTGGCCGGGTCGTAGTCGACGGGGACGATGGCGCCGAAGTTGGTGAAGGTGTCGGGGAAGGGCACGAAGCCCTTGCCGTCCTTGAAGTGGAAGCGCACGGTCCGTTCGTCGACCTTGTCGATCCGCTCCCGGTCGAGGGTGAACAGCAGCGCCGCCCAGGGGGAGCCGAGCGCGGGGTCGGTGAGCCGCCGGGCCGAGAAGATCACGTCGTCGGCGGTGATGGTCTTGCCGTTGTGGAACTCGAGCCCCTGCCTGAGCCGTACGGTCCAGGTCGTCGCGTCGGCGTTCGCCTCGGTCTCCTCGGCCAGGGCCGGGGACCAGTTCATCTCGGCGTCCCACTCCCACAGCTTACTGTAGACCGCGAAGCCCCTGATGATCGAGCCGATGGTGAGCGGCTTGTGCGCGTCGAGCGTGCCCGCCCTGTCGCCGTCGACCACGCCGAGCCTGAGCCTGCCGCCCCTCCGGGGGGCGCCGTCGGCGACCGCGGCCTGCTGGATCGTTCCAGGGCGCGCGGCCTCCTGCCCCGGGGCGCAGCCGACGAGCGCCGCCCCGCCGAGAAGTACGGCTCCGCCGAGGAAGCCACGCCGGGTGATCTGGCTGTTCATCGAAGTGTCTCCTGAGGGGTTACGCGTCCGCGCGCAGCGAGGGGATCTCGAAGCCGTGGTCGAGGTCGAGCAGGGGGAAGAGCAGGTCGGCGACCCGGTGGGCCTCGGCGATCAGCGGGAAGCCGGACAGGATGAAGGACTGGACGCCGTGTTCCTGGTACTCGCGGATGCGGGCGGCGACGTTCTCCGCGCTGCCGACCAGGTAGGTGCCCGAACTCGGCGAGACCACGTCGAAGCCGAACAGGCTGGGCCCGGTCCAGACGTTGGGATGGATCTCCAGGTCGCGCACGTCGGGTAGCCGCCCGGAACGCAGCGCCTCAAGACGCCGGTTGACCTGCGGGTCCTGGCTCCGGTAGGTCTCGATCGGTTCGGGCAGGTTCCACTTGGCGAGTTCGAGTGCGGTCTCGACCGAGGTCGCGCGCAGCAGCGAGGCGGCGTGCTCCCAGGCCTCCTCCTCGGTCTCGCGCACGATGATCTGCAGGCGGGTGCCGTACCTCAGGGTGCGGCCGTGCTTGGCGGCCTCGGCACCGACGCGGCGGAACTTCTCGCCGAGGCGCTGCGGGGTGTCGGCGAAGCTGAGGTAGACGTCGAGCAGGCCCGCCGAGTGGGCGACGCCCGCGGGTGAGGTGCCCGCACCCCACAGCGGTGTCGGGCGCACGGCCGTGCCCCACGGAGACAGCGGCCCCCCGGGCCCTCCCCGGCCCGCCAGCCGGACGTGCCTGCCCTCGTACGGCTCCGGCTCGCCGAGGTAGACGCGCTGGAAGGCGTCCCAGTACTCGGCGCTGAAGTCGTAGCGCTCGTCGTGGCCGAGGTGCAGGCCGTACTGGGCGAGGGTGGCGTCGTTGCCGTTGACCACGTTGAACAGCAGCCGACCGCCGGAGAAGCGGTCGATGGTGTGCGCGATCTGGGCGAGCTTGGCGGGTGAGGTCAGACCGGGGTAGACGGCGGTGAGGAACCTCATCCGCCGGGTGGCCCCGGCCATGGCCGCCGCGACGGTCAGCCCGTCGTCCCGGCCGGTGCCCAGCAGCGCGCCGTAGTAGCCGAGCCGGTCGATCGTCTCCGCGACGTGGCGCAGGTGGTCGAAGCCGGTGGCCCATCGGCCGCGCTCCTCCCAGGGGTACGGCCCGTCAGGGGCGGTGAGGTACCACAGGAGCTGGGCGGGCGGGACGGTCATCGGTGTTCCTTTCCGGGGATTCAGCGCAAAACATACTATACAGATAGGAAATAAATGCAATTACGGACGGCCTCCAACCCGATCAGGGCAGGCCGGAAGCACCGGAGGTGACGGACGGCGGACACATCCCCGTACGGTGGGCAATCGCCTGATTGCCTGCCGTCGCCCTCACGTTCGTGATCTGATGACCTTCCCCGCTCCCTGTACACCGTCTGCGAGCACGCCTGCCCCGGCACGCCCGCGGACGCCCGCCCGGCCGTTCAGGCGGCGCCCGCCCCGCGGCGGGCGGCGCCCCTCGTGAGTATGGAAGTCGCTGCCATGTCGTCGAACGTAAGTCGCCTGTACCAAGCGGTCCTCCGGGACAAGACCGCGCCGATATCCCCCCGGCTGCGACGCACCTTCGGGGAGTGGCTCGCCGCCAGGGGATTACCGGCCCCGGAGACGGGCAGGGCGGCGCAGGAGTTCGAGCGGGACGGAGTCCGGGTCCGCGTCGAGCGCTCGGGCGAGTGCGGGCGTTACCTCGTCGAGGAGAACCGGGCGGAGGGCCTGCTGCGCACCCGGGTCGCCTACGCCGAGCGGACGGGCGGACCGGCGGGCTGGGTGGTCGTCACGGTCGAGGGGGACGGCGAGAGCGGTGCGGGGCACGCCCCGGGGTTCGTCCAGGCCTACCTGCGCACCGCCAGGATCACCGACGGCGGCACGCACCTGCCGGACGCCGCGGAGGAGGTCGACGAGGACGCCGTCCACCGGCTGGTCTCGGTGCTCTCCGAACGCAGGCGCCGCGTCCCGGTGGCCGTCGTCTCGGTCGATCCACAGGACCCGCGGGCGGCGAGGACCAGGGCCGAATACCTGGCGGGCGCGGTCGCCGGGGCCGGGATGGTCGCGCGCTTCGCCGACCTGCACGCCCAGCAGCGCTTCAACGAGGCCATGGGCTCCGACCTCGGGGTGTTCGGCGGGGGGATCCGCACCTACGTGGCCCCGTTCGACCCGGGCGGTGAGAGCTACCCCTACCGGCACCGCCCGATGGGCGGGGCGATGGTCCGCAAGCAGGGCAGGCAGGCGCTCGACCTGGCCGCGGACGGCATCATCGGGGAGACGGCGCGACGCGCGCTCCCCGACGACGTGCAACGGGCCTACCGGGTCGTCTCCAGAATCCTGGTCGGCAAGGCGACCGCCGGTGACCTGGCCGAGGCCATGACCCCGCGTCCCGCGCCGACCGGCTCCCCCGGAGACGGGCTGCGCCGCTGGATGATGGCGATGGGCCCCCGGACCGCTCCCGCAGAACCCGTCCCCGCGCACGGCGCGGAGCCCCCCGCCGAACCCGAGCCCGCGGCGACGGCCGTCCCGGCCGCCGAGCCGGAGCCCGCGCAGGAGCGGCGTTCCCTGGACGTGGACGAGCTGGCCCGCCTGGTCGCCACCGTGGTGGTCAGGGAGCTGCGGGGCGAGCTGGACGCCGCCCTCGGCCTGGCGGCCTCCTCCTCCGGAGCCTCGGGTGGTTCCGGCAGCGGTTCCGGCGGTGGTTCCGGCGGTGGTTCCGGAAACGGGGAGATCCTGCGTCAGATGCGCACCCTCGGCGCGCACGTCGAGGGCCTGCGCGAGCTGGTCGTCGTACGGCAGAGCGGTGACCAGCTGCTGGCCGAGGCCGAGGACGAGAGCGACAGGCTGGCCGGTGAGATGGACCGCCTGCACACCGAGCACGAGATCCTCCAGCAGGAGTACGCCGAGGCCGTCGCGTCCGCCCGCAAGCTCCAGGAACGGGTCCGCTGGCTTGAGGGCAGGCTGGCCAGGGCGGGCAGTCCCGCCTTCGGGCTCTCCCCCGACGACGCCGTCTTCGAACCGACCAGCCTCATGGACGCCCTGAACATGGCGCGGGAGAAGCTGGCCCACGTGGAGATCGGCGACACCGACACCGAGGCCGCGAAACTCGACCTCACCTACCCCACACTCGCCAGGGTCTGGGCCTCCAAGACCTGGGACGCGCTGCGCGCGCTCGACGCCTTCGCCCAGGCCAGGTCGTCGGGCGAGTTCTCCGGCGGGTTCTTCGACTGGTGCAGGAGCTCGGCCGTCCTGACCATCCCGGCCGGGATGGTCGCGATGAGCGAGTCGAAGACCGTCAACACCAACGGCAGATACAGCACAAGGCGGACCTTCTCCGTGCCCGCCGAGGTGCACCCGTCGGGGAAGGTGATGATGGAGGCGCACATCAAGATCCGCAAAGGCGGCTGCCCCGCGCCCAGAATCCACTTCCACGACGACTCCGGCGGCCTCACCGGCAAGGTCTGGGTCGGACACGTGGGCGACCACCTGCCCAACCCCCACACCAACTGACCTCCCGCTCCCGGTTCCGGAGACGTTCGCGGCTCCTGACGAGACGATCTCTCACGCGACGGCGGCGGGAGGGACGGTCGGCGCGGCCGGAGCCGTGGAAGGTCGTCACGCCGTAGCGGCCCGCGCCCGGGACCCTCGAAGCCCGGTCACCGGGTGAGGAGCGGTCCGGCGCCGGGGCATCCGCCGACCCGGGCCTTCCCGGGTCGGCGCGGGTCTCACGGCCTGTGGCAGGTTGGATGACCGTGACTCACTCGGGTCGAACCCCGCGTCCAGACCGCCCTGCCGCCCGCCGCCTGATCCTTGTCTCGGGGCAGGAGGGCGCGGGCAAGACCACGATCATCCGTGCGCTGTTGCCCCACACGCCGAGCGGCGCGCGGGTCGACGCCGAAGACCTGGGCCAGGTCAATCCGTGTCTCTTCGACGACGCGTTCTGGCGGCTGCTCCGGGCCAACGTCGCCGCCCTCGTCCGCAACTACTGGACCGCCGGCTTCGAGAACGTCATCACGGGGAGTTTCCTCACCACGCGCGACGACTTCCTGCGCTTCCGCGAACTCGTCCCCGAGGTCGACGAGGTGTTCATGGTCCAGTTGCTCGTGCAGCCGGACGAACGCCTGCGCCGACGCCTCACTCGCGCCAAGCGGACCACCCAGGAGTGGCGTGACAGGGTGGACCGATACGACGCCGCCGACACGACGATCGCCGCCGACCAGGACGGCTATCGCTATCTCGCCGTCGACAGCACGGCGATGACGCCCGGGCAGACGGTGGCGGCGATCGTGCGCGGGTTCCCGGAGATCTACGGCTCCCGGCCACCTGGTTAGGGGCACGGCCCCCGTGGCGGGATGCCCGGCAGGTGCTGTTCCCATTCGGCCCGGGTGATCGGCGGGGGCGACAGCGCGCACAGCCGCCGGGCGGCCGGCGCGGGGTCGGTGGTCCACAGCCGGGCCGTGGCGTCCTGCCCGCCCGTGGCCAGCAGGCCGGTGCGCCGGTCGAAGGCCAGGGCGTAGACCGCGCCGAGATGGCCGGTCAGGGTGGCGACAGGCACCGGGCCGCCGGGGGCCGTCAGGTCCCACAGCAGGACGGCCCGGTCGGCCCCCGCGGTGGCCAGGGTGCGCCCGTCCGGGCTGAAGTCCACCGCGTTCACCGCGTCGCCGTGACCGCCGAGGACCGCCACCGGGCCCCCGGCCTGCGTGCCCGTGTTCCACAGGCGCACGGAGCGGTCGGCTCCGGCGGTGGCCAGGGTGCGCCCGTCGGGACTGAAGGCCACCGCGTTGACGGTGTTGGCGTGACCGGTCAGCGTGACCGGGGAACGTGTGCCGGTGAGGTCCCACAGACGCACGGTGTGGTCGGCGCCCCCGGTCGCCAGGAGGCGGCCCGCCGGATCGAAGGCCAGCGCGTAGACGCCGGAGGTGTGACCGGTCAGCGTGACCGGCGCGCGGCCGAGGTCGGCGGTGTCCCAGAGAACGACCGCGCCGCTCTCCCCCGCCGCGCCCAGCCGCCCGCCGCCGGGGTCGAAGGCGACGGCGAAGACGTTGCCCAGCCCTGGGGTCAGGACGGCCCGGGGGGCGACCGGGGTCGCGCGGGGAACGGCCGAGGTTGGACGGAAGGTGGCCGGAACGGCGATGTCCCACAGCCGGACCGTGCCGTCCAGGCCGCCGGTGGCCAGGGTGCGCCCGTCCGGACTGAAGGAGAGCGCCCCGACGTTGTCGGTGTGGCCGGTCAGGGTGACCAGCGGCCGGACCCCGTACGGATCCGAGACGTCCCACAGCCGGACCGACCGGTAGGTCCCGGTGGCCAGAGTCCGGCCGTCGGGACTGAAGGCCACCGCGCTGACCTCGCCCTCGTGGCCGCCGAGGACCGGCCTGCGCAGGTCCCACACCCGGACCGTCTCGTCGAAGCCGCCGCTGACCAGGACCGCCCCGTCCGCGGCGAGGTCGACCGAGTAGACGGTGCCCGAGTGGCCCTCCAGCACGACGGGGGCACCGGCGCGGCGCGGATCGCCCACCTCCCACATCCGGATCGTGCGGTCGTAGCCGCTGGTGACCAGGGTGCGGCCGTCCGCGCTGAACACAGCGCCGACGATCCCGCCGGTGTGCCCCTCAAGGGCGGCAAGGTGCCTGGGGTGCTCAAGGTCGGTGGCGTCCCACAGGTAGGCGGTGTTGTCGAACCCCCCGGTCATCAGCAGGCGCCCGTCCGGAGAGAAGGCGACGCACAGCACGCGGGCTCCGTTGCCGCGCAGGTCGGGCAACCGTACGGGGTGGTGCGGATCCGTGACCCGCCACAGGCGCACGACCGGCTCGGCTCCCGCGACCACGAGGAAACGGCCGTCCGGACTGAAGGCCGTCGAGGACAGCCCATCGCGGGGACCGCGCAGCACGGCCAGCGAGGCGGGGTGCGCCGGGTCGGCGATGTCCCACAGCCGTGCCGTACGGTCATAGCTCGCGGTGGCCAGGGTGCGACCGTCGGGACTGAGGGCCAGGGCCCTGACGACGCCGGTGTGACCGGTCAACGTGGCGAGGGCACGGGGACGGCGCGGGTCGGCCACGTCCCACAGGCGGGCGGTGCCGTCGTCGCTCCCGGTGGTCAACAGGTGGCCGTCGGCGCTGAAGACGGCGCTGGTGACGCCCTTGGTGTGCCCGGTGAGTACGGCAAGCGGGACGGGCCGGTGCGGATCGGTCAGGTCCCACAGGCGGACGGTGCCGTCCATGCTCGCGCTGGCCAGGGTGTGCCCGCCTGGGCTCAGCCGTACGGCGTAGACGGCGTTGGTGTGGCCGGGCACGAGGGCCGCGTAAGGGTTGGCGAAGGAACTGAGCAGACTGCCGCGCGCCTCCCTGGTCGGCGCGAGACGGTAGGCGGCCAGGGCGAGCTGGGCGGCCAGGGCCGGATTCGCGGCGCGCAGCGCGTCGGCCTCGTTGGCGACCTTGCCCGACAGCGCCTCGTCACGCTGACGTCCGACGGTGTCGGAGGCGCGCACCGCCGCGACGGAGGTGCCCGCGGTGACCAGGACGAGCACGCTCAGCAACGCGATGAGCTGGTAGAGCCTGCGGACGCGTCCGCGCTCGCGCCGCCCGCTCGCGGTGACGAAGTCGCGCACGCGCGGGTTGACCGGGTGGTGGGAGGCGCTCTCCAGCCAGGCCCTGGCCGCGGAAAGACGTGTCCCCCGGTAGAGGGCGGCCGGGTCCCGGTTCTCCCGTTCCCACAGGTCGGCGGCCTCCTCCAGCTGTTGCGCGGTCAGCAGCCAGGCCCGGTCGGCGTCGATCCAGCCGCGTAGCCTGGGCCAGCACCACAGCAGCGCCTCATGGGTGATCTCGACGGTCTCCGCGCCCGCGGTGAGCAGCCTGAGGGCGACGAACGCGCCCACGATCCGCTCCAGCTGCTCGGCGTGCTCGTGTTCCCGCAGGTCACGCCAGGGCAACGGGCGGCGGGTGCCCGGAACGCTCCCCTCGGTCTCCCCTGACGTCTCCCCCGGGACGCGTACCAGCCGCAGGAACAGCCGCCCGGCCAGCGCGCGGCCGGTCTCGTCGAGTGCCTCGTACGCCTCCTCCGCCGACTGCGCGACGGCCCCGTGAATGCCTCCGCTCGCCTGGTATCCGGCGACGGTCAGCCTCCGCCGCCCGCCGTCACGCCAGGCGGTGAGCAACGCGTGCGACAGCAGCGGGAGCGCCCCCGCGTCGTGCGCCGTGGCGCCCGTCGCTCCCGGGTCGGCTGGCGACAGGTCGCGCAGGACCAGCTCGACCAGGCCGTCCTCGACATCGCCCTTGGCCTGCCGCGCGGGCTTGACGATCGCCTCGCGCACCTCGTCGCGGCCCATCGGCCCGACCAGGACCTGCGAGTCCTGCAGGACGCGGGCCAGAGCCGGGTGCCGAAGCGCCTGGGGGTAGAAGTCGGCGCGCACCGCGAACACCACCACGCCTCCCCCGGGTGGCCGGACGTCCGGCCCGGCGCCGCCGGTGAGCGCGGCGACGAACCTCTGCCGCTCCCCCTCGTCCCGGCACTCGGTGAAGACCTCCTCGAACTGGTCGACCACAAGGACGTGGCCGCCGATCTCCCCCCATTCCCCGGGCAATCGCTCCGTCGGCCGTTCCCCGGGCGTCAGCAACGTGACGCGCCCGTACCCCTCGCGGGTCACCGGAGTGGCCCGCCCGCTCCCGTCGCGGGTCAGTGCCGGGATCAGTCCCGCTCTCAGGAGGGACGACTTGCCCGACCCCGAGGCCCCGACCACCGCGAGCACGCCGCCGCCGTCCCCCGCGAGTACGGCCACGCGCTCCCGCAACAGCCGGACGAGCCCGTCCCTGCCGTGGAACCAGTCGGCGTCCTCGGGCTGGAAGCTCGCCAGCCCCCGGTAGGGCACCGGAGCACTTGAGGGTCGTCGCCCCGGGCTCCGGCGTATCCGCAGCAGCGCCTGAACCCATTCATCGAGCGTTTCCCGGTCACGGACCCCACAGGCACCGAGAACGTCGACGAGTGTTTTCCTTGAGGGCAGGTGTGCCCCGGAGAAATAGCCGCCGACGGTACTGTCCGGAATCCCGGTCGCACGGGCCACCTCCCTGACCGTGTGCCCCGCCCTCTCCCGCAGGAGAGACAGTTCCCGGGCGAAATCCCGCCGCTCCGCGATCCCCTTTACCCCATCCCGCCGCTCCGCGATCCCCTTTACCCCGGATTCATCCTCTTTCGGGGACTTCTCCCGCAACGCGCCCTCCTCGCCCCGAGGTCAGCCGTACCCGGAGTGTATAGAGCCATCACCCCACTGTCCCGACTTGTACGGACATCCCCCGAGATCTTTTAGGCACCCCCTTAAACCACGTGCGGCGAAGCGGCTACCGAATTCCCGTAGGGGCGGAAGACAAGCGTGACCGCCCCTCCCGCAGGTCGGCTCGCCAGAACAGGGTCAACGAGTCTCTACTCGGCCGACAAGGAGAAGAATTGAAGTCCTACAATGCCGCACTTCGGAAGAAGGTAAACGATCTCGTCGAACCTCCGTTCACCAGTGCGGGCGGAGCACTCCATGGATGGCGTCCGGTTTCGCTTCCCTTCCAGGTTCGTCGGGGTTAGGCGGCCGGCAGTTGCAAGACCTCGCCGCGCCGGTCGGGGATCGAACAGCAGCCGCTTCTCGCGGGCGTGCCGCAGGCCTGCCAGGACCGCAGGAGCGGCCGAATCCCGCAGCCAGAACGGGTGAGGATGCGAGGGCGGGATCCAAGACGCCGCGGGTTCGCCCAAGGATCAACCCGACTTTCCGAAATGATCGGACCTCGCAAGGGAACGGCACATCTCCAGGGCGTCGACGACGACAGTCGCACAACCTCCCGACCGGCAGGTTTCTCTAGACGGAATGACCCAACGAGAGCAAACAGATTGAATGTACGCCGCCAATGGATGGATTGAGCCCACACGGAAGCTAAATAGGTTGAATGTACGCCGTCAATAGATAACTTGGTTCCCGACTCCGGTTCCCACACGGGAGGTTGGTGAACGTCCATGGGTCGGAGGCCGACCCCGGCCACACAGCACGGCGTACGGGTCAGACAGCGCGGCGGACCGCTCGAACTTCCCTGGGACTTCTGGCGGTTCTGGGCCGCGTCCTCGGTCTCCGGACTCGGCGACGGGCTGATGCTCAGCGCCTTCCCTCTCCTCGCGGTCCACTACACCCGTGACCCGCTCGCGGTCTCCGGGATCTCGGCGGCGGCGCAGGCGCCATGGCTGGTGTTCGGGTTGTTGGCCGGAGGGCTTGTGGACCGCTGGGACCGGCGGGTGACGATGTTGGGCGCCGACATCGTACGGACCGTCCTCGTCGGTGGTCTGGCCGCGCTGGTGGCCTTCGACGTGGGCAATATCTGGGTGATGCTGGCGGTTCTGTTCCTGCTCGGAACGGCGCAGACCTTCTTCGACAGCGCCGCGCAGGCCGTCATCCCTCGGGTCGCGGGCCGGGAGTCGCTCGTCCGCGCCAACGGTCTTCTGCAGGGTGGTGCGACGGTGCTCGTTCAGTTCGCCGGCCCAGCGGCGGGCGCCGCGCTCTTCGCCACCGCACCGGCGCTGCCCCTTACGGTCGACGCGGTCAGCTTCGCGCTCGGCGTCGCGCTGCTGACCGGCATCTCCGGAACGTTCCGTTCTGCGGACACCGCGCCCTCTGTAGCGGACCGGGCATCGGTGCGGTCCTTGCTCGGAAGCGCGGCCGAGGGTCTGCGCTGGTTGCGCGGTGACCGGGTGGTCCGGGTCCTGGCAGCCGCCACGGTTCTGCTGGGGGTGGGCAGCGCAGCGGCCTGGGGTGTGATGGTCCTGTTCGCCGAGGAGCGCCTGCGTCTGGGCAGTACGGGATACGGACTGCTCCTGACAAGCAGCGCGGTCGGCAGTGTGATCGGCAGCCTGCTGGCCGCGCCACTGGCCCGGCGGCTTCCGATCCGGCTGTTGCTGACCGGGTCCGCCGCAGGCTCCGGCGTCGCCTTCGCCGGACTGGCGGCCACCGATTCGGCGATCATCGGCGCCGTGCTGCTGGCGCTCAACGGGCTCATGGTGGTCGTCTGGAACGTGGTGACGGTGTCGGAGCGGCAGGCTCGCATTCCTGACGCGCTCGTCGGCCGGGTGACGGCGGCGTACCGAGTCCTCGCCTGGGGCGGCATGCCGCTCGGCGGCCTGCTCGGCGGCGTTCTCGGCTCCACTCTCGGCCTGCGCCCCGCGGTCCTCGCCGCCGCGCTCCTGCTGGCCTTCGCCGCTGTCCTGATCGCCCTCGCCCTGCCTCTCCCGGGTGCGACGGAGAAACAGCCGACGACGACACTTCCGGAACCGCGGTCCTCTTCGATGGTTAGCGGTTCCAAATCGACGAACACGGACCCTGTCAAGTTCGGAAAAATCATAAAATAAACAGACCGATTCGCCCTGGAAGTCGCCCGAACGTCGAATAAAAGAAAATTCAATCAGACTCGACGCCCCCTCCGGTCGCACAGAGGTCCAATTCTGCTACAACCCGAAGGCAGGTAAGGCGAACTACGATCACGACCACAAGGTGAAAAAATCATAGCGACCCGAGTCGCCTGAAACTAAGGCAAGGAAGGCAAGTCAGATGATAGTCAGATGCCAAAGACTGATGAGTTCAACGACCGGAGAGCCGCTGGAATTCAGTCCTTACCTGACCATCGGGGCAGAATATGTCGTCCTCTCCATCAGCGTCACCCCCAACGGCTACTGCAGGCTACAGATCGTAGGTGACGACGGCGGATCCCCAGGCCTGTTTGAAGCTGAAATGTTCACCACGATTTCAGACAGCGTCCCTTCCATATGGGTGAGTCAGATCGAGGACCGGGGAGGGCTCACGATCGGCCCTTCCCGGTGGCTCAAGGAGGGTTTCTGGTATGCCTACTTCGACGATTCCCCTGCTGAGATGGCAGCCTTTGAAGAGGACAGGGAAATCATAGAGCGGGAGTCCTGGAGGATTTCCCAGTAAAGACTGGGAAGCAGCGCCGTCCGAGGACAAGGCCAACGAGAACCCAGTCGCTTATGGGATCGTCTCCCAATGCGGTGCCGCTGCTATATCTTTCACGTTGGGGCGCATCCGGGAACTTCCGATGCAGGGGGCGGGGGCCGTCGTCGGCAATGGGATCACCGCCGAGGCGGACTTTTCACCGCAGCCTCTCATGAAGTCGCCGTTCGCCTTGGAAGCTCTATCGGCGTGTTGTTCGGTGGAGCTTCCAGTCGTTTGACGGCGACGTCGGCTACAAAGACCCCGGGGCCGGGCCCGCAAGGGCGATCTCGTACGGAAGTGACAGCCGACGATCTCACCGCGACGACGTGAACCGGCTTATCGGTTCAGGTCGGCGGGTTCCCTGGATTTCGGGATGGCCGTGGCCGTATTCGACACGCAGATCCAAAAGGAGAGTATGCCCCATCACCGTTCACGGCTTCAGTTTGAGCTTCTTTCTTGACGTGCCCGGGAACACGGTGACCAGGTGTTCCTCTCCCGTTTTGCCCATCCGTATGTAGGCCCGGAGCCGGTAGTGGCCCTTCCCCGCGATCGCCAGGTTCGGCATCGGGGCGCCCGCGCCCACTTCTCCCCCGTCCGCCTCCGGCACGGTGAGATGGCCGCTGCGGCTGACGACCGGTACCTCGGTGACCTGGTCCCACCCGGCTATCCGCTGTGGTGGTGCGGTACGGAAGGCCTTCACCGTGAGGCACAGATCGATGACGTCTTCGAGGTGTCCGACAAGCACCGCGCTGTCGAACGCCCCGACGAGAGTGTTGTCGTCGTAGAGCCTGTCCGTCGCCTGTTCCGCCGCCTTCTCGACCTCTTCGACCTTCGGGTCGTGGACCAGGTAGCCGTGGTCGCCGTCGGCGAACAGGAAGTATTTGGCCGTGGCCTGGACGACGCCCTTCGTCCGGGGCCACGGGTCGCGGCACTTCGCGTTCTCCTCGGCGACGTAGGCGGCGCCCGCGTCCTCCGTCTCCTTGGTCGACTGCAGCAGCTCGGGCTGGGTCGCGCCGATGATCTCCGGGCAGATGTAGACGAGGTCCCACGGGTCCGCGCCCCAGGCGGGCCGCTCGCTCCCGGCCCGCGTCAGGATCGCCTTCTGCTCGTCGCGATCCTTCGTACGGCACAGGGCCCGCCCGTACCCGAGGATTCCCTGGTCCGACAGGCTGTCCGGGAACAGGGGTGGCATTCCGTCCGCTGTGATCCGTGCCCGGCACAGGAACACGGCGTCGCGTTCTGTGGGTTTCAGGTCTCCGAAGCTGGGCCGGTCATAACAGTCCATCGACCCGCCGGTGTAGGTGAGATGCGGGGTCTGCTCCGGGTGGATCAGCAGGATGATCGGCAGTACGACCATGGCCGCCACCACGATGCGGACCGCTCGCTGCCGCGCGGGCGGAAGGCCCACCGGCCGGCCCCCAACGGACAGTTCACGAGCGGTCGCCGCGATCCACACGGTGCTGACGAGCTCCAGCACGTCCGTTACAACCGGTGCCACCGGATTGGCGTAGAAGTCCCATCGGAAGAGAACACTGATCGCGATCATCAGCGCGTAGTCACCGACCGACAACCACCCCGCGATCTGCGTACCACGGCTCCACCGGCCGTCGCGCCGCTGTCCGACGATCGTGATGACGGTCGCCGCCACTCCGCCCAGCATCATGCCGAATCCGAAAACGTTGCCCGACCCGATCTCCGGGAGGTCGAGTTCGTCGAGGAGTTCGTTGGCGATTCCGACCAGCTCGACCGCGAAGATCGCTCCGGCCGCCACGCGCAGCATGCGGGACCGCCAGCGGATGACGAGCAGGTAGAGAACGTCGATCGCGGTCCACAGTACGAGCTGGAACGCCACATCGACCGCGTCGGGGAGCATCCCGATCGGAATCCACAGCACGAGGGAGTACGCCACCGCCAGGTACAGCAGTCGGCGCAACGCCCTCGTCCGGCGGTCCAGTGGCCCCGGCGCGGGGGTACGCAGGATCAGCCACAGGAGCGCGGCCTTCACCAGGGCGGCCACGAGCAACGCCACGATTGTCGCGGCGTCGAACTCGCCGTCCACGTAGAACCTCGCGTAGACCGGCGATGTCCATTCGACGGCCGCCCAGAGCCAGGCGTCGCCGAGCACCAGGCCCACGACCGCCGCCACAAGGGACAGGCCTACTAACCCAATCCTGGTGATACGCCAGAAACCATCCGAAAGCACGGAAAGTGATCTTAGTCCGGCACCGCCGTACAGGCGGACGTAACGGAGCGTACGGTTTCGCCCCGCTGGCCAGGCTTCACGGCCTTCGACGGAACGCCGATGAAAGTGCGGCTCCGCCCGGGATGTTGGTCCAGTTTCCCGCCCCAGCCCCTGCGGTTCACCGCGGAGCCGGGGCGGGAGAGTGACCTCGGGTTTCTCAGTCGCCGAGGGACGAGCCGAACTCCCCGGCCTTCACGCCGTTGAGGAAGACGTCCCACTCGGCAGGAGTGAAGAACAGCTTCGGGCCATCAGGATCCTTCGAGTCACGCACAGCGACCAGATCAGCGTGCCCGGCGCCCTTCAACGCAGCGACCTCAACACAGTTCCCGCCGTTGTTGCCGCTGAGGCTTGACCTACGCCACCGCACCTTGCTCACGTCCATTTTTCCTCTGCCGTCCTCTTGATGAGATCCAACGACATGCTCAGAGGCAGCGCCTCTATCCGAATGGCCTCGAACTGCTTGACGGCCGCCGCCACCTCGTCCCGGTCGCCGGTCGTCAACCCGTGAATGGCCGTCTCCAAATACGCTATCTCGACACCGCCCTGCAGGGTGGCGATCGCAAACCCCGCCAGAATGCCCGTACGCACGCAGCCATGTGGAACGACCTGAACGCTGATCTGAGGACCGGCAAGTTCCACCAGATGCTTCAGCTGTTCGTAGACGATTTCCGGGCCGCCCACCAGACGGTGCAGAACCAGTTCGTCGATCACGCACCGGAGGGTGGGCGGCGGAGGGTCCTCGCGGGTCAGGATGGCCTGCCGCTCAAGTCGGGCCGCAGCCGCGATGTCGTCACCCAACAGAGCACGCGCGTAGGCCTCGGTCTGCAGCAGCCCCGGCACGACCATCGGCTCGTATATCCGCAGGGTTACAGCGTCCTGCTCCTTGTCGCGCCACTTCCCGAACCAGGAAGGGAAGACCTGGCCCTTCCGCCAGTCGAGGAGGCGGTGGAGGGCTCCGCCCGTGTCGAGGACCCTGTCGCATGTCTCGGCGAAGTCCGGACTGGCCGGGAGCTGGCCTGTCTCGACCCCGCTGATCAGGGACTCGCTGAAGTGGATCCGCTCGGCGAGCTGCCCCTGGGTGAGGCTCGCGGCCTTCCGGTAGTAACGCAGCTCCCTGCCCCATATCGCCTGAGGCGTGTAGAGGTTGACCACGATGCCCCCCTTGCCGGAATTCAATGACGACGCCTTGAATTCCAGAGCTCGACCTTGGTAATCATTCAATCACCAAGCGTAGTCACCGCTCGGCATCCTGAACATACAAAACCGAGACCGGAAGAGAAACCCCATGGAAGAGATTCCCAACACGCACACAGCACGAACCGGATGCCTCCACATAGTGGACCCTGCCCTCTGCGTGCTGGGCGAGAAGCGCATTCCCCACAAGGCGAGGAACGTGGCATCCGCCCGCCGGTTCGTCCGGGACGTCGCCATCGAGTGGAACGCGGCGGAAGACATCCCCGAAATCGCCGAACTCCTCACCTCGGAAATCGTCACCAACGCCATCGTGCACGGCGCCGTGAGCCTCACCACCAGGCCTCCCGTTCACATCACGGTCATGCGGGAGGGAAAGCTGATGGTGGTGGAGACCTGCGACTCCTCAAGCGAGATCCCTCGAATCAGGAACGTGGCCTCCATGGAAAGCTCCGGCAGGGGCCTCGCAGTCGTCAAGGAGCTCTCCCACAACTGGGGCTGGCTCCCCAACCCCCACGGCAAATCCGTCTGGTTCGAACTCGTGGCGTGGCCCTGAACGGCGGCCGAGACGTATGGCGCGCCGTCACCCGAGCCATTCCATGAATACGGCCCCTCAGGTCCGGAGAGGATGATTCCTGAAATCCTTGTTCGATGAACAAGATCCGGAAGAAGCCCACCGAGATTTCAGGGAATCACGACGACATCCCCCAATAGGCTCAGATGTGTTCGTCCGCGTGACGAACGAGCCGTCGTCTTCCACGACATGGCGACATTCAGGAGCAGTTTCTGAGAAGCCTCAGCCAAATCCTTTGGCTTCTCAACGATGACCACGGCCAGACGATCCGAGATTCGCTCCTTGCACACCGCATCAGGTGGAAGCGTGCCCCCCTGGGCGGCGAGCCGGAGTGACGTCGTCGACCAGGTCGGCGCTCGGAATCTCACGGTTCTCACCAGACCGGTCAACGTCAAGCTCTGGTCGGCCCGGAGTCCGCATCACCCATCGGCGCATGGGACGCCGACAACCGTCGCCCGGCGATTCGCCGAACGCCCAGACGCGCATGGAGGCCTAACAGGCGAGGAGCTTACTCACCGCCTGATGGGAGACGCCGAGCAGCACACCGATGTCCCGATGAGGAAGCCCTTGTTCGTGAAGGCGGCGCGCGGCCTCACGCGAATGACTGACCGCGTCTGCACGCAGCCGCTCCGCCTCCCGGCGGACCTCCCGGGTCCGCGCCACCTCCGCAGCGAGCTCTTCCCCGAGGGCGGGAACCACCGTGATCTTCCAGGTGGGCGCGGTCCTGTCATTGACATCGACGTCGAAGCGAACGGCCAGCAGATCACGCACGGTCTCCTCTACCTGGTCGAGCCGTCGAGCCTGCGTATGCGCCGGACGCCGTAGCCCCGGCCCCTCCACCTCCAGCGCCCACCAGCCACCGGACCGCTGGGCCGTGACCCGAAACTCGTTCACTTGCCCTCCTCCTCGTCATCCCGGCTCACATCTTGTCGAGCTTCGGCGAGCAGGGCATCCCACTCCTTGAGGATGCCCTTGGCCGTCAACTCGTTGATTTCGGTGTGGCGCGGCACGACGACCGCGTCTCCCCGGATATACCACTTGTCATGGCCAGCACCGTGGATGTCAGGCGTCTTCGAGAACTCGAAGCCATAATGTCTGGCCAGGCGTGCCATACGGTTGAGCAGGTCGTTCCGTTTCACCAGGCTAGTCAATGTGGTTGCCAATAACAAGGCAACCACATTGACAGAATGTCCGGTTAGGTGTCGCCTCACCCTCCGGTCCCGTGCCGGTCACGATGCGCCGCCGAAGCCACAGGACCTCGGGAACCTCGTCTGACACCCGACCGCTCCGTGGACCAGCACCACCTCACGTGCCGACATCTCGTCAGCGATCTCCCACGGCGTCGCGGTCAGGTGCGGACATCGCGACGGGAGAGCACATCGAGTGATCACCGACCCTGCCGGATAGCCGCTATCCGCAAGATCAGCAACGGTCTGGCAGGGGCATCGGAGTCGCCAACGGCGATCTGTCCGGAACGGTGGACGTCACCCCGGGCAGTCGCTGGGGTCGATGCTCTTCCCGGCGCCGGTCACCGTGACCTGGGACGGGCTTTCCCGCAGCGTGGCGGCGGTCGTGCACACGATCTGTTCGATGGCCAGTTGGGACAGTTCACCGGCCGGGGTGGACAGGGTCACCACCAGGTGGCCTGGTCGCTTGGCGGTGACCGAGAACGGGGCGGCCCTGGGTGGGACGTCGGTGGTGAGCCCGTCCGACCGCTCCATCACGGTGGGTCCGGCCGCCAGCAGCGCGAGCGTGTCCTTCCGGAACACCGGTCGGTCGCTGGGCCGTGTCACCGCGCTGAGCCTGCCGTCCCTCACCAGGTAGAGGGTGATCTTCCAGCCAGGCGCGACGACTCCGCTCGGCGGTTCACCCGCGCCGATGGGGTCGCTGGGCTGCACGCCACAGCCCGTCACGGCACAGCCGGTCGCGGCGACGAGCGTCATGAGGCCCGCGACGAGCACGCGGCGGGCGAGCCCGGTCCTCCGGCCGAATCCTGTGTACCCGGTGTGACGGACCTTCACCCGGCGCCTCCGTCCGGATCGGGTGTCCGGCGCGGCGGTTCTCATTCGGAGCCTCCGTCCGGGTCTGATGCCCGGCGTGGCAGGCGCAGGGTGAACACGGCGCCGCCGTCCTGGGCGTTGGTGACGGTGAGGTCGCCCTGGTGCAGGCGCGCGTTCTCCCGCGCGATGGCCAGGCCAAGGCCGCTGCCCTCAGACCTGGCCCTGGCGGCGCTGGCCTTGTAGAACCGGTCGAACACGTGCGGCAGCACCGCCTCGTCCAGTCCCGGCCCATGGTCACGGACCTCGACGGTGATCCAGTCCGGGTCGGCGCGCAGCCGTACCGACACCGGGGGCTCGCCGTGCCGTAGGGCGTTGCCGACCAGGTTCGCGAGGATGACGTCCGCCCTGCGCGGGTCCAGCCGTGCCGTCACCCCGGGCGGGAACTCGGTGCTCACCTGTTCCGACCAGCCCCGGGTGCGCAGGGTCGCGCGTACCAGCTCGGCCATGTCGACCTCGTTCAGCGCGAGGGCCGCGACGCCGGAGTCGAACCTGCTGATCTCGATGAGGTCGTTCACCAGGGCGGTGAGGTTGAGCGTCTCCTGGCTGACCAGCCTGGCGGCTCTGCCCGCGTGCTCGGGCAGTTCGGCCGCCTCCTCGTCCAGGACCTCGGCGACCGCGGTGAGCGCGGCCAGCGGGGTGCGCAGTTCGTGGGACACGTCGGCCACGAAGCGGCGGGCGTCGGCCTCCATCTCACGGAGCTGTTCGACGTGCCGTTCCAGTTCGGCGGCGGTGTCGTTGAACGTGCGTGCCACGTCGGCCAGTTCGTCTGAGCCGCGCACCGCGATCCTGGTCCGCAGCTCGCCCTCCCCCAGCAGGCGTGCCGCCCGGCCGAGCTCGCGCACCGGACGCAGCACACTCCAGGTGGCCAGCAGGGCGAGGACGACTGCGAACGCCAGGGCCACACCGCCGAAGAGCCAGGCGCGTATGGCGATCTCGTCGATGCCGCGCTGTTCGGGGGCCAGGCTCTGCGTGACGTAGACCTCGATGCCGGACGCCCGCGTCGACCGGTCCGGCTCGACGATCAGCAACGGTGTGCCGATGATCAGGTGAGGCCCGTCCTCCCATGCCACGCGTTGCCACACGAGAGCGCCGTCGGCCACCTTCCGCCGTAGCTCCTCGGGGATCATCCCGGCATCCAGCCTCTGCCGGCATGGGCTGCCGAAGGGCAGGCATGGCCGGGCGGGGCCGGCGGGCGAGCGTGTTCCGCGGTAGATCGCGATCGCCTCGTTGTTCCTGTCGGTCACGGTGTCGGCGATCTCGCCGAGTTCGGCCGGGCTCGGCGTCGGGTTTCGCAACGGGAAAAGCGCCTGCAGGCGGGTTCTCATCTCCTCGACCGCGGCGTTCTGGGTCCGCTCCAGGATCTCGGTTCTGGCCACGACGTAGATCCCGCCGGCCACCGCCGCCGTGGTGACCACGCACAACAGCGCGAACGCGGCCAGCAGCCGGGCACGCAGTCCAAGGTTCAGCCGGAGGGTCACACCGGCCCGAACCGGTAGCCGAACCCACGTACCGTCTGCACGTAGACGGGCGCCGCCGAGTCGTCCTCGATCTTCGCGCGCAACCGCTGCACGCACGCGTCCACGAGACGTGAGTCGCCGAAGTAGCCGTGCTCCCACACCGACTCCAGCAGCTGCTGGCGGCTGTGCACCCGGCCCGGCGTGCCGGAGAGTTCGAGCAGCAGGCGCATCTCGGTCGGGGTGAGGCCGACCTGCGTGCCCCGGTTGGAGACCACCAGGGAGGCCCGGTCGATGGTCAGGTCCCCGTACCGCTCAAGCTCGGCCTGGTCACGGCCGACCCGCCGGAGCACCGCGCGGATGCGCGCCTCGAGCACCCTGGGCTGCACCGGTTTGACCACGTAGTCGTCGGCGCCCGCCTCAAGCCCGGCCACCACGTCGATGTCGTCACCGCGCGCGGTCAGCATGATGATCGGTATCTCCCTGGCGGCCCGGATGCGGCGGCAGACCTCGAACCCATCCATTCCAGGCAACATCAGGTCGAGCACGACGACGTCGGGAAGGTCCGCGCGCAGCCACTCCAGTCCCTGCTCGCCGGACTCCACTCCGCGTACCCGGTGCCCGTGCCGCGTCAGGGCCAGCTCAAGGCTCTCCCGCACGGCCGGATCGTCCTCGATCAGCAGCACTCGTGACACGTTGCCGAGTTTCACCGCACGCTCCGTACCTTGTCCGCCGGTCGACTCCGTCCACTGTCGACCGGCCCTGTCACCGCCCCGTCCGCGCGATGTCTTGGTTGTGTCACGGTCGTGCCGACGATCGCCGTCGAGAAACGGTGACATACGGCAGACAAAGCACACACATTTGGCGCCAATCGTAATCGCCATGAATGAACCACGCACCATCCCCTCTCGGCCCCGAGACCGGCTGTTCGCCGTGGTCACGCTGGTGCTCGCCGTACTCCTGTTGCCCGTGGCGCTTGCCTGCCGTCCTGGCCGCGCCCTCGAACTGGCCTGCCGCTGGGCGTTGCGGGTGCGGTTCCCCGCCGAGGATCTGGCCGGGCTCACCGACGGCGCCCTGGCGGCGTTCACCGCGGCGCGCACCGAGGCGTTCTGGCGGCACGGCCAGCTCATCGGCCTCACCTCGGGGTACCGCGATCCCGCCGTCCAGCAGCGGATGTTCGACGAGGAGGTGCGTCGCTCCGGCTCCCCGGCCCTGGCTCGGATGCTCGTGCTGCCGCCGGCGGAGTCCAGCCACGTCAAGGGCCTCGCGCTGGACGTGCGCCCGCACGAGGGCGCGCGATGGCTTGAGGAACACGGCGCCCGCCACGACCTCTACCGCGTCTACGACAACGAGTGGTGGCACTTCGAGTATCGCCCGGACCGCGAAGGCGTGCCGCCCCGGCGGCTGCCCCATCCCGGCGTGTTCCACGGATACCGGACGGACGAGCCGCTCGACGTCTGGGATGACCGGGCTGTCGCGATCTCCGCCGCGGTGCCCTCCCCTCGCAGACTCGCGCCGGCTTCCTGAGCCCGAGGTCCGGCGTGTCAGAAAACCCACGGTTCGTCGATCAAGAAAGGTCATGATCATGGATTCGGACTCCGTACGCGGTGTCGACCGGCGGCGGCTGCTCAGGTGGGGCGGATTGGCGGCCGGCGCGCCGCTGGTCGGCGCCCACCTCGGCCGCCCCTCCCCTCTCCCGGCCACCCGTGACGCTCCCCCGGCCGCCCGTGAGGTGATTCCGCCGGACACCCGGCCCGGCGGAGCCTACGACCGGTATGTGGCGAAGCTGGCCGCCGAAGGCCGGTTCTCCGGCGTGGTGCTGCTGTCGCACCGGGGCCGGATCGTGCTGTCCCGCGGCTACGGCATGGCCGACCGGGAGAAGGGGATCCCCAACCACAAGGGCGTCGCGTTCAACCTCAGCTCGGCGGGCAAGCCGTTCGGCGCGGTGGCCGTCCTGCAGCTGGTACAGCAGGGCAGGGTGAAGCTGTCGGACACGGTGGGCACCTACCTGACGGGCTTCCCCAAGGAGATCGCCGAGCGGGTGACCGTCCACCACCTGCTCTCCGGCACCTCCGGGTTGAGCACTCCGGAGGAGGACCTGGAACGCGTCTTCCAGAGCCGGGAGGAGGTGCACGAGTTCTACGAGGGGTGGGCCCGGCGGTCGAAGCAGGTGGCTCCCCCCGGCACGCCGACCGACCACGCCGGGGCCGAGGTCGCCATCCCCGCGCTGATCGTGGAGGCCGTGACCGGCAGGACGTACTGGGACCACGTCGAGGAGCACGTCTTCCGGCGCTGCGGCATGACCGGCACGGCGTTCTACACCAGGCCGCAGTGGCTCACCGACGAGCACATCGCGCACTCGTACATGCGGCAGGCCGACGGCGGTGTGGTGGACGCCGTCCGCAACCTGGACAAGGGCAGCCTCGACCCGTACCAGCTGGGCAAGAACCCGGGCCGCCTCTTCGTCGACGCCCCCGGGGACGGCGGTTTCGCCACCGCGCCGGATCTTGTCCGGTTCGCGCACGCGCTGAGCGACGGCACCCTGCTGGACCGGCCCCACTTCGAGATCCTCACCGGGGCCAAGATCCCCCATGGGAAGGACGCCTTCGGGGCCTACTCGATGCCGGTCGCGATCGTCGACGGTCAGTGGGTGGTCGGTCGTGCCGGTGTCAATCCCGGCAGCTTCGCCAGCTGGAACATCTATCCGTACACCGGCTGGGTCGGCGTCGTCCTCGGCAACCACGACGGAGCGCCGTTCCAGGAGATCATCCAGCGGGAGGTCCAGGCCGTCACCGGGGCCTCCCCCGGCGACGGCGAGGGTGGCTGACCCCCGTCACCGATAAGTGGGTAGAACCCTCAGGTGATCACGTTGTCGCCCGGTCAGGGGTTGCCACAGATCGGCGAGCTCGTGCTGGCGCTGGTGCTCTCCTTCGCCATCGGGCTGGAGCGCGAGGCCCGTAACAAGAGCGCCGGGCTGCGCACCCACACGCTCGTCGGTCTCGGCGCGGCGCTGTTCATGCTGGTCAGCAAGTACGGCTTCAGCGACGTGCCCGGTGCGCACGTCTCCCTCGACCCCTCACGGGTGGCCGCGCAGATCGTCTCGGGCATCGGGTTCATCGGAGGCGGCCTGATCTTCGTACGGCGCGACGCCGTACGGGGGCTGACCACCGCCGCGGTCGTGTGGGTCACCGCGGCGGTGGGGATGGCCTGCGGGGGCGGGCTGCCGGTGCTCGCCGTGGCCGTGACCGCCTGCCACTTCCTCACCGTCTACGGCCTCAACGCGCTGGGCCGCAGATTGCCGCTCTCGCGGCGCGCGCCGATCCAGCTGCGCATCGTCTACCTCGACGGGACCGGGGCGCTGCGCCGGGTGCTGGTTGAGTGCACCCAGCGGGACTTCGTGGTGGCCGAGGTCTCCGTCGAGCGTGGGGTGCCCGGTGAGACGGCGGAGCCGGGACACGACCGTGGTCGTGATCACGGGCGTGACCGCGAGCCGCTGCCCCCGCGGCGGACCGTCGCGGTGACGCTCGTCCTGGAGGGCAAGGGGTCGATTCCCGAGCTGACCGCCGCCCTCGGGGAGATGCCCGACGTCGTCGGTGTCAGCTCCCGTGAGGGCGCCTCCAGCACCGACTGAGCCGTCACGCCGGATCCCGGTGCGGGGCGTGGCCGTACGGCCCGGCCTCTCCAGCGCTCGAAGCACCCGGCCGCCGGATCTCGGCGTGGGACGTGAGAGACCCCTCCCGCTGGACGGATCACCGTCCTGTTCCTCCTCCGCCGGGAGAAACGTCCAGCCTGGGTTGCGTACGGCGGACGAAACGGCACCATGCGGACCGTGGATGACAACAATCTTCTCAATCTCGACGGCCGCAGGTTCGTCATGGTCAGCTCGACCGCGAGCGCCGTCGACCCGGACGGGCCGACCTCGTTCACCTACCAGGAGTCCGACGGCCTCATCTGGGGCGACTACACCGGCGACACCGTGGTCACCGGGCGTTTCGTCGGTGTCCGGGACGGCGACCGGATCGAGCTGACCTACGTGCACCTGCTCAAGAACGGCGAGCGCGCGAGCGGCAGGAGCGGAAGCCGGATCGAGCCGCTCTCCGACGGACGGCTGCGCCTGGTCGAGGAGTTCCAGTTCGCCGGGGACGACACGGTGCACGTGAGCGTGTGCGCCGAGGTCGCCTGACCGCCTTCTGACCTCTGGCCGACCGAAAACCGGGTCAGACGTCGCGCTGCAGCTGGGCGCGGCCCTCCGCCGCGCCCACGAAACGCATCTTGCCCAGGGGGACCTCGCCGCCCGCCGGATCGGGGGCCGGGCGGCGGGTCGACCACGCCGGGCCCCGGTCGCTCGGCAGGACGTAGGGCCGTCTGATGACCTCGTCGAGGATGAAGACGGTTTCGGTCGCCTTGACGGCGGGGATGTTGGCCAGCCTTTCGGTCACCATCGTGTGCACGGCGGCCACGTCCGTCATGCGGACCTGGATCATCGCGTCGTGCTGGCCGGTGGTGACCGCGCAGTACTCGACCTCGGGCATGTGGGCGAGCTGGGCGCGGAACTGGCGCCACATCTGCTGCCTGACGGTGACGAAGATCAGCGCTGTGATGCCGAGACCGGCGCGGACGTGGTCGATCTCCGCGGTGAAACGCCTGATCGCGCCGTCGGCGCGCAGCGCCTCGAAGCGAGTGTAGGCGTTCGCCCTGGAGATGCCGACACGCTCGGCCAGAGCGGCCACGGAGATCCTGCCGTTCTCCCGCAGTACCTCCAGAATTCTCAGGTGCGTCGCGTCGAGGTCAAGGCCGATACCGATCCGTCCAGCCTGACCGCCATCTGGGGACATGTTCCTTGACGTTTCGGTCATGATCATACCCTTCGGGTCGGATTTGTCTCAGTTTACTGCCATGACCTGGACTTTCTGCCTGTCAATCCTGGACGATCGACCACCAAACGTCCACCACGGCCCCTTTTCGGAGGACACAAAAATGGCGATCCGTTCCCGGCGCCCCACGGCGAAGGCGGCGCTGCTGCCGGTGCTGCTCACCGGCGCCCTCGCCCTTGCCGCCTGCTCCAGCGGCGGCTCGTCCACCCCCGCGTCGCAGGGAGGCGGCACCGCCGCCAAGACGCTCGTGGTCGACACGTCCTTCAACCTCAAGACGGCCGACCCGGGGCGCACCTACGAGCCGACCGGCCTGACCGTCGGCAAGGCCGCCTACGACACCCTGCTGACCTTCGACGGCTCCGACGTCACCAAGCCGGTGCCCTCCCTCGCCGACTCCTACGAGCTGTCGGCGGACGGCAAGAAGCTGACCCTCAAGCTCCACCAGGGCGCCACCTTCGCCGACGGCTCCCCCGTCACCGCGGACGACGTCGTCTTCTCCCTCAACCGGGTGCGCGACATGAAGGGCACCCCGTCCTTCCTGCTCGACGGGGTGGAGGTCGAAAAGACCGACGAGACGACGGTCACCCTGACCTCGAAGAACCCCAACCCGGCGCTGCCGTACATCCTGCCCAACCCCGCGCTGGGCATCATCAACTCCAAGGTCGCCAAGGAGCACGGCGCCACCGCGGACCCCGGCGACAAGGCCGAGCAGTACCTCAACTCCACCTCGCTGGGCTCGGGACCGTACACGATCGAGTCGGTGAACATCAGCAGCCAGGTCGTGCTCAAGGCCAACGCCAAGTACTGGGGCCCGAAGAAGCCGGTCTACGACAAGGTCGTGATCCGCAACGTCGAGTCGGCGACGCAGAAGCTCAACGTCGCGCGCGGTGACAGCCAGGTCGCGCTCGACCTGTCCGGCGACCAGGTCAACGGGCTGCCGGGCACCCTGCAGGTCACCAAGACGCCGTCGGCGAACGTGGTCTTCCTGCTGGCCAACCGGAACTCCTCGGTCAGCGCGATCACCTCCAACCCCAAGTTCGCCGAGGCCGTCCGCAAGGGCATCGACTACACGGGCCTGCTCGAACTGGCCGGTGAGGGCTCGGTGCAGGCGCCGGGCGTCATCCCCTCGATGTTCCTGGGCGCGCTCCCCGCCGACCAGGCCGCCAAGCGCGACGTCGAGGGAGCCAAGGCCGCCCTCAAGGAGAGCGGCGTCACCGACCCCAAGGTCAAGCTGGAGTACCCCAGCGAGCTGACCCTCAACGGCCTGTCCCTGCAGGGCATCGCCGAGCGCATCCAGGCCAACCTCAAGGAGGTCGGCATCACCGTGGACCTGGCCCCCTCGCCGGTCACCACCGCGCTGGACAACTACCGCAACGGCAAGGAGGAGCTCGGCCTGTGGTGGTGGGGTCCGGACTACCCCGACCCCAGCGACTACCTGGTGTTCCTGCCGGGCAAGACCGTCGGTCTGCGGGCCGGTTGGAAGGCGGGCGCGGACAAGGAGATCGAGGCCGCCGGTGACAAGGCCGCGGCCGCGATCGGCGACGACGCCCGCAAGCAGGCCTACGTCGACGTCCAGACGAAGCTGAACGCCTCAAGCCCGTTCATCCCGCTCATCCAGCCGAGCCAGAACATCGTGACGGCCGCCTCCGTCACCGGCATGGAGTTCCACCCGGTCTGGACCATCGATGTCGCCGACCTCGGTGCCAAGTAAGGACCCGGAGGCCACCCCGGAGCGCGGCGGCGCAGGGGCGGCCTCCGGCCCGGGGGGCGCCGGTACGGCCGCGCGCCGCCCGGGCCGGGGCGGCGGCCCCAACCCGCTGGTCCGCTTCCTGGTCCGCAGGGTGCTCACCGCGCTGCTGCTGGCCGTGGGCATCACGCTGGTCACCTTCGTCCTGACGAACCTCGTCCCCGGCGACCCGGTGGCGGCCAACCTGGGCCAGCGGGCCCTCGGGGACCCGGCCATCGTGGCGCAGTGGCGGGCCGATCACGGCCTGGACAAGCCGCTCCCGCAGCAGTACCTGCTGCACCTGCAGGGTGTGCTGCAGGGCGACCTGGGCACCAGCCAGCAGAGCCACCGCCCGGTGCTCGACGACCTGTCCGAGGCCGTCCCCGCCACCCTGGAGCTCGCGGGCACCGCGATCCTGATCTCCCTCGTGGCGGGCGTGGCGTTCGGCGTGATCGCGGCGCTGCGCCGTGACCGGCTCCCCGACCACGTGCTGCGCGTCCTCAGCCTGGTCGGCATCTCGGTGCCGACGTTCTGGCTGGCGCTGACGACCTTCTACATCTTCTTCTACCGCCTGCAGATCACCCCGGGCAGCGGCCGGATCGATCCCGGCATGACCGCGCCGCCCCACGTGACCGGCCTGTACACGGTGGACGCCGCGCTGGCCGGGCAGTGGGACGTGTTCTCCTCCGCTCTCGGTCACCTGGCCACCCCCGCGCTGGTGCTCGCCCTCTACACGATCGGCCTGCTCACCCGCTTCACCAGGTCGGCGGTGCTGGAGGTGATGGGTCAGGACTACGTGCGCGCCGCGCGGGCCAAGGGTCTGCCCGGCCGGGTGATCCTGTTCCGCTACGTGCTGCGCTCGGCGCTGGTGCCGATCATCACGGTCGCGGGCCTGGCCTTCGGCAGCCTGCTGTCCGGCACCGTCCTGGTCGAGGCGATCTTCGCCTGGCCCGGCGTCGGGCAGTACGCCTACAAGAGCGCGACCAGCCTCGACCTGCCCGCCGTGATGGGCGTCGGCCTGGTCATCGGCGCGGTCTACCTCGTCATCAACCTGATCGTCGACGTGCTGTACGGCGTCATCGACCCCAGAGTGAGACTCACGTGAAACTCCCCCAAGCCTGGCGGCAGCCGCTGGCGATCGTCGGCGGGGTTGTGGCGCTCGCCTGGCTCGTGATCACGGTGGCCGCCCCGCTGCTGGCGCCGCACGACCCGCTCGCCCAGGACCTGCCCAGGCTGGCCCCGCCCGGCCCCGGGCACTGGTTCGGCACCGACCAGCTCGGCCGCGACATCCTGAGCAGGGTCATGTACGGCGCACGCCTGTCGATCCCGTTGACGCTGCTGCTGGTCACCCTCTCGGTGCTGGTCGGTGGCCTGCTCGGCGCCTGCGCCGGATATTTCGGTAAATGGGCTGATGAGACGATCATGCGGTTCGCCGACCTCGTCTTCGCCTTCCCCACCGTCATCCTGGCCATGGTCGTCGCCGCCGCGCTCGGCGCGAGCCTGGCCAACGCCGTGCTCGCCGTACTCGTCGTCGCCTGGCCCTCCTACGCCAGGGTGACCCGCGGGCTGGTGCTCGGCGTGCGCGGGCGGGAGTTCGTGATCAGCGGGCGGCTGCTGGGCTTCTCCGCCTGGCGCTCCCTGCGCGTCGACGTGCTGCCGAACATCACCGGCCCGATCCTGGTCCTCGCGACCCTCGACATCGGCACCGCGCTGCTGCTGCTGAGCGGCCTGTCCTTCCTCGGGCTCGGCGCCAAGCCGCCCTCCCCCGAGTGGGGCGCCATGGTCGCCTCCGGCGTGGAGGTCTTCGACAGCTGGTGGGTGGCGGCCTTCCCCGGCCTGGCCATCCTGACCGTCGTCCTGGCCTTCAACTTCCTCGGCGACACGCTGCGCGACGCCCTGGACCCCCGTACGGCCCGCGCCATCAAGGAGCGTGCGCTATGACCCTCACCATCTCCGGCCTGAAGGTCGCCGTCGGCGACCGGGAGATCCTGCGGGGCGTCGACCTCGACCTGCAGCCGGGGCGTGTGCACGGCCTGGCGGGCGAGAGCGGCTCGGGCAAGACGATGACCGGCCTGGCCGTGCTCGGCCTGCTCCCGCACGGCGCCAGGGCCACCGGGCGGATCTCCCTCGGCGAGCGTGACCTGCTGGGCATGTCCGCCAAGGAGCTCAACACGGTGCGCGGCGGCGAGGTCGCCATGGTCTTCCAGGACCCGGCGACGAGCATGCACCCGATGCTGTCGATCGGCCGCCAGCTCACCGAGCACATGCGCCACCACCTGCGCCTGGACAGGAAGCAGGCCAGGGCCAGGGCGATCGAACTGCTCGGCCAGGTGCGCATCCCCGGCCCGGAGTCGGCGATCGACCGCTACCCGCACCAGTTCTCCGGCGGCATGCGCCAGCGCATCGCGATCGCCATCGCGCTGGCCTGCTCGCCCAAGGTGCTCATCGCCGACGAACCGACGACCGCCCTCGACGTGACGGTCCAGGCCGGGGTGCTGCGGCTGCTGCGCGGCCTCTGCGACGACCTGGGGCTGGCCGTACTGCTCGTCACCCACGACCTCGGCGTGATGTCGGCGGTCGCCGACGAGGTGAGTGTGATGAAGGAGGGCCTGGTCGTCGAGACGGGCCCGCGCGGGCGGGTGCTTCGCGACCCCGAGCACCCCTACACCCGCGCCCTGCTGGACTCGCTGCCCGGGGAGAAGGCATGACGGAGAGCACGACGCTGCTGACCGTGGACGACCTGGTCGTCGAGCACCGCACCCCCGGCCGTCCCCTGGTCCGTGCCGTGGCCGGGGCGAGCCTGACCGTCTCGGCGGGCGAGGTCGTCGGCCTGGTCGGGGAGTCCGGCTGCGGCAAGTCGACACTGGCCCGCGCGGTGTGCGGGCTCAACCCCGTGACCTCGGGGTCGATCACCTTCGACGGCCACCGGGTGACCCCGCTGGGGCTGCGCCGCAGGAACCCGGCGCTGTCCGGCGTCCAGATGGTCTTCCAGGACCCCTACTCGTCGCTGAACCCCCGGCGCCGGGTCGGCGCCCAGATCGCCGACGGCCTGCGCACCGGGCGCGACACCGCCTCCTCCCCCGCCGACATGCTCGAACGGGTCGGGCTGCCCCGCGACTTCGCCGGGCGGCACCCGCACGAGTTCTCCGGCGGGCAGCGGCAGCGGATCGCGATCGCCAGGGCCCTGGCCGCCAGGCCGTCCCTGTTGATCGGCGACGAGCCCATCTCCGCCCTCGACGCCTCGGCGCAGGCGCAGGTGGCCAGGCTGATGCGCGACCTCGCGGTCTCCTCCGGCGCGGGCCTGCTGTTCATCAGTCACGACCTGTCGGTGGTACGGCTGATCGCCGACCGGATCGCGGTGATGTACCTCGGGAAGATCGTGGAGGTGGGCCGTACCGAGGAGGTGTGGAACGACCCCCGCCACCCCTACACCCGGGCCCTGCTGAGCGCCATCCCCGCCCCCGACGGCGCGGGCACGCTGCCCGCGGAGCTGCCCGGGGACGTGCCCGACCCGGCCGCCCCGCCACCGGGGTGCCGCTTCCATCCGCGCTGCCCGGTGGCGATGGACGTGTGCCGGGAGCGCGAACCGGCCTTCGGACCGGTCGCCTGCTGGCTGCACGAGCCCGCGTGACCGTCGCATGATCGACGAGGTGCGGCTCAGGATGGCCGAGGAGGGGATCGACGCCCTGGTGCTGCGCCCCTCCCCCGACTTCCGCTATCTGGGCGGCCAGGGCGACGGATACCTCGTCCTGACCCATGACCGCCCGCCCACCGCCGCGGCGGAGCCGCTGGAGGCCGCGGCGCTCATCCCACCCTCGGCGCGCCGCGTCGGCGTGGACCCGGAGATGCGCGCGTGGGAGCTGTTCTCCCTGCGCGTCGAGGCCGAGGTCGTGCTGGCCTCGGCCGTGCTGGCCTCGCTCAGGTTACGCAGGGGTCCCACCGAGGTCGCGGCGACGGAACGTGCGGCCTCGGCGGCGGACGCCGTCCTGCTGATGGCCCGCGAGCTGGCGTGGTTCGGCACCACCGAGCGCGCGATGGCGCGCAGGCTGTGGGCCATGATGGTCGAGACGGGGTGCGAGGAGGTGCTGTCGGTGCTCGTCGCCGCCGGCGAGCACACCGCCCTGCCCCGGCACGTGCCGTGCGACCGCGTGATCAACCCGGGCGACGCGCTGCTGGTCTCGGTCTGCGGCAGGTGGGGCGGCTACTGCTCCGAGGTGGCCCGCGTGTTCGCGGTCGCCGAACCGCCGGAGGACTTCGAGGCGATGTACTCGGTCGTCCTCACCGCGCGACACGCCGCCCTGGACGCGCTGCGGCCCGGCGTGACGGCGGCGGAGGCCGGGCGGATCGCGCGGGAGGTGATCGAGGGCAGCGGCTACGGCAACTACGCCGGACCACGCCCCGGACGAGGCATCGGCCTCGGCCCGGACGAGGCCCCCTGGCTCGTCCCCGGTGACGAGACCGTGCTGACCTCCGGCATGACGGTGTGCCTGGAGCCGTCGATCTACCTGCCGGAACTGTTCGGCGCGAGGGTGGCCGACATCGCGGTCTGCGCCCCCCGGGGCGCCACCCTCCTCACCACGACCTCCCCTGCCTTCCACGTCATCGACCACTGACCCTCCTGGCGGAGGAGGACATCGAGGTCATGGCCCGCCACCCCGGCAGGCCATGACCGGCCACCGTCCTCGTGTCACCACGTCCCTCGTCCGGCGGCCTCCCCGGAGATCCCGCTCGGCCGAGGCGACCGGGAGCGGGATCTCACCGCCTTTCTCCGGAGTGGTTCCGGAGGGGCCCCGCGCCTTCGGTTCAGCAGATGTTCGCGCCGTCGAATGTGCGGCCGCCCCGCGCGACCTTGCTGCTGATGGTCCCGCCCGGCCTCACGGTATGGCAGGAGCCGTCCGCGCCGTGCGCCCACACGATCTTGAGGTTGAGGGTGCGGCCTCTGCAGTCGTTGCGGGCGTAGCCGGTCTTGGTGATCCTGCCTGTCTTCTGCCAGACGGTGACGCAGGAGGGCGCGTTGCCCAGCACCTGCGCGGACACGCCTGCCGGCTGGGCGGCGGACTGGGCCTGCGCCGCCGGAACGACCGCCAGGCTCAGCCCGGCCGCGGCGAACAGTGCCAGCGCGGACGCGCTCAGTTTGCTCATGAGTCCTCCTGAAGAGATTCGTACCGGTTGTGGTGGAATGACGGGAAAAACCGTCTTTGCCACGCTTTCTTGACTTGTTCGGCGATTCGAAATATCCGCGACCGCCCCCGGGGCCGTATAAACCGAACGCCTCTGGCAGTTCCGGATTTTCCGGCTGCCCGAAACAAAGAAAGCAGGGAGTTCTAACGCGGTGCTCTGTCGCGCGGTGAGGCGCCCTCGATCCCCGTGGGGACAGTTCGGTGATCCCCGTCGAACTTCGCCCGAGGGGAGGAGAGGACGATCCGGTGAAGGAATCTTCCGCGCGGAGTGCCGACGGTGACGCCTGTCCTTGGACGGACCGCCGCCGATGTCACGGTCACCGTGAGCGGTTCTCGCCGCGAGATTCAGGCCACAGGCATTCCCCTTTCGCGATCCACGACTTCTCGCCTCTTTCCGTCGCCCGGCGTGCGAACCGGACGACTCCCACCGTGGCGGAGACCGTCCTCACGGCGTCATCGCGCCGTCATCACGGCGTCCTTCGAAATCACTCCCGACCGCTAATTGGCCAGATAGCATCGGTTTTGGGGGGAAATCATTGAGATGAAATTTCTCGTGCTCGGGACATTGGAAGTCTGGGACGGCCAGAACAGGGTGACCCTGCCCAGCACCCGGCACCAGCGGGTGCTCGCGATGCTGCTGCTGACGCCCGGCGCCGTGGTACCGGTGTCGAAGCTGGTCGAGGCGACCTGGGACGACGAGCCGCCCGCGACGGCGACCAAGCAGATCCAGAACTGTGTCTCGGCGTTGCGGGGGCGTCTCGGGGACACCGAATGCCGGGTCATCGCCACCGACGGCCGGGGGTACCGCGTGGCGGTGACCGAGGACCAGCTGGACCTGCTCTGCTTCACCCGCCGGATCTCCACCGCGCGTGTGCTCGCGGCGGCCGGCGAACCGGCGGAGGCCGTGCTGGAGATGCGCTCGGCGCTGCGGCTGTGGCGCGGCCCCGCACTCGACGGCCTGGACACCGCCACGCTGACCGCCCGCGCCAGGCGGCTCGACGAGCAGCGGCTCGACGCGCTCGAACAGTGCGTGGACTGGCAACTGGCGCTGGGTGAGCACCGTGAGGTCGCGGACGAGCTGGTGGAGCTCGTCGCCGAACACCCGCTGCGGGAAAGACCGCACACGCAACTGATGCTCGCGTTGACCCGCTGCGGCAGGCAGGCCGAGGCGATAGAGGTGTTCCACCGGCTGCGGGCCCGGCTCGCCGAGGATCTCGGCGTCGATCCCGGGGCCGAGGCCCGCGAGCTGTACGAACGTGTCCTGCGCGGCGAGGTGGACCTCTCCCCGCCCGTGCCCGCCGTGCGGGAGCCGGGAACCGCACCGGCTGCGCGACCAGGGCCCGCCGCCCCGGAGCCGCCCCGGCTCGACCGGGCGGCGCAGGAGCTGGTCATGGTGATCACCCGGCAGTGGACGGCCGAGGCCGAGGTGCGCTCGCTGAACCGGCCGGAACCGGTGCCGCTGAGATGGTCGGAGACCAGGCGTCAGGTGGCGGCGGTGGCCGCCGCGATGCCGTACGGCCGATCGGCCGAGGATCCGGACCGACCGATGCCGAGCGGTGGCCTCACCGACCTGCTCGCCAGGTTCCGGCAGGTGCCCGCGCGCCAGCTGGTGGTGCTGGGCGGACCCGGCGCGGGCAAGTCGGTGCTGGCGATCCTGTTCACCCTCGGTCTGCTCGCGGACCACCGGCCCGGCGAGCCGGTGCCGGTGCTGTTCTCGCTGGCCTCGTGGAACCCTCACCGGGAGCACATACACCGCTGGCTCGCCCGCATGCTCGTCCAGGAGTATCCCGGTCTGGCGAACACCGCCGCCTACGGCCGGGACGCGGCGACGCGGCTGGTGGTCGAAAACCAGGTCCTGCCCGTGCTCGACGGCCTCGACGAGATACCGCCCGCCCTGCGCTCGGCGGCCATCGACGCCCTCGACAGGGCCGTGGCGGGCGACCGGCCCCTGGTGGTGACCTGCCGTAGCGAGGAGTACGAGCTGGCGGCGGACCAGGCGGGCGCGATCCTCGCGCGCGCGGCGGTCGTGGAGATCGAGCCCGTCGCCCTCGAAGACGCCGTCGACTTCCTCACCGCGCGCAGGCGGGTGGGTGAAGAGCGCTGGCAGCCCGTGATCGACCACCTGCGGCGGCACCCGGACGGCGCGCTCGCCCAGTCCCTGCGCACCCCCCTGATGATCGATCTCGCCCGTACGGCCTACGCCCACCCGTCGACCGCGCCCGCCGAACTGTGCGACCCGGCCCGGTTCGGCGATCGGGCCGCGATAGAGGGACATCTGCTGGACGCCTACCTGCCGGCCGTCTACGCGTCCTGGCCTGAGCCGCCCCTGCGGCACGAGCGGCCCGTGCCCGCGCGCGCCTACGACGTCGACCACGCCGAACGGTGGCTGGCCTTCCTCGCCCGGCACCTGAACCGGACCCGCACCCACGACCTCGCCTGGTGGCGGCTCGACCGCGCCGTGCCGAGGCCCGTCGGTGGCCTGCTGCTCGGCATGCCCGCCGCCCTGCTGTTCTGGATCACCGGGTGGCTCGCGGGCGGCCCGCTGATCGGACTGGTCTACGGGCTGTTCTTCGCGGCGGCGGGCTGCGGCGTCCACACGATGGGGCGGCGTCCGGGGCCCCTGCGGGTGGAGTTGCACTTTCGCAGCACCGCGACGAGATTCCTGGGGCGCTTCGGGATCGGGGTGGTGATCGGGGTCAGCCTCGGCCTCGGCTGGTCGTTGTCCGCGGAGATGATCGGCCTGCTCGCCACCGTCTTCGGTTTCGGCGTCGGCCTGCACGTCTGGCTGGCCACCCCGGTCGACGTCAACCGCGTCTCCAGCCCGCCCCTCGTGCTGCGCAACGACCGCATCGCCACCTGGGCGTTCACCCTGTCCTTCATGGTGTCGCTGGGGTTGTTCTACACCGTGGCCTTCGCCTTCACGCGCGAGATCCGGTTCGCCCCCGTCCTGGGGGGAACCTTCGACCTCGGGCTCGCCTGCGCCGGGGGCCTGGCGGCGGGGTTGCTGGGCCGCTTCCTGCTGGGAAACCTCGGCTGTGCGGCATACGGGCTCGCCGGAACCGTGGTCGGCGGACTGATCTTCTCCCGCGCGCCCAGCCTCGCCAGCGCGCTGACGGTGGGCGCGCTGTTCGGCCTCGCGGGGGGACTCACGGTCGGCCTCGCCCGCGCGTGGGGCGCCTTCACCGTCGTCCGGCTCTGGCTGGCCGCCCAGGGGCACATCCCGCTCCACCTCATGCGGTTCCTCGACGACGCGCACCGGCGGGGAGTGTTGCGCCAGGTGGGCGCGGTGTACCAGTTCCGGCACGCCCGTCTGGAGGACCGCCTGGCGGCGAGGTACGGCGTCCCGCCGACGAGCCGCGGCCGAAGCGGCTGAGGACCGTTCCGGCACCCGTCCCGAGGGCACGCCCTCGGCGGCCTACGCGCGGGTGAGCAGTCCCTCGACGAGGGCTTCGAGGCCCTGGCGGTAGGTGTCCTCCGCGGTGAGCGCGGTCCACCGGCCGCCGATCGACGCCAGCCTGGGCAGCGCCTCCCGGTCCAGGTCGGCGAAGACCCGTTCGCGGTGGGTCGGCCGGTCCTCGGCTGCGCGTCTGCGTCCCGCCGCCCTGATGACGATCTCCCCGGCGGTGTAGTACCAGATGGACCGGTAGGCGTGAACGGCCTGTTCCGGGGTGAGACCGCAGGCCACGGCCGCCTCGACGATGTGCTCCGCGTACCAGAGCCCGGCGTCGGACATCAGGTCGTCGGCGACGAGGACCTCGACGACCCACGGGCATCCGGCGAGCGCGTCGTGCATCGCCAGCGCGGCGGTGACCAGCCGTTCCCTGGGCTCCTCCGGCAGGGCCGGGCGCGCCAGTCCCGCGGCGTAGTCGTCCAGGAGCAGCAGCAGCAACTCCTCCTTGTCCTTGACGTGGTGGTAGAGCGCCATCGGCGTGCTGCCGACCTCCGCGGCCAGCCGCCGCATCGTCAGGCTTCCCACGCCGCCCTCCTCGACGATCCCGCGGGCGGCGGCCAGGACCTCCTCCCGGGAGATCCGTGGTGGCCTGCCCACCCGCGGGCGTTGCGGAACCGACTGTGACATGGGATCCATGATGGCCCACCCCGCGACGTTGACGCCCACATCCTGGCCGGGCTAGTTTTTATACATGTACAAAAAAAGCATCGGCCGACCCGGGCTGATACTGACGGCGGTGGCCGCCGCGCAGTTCATGGCGGCCCTCGACATCTCGATCCTCAATGTCGCGCTGCCCGCGATCCGCGCCGACCTGGGCTTCGGCGCCGCCCGGCTGCAGTGGGTCGTCCACGCCTACACGCTGGCCTTCGGCGGCCTGCTGCTGCTCGGCGGCAGGATGTCCGACCTGTACGGCAGACACAGACTTCTCGCCGTGGGTCTCGGCCTGTTCGGCCTGTCCTCCCTGGCCGGAGGGCTGGCCCAGTCGGCGGACCTGCTGGTGGCCGCCCGCGCGGTCCAGGGCCTGGCCGCCGCGGCGCTGGTCCCCGCCGCGCTGGCGACACTGACCACGACCTTCCCCGAAGGCCCGGGCCGGACCAGGGCGCTGGGGGTGTGGAGCGCGGTCAACGCCGCCGGCGGAGCCACGGGGGTGCTCGCCGGGGGCCTGCTGACCGACCATGTGGGATGGCGCTGGGTGATGCTGGTCAACGTGCCCGTCGTGGTGGCCGCACTGGCTCTCACCGTGACGTCCGTCCCCGTCGACCGGCCCCGGGCCCAGAGGGAGCGTCCCGACCTGCTCGGCGCGTTCCTCGGCACCTGCGGGGTGACCCTGCTGGTCCTCGGCGTCGTCCGCTCCAGCGAGGAGGGCTGGGCCTCGACGGCCACGCTGGGCACGCTCGCGGCGGCCGTCGTGCTGCTGGCCGCGTTCTTCCTGGTCGAGGCCGCGCGGTCCAGGGGCCCGAGAACCCCGATGATCCGGCTCGGCCTGCTGCGGAACCGCTCGATCGCCGGGGCCAACCTGTTCATCTTCCTGGCGGGCGCGGGCATGTTCGCCGCCTTCTACTTCGTCTCCCTCTACATGCAGGGCGTGCTGCGCATGAGCGCGACCGCGACCGGCCTGGCGTTCCTGCCCTTCACCTTCGGCACGGTGGTGGGAACCGTCATCGCCACCAGGGTCTCCGCCCGGCACGCTCCCCGCGCCCTGCTGATCCCCGGGGGCGTGCTCGCCGCGATCGGTTTCGGCTGGTTCAGCCTGATCGACCCCTCGGGAGGCTTCGTCGTGGACATCCTCGGTCCCTCGCTGGTCACCAGCGTCGGCCTGGGCATGTGCTTCGCCCCGCTGGCCGCCGCGGGAACGGCGGGCGTCGCGCCGCACGAGGCGGGCATGGCCTCCGGACTGCTCAACAGCTCAAGGCAGCTCGGCGGCTCCGTAGGCCTGGCCGCGCTCACCACCGTCGCGGCGGGCCGTACCGGGGCGGACACCACCTCGGCCGCCGTCACCTCGGGCTACTCCCTCGGCCTGGCCGTCTCCGGCGTCCTGCTGGCCGCCGCGGTCGCCGTCGCCGTGACGGTGCTGCCCAGGCGCGGCCGTACGGCCGGGCCCGCCCCCGCGACCCCGCTGGAGACCCCGGCCCCGCTGGAGACCGTGGCCACAGCCGGAACCCACGAATAACCACGGAAAGGCGACCTCACCGTGAACACCTCACCCATCGACATGTTCTCCCTCGGCATCCACCTCGACGACGACGGGACGGTCCTGCCCGGGCCGCGGCGGATGACCGGCGGCTCCGACGGCTGGACCGTCGCCGCCTTCCACGTCGAGACCGACGAGGACGTCCACGCCGATCACTGGGAGATGCACCCGACCGCCGACGAGGCGGTGTGCGTGCTGAGCGGCGGCGCCCGGCTCTACCTGCGGCCGGAGGACCGGGAACAGCGCGAGACGGCGATCACGCTCACCGCGGGAACGGTCTTCGTCGTCCCGCGGGGCCGCTGGCACCGCCTGGAACTCGACGGTCCCAGCGACCTGATGTCCATCACCCTGCGCCGTGGCACTCTCCTGGAGAAGCGCCTGGGATGAACGTGACCGGGAGGCTGTACGGCCTTGTACGGACATATGGTCTCCCCCTTCTCCCGGGGACGGACCCGGCCGGATCCTCAGGACACGACCGGCCCCGCTGGCGGACCTCCGGGCACGCCCCGGCCGGGCGCCCCGTCCTCGTCGTCCTCGAAAGGTTCGCCATGTCCCCGTCCGGATCGTCACGTCACACCGGCACCCGGCCCCGCGGATCCCGCGTCGGCAGGGCGCTGGCCTCCGCCGCGCTGGCGCTCGTCCCCCTGGCCGCCGTACCCGCCGCGCCGCAGGTCGCGCACGCCGACACCGCGGGCGCCCTGGCCGCCTGCCGGCGCAGTGCGTCGGCCGACTTCAGCATCGGCGACTTCAGGGTCTACGGCAACGGCGGCGGGGGCATCCCCCAGGGAAGCAACCCGCCCAACCTCCTCCAGGACGGCGACGTCTTCCTCCTGCTGCCGTCCAGCTACTACAAGGTCAAGTTCGACAGCTGGCCCTGGGGGCCGAGCTACCCGCCGGACGGCAACGGCGTCCCGGCGCCGAGCACCGGCTGGCCGTACCCGGGGTCGCTGGAGTACTCGGCGATCCTGCGGTTCAACAACGACCCCGGCGGCTGGGTGGGGCCGATCCACCAGGCGACCGCGTTCGGCGGCTGCACGATCTGGTCGGGACCGCCCGTCCGGCTGCTGTTCGGCGTCAACGACCCCAACCCCGGGGACAACAACGGCTACTGGTCCTTCGGGTTCTACCTCTACCGGGCCTCCACGCACTGAGGCCCGGCTTCCCCGGCCCGCCCGACCTGGGAGACCCCTACGGGGCGACCCGGCCGTTGGTCACGAAGGCGGCGTGGGTCAGGGGCATCAGCCCCGCCCAGGCCGCCTCCATCCGCTCGGCGACCATCTCGATCTCCCGCTGCGGGAACGACGGCACCTTGGCCTGCTCGTTCTTGGTGCGCAGCGACAGGAAGTGCATCAGCGAGCGGGCGTTGCACGTGGCGTACATCGAGGAGAACAGGCCGACCGGCAGTACGGCCCTGGCCACCTCGCGGGCGATCCCGGCCTCCAGCATCTCCTGGTAGGCCTCGTAGGACTGCCGGTAGGCCGACTCCATCGCCTCCGTGGCGATCTTGTGCTGCTCATCGGTGCCCTCGACGAAGACGTACTTGCCGGGGCGCCCCTCCTGCACCAGCTTGCGCCCGGGACCGGGAACGTAGAAGTCAGGCTGGAGCTCCCGGTATCTCCCGCTCTCCTCGTTGTACGACCATCCGACCCTGTGGCGCTGGAACTCACGGAAGACGAAGATCGGCGCCTTGACCAGGAAGGTCATGGAGTTGTGCTCGAAAGGGGTGCCGTGACGGTCGCGCATCAGGAAGTTGATCAGGCCCTTCGAGCGCTCGGGGTCCTTGTTGATCTCCTCGATGGACTGCTCCCCCGCGGTGGACACCCGGGCCGCCCAGAGCACGTCGGAGTCCGAGGCGCTGTGCTTGACCAGTTCGACGGTGACGTCGTCGAGGAAACGGGGCCTGCTGTCGTCCACGGGCGAAGACCTCCTGCGTCGGGGTTGGGGCGGCTCAACCCTACCGGCGGCCCCAGAGGACCACAGAGGCGGCGCGCGTTTCCCGAATCCGGCCGCAGGCGAACCGGCACAGATTCGCCTGCGGCCTGACACCGGTCTCACACCGGGAGCGGCATTCCACGGCCGTCCCGTGTGATCCGGCGTTTCCTCAGCGCGAGGTCCTGCAGAGTTCCAGCACGTTGGCGATGATCCTCGCCCCGGCGCCGCCCTCCGCGGTGAGGATCGACTCGGGGTGGAACTGTACGGCGAAGCGCCTCCTGGCCACATCCTCGATCGCCATCACCGCGCCGTCCGGGGTGAGGGCGGTCGCGGTGAAGCCCGCGACTCCCGGCTGCTTGGCGTGCAGCGAGTGGTAGCGGGCCGCGGTGAACTCCTCGGGCAGGCCGTCGAGCAGCGCGCTCTCACCGAGCCTCTTGACCCTGCCCCGCTTGCCGTGCTCGGGGTAGGACAGCAGGTCGAGGCTTCCGCCCGCCTGCTCGACCATGCCCTGCAGGCCGAGGCAGACGCCGAAGACCGGCAGGTCCCGCTCGTAGAGCGCCTCGATGAGCCCGCTCAGACCGAAGTCGGAGGGCCAGCCGGGTCCGGGCGACAGCACCACGAGCGACGGCGCGATCTCGTCGATCATCCGCACCGGGAACCCGTGCCTGAGCGTGACGACCTCGGCGCCCTGCTGGCGGAAGTAGTCGGCCAGCGTGTTGACGAAGGAGTCCTCGTGGTCGACGAGCAGCACCTTCATGCCCTCACCGGGCCGTACGGCAGGGGCCTGCTCCACGACCGCCTGGTCGTCCTGTCCCGCGCTGACCGCCGCCAGGGCGCCGAGCAGCGCGCTCGCCTTGAGCTCGGTCTCCCGCTCCTCGGCCTCGGGGTCGGAGTCGAACAGCAGCGTGGCGCCCGCCCTGACGGTGGCGACCCCGCCGCGGATCTGCGCGGTGCGCAGGGTGAGGCCGGTGTTCATGGAGCCGTCGAAGCCGATGTAGCCGACCGCGCCGCCGTACCAGCGCCTGGTGGTCGCCTCGTGGTCCTCGATGAACTGCATCGCCCAGGTCTTGGGGGCACCGGTGACGGTGACGGCCCACATGTGGGTGAGGAAGGCGTCCAGCGCGTCGAACCCGGGCCGCAGGCGTCCCTCGATGTGGTCCACGGTGTGGATGAGCCGCGAGTACATCTCGATCTGACGCCTGCCGATGACCTGGACGGTCCCCGGCACGCAGATGCGGGACTTGTCGTTGCGGTCGACGTCGGTGCACATCGTCAGCTCCGACTCCTCCTTCACGCTGGACAGGAGGGTGCGGATCGCCTCGGCGTCCTCGATCGGGGTGCTGCCGCGCGCGATGGTGCCGGAGATCGGGCAGGTCTCGACGCGGTCGCCGTTGACCCTGACGTACATCTCGGGGGAGGCGCCGACGAGGTGCTCGTCCTCGCCGAGGTTGAACAGGAACTCGTACGGCGCCGGGTTGACCTTGCGCAGTGTCCGGTAGAAGGCGGCCGGGTCGGTACAGGAGGAGTGGAAGACCTGGCCGGGCACGACCTCGAACAGGTCGCCGCGGACGAACTTCTCCTTGGCCGCGGCGACGACCTGGGCGTAGGTGCCCCGCTCCGGGTCCGCGGGCAGTTCGGTGGGGACCGGGGGCAGCGGGACGCTCTCCCCCTCACGGGGCAGGCCCCTGGTCGAGACGCCGTCCACGGTGAACTCGTAGCGGAACTCCTTGCTGGTCTCCCGCTTACGGTCGATGACCATCACCCGGTCGGGCAGGTGCAGCACGAGGTCACGCTGGTCCTTGGCGCGGGTGAGCACCTGCCTGATCGGCTCGAACTGGAAGGCCAGGTCGTAGCCGAAGGCGCCGTAGAGCCCCAGGTGCTCGTCCTGACCCGCGAAGGCCGCGACCACCTCGCGGATCGCGGTGAAGACGGTGGGACGGCGGCTGCGCATCTCCTCGGGGAGGATGTCCTCGGACTCGGCGACGTACACCTCGACGTGGTCGGCGGTCGGCTCACCGGTCGGCTTGCCCGCGGCGAGCAGGCAGGAGGCGACGGCGGGCAGCACGACCCGGCCGCGGGCGTTCAGGGCACGGGCGGAGATCCTGCGTCCCCGGGCCACGATCTCAAGGCAGGGGTCGACGTAGGCGAGATGCCACCGGCTGTAGCGGCCGGGGTACTCCATGCCGGAGGACAGCACGCCGCCGCGACGCTCACCGAGCGTCGTGACGACATCCTCAAGCATCTTCTCGGGCACGTCGGAGGCGGTGACCTCGACCTCTATGCCCCCCGCGGTGGTATATCCGCTCGTCTCCACTGCTGCCTCGTCCCTCTAGGTTCTCCTGGGCCCTCAAAGAGGCGGCTGACACAGAAAAGGCCGCCTCACTCGGGGCGGCCGTCTGTGTGCTCTCGCGAATGCGAAACCCGCGCCGCCTAGAAGCGGCGCCACCACTGCTGGGTTTCGGGGTGTCGCATGCCACAAGACTAGCGGCGGAAACTGTGATCATGCAACGTGACCGCCCCCGCGGCGTGGCGGCCGGGTAGCCGTCACGCCCCTTCTTCTGTTACCAGTAGGTAGGAGGGCAGTTCCGTTACCGGCGAGTAAAAGGCCAGGTGAGGAGGCCGCATGACGATCACATGGCCACGGCCCGCGCACCGGGTCACGATCCAGCGCGATCTGCCCGTGCCCATGGCCGACGGGGTCGTCCTGCTGGCCGACCGCTACACGCCCGTCGGCGCCGTGCGCCCGCCGACCATCCTGGTCCGCTCGCCGTACGGCAGGCGGGGGATGTTCGGGTTCGCCTATGGCAGGGCGTTCGCCCGGCACGGGTTCCAGGTCGTGCTGCAGAGCTGCCGGGGCGGGTTCGGTTCCGGCGGGCTGCTCGACCCGCTCGGCGACGAACACGACGACGGCCTGGCCACCCTCGCCTGGCTGCGCGCCCAGCCCTGGTACGGCGGCGACCTCGCGATGCACGGCCCCTCCTACCTCGGCTACGCCCAGTGGGCGATCGCCCCGTTCGCCGGCCCCGATCTGAAGGCCATGGCGACCTCGGTGACCGCCTCCCAGTTCCGTGACGCCGCCTACGTGGGCGGGGCGTTCGCGCTGGAGTCCACGCTGATGTGGATCACGCTGACCGCCTCGATCGACGGCCCGTTCGGCGGGGCCGCCGCCCTTCTCGCGCCGCGCAGGACCAGGCGGGCGGCACTGTCCGGGCGGCCCCTCGGGGAGATGGACGTGCTGTCGGCGGGCCGCGACCTGCCGTTCTTCCAGGACCTGCTGACCCACCACGCCGACCCCGGGTCCTACTGGGCGGCACGTGACTTCTCCGCCTCCGTCGGCGAGGTCGGGGCCGCCGTCACCATGGTCGGCGGCTGGTACGACGTGTTCCTGCCGTGGCAGATCAAGGACTACACGGCGATGCGGGCCGCGGGCAGACGTCCCCACCTGACGATCGGGCCGTGGTACCACGCCGACATCCGGCACGGCAGGGCCGCCAACGCCGACGCGCTCGCCTGGTTCAGGGCACACCTGCTCGGCGACCCCTCCGGCCTGCGCCGGCAGCCGGTCAGGCTGTACGTCACAGGCGCGGGCGAGTGGCGTGACTACCCCGACTGGCCGGTTCCCGGCATGCGGGAACGACGCTGGCACCTGCAGCCCGGCCGAGCCCTCTCCCCGGACAACCCCTCCCCCGGCGAGCCGGACCGTTACCGCTACGACCCCGCGCACCCGACCCCCGCGCTGGGCGGCCCCGTACTGCTGGGCAACTCCGAGCCGCGTGACAACCGGCGCCTCGAGGCCCGCCGCGACGTGCTCGTCTACACCGGGCCCGAGCTGCGCGAGGACACCGACATGATCGGCCCGGTCCGGGCCGAGCTGTACGTCAGGACGAGCACCGAGCACGCCGACGTGGTCGTCCGCGTCTGCGACGTGCACCCCGACGGCACCTCCTACGACGTGTGCGCCGCCTGCTCCCCGGCTCCCCCCTGCCCGACGCGGACGGCGTGCGCCGTGTCCTGGTCGACCTGTGGCCGATCGGTCACCGCTTCCGCAGGGGCCACCGCGTCCGTCTGCAGGTCGCGGGCGGCGCCTACCCCCGCATCGCCCGCAACCTCGGTACCGGAGAGCCGCTGGGCACCGGCAGCGCGATGGTCACCTGCCTGCACGAGGTCTTCCACGACCCCGTCCGTCCCTCGGCGGTCGTGCTGCCACTCGTGACCGGCTGAGAGCGGGGCGGGGTTAGGGTCGGAGGGTGCGCGCGGCCAGGCTGATGTCGTTGGTGCTGTTGCTCCAGGCCCGTGGCGGGATGACCGCCGCCGAACTGTCCGAGGAGCTGGAGGTCTCCGAGCGGACCGTCCACCGGGACGTGCTGGCCCTGTCCGAGGCCGGGATCCCGGTCTACGCCGACCGGGGCAGGGGCGGCGGCTATCGCCTGCTCGACGGGTACCGCACCCGCCTCACCGGCCTCGACCGAGCGCAGGCGCAGGCCCTGTTCCTGTCCGGTGTGCCCGAGGCGCTGCGCGAGATGGGCCTGGGCGAGGTCGGGGCCGTGGCGCGGCTGAAGGCGTCGGCCGCGCTGCCCGCGGACGCGCGGGACGCCCAGGCGGACGCGGCGCAACGCTTCCACCTGGACGCCCCCGGCTGGTTCGCCCGTGACCGGCCGCCGCCGGAGTCCCTGCTGCCGCTGGCCAGGGCGGTGTGGGGCGACCACCCGGTGACGGCCACCTACCGAGGCGCCCGGCGGACCCTGGAACCGTACGGCCTGGTGCTCAAGGCCGGGGTCTGGTACCTCGCGGCCCGCTCGGTGATCTACCGGGTCGAGCGGCTCGGTGAGGTCGAGGTCCACGCAGACCGGTGTTTCACCCGCGATCCCGGCTTCGACCTGGCCGCCTTCTGGAACGAACGCGCCGCCGAGTTCGCCCGCTCCCTGCTCAAGACGCGGGTGACCGTACGGCTCAGCCCCGAGGGCCTGCGCGCGCTGCCCGTCTTCGCCGACCCGGCGGCCCTCGACGACGCGCTCGCCTCCGCCGGGGAGCCCGACGAGCAGGGGTGGGTCACGCTCCAGCTGCCCGTCGAGTCCCCGGAGGTCGCCTACGCGCAGATCCTCAGGTTCGGCCCGGAGGCCGAGGTCCTCGACCCGCCGGCCCTGCGCGCCCGCGTGGCCGAGGCCGCCGCCCGGCTGCGCGGCCTGTACGGCTAGGGGCTCCTAGCGGTAGCCGGTGGCGTCCGCGGGCTTGCCCCGGTCCTGGACCTCGACGATGTAGCGCCAGGCGTCCGGTCTGCTGCCGTCCACGTCGGTGAACCCGTAGACCTGGGCCAGCTGCCCGCTGGAGAGGGACTGCCCCGACCAGCGGACCCGGTCGGGGTCGGCGGCCAGGGCGACGACCGCGCGCCCGGTGTAGGCGGGCGACTCCGAGATCACGAAGTGCGGTTCCCTGACGAGGGCGTCACGCCAGGTCTCCTCGGTGACGCCGTAGTGCTCGAGCATCATCTCCGAGCGCAGCCAGCCCGGTGTGAGCGAGACGGCCGCGCAGCCGTACGGCCTCAGTTCGTGGGCCTGGGAGAAGGCCAGGCGGTTGACCGAGACCTTGGCCAGGTCGTAGAAGAACGAGACGCGGTAGTTGACGGCGTTGTACTCGGCGGTTCCGTCGGTCACCTCGACGACCAGGCCGCCGGGATTCCTGGTCAGCAACGGCAGGGCGTGGTGGCTGGTGATGACGTGGGTGTCGATCGCCAGCCTGAGCAGACGCAGGCCGTCCTCGAGCGAGTGCTTCCAGAGCGGGGTGTCCCAGGCGGCCAGCGGGTCGCCGCCCCAGACGTCGTTGACGAGCAGGTCGAGCCTGCCCTGCTCGCGGTCGATCCGCTCCACCAGCGCGCGTACCTGCTCGGACTCCAGATGGTCCACCTGTACGGCGATGCCCCGGCCGCCGGCCCGCGTCACCAGTTCGGCTGTCTCCTCGATGGTCTCGGGGCGGTTCATCTCCGAGCGGTGCTCGCGGGTCGTCCTGCCCGTGCAGTAGACCGTGGCTCCGGCCTCGCCGAGCGCCGTCGCGATGGCCCTGCCCGTCCCCCGGGTCGCCCCGGCGACCAGGGCGACCTTCTCTCGCAGTGTCGTGTGCATGACACTGACCCTGCCCAAGAAACAGGACACCTTATGTCATGTTTTCGCGCCGTGTCCGGCGGCGGTCGGAGTCGGGTCAGCCGACGGCGTCGACGAAGCGCCGTGCGTCGGGCTCGGTCATACCGGTCTCTCCTCTGACGAGCAGGACGGCCTGTTCGGCCCGGCCGGAGACCTTGAGGTCGTGGACCCGGGAGGCCAGATCGGCACCGCGACGCGGAATCGCGGAAGAAGGGGGTTCCGCGGGGCGCGGCAGAAACGTCGCGGGCCTGGAGGAGCGCCGTACGAGAAGGACGAGGGCAGCGATGATCCCGCCGAAGAACAGGATGAGGATCAGACCGATGACGACCAGTTCCGTAGGCCCTAAATTCGCCATGACACCAGCCTATTGCGAATTCGCCGGACGCGGCCGACCGCCATACCCCCACTAATCCTGTCAAGGCAGCCGGTAATCCGGCCGATAGGGCGAATTCTCCACAATTGCCCCGGTCACCGGGGTGTCGACCTACCGTTCGCCGCGTAAAGTACTCCGTTCGGCGCTCCGTGACCGCAATGAAACAACCACGTAATTACGCTTCCGGTCAGCCGAAGGAGTCAACCCCCCATTCGGTTGTCCGCTCTCCAGCCCCGAGGAGACCGTATTGGCCACTCCGGACAAGGACAGAGGCGATCGCAGCCCGTGGAACCGGCTGCTGATCATCCCGATCATCGTGCCTTTGCTGCCCTTTCTCTACAACGCCCTCGACCCCCGTTTCCTGGGCTTTCCACGGTTCTACTGGTTACAGCTCGCCTTCGTCGCCCTCGGCGTCGCCTGCACCGCGACCGTCTACCAGATGACCAAACGGAGGCGGTGACCCGTGAACGCGCACCTCACCGAGATCATCGTCTTCACCGTGCTGTTCCTGGCCGTCAGCGTCATGGGGTTCGTCGCCTCACGCTGGCGCCGCCCGAACGACCTCGCCAGCCTGGACGAGTGGGGACTCGGCGGCCGGAGTTTCGGCTCGTGGGTCACCTGGTTCCTGATCGGCGGCGACCTCTACACCGCCTACACCTTCGTGGCCGTGCCCGCCCTGCTGTGGGGGGCGGGCGCCACGGGCTTCTTCGCGATGCCGTACACGGTCATCACCTATCCGATCGTGTTCCTGGTGCTGATCAGGCTCTGGTCGGTCTCCCACGTGCACGGGTTCGTGACGCCCGCCGACTTCGTCAGGGCCCGTTTCGGCTCCCCGACGCTGGCGCTGCTCATCGCGATCACCGGCATCGTGGCGACGATGCCCTACATCGCGCTCCAGCTCGTCGGCATCGAGGCCGTGCTGAAGTCGATGGGCGTCACCGGACACCTTCCGATCATCATCGCCTTCGCCATCCTCGCCGCCTACACCTACCAGTCAGGGCTGCGTGCCCCGGCCCTGATCGCCTTCGTCAAGGACTCACTGATCTACATCGTGATCCTGGTCGCCCTCGTCGTGATCCCGATGAAGCTCGGGGGCTGGGGCGCGATCTTCGACGCGGCCGAGGCCAAGTTCGCCGCCACGCCCGCGCCGGGTGACGGCATCCTGCTCAACGGCGGCAACCAGCTGCAGTACGTCACGTTGGCACTGGGTTCGGCACTGGCTTTGTTCCTCTACCCGCACAGCGTCACCGGCGTGCTCGCGTCGAAGAACCGTGACGTGATCAAGCGCAACATGTCCGCGCTGCCCGCCTACAGCCTGCTGCTCGGCGTGATCGCGCTGCTCGGCTACATGGCGATCGCGGCCGGGGTGAAGCCGATCGTGACGGCGGGCAGGCCCGACAGCAACACGATCGTCCCGCAGCTGTTCGACCAGATGTTCCCCGACTGGTTCACCGGCGTCGCCTACGCGGCGGTCGGCATCGGCGCGCTGGTCCCGGCGGCCATCATGTCGATCGCCGCGGCGAACCTGTTCACCCGCAACATCTACCGGGAGTTCCTGAAGCCCGACGCGACCAACGCGGACGAGGCCAGAGTCTCGAAGATCGTGTCCCTGCTCGTCAAGGTCGGAGCGGTGCTGTTCATCCTGTTCATGGACACGGGCTTCTCCATCGACCTCCAGCTCGTCGGCGGCGTCATCATCCTGCAGACGCTGCCCGCGGTGGGACTCGGGCTCTACACCCGCTGGTTCCACCGGGGCGGCCTGGTCGCCGGGTGGATCGTGGGCATGGCCTGTGGGGTGCTCATGCTCTACAGCATCGGCAACCCGGTGACCGGCAAGGCGCACTTCGCCGGCTCCGCGTTCCCGCTGGGCAACCTGGGCTTGGACACCAAGATGACGGTCTACGCGGGTCTGCTCGCCCTGGCCGTCAACCTGCTCGTCGCCACGATCGGCACCCTCGCCGCCCGCGCGGCCAGGCTCGCCGACGGCGAGGACCTCACCAGCCCCGCCCACTACACAGCGGACGAGGGAGACCCCCGGGTCAAGGATCTCGACCTCGTCGGCTGACATCCGGGTACGGCTTTCGCCGGGTCCGTCCCCGATGAGCCGGACGGACCCGGCGAGGCTCCTCGTAATAACCCTAATTTCCTACCGTATTAGTTGACAATTATCGGCGGGGAAGCCTACCGTGAGGACATGACCTCCCCGCTGTACCTCACGACACGAGGTCACGTGGACCTCTGCCGCGTGGCCAGCGCACTGTGTCCTTCCGCCCGGTCTTGAAAAGGTTCCGTTGGCTCATTGGAAGGAAGACACGATGTCGTCACTCATCATCACCCCCGTCGCCGGGCGCATCGGCGCCGAGATAGTCGGCGTCCGGCTGGGTGGTGAACTGCCCGCCGAAGTCGTCAAGGAGATCCGTGCGGCCCTGCTCCGCCATAAGGTGATCTTCTTCCGTGGTCAGAAACACCTCGACGAACCCGGCCAGGTGGCCTTCGCCCGCCTGCTCGGCCCGCTGACCACCGCCCACCCGACCGTCCCCGCCCTCAACGACGACTTCCCCATCCTCGACCTGGACTACAGCGGCGGGCAGAAGGTCGACCGGTGGCACACCGACGTCACGTTCGTCGACCGTCCGCCACTGGCCTCGGTGCTCCGGGCCGTCGTCGTCCCTCCCTCAGGAGGCGACACCCTGTGGTCCAACACGGTGGCCGCCTACGAGAACCTCCCCTCGGAGCTGGCGAGACTGATCGACGGGCTGCGCGCCGTACACACCAACCAGTTCGACTACGCGCGGGTCAACACCTCCGACGATCCGGAGAAGGCCCGCAAGTACGCCGAGATCTTCTCCTCCATCTCCTTCGAAACCGAACACCCCGTCGTCCGCGTCCATCCGGAGACAGGGGAACGCTCGATCCTGCTCGGCGACTTCGCCAGACGAATCATCGGCCTGCCCAACGACGTGTCGGCCTCACTGATCCGCCTGATCCAGGAGCAGGTCACGCTGGTCGAGAACACCGTCCGCTGGCGCTGGTCCTCCGGTGACGTCGCCATCTGGGACAATCGGGCGACCCAGCACCGGGTCGTGCACGACTTCGGGGCACAACCGCGTCGCCTGCACCGGGTCACCGTCGCCGGCGACGTCCCCGTGGGCGTCGACGGCCGCCCGAGCGAGGTGCTGTCCGGCGACGCCTCGATCTACTCGCCCATCGCCTCCGTCACACCCGTCGCCGCCTGACAGGGGCCGTCTGACAGGGGCACGGTCCCCTCGGGTACGGCGCGCCCAAGAACTCCGCCGCCG
>NZ_JBIAVG010000011.1:0-323592 GCF_042893955.1 Streptosporangium sp. NPDC001559
GCGGGGGCGCGGCCCCGCCCGCCCGGGCGCCCCCCCCCGCCCGCCCCCGCGGGGCCCCCCCGGGGGGCGGGGGGGGGGGGCCCCCCGGGGCCGCCCCCCCCCCCCGGGGGGGGGGCCCCGCGCACCACGTCTCAGACCTTGGCCGCCCGGAGTCTCGCGACCGCTCTGGCGGCGACCGCCTGGGCGGCGGCGGCCTTCGGCGGCCGGAAGGCGAGCTGGCTGAGGACCATGAGGGTGGAGCGCACCCTGGCCAGGACCAGCACCTCCCCGTAGGCCCACTCGCCGTTGACGTTCACGGTGATCCACATGGCCCGGCTCCGGTCGCCGAGGGCGGCCATCCTGATCGGGGTGACCCGCACGACGGAGACGGCCGGTCGCTCACCCCGGTAGGCGAGGCTGAACGACGAGCAGCGGGGCAGCACCCTCAGGACGCGGTCGAGGTCGTGGTCGGCGACGACGGCCGTCGGGTAGCGCCGCAGGTTCTCCACGACCCACGGTCCGAAGGCCCCCTTGGCGGCGAACCCGGCGAAGGCGTAGTCGACACCACGGTATCGGGGCCTGCTGAACTCCAGTTCGTCGAGTACGGCGGCGCACTCCGGACTGGTGCTGGCGCTGTAGGGCTTGTACTCGGGCTTCCATGGGGCGTAACCGGCGGGCAGGTCGGCGAGGGTGAGCAGCCCGCGGCCGAGCGCGGGCACGGCCCTGCTCGTGTCGCCGTCGGCCCGGCCGGCCGGCAGCACGAACAGGGCGAGCAGCAGAGGGACGGCCAGGAGAGTACGGCCAAGCGTCCCGGCACGGGACATGGCGTCACCACCCTTCGGTGGGAAACGGGGAGACGGGTTCCGGCACTGGTGCGTCGCGGTAGCGCCTGAGGTGGTCGCAGCGTCTGACGAACGCGGTCCACGCCAGTCCCTCCAGGTCCTGGGACCGGGTGCGGGCGCCGCGCAGGAACAGTTCGCCGACCTGGCGCAGAAGGCCGTCGTCCGAGTCACGCAGCGTCTCCCCCAGCCGCGCCCTGGCGGCGTGGTCGGCGGGAGCGCCGAAGCCGGACACACCGACGGTGAACAGCCCCAGGCAGATCACGCCCGCCTGGGGTGAGTCGGGGAGCGCCGCCGCGCGCGTCGTCACGGGCGGAGGGGGCGCGGGAGAGAGGATCAGCGGGCCCAGCGGGAGCACGAGGACGAGGACGAGGAGGGGCGCAGCCGTACGGAGGGGCAGGCGCAGGGCGAGCAGCGCGACCAGCGCGAGGACCAGCAGGAACAGCGCCGCCTGGGGGGTGATCATCAGGCGGGCGAGGTCGGCGGCGCCCCACTGTTCGGAGGCGGCCAGGCGGGCGGCGAGGGACCAGGTGCCCAGCACGACGGCGAGCATCAGGGCCGCCAGGGACGCCGTGTACCGCCAGGCGCGCGTCCCGGCCCTGGGCGCCCACGCGCGGGCGGCCAGGGCGAGCCAGCCGGTCACCGCCGTGGTCAGCGCCAGGAGCGTCACCGTCATCCAGATCGCGGTGCCCGGCTGGATCTCGGTCGGCTCGGCGACGGCCGTGAAGTCGGGCGCCGTGGGGATCCAGCGGCTCCACCGCACACCCGACCTGGGCGCCAGGACCAGCCCGGCCACCAGCCCCGCCCCCAGCCCGAGGCCGCAGGCCAGGACCTGGAGCCGGGTGAGGACCCGCGCCGCCCCCGCCCGCCAGACGGCCAGGCCGACGATCCCGGAGACGGGCACCGCGGCGACGAGACCGGCCACCCAGTAGGCGACGAGCGGCGGCACGGGCAGCAGCGTCCGCAGGCTCACGCCGAGTTCGGTGACGACGACTCCCGCCGCGATCCCGGTGGCGACGGCCTCGGCGGCGGAGGGCCGCAACAGCAGGTCCCGGTCGAGCAGCACCCTCAGCCGCCGTTCGTGGGGCGGGTGCAGGCGCAGCAGGCCGCGGCGTTCCTGCTTTCCGCCGGTCAGCAGGGCGAGCATGCCGCCGGACCGCAGGTCGCCGCCCCACAGGTCGGCGTCGTGCTCGCGGGCCCTGACCACGGCGGCCCAGGTGCCCGTGACCAGCAGCGCGAGCACGAGGTCGCGCCAGGTGACGGCGAGTGCCGGGGTGAGGTCGGTGACCAGCAGCGCCGAGAGCCCGACCGGCGCGACCGTCACCAGCGCCAGGCTCGCGACGGCGAAGACGGCCAGGTAGGTACGGTCGACGTCCCGGTTGCGCAGGTGGCCGAGCTCGTGGGCGAGCGTCGCGGTGACCCGCTCGGTGTCCGTCACGGTACACAGGGGGGTGTCGGAGGAGAGCATGACGCGGTGCCGGTTCCGGCGGCCGTAGACGAACATCCACAGCGGCCCGCTCTGTTCGCTGAGCATCAGCGTCGGCGTCCGGTCGAGGCCCGCCTGCTCGACGGTCTCCCGTATGGCCCGGGGCCAGGGGTCGAGCGGGCGGGCGCCGTGCCGGTAGGTGATCACGGTGGGCGCCGCCAGGTAGGCCAGCACGGTCAGGACCGCGACCAGCGCGGGACCGGCCAGCGGGACCAGCGCCTGGAGCACCAGGATCCGGGTCGAGCAGTCGAGGAACTCCTCGATCCCGGGCAGCGCGCCGCAGGCCCGGTTACGTTCGCTCCAGCCGTCCTGGACGAGCACCAGGAACCAGTAACCGCCGAAGAGCGCCCCCGCCGCGACGGTGAGGAACAGCAGCCGCAGGCGTTCGACGCTCGTCGAGGGCACCGAGGGCATCAAGGGCATCGAGGGCAGGGTGGGCGCGCCGGTCCCCCGCACGGGTCACCCCCCGGACGCGTCGGGTGGAGCGTCGAGCCCGAGTTCGCGGTGGAGCGTGCCGACGACCGCGTCGGCCAGGAGCCGGGCCCGGGGCTCCACCAGGCCCGCCGCGAGGGCGTTGGACAGGACGGCCTCCCCGATCCTGCGGCACTGCCGGTCGTCGAAGGGCGGTAGCGGCTCCTCGATGAGCCGTTTCCTCCCGCGCCGGGTCACCTGGCCGAAGAGTCCGCGTATCCCGGTGCGGGCCTGGTCGGTGATCTCGTCCTTGGCGGCGTCCAGGAGGGCACCGCCGACGAAGGAGATGACCACGGGCGTCCAGGCGGTGATCTCCACCAGGATTCCGGAGCCCATGAGACGCTCCCGGGCCCGGCCGTCCGTGGGGTTCCTGACGTAGACCGCCCAGAGCCGGGGCAGGAAGGGGAGTTCCTCGGGGCCGAGGTCGGCGATGACCGCCTCGACGATTTCGTAGGGTGTGCGCCGTTGCGACACTGACGCTCCCGATGCCAAGGGAGAATGAGGCGTATCAGAAGTTACTCCTCCCGCCGGAGAATCGCCTCACCCGCCATGGTGTTTCCACCGGATAAGCCATACCAAAACTGAATATTAACCTTTAAGGAAGATATATCCCTTAAGGGCGATATTTCGTTGTATAGCGGGACGAACACCTGGTCAGGGGACGGTGACCACCACCTTGCCCCGCGCATTCCCCTCCTGGACATAGCGGATGGCCTCGGCCACCCGCTCCAGTGGATACGTGCGGTCGACGACGGGGGTGACCTTTCCCGCCTCGATGAGTTCTTTCATGAGAAGAAGGTCGGCGCGGTCGTCGGTGTGCACCCGCACCCGCAGGCTCTGCCCGACGAACGGCGACAGCGCGAAGGCCCTGAACCAGCGGTCGGTCCCCCAGAACCAGGGGCCGCCGGTCCCCCCGACGATCACGAGGGTCCCGCGCGGCTTCAGCGCGCGACGGCACTCGGCCAGGGACGGGCTCCCCTGCACGTCGAGGATGAGGTCGTAGCGCTCCCCCCGGTCGGCGAACCTCTCCCTGGTGTGGTCGACGACGTCCTCGGCCCCCAGGGAACGCACGAGGTCGGCCTTGGCCGGGCCGCAGACACCGGTGACGACGGCGCCGTACGAGCGGGCGATCTGCACGGCGAACGTGCCGACGCCTCCGGAGGCGCCGTTGACCAGGACCCGCTGCCCCGGGCCGATCCGCCCGTCGCGCAGGCCCTGCAGGGCGGTGAACGACGAGATGGGTACGGCGGCGGCCTGCTCCAGGGAGAGATTGACCGGTTTCGGCAGGAGCTGCCCCTCGGGGACGGCGACGTACTCGGCGAAGGAGCCGCCGCACCAGCCGAAGACCTCGTCTCCCGGCTCGAACTCCGTGACGTTCGCGCCGACCTCCTCGACGCGTCCGGCGACCTCAAGCCCGGCGACGGGGTTCCTCGGCCTGCGCAGCCCGGTCACGAACCGGGCGACGTACGGCATGCCCCGCATGAGGTGCCAGTCGTCTCCCCCGATGGGGGCCGCGTGGACCCTGACCAGCACCTCCCCGTCCCGGGGGACCGGCCTGGGGATCTCCTTGAGCCGTAACACCTCGTCGGGCGGGCCGTACCGCTCGTGGGTGATCGCGCGCATGACCGTATCTCCTCACTGACTGGGGGTCGCGAGGAGCGGGGTCACTCCTCGGTTTCGGGGTACTGGAAGACGTCGTCGAGCGGGACGCCGAAGACCCGGGCGATGCGGAAGGCCATCTCCAGGGACGGCGAGTAGCGGCCCTGCTCGATGGCGATGACGGTCTGACGGGTCACGCCGACGCGTTCGGCGAGCTCCGCCTGCGTCATCTCGCCCTGGGCGAATCTGAGGGACCGGATCGTGTTCGTGATCCTGGTCGGCTTCACCACGTCTGGAAACCCCTGCGGTAGGCGATGATCTTGGTCGCCGATCCGAGGACCGCCGACAGGACGAACGCCAGATAGATCACGTTGGCGATCCAGAAGTGGTCCAGCCTGGCCATGGCCATGGCGAGCGCCGCCACGCCACCCGCGACGACGAACCACCGGCCGACGTACTCGCCGAACCGGTAGATCTCCCGGTCGCGCTGGTCCCTCCTGTCGGCGTCCCCGGGTGAGGCTATCGCGAGCGCCGCGTCGAGCACGATCGTCGCCACGATCGCCGAGCCGACGGTCCACAGCAGCACCGGAACGTACGGCACGGCGGCCAGGGCGCCGTCGCCCATCCGTCCGAGGACGACCGACACGTAGGTCACGTAGGACACGACCGTGACCACCAGCATGACCCAGGCGCGTTTCTCTTCCGCCGACATGCCTCCAATGTAAAGCAAACAAAACATCATGTCTACTTTTCTTTACATCACCGAGCGTGGTCGTACGCTCCCCGCATGGATCTGCGACGGCTCACGGACGAGGTCGAGGCCGTGTCGAGCGCCTACGCCCACAGGCACGGCTTCACCAGGGACGCCACCTGGTTCCTGCTGAAGCTTCAGGAGGAGGTCGGCGAGCTGACGCAGGCCTTCCTCATGCGCTCAGGACAGGCCAGGAGCAAGGGCCGCTCCCCCGAGGAACTCGACGAGGACCTGCGTGCCGAACTGGCCGACGTCCTGGCGCACGTCCTGCTGATGGCCCGCCATCACGGGGTCGACCTGGAGGCGGAGATCGACCGCAAGTGGATGCCCTGGCACCCGGACCGGGGGTGAGAACTACCGCCAGGGGGTGTCGAGGAGCCGTTCGAACTGGGCGGTGGCCTCGGCCGGGTCGAATCCGGCGATCCCCTCGCGCATCATCTCCTCGATCCTGCGTGTCGCGTCCAGCCTGGCCCGCGCGACGGCCGAGCGCACCTCCTCGGCGAGGACGTGGCTGCCGAGCCTCATGGCACGGGGGTCGAACACGACCTCCAGCACCCGCCCCTCGGCCGTCACGGTCGCCGTGACTTGACCGGACTCCCCGCGCCCCTCGCCGACGACCTCGTCGAGAGCGCCTTGGGCCTCCTGAATCCATGCCAGGACCCGGTCCGCCTGGGTGTCGGCCAGGGCGAGGTCCTCCTCGCGGATGTCAGCGGGGTCGATGCGGGAGCCGTACACGCGAGTCTCCGAATCAGAACAGGTTGCGGGCGATCTGGTCGACCCGGTCGCGGATGAAGTGCTCGTCGGGCGGTTCCGGCAGACCTTCGGTCTCGGCGAGGGCCCGCTCGACGATCTCCTGGGCCAGCCGAGCCGCCTCGTCCTGGGCGGCCTGGAGCACCTCGGTCACCTGCCTGCCCAGAGCCGTGTGGTCGAGCCGCATGGCCCTGGGGTCGAGGCGGACCTCGACCACGTCGCCCGGCCCGTTCGACACGGCCTCCACCAGGCCGTCGGCGCTCCGCGCCCGCCCGGACGCCTCGCGAACCCCGGCCTGCGCCTCCCGCAGCCGTTCCATCATCCCGCGCCCCTGGAGCAGGACTCGCTCCAGACGCTCGACGTCGTCGTCGGGCGAGGGGTGGGTGGACATGTCGGCTCCGATGGTGAGGCGCTGCTGGTGAGGTACCGCTGGGTTCCCGGCTCTGGAACGCCGCCTGGCAGCGAATCCGTCGAAGAGCTATAGATAACTAAATATCATCATTCAGGGCATCTTTCGGATCTATTCACTCGATCTTCCGACTAGTGTCACCGGCATGAGTTCCGGATTCGAGATCTCCCGGGGGACGCTGGAGCAGGAGTCCTCCCGGATGCGAACGCACGGCGAGGACTACGCCGCGGCCGTACGGCGGCTCAGGGAACGCGGACTCGGCGGCTCGTCCTGGGGGGACAACGGCCTGCTGTCCACGTTCCTCCACTCCTACTCCGAGGCCGGAATGGTCGGTCTCGACGCCCTGACCGGCCTGTCCCAGGTGATCGACGGCACCGGCGGGGCCATGAGCACCGTGGTCGCCAACACCGACGTCGCCGAACAGGCGAGCATCCCGTACGGCCAGGCGGGTCCCGCATGGGGGTGACGGTTCCCCCGCAGGTCGACACGATGCTCAGCCTGCTCGGTGTGCCCTGGCCGAACGTCGACGAGGACGAGATCCGCAAGGACGCCGACGCCTGGCGGACCGTACTGGCCGGTGCCGAACCCGCGACGGCCCGGACCCAGGCGACGGTCGAGCGCGTGCAACAGGGCTACCGCGGCGACTCCGCGACCGAGTTGGCGAGCTACTGGGAGGAGACCGGCGGGCATCTCGGCCAGGCCGCCTCCGCCGTCAGGTCCGCCCCCGTGGTGCTCGACAACACCGCCTGGCTCACCACCGGCGTGAAACTCGCCGTGGGAACCGCGGCCGTCTACGCCACCGTACGGGTGGCCAGGGCGCTGCTGGTCGGTGGCCCGTTCGGCGGGGCCGCGGCGACGGCGGAGATGTACCGCACGCGCGCCCTGATCGGCCGCCTCCAGCGCGAGGGCGCCGAGGGCGTGGGCAAGGTGCTGACTCCCGCGCTCAACCGCCGGGTCACCGAGCGGTTCCGCCGTGTCCTCGACAACCTCAGGCCCCCCGGCGGACCGCCTCTCGCGCTCGCCGGAGGCCGTGTCCCGGTCCGCACCGTCGGCCCGAGAGCGACCTCCCCCAGGGACGGCATGGCCCTGATGGGCCGCAACAACGGCAACGCCAGGGCGGGCGGCAACGGCCGCCGGGGCGGTGCCGGCAGGCGCGGTGGAGGAGGCGGCGGCGGAGGCAACCGGGCCGGCAGCGGGGCCAAGTCAGGGCACACCGAGATCCGTCAGATCCAGCGTGGCATCAGCGACGATATGATCGAACAGGCCTTGAGGTCGCCCGCCAAGCCCGGCAACACCAAGGACACCAGGGTCCACGAGAGTCAGAAGGTCCGCGTCGTGGTGAACAAGGCCGGAGGCATCGTCTCGGCCATGTGGCGGTAGGGAGATGGCCTTGCATGTAGAGCACGACGCCGAGAACGACGTCGCCTATGTCTACCTGGTCGAGGAGATCGCCCCGGGTGAGGCGAAGACCCAGATCCTGGTCGAGAACCCGGCGCTGCGGGGTGAGGTGATCCTCGACCTCGACGAGCACGGCCGTCTGCTGGGTGTCGAGGTCATCGGCGCCTCCACCGTGCTGTCCCCGGAGACCCTGGCCGAGTCCGAGGAGGACGGCACGCCGTACGAGGGGTGAGGTCCCCGCGCTGATCCTCGTCCCACCCCGGTCGGCGGTCGGCGGTCGGCGTGAAGAAGACAGGCTCGTTTCAGCAAGTAGAGGTGTGAACCCACAAAAAACACCTCTGATGGCCGTCGATGCCCCCGATGGGGGCTGACGTGAAGGTCAGCACCCCATCGCGAGAGGCCGAGGACGCCCATGCGATCGAGGAGTCCCTCCACGTCCCTGAACGGTTCGCGGTCCTCTACGACCGCTACTTTCCGGACATTCACCGCTATGTCGCGGGCAGGCTGGGCACCCAGACCGCCGACGACCTGACGGCAGAGGTCTTCCTCGCGGCCTTCCGCGGCCGCGAGGGCTTCGACCCCGCCCGGGGAACGGTCCGCGGCTGGCTGTACGGCATCGCCACCAACCTCCTCGCCCGCCACCGTGGCCAGGAGGCACACCACCTGCGCGCCCTGTACCGGATGTCGGCCGACGACCGGATCGACGCCGGGCACGAGGAACTGGTGACCGGACGGCTCACCGCCGCGGGCGTGCGGGGGCCGCTCGCGGCGGCTCTGGAGGCGATGCCGGAGGCCGACCGTGACGTGCTGTTGCTTCTCGCGCTGGCCGAGCTCAGCTACGAGGAGATCGCGCACGCCCTCGGCGTCCCCATGGGAACCGTCGGATCGCGGCTCAACCGCGTCCGCAGAAAGCTGCGAGCCGCCCTCGGCGGCGTCAACCCCTTGATCGGAGCATCGGATGGATGACCTCGCCCAGATCCGCGCGCTGATGTCGGTGCCGCCGCCCACGCCGGACGTGGTCACCGCGGGCAGGGCACGACTCACCGCCGCCTTCCAGGAAACCGTTTCCCCGGAGCCCGTTCACCGGGAACCCACTGTCAACCGGATCCGCAGGGCCATACGGGCGGCCAGGTGGACCGCCCTCGGCGCGGGTCTGCTCGGTGTCGCGGCCACCACGGCCATCGTGCTCTCACAGGGGCCCACCCCGGCTCCCGCGCCCACGCACTCCGTGGCGATGCTGTCCGCGAAGGACGTCTTCCTGGCCGCCGCGAACTCGACCGTCAAGACGCCCACGACCGGGAAGTACTGGGTGCGCAAGGCCGTCAACGGCCGCCGGCTCGACTCTCCCGACAAGCGCTACCGTCTTGAGAAGACCACCGCGGTCGAGTCCTGGGTCCCGCGGACACCGGGTGGACGCGCGTGGACGATCACGCAGGAGCGGGGAATCGTCCCGGCGACGCCCGAGGACGAGAAGGCCTGGCGGGCCGCGGGCTCCCCGCGGAGCTGGACCTACCCCGATCGGAAGATCACGCTCCACGCCGAACCGGGGGAACGCCAGGCGGCGTGGAGCGACACCGGTGGTTCGATGACCCTGCTCGACACCCCCATGACCCCGCAGGCGCTGCGGGCGCTGCCGACGACCCCCGAGGGGATGCGGACCTACCTGGAGAAGGTCGTCGCCGACGGGTACGGCGCCGAGCCGGTCAACGTGAACGCCAACGTCTTCCAGTACGGCACGCAGCTCGTCATGGACTTCCCCGTCTCCGCCGAGGTGCGGGCCGCGGTCTACCGCATGTGCGCCACGTTGCCCGGTGTGAAGTCCCTCGGCGCGGTCACCGATCCGTTCGGCCGTACCGGTCAGGCGGTCAGTTTCCAGGAGGGGTCCGCCGCGCGGACCCGGTTCGTGCTGGACACCACCACGGGACAGCCGCTCGCGTCCGAGTCGGCCAACTCCTACCGTGGCGAGCGGATCGAGTCCTACGCGGCGATCAGCTCCCTCACCTGGACCGACGAGGAGCCCGCCCTCCCCGCCAAGCAGAGCCCTTCGGACCGTCCGGCTGACTGACCCGCGTACGACCGCTCCGCCCGGCCACGCCTCATCCGGTGTGTCCGGGCGGAGCTTTCCCGGCTGATCCGCCACAGACATCACGAAGCGGACAGGAGGCCTAATATCGGCCTGGACGCACGAACGAGTGGGGCTGGACCCACTGTGGTCACGCGCCCCGCACGGTGCACAGTGGAGGCACCGAAAAAGCGAGGGAAGACATGAGACGCCTGGCATCGTGGCTGACATGTGCGGGGACGGGCTTCGTACGGTCATGCGTCGTGGCGGCCGTCAGCCTGCTGGTCCCGGCCGTGTGGGCGGCCGCCGTGGCGCTGTGGATCCGGGTGTGGCACGGAGACCTGTGGTCGGGGATCGTCCCGCTCCTGTGGGCCTGCGTCGGCACACTCGCCCTGACCCGCCCGGTCTGCCGGATGGTCCGCTCCCTCGTCGCGAGATGGACGGGAACCGTCATCCCCGCCGGGTACCGGCAGCCGGGACCGGTGACGCAGCTGTCCACCGGATACTGGTGGAACGGCCACTCCTACGAGCGCAGCGATCGCGACGCCCTCATGGACCAGAGGTGGCGGCTCCGGTGGAAGGACCCGGCGAACCGGCGTGACCTGCGGTTCGTGGCCATCATGCCGTTCACCGCGGGAGTGTCCGCGGTCATCCCGCCTGCCGGGATCGCGGGAGCGATCGTCGGACTCTCCCAGCCGTCACCCGTCATGCGTCTTCTCGGCGTGTTCAGCGGCGCCGTGGCCGTCTTCCGCTCCCCGGACTCCTGGCGGGTCGTCGAGCCGGTGGCCGTCCGCTTCCTGCGCCCGTCGTCCGCGATGGCACTGGCGGAACGGGTCGACGAACTGACCGCCCAGCGCGCGGACACCACCGTCGCGCAGGCCGCCGAGATCCGCAGGATCGAGCGGGACCTGCACGACGGGGCGCAGGCACGCCTGGTCGCGCTCGGGATGTCGCTGGCGACCGTGGAGAAACTCATGAGGACCGACCCCGACCAGGCCGCCGAACTGCTGCGGGGAGCGAGGGCAGGCGCCGCCACCTCGCTGGCCGAGCTGCGCGACCTGGTCAGGGGCATCAACCCGCCGGTGCTCAGCGAGCGGGGTCTCGTCGACGCCGTCCGCGCCCTCGCCCTGGACAGCCCGCTCGAAACGACCGTCAGCGCCGACGCGCGGCTGAGCCTGGACCTGCCGATCGAGTCCGCCCTCTACTTCGGGATCGCCGAACTGCTGACCAACGCGGCCAAGCACGCCCACGCGACCCTGGCGCGCGTCTCCATCGTCCGGGACGAGACCGGTGTCGTCGTCGACGTCGAGGACGACGGCCGGGGCGGGGCCGACATGCGGACCGGCGGCGGACTCGACGGGCTGCGCCGTCGCCTCGCCGTCTTCGACGGCACCCTGGCGGTCACCAGCCCGGCAGGCGGCCCAACCCACGTGAGGATGATGGTGCCATGCGCGTCGTCGTAGCCGAAGACCTCTATCTCCTGCGTGACGGGATGATCCGCCTCCTCCAGGCTTACGGGCACGAGGTCGTGGCGACGGCCACCACCGGGCCCGAGACGCTCGACGCGCTGCTGAAGTGGCGGCCGGACGTCTCCGTGGTCGACGTCCGGATGCCGCCGACCCAGTCGGACGAGGGCCTGAAGGCCGCGCTCGCCGCCCGTCGCGAGGTGCCCGGCCTGCCGGTCCTGATCCTCTCCCAGCACGTCGAACAGCTCTACGCCCGGGAGCTCCTGGCCGACGGCACCGGAGGGGTCGGCTACCTCCTCAAGGAGAGCGTGTTCGACGCCGACCAGTTCGTCGACGCCATGGAGCGCGTCGCCGGAGGCGGGACCGCCATGGACCCGGCCGTCATCGCCAGGCTGCTCTCCAGCGGCTCCACGAACAGGCGGCTCGAAGGCCTCACCGAACGCGAGCACTCCGTACTCGCCCTGATGGCCGAAGGGCTGTCCAACCAGGCCATCGGTCAGCGGCTCTTCCTCAGCGAGAGCGCCATCGGCAAGTACACGACCTCGATGTTCGACAAACTCGGCATCACCGACGACCACCACAACCGCCGTGTCCTGGCCGTCCTCACCTATCTCAACAAAGCCTGACATTCCCATCGCCGTACGCCGTGGACGTACGGCGATGGGTCCTCGACGCGAGTGAGCCGCTCCCCGCACAGGCGCACCTGATGAGCGCGCGCCGCCGTACCTTGAAAGCATGATCGAACAGGCTAAGGTCGCGGTTGTCGGTGTCGGTAACAACGTGTCCGCGTTTCTGCAGGGGATGGCCCTGTACCGGGCCACGGGGGAACTGGTCGGGGTCCGGCAGCCGGTGCTCGGGGGGATGGGCGTCGGCGACATCGACTTCGTGGCGGCGTTCGCCATGTCCCCGGAGAAAGTCGGGAAGGACCTCGCCGAGGCGATCCTCATGCCGCCAAACAACTTCCCGCGGATCGTCGACGACCTGCCGCCGTCGGGCGTCACGGTGCGCCGTGGTCTCACGGCCGACGACGCCGGTGCCGACGCCGCCGAGGTGGAGCGGGTGGCCGGGGAACTCGCCGGGGCCGAGGTGGTGCTCTACGCGGCCCCCAGCGGAAGGCAGAGAACGGCGGAGGCCTACGCCGAGGCGGCGCTGCGGGCGGGCGCGGCGTTCGTCAACATCACCTCGGACACGGTGGCCCGTGATCCACGGTGGCTGGACCGGTTCACCGAGGCCGGGCTTCCCCTGCTGGGGGACGACCTGACCAGCCAGTTCGGCACGTCCATCGTGCACCACGCCCTGTTGCGGCTGCTGGAGGAGCGAGGGCTCACCCTGGTCAGCTCCTACCAGGTCAATCTGGGCGGCACCGAGGACTTCCGCAACCTGGTGGAGAACGACAACACCAAGATGCGGTCCAAGCTCAACGCCCTGGGCACGACCGGGCGGGTGGAGCTGGCCCCGCTCGGATACCTGCCACACCTGGAGTCGCACAAGGTGGCGCACATCAACATCGAGGCGCGGGCGTGGGGAGGGGCCCCGGTCAGTCTGGACCTGAAGCTGAAGGTGCACGACCCCAGCGGCGGCGCCGGGGTGATCGTCGACCTGGTCCGCATCGCGGCGCACGCGCTCCGGCGGCGGCGCGGCGGCTGTCCCCCCGAGACGGCGTCGCTGCTCAAGTCCCCGCCCACCGTCTAGGCCGTCTACCTGGAAGGCTCCGGCTTCTCGGCCGTCCAGCCGTACAGTCGCCGCTGTAGGTGGCGGTGTTCGACGTCATTGCGCGCGAGTCCCAGTGCCTGGCGCATCAGCGCGCGCGCCTCATCCAGCCGGCCGAGATCGGCGTGCAGTTCGGCGCGCAGCACCAGGGAGCGATAGCTGTCATAGCCCACGGGAAGGGCGTCGGCCTCGGCCAGTGCGGCGGCCGGCCCTCGGGCCAGGGCGACGGCCGCGGCCCGGTTGGTCAGCACCGCCGTGGAGGGGGCATGTTCGGCCAGTCGGTCGTACACCGCGACGACGGCGTCGTGATCCGGGGACGGTTGGGTCTGGAGGGCGGCGATGGCGGCCCGCAACACCCACGGGCCCGGCCGGTCCCCGCCGCGACGCAACGCCAGGGTCGCAAGGCCGAGCCCGCGGTCGACGTCGTTCCACCGCCAGCGGTCGCGGTCCTGGTCGGCCAGCAACACCAGATCGCCGTTGTCATCCGTACGGGCGTCGCGGCGGGCGTCGGTGAGCAGCAGCAGCGCCGACAGGCCCAGCACCTCGGCCTCGTCGGGCAGCAACCGCCGCAGCAGCGCGGCCAGGCGAAGCGCCTCGTCGCACAGGGCGGCCCGCACCAGGACCGGGCCCTCGGTGGCGACGTACCCCTCGGTGAACAGTAGCCCGACCACGGCCAGTACGGCCTCCAGCCGGTCGGGCCAGGCGGCACGGGGCGGGACCTCGAACGTGATGACGGCGTCGCGGATCTTCCGCTTGGCCCGCACCAGACGCTGGGCGACGGTGGCCTCGCTGGTCAGCATGAGCCGTGCGGTCTCGGCGGCGCTCAACCCGCACAGCAGCCGAAGGGCCAGAGTCACCTGCGCCGAGGGCGCCAGAGCGGGGTGACAGCAGGTGAACACCAGACGTAGCACGTCCTCCGCGGCCGTGTCGGACCAGCGCACCGCCCCGAAGGGGTCGTCGGGGTCGCTCACGCTGTCGGTGCCCGGCTCGTCCCGCAGGTCACCGGCCAGGACGGCAAGCTTGGCCCTGCCGGTGCGGTCGCGACGCACCCGGTCCAGGATCTTGCGACGTGCGGTGGTCCACAGCCAGGCACCCGGCCGGTCGGGAACGCCCGAACCCGGCCAGGTCTCCAGCGCGGCGGCGACGGCGTCGGCGGCCGCCTCCTCGGCCAGGTCGAGGTCTCCGCTCCACCGGGCCAGGGCCGCCACCAGCGTGACCCATTCGGCCCGGTAGACCCGCGCGACGACGTCCTCGACCGAGGCGGACACGTTCGTCAGCCCAGCTCGGCCAGGGGGCGGATCTCCAGGGAACCGTACTCCGCAGCCGGGCAGCCGTCGGCGTACGCCAGAACCGCGTCCAGGTCGGGGGCCTCGACGATCCAGAATCCGCCGAAGGACTCGGTCAGATCGGCGTAGGGCCCGTCGGTCAGCAGAGTTCGCTCGTCACGGACCCGCACGGTGGTCGCGGTCTCAGCCGCCTGCAACCGCTCGGCGCCGCGCAGCACCCCCGAATCGGCCAGCGCCTGGGTGAAGGACACGAATCGCTCCATGGCGGCCTGGTGCGCGTCCGGGGACAGGGCCGCCAGCCCGGAGGGGTCGATGTGAGACATCAGCATGTAACGCATGATCTTCGCTTTCGTCGTGGCGGTGACGCCGCCTGCCATCTGTCCGGCCGTCGGCGAACGAGGTTCCGACAGCCTGGGTTCCGTCTGAGGAGATCCGCTCCGGCCGCTGTTCCGGCTCGGAGGAGGCGAAGAGCCGGTTGTCAGGCGAACCGCGCCCGCAACGCGGCCAGTGACCTGTCCAGCGCCACGCCGGCCCGCCGGGGGATACCGATGAGCCGCACCAGCCGACGCGCTCGTTTGGCGCTGTAGTCGAACGTCTCGGTCACCTCGGTGCCGCCGGTCACGGCGCGCAACTGCCAGCGCCACACATGTCGGCCACGGTGCCGCCAGGCGATGAGCGTGTCGCTCTCGAACTCCACCACGGTGTTGGTGGTCGTGTATCCCTTCATCCGCATCCGGAACAGTGAGCCCAGTTCCAGACGGTCGGGGCCGTCGATCACCCCCTTGACCGATCCGGTCCCATCCAGCTCCGCGTGCCGGTGGGGATCGGCGAGCAGCGCGAAGATCGTCGTGGGGTCGGCCGGGACGACGATCCGGCGGACCACCCGCCCCCGCGCCCGATCGGTCGTCACGGTCCTGGTCATGGGTTTCCTCCGGTCACTTGCTCTGACATCTCCCCGACGAACGGGCGGCCCGTTTTTCGACAGGGCCTCGCAGCGTTTTTCGCGCGGTATGGCGGGCCCTTCCGGGATCGCGGCATCGCGAAGATCGCGAGCTCGTGCGGCAGGATCGGCGCCTCCCCGCTTGGCGAGGGACCTGTCCGTACGATCGCGGACACAAAAAAAGGGGCGTTCGCCCCTTTCCACTCTCAACGTATAGCGCATGGGGGGACTTGCCACAAGGCCCCGGGTATGCCGCAGAATCGTCGGCCGAGGCCAGGATCTGCGAAAACGGGGGACGCGGAATGCGTGTGGTGTTGTCGACGTACGGCTCGCGAGGGGACGTCGAACCACTGGTGGCGCTGGCGGTGCGGCTACGGGAACACGGCGTGGAGGTGCGGGTGTGCGCGCCGCCGGACGATGACTTCGCCCGGCGGCTGGCCGGGGTCGGTGTGCCGCTGGTGCCGGTCGGCCCGTCGGCCCGGGCGCTGACGACGGCGGCGCCGCCGACGGCGGGAGACCTGCCCCGGCGCGCGGCCGAGGTGATCGCCGGCCAGTTCGAGGCGCTCACCCCGGCGGCCGAGGGGTGCGACGCGCTGGTGGCGACCGGCATGATGCCCGCCGCCGCGGGCGCGCTCTCGGTGGCCGAACGGCTGGGCGTCCCCTCGGTCTCCGTGACCTTCCAGCAGCTCACCCTGCCGTCGCCGTACCACGCGCCGCTGGCCTATCCGGGCAGGCCGTTCCCGGCCGAGGTGACCGACAGGCGGACGCTGTGGGACCTGGACGCCGGGAACATCAACGAACTGTTCGGTGAGGCGCTCAACGTCAACCGCGTGGCGGCCGGGCTGCCACCGGTCGACGACGTCCGTGGCTACGTCGTCGGCGAGCGGCCGTGGCTGGCCACGGACCCGGTCCTGGACCCGTGGCTGGAGACGCCGGAGCTCGACGTCGTGCAGACCGGCGCGTGGACGCTGCCCGACGAACGGCCGCTCCCGGCCGAGCTGACGGCCTTCCTCGACGCCGGGGAGCCCCCGGTCTACGTGGGCTTCGGCAGCATGCCCATGCGGTCCGTGAAAGCCGAGGAGGTCGTCGAGGCGGTCCGGGCATGGGGCCGTCGCGTGGTCCTCGCCCGTGGCTGGGCCGACCTGGCCCCGATCGGCGGCCGGGACGACTGCTTCGTCGTCGGCGAGGTCAACCACCAGGCGTTGTTCGGCCGGGTGGCCGCCGTCGTGCACCACGGCGGCGCGGGCACCACGACGACGGCCACCCGGGCGGGCGCGCCCCAGGTCGTCGTGCCCCAGGCGGCCGACCAGCCGTACTGGGCGGGCAGGGTGGCCGGGCTGGGCGTCGGCGTGGCGCACGACGGCCCGGTCCCGACGGCCGAGTCCCTGTCGGCCGCGCTCGGGGCCATACTGAGCCCCGAGACCCGGGCGCGGGCGACCGCCGTGGCCGACACGGTCCGCACCGACGGTACGGCGGTGGCCGCGCGGCTGCTGCTCGACATGATCGGCGGTAAGAGGCCGTGAACCGCTCAGAATCGCCGAACAAGATCGGAACCGATGTGAAGACCGTCAGCGCGTTCGACCTTCCCGAGGGCCTCGCCGCCAAGGCCGTACCGGCGCTGATCGCCCGTGACGAACGGCACTTCGCGGCCATCGCGGAGAGCCTCGAACAGTCGATCGCCGAACTGTCCGACCGGCTCGACGCCGAGCTCAAGGCTCCCGGCGGCGCGGGACGGCAGGCGATGGACCGGGACATGCAGGTCCACCGGCTGACCGCCCGCCTGCGCACCCTGCGCCGCTTCGGCCTGGACCTGTGCCTCGGGCACATGGTCGGTACGGACGACCCCGAACCCGTCTACATCGGGCGGCTCGGTCTCACCGACAGTGAAGGCCGCAGGCTGCTGCTCGACTGGCGTTCCCCGGCGGCGGAGCCGTTCTTCGGCGCCACCCACGCCAACCCGATGGGGCTGGCCAGCCGCAGGAGATACCGCTGGACCCGGGGCCGGATCAACGACTACTGGGACGAGGTGTTCACCCAGGACGGGTTCGAGGGGCACGCCGCGCTCGACGACCAGTCCGCCTTCATCGCCAGCCTGGGGACCAACCGGTCGGCCAGGATGCGGGACGTGCTGGGCACCATCCAGGCCGACCAGGACGCCATCATCCGCGCCGGGTCCCGTGGCGCCCTCGTCGTGGACGGCGGTCCCGGCACGGGCAAGACCGTCGTCGCCCTGCACCGTTCGGCCTACCTCCTCTACTCCGACCCTCGGCTCGGGCACAACCGGGGCGGTGTGCTGTTCGTCGGCCCGCACCAGCCGTACCTCGCCTACGTCGCCGACGTCCTGCCCAGCCTCGGCGAGGAGGGCGTACGGCTGTGCACCCTGCGGGACCTCGTCCCGGAGGGGGGCTCCGCGGCGGTCGAGGCCGATCCCGAGGTGGCCCGGCTGAAGTCGTCCGCCGACCTGGTGGGGGCGATCGACAAGGCCGTCAGGTTCTACGAGAACCCGCCGACCGAGGGGATGACGGTCACGACGCACTGGTCGGACATCTGGCTGGGCGCCGACGACTGGGCCGAGGCGTTCGCCGTACCGGACCCCGGCACCCCGCACAACGAGGCGCGTGGCCAGATCTGGGAGGAGCTGCTCACGATCCTGGTGGACAAGCACGGCGACGAGGAGGCCCCTCCCCAGCTGCTGCGCAGGTCGTTGACGGGCAACCGGGAGCTGGTCACGGCCTTCAACCGCGCGTGGCCGCTGCTTGAGGCGACCGACCTCGTCGGGGACCTCTGGACGGTGCCCGCCTATCTACGGCTGTGCGCCCCCTGGCTCGACCGCGACGAGATCCGCAGACTCCGGCGGGAGAACGCCCAGGCCTGGACGGTCTCCGACCTGCCGTTGCTGGACGCGGCACGCCAGCGACTCGGCGACCCCGAGGCGGCCCGGCGCAGGCGTCGGCAGAACGCCGCCCTCGCCGCCCAGCGTGAGCGCATGTCCCGGGTCGTGGACAACCTGATCGAGGCCGACCCCGACGGAGAGGGGCTGGTGACGATGCTGCGCGGGGAGGACATGCGCAACTCCCTGGACGACGAGACCGTGGTGCCCGGCGCCGAGAAGGATCCGCTGGCCGGGCCGTTCGCGCACATCGTCGTGGACGAGGCCCAGGAGCTGACCGACGCCGAATGGCAGATGCTGCTCTCCCGCTGCCCGTCCCGCAGTTTCACCGTCGTCGGGGACCGCGCCCAGGCCAGGCACGGGTTCACCGAGTCGTGGCAGGAGCGCCTCGAACGCGTCGGTCTCGACCAGATCGCCCTGGCCTCCCTCAGCGTCAACTACCGGACGCCTGAGGAGGTCATGGCCGAGGCCGAACCGGTCATCCGCGCCGCGCTCCCCGACGCCAACGTGCCGACCTCCATCCGCAGTGTCGGCGTCCCCGTCCTGCACGGCCCCGTCTCCGACCTGGACACGATCCTCGGCACCTGGCTCGCCGAGCACGCCGAGGGGGTCGCCTGCGTCATCGGCCACCCCTCCTTCCGGGAAACCCCCCGCGTCCGCTCCCTCACCCCGGAGCTGGCCAAGGGCCTGGAGTTCGACCTGGTCGTCCTCGTCGATCCCGACAGGTACGGCGAAGGCATAGCGGGAGCCGTGGACCGCTACGTCGCCATGACCCGGGCCACCCAACGCCTGGTCATCCTCACGACCCCCTGAACGCGAGCCGTACGATCAGCTCCGGATCCGGGAGAGCACCACGTAGCCGTCCGACGAGAAAGCGACGCGGTAGTCGTTCTTGAGCAGGAAGTCGACCCGTGCGGTCTGCTCGTCGAGCGACTGGAACGGGAAGACGTGTTTTCCGACGTCCGCGACGACCCAGGGGGCCCAGCGTACGGTTCTGTCCCACAGCAACGTCCGGGTCCGGCCTGAGAGTGCGGGGGCGACGTTGTTCGCGGCTTCGACCAGGGCGTTCCCAGGAACGACGGCAACGGCTGCGGCGGCCGCCTCCGTCCGGGTCGTCGGGGCGTGGAAACCCACGCTGAAGAACCTTCCGAACGCGAAGAAGGGAACCATCGCGACACCGACCAGAAGGACCAGTGAAGGCCATCCTCGAACGACACGGAGAAGCCGTCCGGGGTTCTTCGAGTCCGGCCTCGGTGACGTCCGGGATCGTATGCGGGCCACCGTTCTTCGATATCCGTCGACTCCCCCGATGAACACCACCATCACGATGAAGGCGTTGTAGTGGTACTTCGGCTCCCACCAGTTCGGGAAAGAGCTTGAGAGCATTCGCTCCATCAGCAACGGAACGGCGGCGACGGTGATGGGCGACATGACCGAGGCGAAGATGCGGCCGGCCGAGCGGCGGCCCTCATCCGGCTCGACGACGCCGTAGTTCCTCAAGCCATTCGCGTACCTGCTCGTCGTCGTGCAGAAAGTCCTCGCTCGGGCCGGGGGCCAGGTCGATCCCGTGCAGAAGGCCCAAGGCCCACCAGGCCGCGTCGTCCCAGGCAAGGGATTCGTCGGCGATCCAGCGCCACGCCCAGCGATCGGCCTCGTCCCTGCTCATCCGCCCATCGAGCATCGCGACGAAGCACCGCTCGATCTCATCCAGCCCTGGCTGCTCATCGCCGTCCATGAGCCGACCTTACGAAGCACCCTCGGGCACCGGCTCGGGAGTGGGTCCAGCCCCACCCTTCCGTGCGGCCATCCCCATACTGGGCCGGTTGGGATCTCCGTAGCGTCGTCACCACAGCGACACGGAGGAGAAGGACCCATGAACGAGATGACGAGCACCGGCGACGCCCGCGCCCAGGAGGCCTTCGCGGCGGCGAGGAAGTACGTCCTGCTCTTCGGCGCCATCAGCGCCGTCGTCCTGGGAACGGTCGCCGTGATGGCCCTCATCGGCGGCGAGACGACCTCGTTCATGTGGGTCCGGGCGGTCGTCATGCTCGCGATCGCCCCAATACTCCACCGGATGACCGTCCGGGCCGAGGAGGGGTCCGGCAAGGCTTTCGACCGGGTACGCACCCTGTCCGTCGTCATGCCGATCGCGATCATCGGCGTCGACCTGATTCCCGGCCTCTGCCCTGCCTGGTACGCCGTCCTCCAGGGCCTGTCGGCACTCGCCCTCATCCCCGTCGCCGTCATCACCCGCGGCTCCGCCTTCCCCAGGAGGAGCTGACCGTCCCTTCTGGTCGCGAGACACTCACCGAGGCGCCTTCCAGCCGCCCAGCTGTCGGTAATAGACGGATATGGCCGGATATGGACAGCGGCTCCCGATGACGATTCGGCGCCGGTGACGGATGTTGACAGACGGATGCCCGCCGTCCGTCGTGTGGGTGCCCCTGATCCGCGAAAGGCAGGGGAAGGGGTTTGTTGAAACCCAGGAGCCTGGCCCACACCGTCGCCGGAACGACTCTCACCGCGCAACCCGCCGCGGCCGCCACCACCGTTCGCCCCTTCCCTTATGCCGGCAAGGAAGTCCGAGGCCCGGTACGGAGGCGTTAGTCTGCGGCCATGATCGTCTTCCGCGAGGCCGTACCCGATGACTTCGCCGGTGTCATGCGTCTCTATCGGCAGTTGCAGCCGAAGGACCCGGTTCTGCGTGACGGGTCCGACGCGACGACCTTCACGCGGATCCTGGACTCGCCCGGCCTGCATCTGTTCGTGCTCGAAGCCGACGGGGCCGTCGTCGCCACGACGTATCTGAACGTGATCCCGAATCTCACCCGCTCCGCGTCGCCGTACGCCGTCATCGAGAACGTCGTGGTCGAGGAGGAACTGCGGGGCACGGGGCTGGGCAAGCAGATCATGGCCGGTACGCTTCGGGCCGCCTGGGACGCGGGCTGTTACAAGGTGATGCTCCTGACCGGGTCGAGCAGGCCGGCCACCCACGCGTTCTACCGGGCGTGCGGTTTCTCCTCCGACGCCAAGACGGCCTACCTCGCCCGTCCCTCGTGAGGCCGTGGACTCACGAGGGACGTTCACCCGGCCCGCCGGTGGCGAGGATCACGAGACCAGCGGGGTCGTGAAGGACGTGGCGGGCTTGGGGCGGGGGCCGCTCAGCAGGAGACCTCCGGTGAGGGCGACCAGGGCCGCGGTCGCGCCGTGCACACCGAAGGCGATCGCGGGCGTTCCACCGGAGAACAGCACCAGGAGCATGTCACCGATCGGGGTGAGCGCGATGGCCAGCATGGCCCATCCCAGGACTCGGCGGTTGCCGGTCAGGGCGATCGCGAGGATCACCAGGCCGGAGACCACATCCCGGATCCCCTTGACAGCGAGGAAGCCGGCTCCTTCACCCCGCGGCCAGCTCGGCAGGCCGAAGTTGGGCGCCATGGACTGGGGGGCGAGCAGGTAACTCACCCCGACGTAGCCGATGAACAGGGCGCCGATGACGGCGAGGACGGTACCGATCTTCGTGAGCATCAGAGCTCTCCTTCACCGTCGGTGGACGCCTGGCGGTCACGGGTCCAGACCGGGCTGTCGAGGAAGTGGTTGTCGTACAGCTCCTGGGAGGCCAGCAGTTCCTCAAGCGTGGCCTCGCCCCTGCGCAGCCGGTCGAGCAGCCGGAAGTACTCGAAGCGCTGGATGCCCGGGGCGACGACGATGAGGAGGTCGGCGGTGTGGCCGGGGGCAGCGGCGAAGGCGTGCGGCGTCATCGGGGGCACGGCCGCCACGTCGCCCGCCCCCAGCGTCACGATCTCCTCGCCCGCCAGGACGCGGGCCTTGCCGTCCAGGATGTAGAACAGCTCGGTCGAGGTGGCGTGGTGGTGGGGCACCGCGCCGTCCGCGCCCTCGGTGAGCGTCATCCTGAGGGTGCTCAGCGCGCCGCCGGTGTCGCTGGAGTCGAGCAGCAGCCGTCCGGTGGCGGTGGTCGAGACGATGGTCTCGGCGTCGACCTCTCGGACGACGGCGGTTTCCGCGATCAGCGACATGTCATGTTCCCTTCGAGCGCGCAGGAGACGAGCCGTTCCGCGTAGGCCCGGTCGATCGGTGCGCCGGTGATCGTTACTCGGTAGTAGAGGGCTCCCGCGAGCTGGTCGAACAGCGCCTCGGCGTCGAGGTCGGCGCGCAGTTCTCCGCGGAGCCGGGCGCGCTCGATCAGCGCGAGCGCGATGGCGTTCCGCCTGGCGTACTGCTCGCGGCCCAACCGGCCGATGTCCTCGTGCCTGGCCGCGGCGCCCACGAGTTCGCCGACGGCTCCCGCGGACGGGCCCCTGTTGCCACCCGCGGCGCGCATCCGGTTGAGCCCGGCGGCGATCTTCTCCAGGTAGTCGACGAGGTCGGCCCGGATGTCCCCGGTGTCGGTGATCTCGTCGTCGGCCTGCAGCCGGGCCACCACCGCGACGGCCAGGTGATCCTTGGTCGGCCAGCGGCGGTACAGCGTGGTCTTGGCCACGCCCGCCCGCTCGGCCACCTCGTCGACGGACAGCCCGGCGTAACCGCGCTCGAAGATCAGCGCGGCGGCGATCCCGAGCACCCGTTCGTCCACCTGCGTGTCACGCGGTCGTCCGCGCGGCGCCATGGCAGCCCCCTCATTTACGAAACCCTTGTTGCGAAATGAAAGCTACCCCCTCCCCCTCCAATTACGCAACTCCGGTTTCGTAAATGACGCGTGGGCCGGTCAGCGGAACGCGGCGGCGTTGCGCGTCGCCCAGGCGGCGAACGGCGTGGCCGGACGGCCGAGGACACGCTCCACGTCGGGACTGACCGCCTGCTCGGCCTCGGTTGGCTCGCCGAGGATGGACAGCGTGCCCTCCACCACCGGGGCGGGCATGAACGCCGACATCTGCGCGTGCGCCTGCTCGCGGGTCTGCTCGACGAACGTCACCGGCTCACCGATCGCCCGCCCGATCGCCTCGGCCCGCTGCCGCGGCGTGGTCGGCTCCGGGCCGGTGAGCACATAGGTCGCGCCGTCGTGCCCGTCACCGGTCAGTACGGCGGCGGCCACCGCCGCGACATCGTCGGGGTCGACGAACGGCAGGCCGACCTCGGCGAACGGGGCGGCGGCGGTGCGGTGCGCGCGGATCGGCTCGGCCCAGGCGAACGCGTTGGAGGCCATGCCGCCCGAACGCAGCACCGTGAACTCCAGCCCGGAGGCGGTCACGGCCCGCTCGAAACCGGCGGCGTGCGCGTAGGCGCCGCCGGGCCGGGTGCCCACCCCCTGGGAGGACAGCAACACCACCCTGGCCACCCCGGCGGCCTTCGCCTTCGCCAGCACTCCGGCCGGGTCCTCCCCCGCGACCAGCAGGAACAGCGCCTTCGCACCGGAAAGCGCACCGGAAAGGCTGCCCGCGTCTCCCAGGTCCGCGGCCACGGCGCGAACCCCGGCCGGGACGTCGGCCGCCTCGATCCGGCGGGCCACCGCCGTCACCCGCTCTCCGGCCTCGACGAGCTCCCGCACCAGCGCACGGCCGACGTTCCCGGTGGCACCCGTAACAACGATCATGGTTTTCCCCGTTCCAGGATGGCGAATCACTCCGCCACTTTGTTAGTTAGTTGGCTAACTGACGACAAAGCTAGCGGCCCACCCCATGCTTGTCCAATCTAAGTTGGGCAACTGACTCACAACGGATCGCGCAGGACCGCCGGGGAGTGAGGAGACGAGCCGCGAGAACTCACGATCGGCGCGTTGTCCGATTCGTGGAGCTACCTGGACGACATGCTCTCCGATCCCGACCGTGCCGTGGGATACGGGTTCGTCCGGCTCTCCAAGGTGCTCCGCGCCATCGGTGACGAAGCGTCCCCCTGAAGGCCGTTCAGCGGCCGATGCCGTCCAGTTCGGCCAGATCCTCAGGAGAGAGGGACAGTCCCGCGCCGGTGATGTTCTCCCGCAGGTGGGCCGTCGACGACGTGCCGGGGATGAGCAGGATGTTCGGTGACTGCCGCAGCAGCCAGGCCAGTGCGACGGACATCGACGTCGCCCCCAGCCGGGCGGCGACTGCGGAGAGCGCCGTGGACTGAAGCGGGTCGAAGCCTCCGAGAGGGAAGAACGGCACATACGCGACACCGTCGGCGGCGAGCCGGTCGATGAGCCTGTCGTCGTGGCGGTGGGCGAGGTTGTACATGTTCTGCACGCACACGATCGGCGCGATGCCCCGCGCCTCGGCGACCTGCTCCTCGGTGGCGTTGCTGACCCCGAGGTGGCGGATCAGGCCCTGCTCCTGGAGTTCGACGAGCGTCTCGAACGCCTCGGCGAGCGAGCCGGCCTTGGGGCCTTCGGCGTCGCCGAGCCGGAGGTTGACCACGTCGAGGACGTCGAGCCTGAGGGATCTGAGGTTGTCGTGGACCTGGCGGCGCAGGTCTTCGGGACGCCGGGCCGGAGGCCAGCCGCCCTGGTCGTCGCGGTCCGCGCCCACCTTGGTCGCGATGCGCAGCGACTCGGGATAGGGGTGCAGTGCCTCGTGGATCAACTCGTTGGTGACACGCGGCCCGTAGGCGTCGCTGGTGTCGATGTGGGTGATGCCGAGGTCGACCCCTTCGCGCAGAACGGCCAGGGCGCCCTCACGATCGGCGGGCGGCCCCATGACCCAAGGACCGGCCAGTCGCATGGCGCCGTAGCCGAACCGGGTGACGGTCAGGTCGCCCAGGGTCCAGGTGCCACCGGGTGTACTCATCGTGATGCCTCTCTTCATGTACTGGGGCGGTGTCCGCATCAGCATTGGAGAGAAACTTCCCATTGGGAAGTAGGTACTTTGGAGTGCGTAACCACCCGTGAGTGAGAGGTGCGACCGGTGACGACGACGAAGGCGGCCCAGGCCAAGGTGGAGTACGACGCGTTCCTGGCAGCGTGCCCCAGCCGGCAACTGCTCGCCCGGATCTCGGACAAGTGGGTCGTCCTGGTCCTGTGCGCGCTGGGCGGCGACGACAGCCCCGGTAGGGCGATGCGTTACTCCGAGATCGCCCGGCTTCTGGCCGGGGTCAGCCAGAAGATGCTGACCCAGACGCTGCGGTCGCTGGAGCGCGACGGTCTGCTCACCCGCACCGTGACGCCGACCGTCCCCGTCACCGTCTCCTACGAGCTGACCGACCTCGGTCTCTCGCTCCACCACATGACGCGCGGGCTCAGAAGCTGGGCGCAGACGCACATGGCCGAGGTCCTCGCGAACCGCGACGACTACGACGCCCGCTGAGCTCCGGCTCGGGACCGGTACACCTGGAGCACCGCACCGATCATGACGGCCCCGGCGGCGACCGCCAGGATGTTCCCGGCGAACGCGACGGGGAGGTGTTCCTGAGAGGCGAAGCCATCAGGACCGAAGGCGGAGATCCCCAGTTTCCAGCCGCTCCACGCGGTCAGGAAGCCCGATCCGGCGAAGGCCATCGCCATCGGGAACCACACGGGCAGCCGCCTGGCCACCCGGGTGGTGAGCACACAGACGCTTCCCACCGTGGCGAACGCCCACACACCGGAGGTCGCGGCGAGCAACCGGCCGTTCAGACCGAGGTCCGCGCGGAGCCCCGCGGTGCCGCCGACCGCCCAGAACGACCACATCACCCCCAGCACCGCCGCGACGACAAGTGCCGCCCGTACGGCGTTCGCCCGCCAGGTGGGACGGACCCGGGGGAGGTCACCGACCCGGCCCAGGAACGCCCAGGGCCACCGTTCCCGCAGGTAGATCGGCAGTCCGACGGCCAGGCCCAGTCCCATCCCGGCGAAACCGACGGTGAGGAACACCATCTCCCATCCGGCCGCCGCAGGCTCGGCGACGCTCGCGGCACGTGTTCCCTCCTCGGCGTTCCCGTCGCCGAGCAGAGCGCTCACCACCATGTAGGGCAGCATCGGCACCAGGAAACCCGCGGCCGTCCAGGCGGGGAGCAGCAGCAACGGCGCGGGGATCCGCATCCCCCAAGGCCGGGCCAGCGCCAGCCCGAGCGCCACCCCGGCCACCGCCATCACCACGGTCAGCGCGTTGAGCAGCGTCCAGTCGGCCACCTGCGTCTCGGCCCCCCACGAGCCGCCGCCGAGCAGCAGCCTCGCCACCCAGATCACCTTGACCAGCAGATACAACGACATCGTCCCGGCCGCGCCGTACCCGGCCCCCTGCCGTACGGCACGCCACCTCGGCCCCACGAGCGCCGCCTCTGAAATCGACATGACCGGAGTATGACGAAAATGGACAATGAACTTGAGGCCGCTCTCAGCCCTCTCTCAGAGAGTCTCAGCCGCCTCTCAGATATGGCCGCGGCTACCGGTGCAGGTGCTGAAGCCCGGATGCGACGTTTTCTTGGTCGGGCCGCGAAGGCGGCGTGCCCGTCCATAATCCATTGATGCGGGACGAAAACAGGGCCGTCCCTTTTCTGGAGACGGCCCTGTTCGGTCGGTGACGGGTTCCGGCGGCCCGGTTTTCAGCCTCCGTGATCTCCAAGGAGAACACCAGCTGCTACGACACCTTCACCGAGGCCGTCGCCTTCGCCACTGGCGGCAGGATCACCGACGCGCCCAACGACACCGCCGCCGCCATGGCCGACCCCGGGCTCACCCGCCGCATCAACGCCCTCAGCCAGAACTCATCGGCGCGGCCCACTGTGGCCGAGGAACCGAACGTCATCAGCATCGAGTACGAGCACGACAAGTACTCGGGCCGCTCCTACACCTTCATGGGCAACGGGACAGGCTGCGGCAGGGATCACGACATCACCTATCAGGTCAGCAGTTTGTCAGGCGTCGGAATGAACGAAATGATCAGCTCCTACATCGCCTACGACCGCTGCTTCGTCAAGCACTACGAGCACGATAACTTCTCTGGGAAGAGCACCGACTGGTTGTTCTGGAACCTTTATATAGAGGGATACATGAACGACCGGACCTCTTCCATCAAGTGGAAATGAACCGCCCACACCTGAACCGATGACGCGGCGTCCCGGAACCTCGGCGGGCAGGCGTTCCGCTCACCCTCCCTGTGATCCGTAGCGATCCGACCGGGTTTCCATACCCCAAGTCGCGGGAGTACGGAAACCCGGGTCACGCTCAGAGAACGAGAGCGATCTTTCCTGTCAGCCGGCCACGGCGGAAGTGCTCGTGTGCCTCTCGCACGTCTCGCAGGCCGTACTCGGAGTCGACACGTACGTTCACCTGGTGCGCGTCCACGATCCTGGCCAGTTCGGCGAGTCCCGCGCCGTCCTCGCGTACCTGGTTGACCGTGGTGCTGACCGCCCGGTGGGACAGGTCCGGCACGGGACCGGCCTGGGTGGCGATGGAGGCGTAGCGGCCCCGATCGGCGACGGCGTCGGTGACGAAGGCGCCGAAGGTGTCGAAGACGGCGTCGTAGGCGGCCACGGGCAGCGCGGCGCGGTCCGTCGTGGCCCGTTCGGCCCCGAGTTCCTTCACCACGTCGAGCTGGGCAGGCCGGGAGACCAGCGCGTCCACCCGGGCGCCGCGCGCTCGGGCGAGCTGTACGGCCAGGCCGCCCACGGCACCGGCCGCGCCCGTCACCAGCAGCCGTTGTCCCGCGCGGACGTCCAGCCAGTCCAGCGTCTGCAGGGCGGTGAGCCCGAGCAGTGGCAGCGTCGCCGCCTCCACCAGGCTGATCGCCGAGGGGGCGACGGCGAGAGCGCCGACCGGCATGGCCACGAGGTCGGCCCAGGTTCCCCGCCCTGTTCCAAGCTGGTGGGACATCCCGAAGACCCGTTCCCCCACGGGCAGCGCGTCGGTACGGCTGTCGACGACGACGCCCGCCAACTCCCAGCCCAAGGTCATCGGCAGGGGTGGAGCGCCCTCCCCGATGGCCCCTTCGCGGGTCTTGTCGTCGACGGGATTGATGGCGGAGGCCACGACGCGTACCAGGACCTCGCCGTCCAGCGGGCGGGGCGCGGGTGCCTCGGCGAGGGTCAGGACGTCAGGACCGCCGAAACGGTCGATCCGCACGATGCGCATACTCAACTCCCCCTATGTTCGATCAACGTCCAACATAGGGCGGGGCCGCCCCTGGAGGTACGGCACGGCCCCGGACCGCGTGAACCCCGTACGCGAAGAGAACGGTGCGGCCGGCCGATTCATCGGCCGGCCGCACCGGGTGAACGTCAGAAACGACGCCAGTCGTAACCGATGGCGGCGTATCCCGTCGGGCAGTTCGCGGTCAGACCGGTGGTGTCACCGAAGTCCTTCGCGAAAAGGCTCCAGTACCAGAGACCGTCAGCGCACCTGACGCCGATCTGGTATTTCTCCGGCCCGGTGCCGCCGCACCAGCCGGTGGCATGGCCGGTTCCGGACTGCTGGTAATAGGAAATGGCACAGGTGCCGTTCCAGTCGGCATTGGCGGCGGGGGCGGAGAACAGGGCGGCACCGAAGGCCGCCGAGGCGATCCCGCCCAGGACAGCTGCGCGTATGCGTGTCCGCATAGTAACCTCTCTAATGCGTCTACGGATGTTTCCGTGGGCGGGTGTGTTTTCCAGGCCTCCCGCCCACGGCAATCCTTCTATGCACCCGACTGCTGGTCAAGGCCTTTGTTTCTGCCTTATCCCAGTTCAGGACCGCCCCCGTACCAGATTACAGCCGGCCACTCGGCGCACTGAAAGCATGCATATATTCGGCATTACGACCGGAGAGCTCCGACTCGCTTATCAACCAAAGGAGTATCACGCGCGATTATCGCCGCACCAGACGGCAAAGCTGCCATTCTGGATGGCAGACGAGACCACTCGGGCAAGCTCTCTGACGGCTCCCGCTCCGGCCGGGTCGTTGTCCGGGCGGAAGGTCTCCTCGATGGCCGGACCCAAGGCCTGTCTTCGCCGCCGGTCGGACGCAAGGTCAGCGGCAGGCCGCGAGCTTCGGTGATCAGGTGGGGTTCGGTGGCCGGTCCGCCGCGGGAGCGTCCGAGGACCTGTCGTCCTTGGGATTCCTTCGCGTCGACCGTCCCTCCGTCGTTCCCCTTCCTCAGGTTCCGGCGGCGCGCCGGCGGGCGCGGGCGATGGTCGAGTCGATACTCACGGTCAGTTCGACGGCGCCGATCGAGTCGTCCTTGACCTGCAGTTCTTCCAGGATCCTGACCCAGGTGCCGTCCTCGTCCCAGCGTTTGAACCGCTCGTAGCAGGTTTGCCAGGGACCGTATCGTTCGGGGATGCCCCGCCAGGGCGCTCCGGTGCGCAGTCGCCACAGGATGCCGTTGACGACCTCGCGATGATCGCGCCAGGGGCGTCCCCTGCCGCCCGTCGCGGGCAGCAGGGGCTCGATCCGTCGCCAGGCCTTGTCGGTCAGCTCACCGCGTCTCACCATGAACGATCATCTAGCCGCACCTGAGGAGATCACTTATCAGACAAGCCTTGGGCCGGGTCAGCGACAGTGATGCGGGCTGGTGTCGCAGTCGATGGGGTCAGCGTCGGGATAAATCGACCGAACACTCCCGCTGTCAGAGGTCACGGCCGCCGCAGGCCCGGTACTGATGAATTGCGCGGTACCGATTGCGAAGAACGCGGCTATGATCATTGCAGCCGTGCGCTTTTTGTTCATGTGAACATCTCCTTTTGTCGTCGGACACGAGGAATGATCCTCAGACGGCCTTGTGGATCAGTTGCAAATCACTGGGTCGTGTCTGACAATTCGGCAGAGCATCGGACAGTCGATGGCGACACCTCCTCACGCGCACGACGCCGAACACGTGCCAGGCCGTCGACCGTCGCACAGACGAGTGCCATGACGACGGCGGAGTTGTAGCGGTGGTGGGTACTCCACCAGTCGGACGCGCCAGGGTCAGTGGCCGGCGCCCGTGTGCGGGAAGGGTCTTGCGTCCGTTCAGTGGGCGGCTTGGGTGCCGGTCTTCGCCGTCGCGGCGCGTGCCGGGGGCAGGGACCTCTGGAGGAGGGCGCCGACCAGCAGGATGAGGCCCGCGTTGAGGAGCTGCAGCAGGTCGAGGACGGGTCCGGAGATGACGTCGTTCAGGAACAGGTTGATCGTGAGCAACAGGGAGCCGTGGGCGGCCACGCCGACGCCGACGATGCCGAGCAGACGCCACCTGCCGAGCGGCGGGTCCTGACGCTTGAGGAAGACGCTGGTCATCCAGGCCGAGGCGGGCAGGAACATCACGACCGCGGTGAGCAGCCCCGGGTTGTACGTGCCGGTGGCGAGGGCGGGGACGATGTGGATGAGGCAGTTGACGATGACGATGCTGTAGAACGCGAACCCCATCATCACGTGCTTGCGGGCGAGCAGGGCGCAGATCACCGCCACGACCCAGATCAACCCGATGTTGACGAACAGATAGAACTCTGTCGGGATCGGGCATTCCGGATAGGCGCCCTGGTTGAGCGTGGTGCACAGGGAGTCGGGGAAGGCGTGGTGGGCGCCGTCGGCGGCGATGCCGTACTCCTCAAGGTTGTGGAACAGGTACACGACGACGGCGACCCAGCCCAGCCAGGCCGGGTCCTTCCACCGGGACAGGGCGCGGCCGCTGCGCAGCGCATCGGTCGTCAGGAGGATGACCGTCAGGACGATCGCGGCTCCGAGGCCGATCCAGGCGAACTCAAGATCGAATGTGGAGAACATGCGCGGGGTGCCTTCCAGGGGTTCTTGGTACGGATCCGCCGCTGAGCGGGGGTCGCACATCGGGATCCGGACCACCACACTGTATTTCAACACTTGTTGATGTCAACAGCTGTTGATATCGGATAGAGTGCCTGGCATGAGTGAGAAGGACTCCGAGCGTCCCGGGCGGCCGCCCGGCGGCGATGGCCGCAACCGGGACCGCATCCTGGCCGCGGCCAGGCACGAGTTCGCGGCCAAGGGGTTCCGCGGGGCGACCATGCGGTCGATCGCGGCGGCGGCGGAGGTCGACGTCGCGCTGCTGGCTCACTACTTCGGCAACAAGGACGGCCTGTTCGCCGCCACCCTCCAGCTGCCCGGCCAGGCGGTCCAGCAGGTCCAGGGGGCCTTCGACGGGCCCGTCGGCGAGATCGGCGAGCGCCTGACCCGCGCCTACCTGTCGCTGTGGGAGGACCCCGGCCTGGCCGGGTCCCTGAGCGCCACGGTGACGTCGGCTTTCGCCCACGAAGGCGCCCGCGAGCAGCTGCGCGCCCAGCTCACCGCCGCCCTGCCCGAAGACGTCCTCTCCCTGCTGCCCGGCGACGACCCGGACCTGCGCCTCGCCCTGGCGCTCAACCACCTGTTCGGCATCGCGCTGGGCCGCCACCTGCTCCGGCTCTCGGCCCTGGCCGACCGAGACCTGTCCATCCTCCTCGCCGCCGTCGCCCCCACCGTCCAGCACTACCTCACCGGCCCCCTGGGCTGCCCTGAGCCCGCCGCCGCCCCGTCGTAAACACCCCGGAACGTCATTCGTCCTCGGCCCCGGCATTCGGCGTCACGGCCGGAGAGCTCCGGGTCGCTTGCCGGGCGAAGGAACATCACGCGCGACCATCGCCGCACCGGACGGCGGACGGGATCACCCAGGCAAGCCCCCTGAGGCTCGGGCCGGTCGGAGCGGAGGATCCCCTCGATGGTCACGCGGTCCTAGGTCCAAGGTCCCGGGCCGTGCCGACCTGGCGTCCGATGCCGTGGGAAACGGCGAGCGGCATAGTCGTGCCGGACAGCGCAGAGCACGCGAAGCGGGGAGGGGCGATGACCGGACCGGACGGGCCAAGTCCGGGCGCCGCCCACCCCAGCGCCCTCAGAGGGTGTGCCAACAAGTGTCCGCCGGTCCCGGTGCAGCCATGACAGGCCACCGAACCACACACGGACGAAAGGCACACCCATGTCCGCAACCCAGTCCCCGGCCCGCAGCCGACGGCCGGGACGGAGCCTCGCGCTGCTCGCGCTCGGGCACCTGATCATCAGTCTCGACTTCACCATCATCTATGTGGCCCTGCCCGACATCGCGACCGATGTCGGCTTCACACCGCACACCCTGCAATGGGTGATCACCGCGTACGCCGTCCTCTACGGAGGCTTCCTGCTGTTCGGCGGCCGGCTGTCCGACCTGATCGGGCGTCGGCGGATGTTCGTGCTCGGCATGGCGCTGTACGGCGTGGCCTCCGTACTGGGCGGCCTGGCCACGACCCCGGCGGTACTGCTCACCGCGCGCGCCTTGCAGGGTCTCGCCGGCGCGGTGCTGTTCCCCGCGGTGCTGGCCCTGGTCAACACCACCTTCGCCGAGGGCAGGGAACGTAACCGCGCCCTGACGGTCTGGGCCATGGCGGGCGCGGGCGGGCTCACCGTGGGCGCGCTGGTCGGCGGGGTGCTCACCCAGGCGCTGGGCTGGCAGGCCGTGTTCTACGTCAACGTCCCGCTGGCCGCCGTGGGGGCCGTCGCCGCCTTCGTCCTGCTGCCCTCCGACGGCCGTGTCACCAGAGGAGGCGTCGACGTTCCGGGAACCCTGACCGGTACCGCGGGCGTCACGCTGTTGATCTTCGCGGTGGCGCACGGCTCCGAGGTCGGCTGGGGACGGACCGAGGTGATCGGCGCGGCCGCTCTCGCGGCGGCCCTGCTGGTCGTGTTCCTGCGCGTCCAGGCCCGCGGCCGGACACCGCTGATGCCACTGCGGCTGTTCCGCAACCGCGCGTTCAGCGGAGGAGTCGTGGTCATCCTCGTCTTCGGGTTGACGATGCAGGCCGTGCCGTACTTCCTGACGCTGTACTTCCAGAACGTCCTTGGCTTCAGCGCTCTGGAGACCGGGCTGGCGTTCCTCGGCCCGACGCTGTCGATCACGGCGGGCAACTTCCTCAGCGAGCGGCTGATCCACCGTTTCGGCACCCGGAACACGCTGGTCGTCGGCATCGTCTTCAACGCCGTGGGCGCCGTGCTCCTGGCCCCCGGCATGCACGTGGGCGGATCCTTCCTCACCGTCCTGGCCGGGGTCGTCGTCATCGGTCTGGGCATGGGCGTCACCTACGAGGCCATGTGGATCGCCGCGGGCACCGGCGTCTCGGCGGACGAGCAGGGCCTGGCCTCCGGGGTCGCCTCAACCGCGCTGCAGGTGGGAACCGCCGTGGGCCTGGCGGTGCTCGTGGCCGTCGCCAACCGCGACATCGAAGGACAGGCCCTGGCCACCGCCTCCTCCGAGGGAATGCGCACAGCCGTCCACGTCCTGGGCGCCGTCATGCTGACAGCCGTCCTGGCCGCGTTCAGGCTCCCCGGCTCGCGTGCCAGGGACACCGTTATCTCGAGTGGCTCTCGGCGGTCAGACATGTAAGGCATGTGGGGGTTCGTGGATCACGCCTGACCGGTATCCAAGGGTCGTCAGGCATGTTGACCACGTCAGGAACGAGGCCGATCGTCATCTAGAGTCGTCGAACGAACCTGCTGGCCGGCCGCTTGAAAGCCTGTCGGGCACGTAGGCTGGGCGGTCGTCTTGCCGGGCAGCAGGTTCGTCCCGGCCTGCCGCTGTCCCGCTGCCTTAGGACCGGGTGACCTCTGCGGGCACAACGGGCGCGTCGCAGGGCATCGATCAGACCAGGAGGTCAGGGTTTCGGGCGTTGCGATCGCCCCGGCCTTGTATGAAACCCTGCCGCCGTCAGCGGTCGAAAAGGGCGAGGCGGCGCCCAGCCGTCCGTGTCAGCATGCTTCGTCATGGTGGAATACGAGACGAGCAACGAAACCTTGGCCGCCATCGCCAGCCGGCACAGGATCAGCGCCGAGCAGGTGCGACCCCTTCCGCAAGGGGTGGCCAACCATGTCTTCCTTCTCGGAGACGACCTGGTCCTGCGCGTCCCACGGGCCGAGCGGTTCCTCCCGGACCTGGTCAAGGAGTCCGCGGTCATTCCCCTCGCCCTGCACGTCGGCGTGCGCACTCCGGAAGTCATCGCCTTCGATGACACCTGTTCGGTGGTGGACGTGCCCTACATGGTGCTCACCCGAACGCGGGGAGTAGATCTCGCAGGCCTCGAACCACCCGTCGCCGACGCAGAACATCTCTTCCGGGACGTGGGGCGAGAGCTGGGCAAACTGCACTGGCTATCCCCGGACACCGCACCGGCCCTTACTGACGTCCCTGTGGATAACGACGTCACAGACCCCTGGGCACTCATCGATCGCCTCCTCCAAGACGGCTGGATCGACGCCGAGACCGCCCGCTGGCTCACCGGATGGTTCGACCGGCTCTCACCTCATCTCCCCACCAACCCGCCTATGGTCTTGGTTCACGGCGACGTCGCTCCGCAGAACCTGCTCGTCTCCCCGAAGACGAACCAGCTCAACGGCATCGTGGATTGGGGCGATGCCGCATGGGCCGACCCCGCTGTCGACTTCGCCAAAATGCCCCTCACCGGCATCCCGGCCATGCTCGACGGCTACCGACAGCAAACCGGCCAGGAAACCTCAACGAGCGCACCGACCTGGGAAGCTCGCGTGCTGTGGTTCCATCTCACCTGGGCACTTGGACGACTGAAAGATCCGGTCCCGCGCCCGGGCGAACGCCACTGGACCGCCCCTCCGGCCAGCCGACTTCTCGGCCTGCTTCGCTTCTTCGCCTCGGCTCCACCAGCCCCTTGGGCCGATCTGTCCTGATGCCTCGCCCGGACCCACCCGACGATCTGGACGGCCTTCCCTGCGACACCGTCAGGACGCCGAACCGTAGGGCGATTCCTGCCTGCGAAGGAAGGGGGGCTCCGGTCGGGGCGGGAGGCCGGTCGTCCTGTACTCGCCGGGTCTGCGCAGCGACCGCGGCCTCGGCACCGTCCTGACCAAGGAGCCGACCGGTCACGGCCACCTGGTCGGGGCCGTCGACCGCACCTACGACACCGACCAGGCCGAGTTCCCCGGCGGCCGGGTGGAGGCCTTCGTCGTGACCGGCGGCTCCGGGGCCAGTTCGCCATTGACGATCCGCTGACGGAGCCGATCCGCGATAGCGAGGTACAGGACTCCTGACTGATCCACGATTCCAGCTTGACGCGGGCCACCTTGCCCATCAAGCAGGGCGGCTCGGGCGGAGGCGAAAGCGTCACAGTCCCTGAATGACTGTCGATCAGCGCTTTTCACATAATTTCCTACCAGAGCTGGATAGTGCGGACTTATCACGAAGAACCACTAAAAAAACGGGCCTTGACGGCGGGCGGAGCGCGTCTATCTTCCTTTTAGGAAGCTTTCTTAACAGTGCTCCACCTTCTACCTGCTGGAGGCCGGCAGATGCACATCGGAAAGCACGCCGCGGTCCTGGCCGCGTCCCTTCTCGCCGCCACCACGCTCTTCGCCACCCCCGCCCAGGCCCAGCCGACCGGGTGCAGCGGGGGTACGCTCAACCCGACCGGAACGGGTGGAACCGCCTGGTACTACTGCAGCGGCGGAGACGGCCAGTACGCCTTCTCCTACCGCGTCAAACATCCCAACCCGCAGGCGGACACGTGGCTCTACGGCTACCGCACCGAGTGCGTGTCCCCCGGGCAGCTCCTCCAGTTCAACTACGTCTGGGGACAACGCGAGGTGACGGGAACGGTCTTCTGCTGATTTCTCGCCGACGGATCCTTCGCGATCCGTTCCCGGCCCGTTCTCGGTCCCGGGCGTTCTCCACGCCCGGGACACAGCGGACGTATCGTCATCGATAGGGGGTGTCCGATAATCGATCCGCCACCGAAGATCCGATTGACCGTCACCACACGACTTGTCCTTGATCTGTTCCTGGCCACCGATCCCGATGACCCGCTGTGGGGATACCGCGTCACCGAGGAGACCGGGCTCGGCCCCGGCACGGTCTATCCCTTTCTCGAACGGCTGGAGAAGGCCGGGTGGATCACCGGTTCCTGGGAGGTGGGTGTCCCCGAGGGCCGGCCCCGGCGCCGTCTCTACACCCTGTCCGGCACCGGCCGCCAGGAGTACGCCGCCCTCCGGCAGGGCCGTACCCCCCTGTGGTCCTGGAGCCTGAGGGGGGCCGGACGGTGATCGACGACCCGGTCGGCATGGCGGGCTGGTTGGACTCCGACTCCCCGGAGCCCGTCGAGCTCAGTGACCGCGACCGCCGCGGGATCATCGGCGTCGTCGCCTTCCTGACCTTCGTCCTCATCGCCTTCAGCGTCTACGCCGGGCTGGACACGGGCGAGCTGAGGGTCGGTCTCACCTTCGGCGGGATGTCGCTGTTCGTCGGCGGCTTTCTCTTCGCCAACAACCTCGACGTCCCGACGATCCGGGACAGGGTCCGCCTGTCCTTCACGCTCGACCTCGCGCTGCGCGTCGGTGGCCGCGCCCGACGGTGGCGGGCCGAAGACTGGCAGGCCGCCGTCGAGGCCTCCCCGAACCCCGTCCGGTACGGCCTCGGCCTGGTCCACGCCGCCCTGCTGATGAGGCTGTACGACCTCGGCACCCAGCTGCTGAGGGCCGTGCGCTGGGTACTCGCCTCCAACCATCGCACCTGGTGGCCGCTCGGCACCGGGATGGTCGCCGGCGCGGTCCAGATCCACCTCTCCCAGGGCTGGGGCTCGGTCTTCTACACCATCCCCGTCATCACCACCTTCTACGCGGGCGTCGAATGGCTCCGCCGTCGCTGGAACATCCAGGTGTCCCGCAGGCCGGGAAGCGCCTCAGATGCCAAGGCGGGTGGCGATGCCGTCGAGGAGGCAGTCCAGACCGAGGTCGAACTGCCATGAGGCGTCGTCCTTACGGGCGGCGGTGTGCAGGTAGTGCTCGAAGGTCGGATAACGGCCGGTCCGCATGTGCCACATCATCAGCGGGGCGAGTTCGTCGCGCAGTTCGGCTCCGCCGGACAGGCTCTGCTCGCTCACGAGAGTGCTGACGGCGCTTTCGTAGCTCATGGCGCCGTGCACGTAGGCGTCCACGGCACGGAAGACGCCCATCATCGTGTCGGCGTCCAGGCCCAGGCCGTCGAGCGCCGTCAGAGCCTGCTCGGCCACGGTCATCCGGTTCGGGGTGAGGGACAGCTTGGCCTGCGGGGGCAACCGGGCCAGCCATCGGTGCCGGATCATCAACTCACGAGTCCGTACGGCGAGGGCGCGCAGGCTCGGCCGCCAGTCGTGGCCGTGGGGCAGACGCAGATCGGTGTAGACGTGATCGACCATGAGTTCCAGCAGGTCGTCCTTGCTGGACACGTAGCGGTAGGGCGCCATGGGCGCGACGCCGAGTTCGGTGGCCAGGCGACGCATCGTGATGGCCTCAAGGCCCTCGGCGTCGGCGACCGCGACAGCCGTCGTGGCGATGCGCCGTGGCGACAACGTCTGGCGGGGAGCCGGCGAAGGCCGTTCCAGCCGCTCCCATAGCGGTTCGTTCCTGTCGGTCGCCATGCCGTCCCTTCCTCGCGTTCGTGTACAACGTATCAGCAGTAGACAACGTACACACGCCTGTGTACGTTGTATCCCACTCGATACGCTGTACACTTCTGAGGAGCGTCATGCTGAACATCGCAGTCATTCTCGGCAGCACCCGTGACGGCCGTTTCGGCCCCGCCGTGGCCACCTGGGTCATGGGCCACCTGGACCGGCGCGACGACATGAGCGCCGACCTGATCGACCTGGTCGAGACCCCGCTGCCGACTGTCTTCCCGGTGCTCGGCCAGCCGCCCGCCACGCAGGAGGCCAGGGACCAGCTGGCGGCCGTCTCACCGCGGATGGCGGCGGCCGACGCCTTCGTCATCGTGACCCCCGAGTACAACCACAGCTTCCCCGCGGCGCTGAAGAACGCCATCGACTGGCACGCAACCGAGTGGCACGCCAAGCCCGTCGCGTTCGTCTCCTACGGAGCCTTCTCCGCCGGACTGCGCGCCGTCGAGCACCTTCGGCTCGTCCTGGCCGAACTGCACGCTGTCACCGTCCGCGACAGCGTCGGCCTTCAGCACCCCTGGGCGCAGTTCGACGGCGACGGCAAAGCCGTGGACCCGGCCGCCGACGCCGCCGCCAAGGTCATGCTGGATCGGCTCGCCTGGTGGGCACACGCGCTGCGCGAGGCCAGAGCCGCCCGACCCTACGCCGCCTGAACCGCCATGAACCGCCTTGGTGTCTTCGGGCTGCTCATCGGCATGTTCCTGGCCATGCTCGACGGCCTGATCGTGGGCACCGCGCTCCCCACGATCGCCGGCGAGATCGGCGGCCTGGACCTGCTGCCCTGGCTGGTGACCGCCTACATGCTCGCCGCCGCGGCCACCACCCCCATCTGGGGCAAGATCGGCGACCTGTTCGGCCGCAAGGCCACCTTCGTCACCTCCATCACGCTCTTCCTGGCCGGGTCCACGCTCTGCGGCCTGGCCCAGGACATGGCCCAGCTCATCGCCTTCCGCGCCGTGCAGGGACTCGGCGCGGGCGGGCTCATGGTCGGCGCGCTGGCCATCATCGGCGTCCTGGTCCCGCCCCGCGAGAGCGGCCGGCTGCAGTCGATGATCGGCGCCATCATGCCGGTCGCCTACGTCGGCGGGCCACTGCTGGGCGGCCTGCTCACCGACCACCTCAGCTGGCGCTGGACCTTCTACGTCAATCTTCCCCTCGGCGCCCTCGCCCTGCTGCTCATCGTCACCCGCGTCCACCCGCCGCCCGTCGAGCGCCACCGCCCCCGTATCGACTACGCCGGAGCGGCCCTGCTGACCATCGCGATCGTGGCCCTGACCCTGCTGGCGGGCGGGGCCTCATGGGCCCTCGGCGCGATCGGGCTGCTCGCCGTGGGCGCCTTCGTGGCCGTGGAACGCCGTACGGCGGAGCCGATCATCCCGCCCCGCCTGTTCGCCGACCGCGACTTCACCCTCGCTCAGGCCCTCAGCTTCCTGGTCGGCGCGGTGATGGTCACCGTGACCAACTACCTGCCGCAGTACATGCAGTTCGTCCAGGGATCCTCCCCCGCAGCCAGCGGCATGCTGCTGCTCCCACTGATGTTCGCCATGCTCGGCGCCCAGTTGGTCGCCGGTCGCCTCATCAGCGCCAACGGCCGCTACCGGGTCTATCCCGTCCTGGGCGGAGCCCTCACCGTCGCGGGTGCGCTGGCCCTGCTCCGGCTCGACGCCGACACACCCGTCGTCCTCGCCTCAGCCCTCACCCTTCCCATCGGGACGGGGATCGGCCTGGTGATGCAGAGCACCACTCTGATCACCATGAACAGCGCCGCCCCACGCGACATGGGCGCCGCCAGCGGCACCCTCACCCTGCTGCGCACCATCGGCGGATCGCTCGGCATCGCCCTCCTGGGCACGCTGTACGCCTCCCACCTGGGGTCGGCCACGGCCGACCGGCTGACCGGCGGCGCCGAACTCACGCCCGCGCTCCTGCCGGATCTGCCCGTGTGGGCGGCCGACGCCGTACGACTGGCCGTCGTCGACGGCCTGCACGTCATCCTGGTCGGCGTCGTCGCGCTCTCCGCGGTCGCCTTCGCCGCCTCCTGGTTCATCCGGGAGACCCCCCTCCGGGCCACCACCACGCCACCGACCGGCACCCCGGTGCCTTCCGAGCGCTCATCGGAACACGGCTCTTCGTGAAGGCGAATCCGGGCATCGGCGGAACAGGGGTGTGGATCACCGATGCCCGGGAGGTCGCCTTGCGTGTCCATCTGATGATCGTCGCCAGACGTACGGGCGTCCCGTTGCCGTCCGTGGTCCTCGACGCGGCACGCCAGGGGGTCTCCCGCGCCTTCCCGGTGCCCGCCACGACCGTGACCTCGGACGAGTGGCACTCGGCCACCGGTGAAACGGCGCTGCTTTCCTGGTCGAACGAACCCGAGGGGCACGGGCTGCCGATCATGTGCTCCGGTGGCGGCCGGGTCGCGGCCCTCACCGGGCACCTGGCCGAACCGTCCGAGGTGGACCGGTTGCTCGCCGTACCCCGGCTCGGAGAGGCCGTCACCCGCACCGGCGGTGTCTTCTCGATCTTCCGGGCCGACGGGACGGAGGTGAGCGCCGCCACCGGACTCACCCGGGCCTGCCCTGTCTTCCACGCCGAGACCCCGGACGTCCACGTCATCGGCAGCCGCGCGCTGCTCGTGCACCTCGTCGCCAGGGCCGCCGAGACGTCGTCGAGCCGCCCCTCGATCGTCTGGGACCTGGCCGCCCTTGAGTCGATGGTGCGGGCGGGCTACTTCCTGTCCGACGAGACGCCGTTCCACGGGGTCGGCGCGCTGCCTCCGGCCGCCGAGATCAGGGTCGAGGGCGGTCGCCGTACCATCACCGAGACCCCGCTCCCCGAGGCCCGCGAGGCCCCCGCCTCCCGGCGCGCGGCGCGCGCCCAGATCGACGAACTCGCCGACGCGCTGCTCACCGCCGTACGGCCGCTGCGCCACACCGCCGAGCCGGTACGGCTGTCGCTCACCGGTGGCCGTGACAGTCGTCTCCTCGCCGCGCTGCTGCACAAGGCCGACATTCCATTCGTGACGGCCACCTCCGGACATGACGACAGCCCCGACGTGGTGCTCGCCGAACGTGTCGCGCGGGCCCTCGGCGTACGGCACAGCGTCGCCCGGCCGAAACGGTCCGACGACGGCACGGAGCTGGTCGTCGCCCATCCCCACGTTCGCGGCCACAACGTCCTGTTCGCCTGCGAGGGCATGATCTCGGTCTACGAGAACATCCCGGCCGGCATACGGTTCGACCCCACGCCACGAATGTCCGGGCACGGCGGGGAGATCCTGCGGGGCGGTTTCCTGCACAACCAGGCCGTCCTGGACGCCAAGGCCGTCAGGCGGCGGATCGACGGCCTCTTCAGCAGGAACGCCGACCTGCTGACCGACCAGGGCAGGCGGCACGCCCAGGCGCTGGCCTCCCCCTGGCGGGAGCTGGACGGCCCCGGCGCCCTGGACCGGCTGTACCTGGCGCATCGTGTGGGCCGCTGGCACGCCGCCTCGCGGGCGTCGTTGCTGCGCGGACAGAACCCGGTCCCACCGTTCCTCGACAACCTGGTCGTCAGGACCGCGCTCGGGATCGACCCGCTGTGGCGACGCTCGGAGGCGCTCATCCACGGGGTGATCAACGCCTTCGCGCCCTCGCTGCGGGACGTGCCCGTCGAGGGGCGTCCGTGGCGGTTCACCGAGGAGAGCCACCCCAGCCTGTGGGACCGGCTCCGCTCACGCGGCCTGTCCTCGCGTTCCGGGCCTTCCGGTTCCTCTGCCGGCTTCTTGAAGGCTTCCGCGGCTTCCGGGGGGAAGCCCTGGAACTGGCGGACCGAGCCCTCAGCCGAGCTGACCGGCCTGCTGCGCGCGGCCGTGATCGACGACCGCGGGGAACTGCGGGCGGACGGGCTGGCACACGTCGTCGACGCGACCCAGGTGGCACGGCTGCCGGACTCCCGGATGGACGTCCTGTGGCACCTCTACACCGTCTCCACGATGCTCACCGACGCCTTCGCCGCCCCCGGCCCTCCTGACCTGCCTTCCCTACGCATCCCCATTCCCCGTTGATCGAATGGTTGACTTCCCCCATGCGTCTTCGGCGGGAAACTCAGCTCTATCGGCTCCTCGTATCGACCGTGTTCACCGAGGGGCTCGACCACGACATGGACCTGTGGGCGCTGGGATTCGGTGCCACATGGGTTCAGGGAATGGACGCCGCGGCCATCACAGCGGAATCCTCCCTTGACCCGAGCACCCGCACGCCCTGCCGTCTGAGTGAGATTCTCGACCGTAACATCGACGACGGTTCCGTCTGGGTCGCCGAGGTCGGAGACTGGCTCTGCGTCGTGCCCGGAACGCACGACGACCGGTCTTTGCCGCCTCTCAGCGCCAACGGCGGGCAGGCCGTCGGCCTCACCATGGACATCAACCACACCGAGCGGTTCTCGTACGCCCGCGACGGGCGCATGATCGTCTCCTTCGACCCCCTGTCGCCCGACGAGCGGTCCGGTGACGACCCGCACGCGCTCGACCACCTGATGGAGGGGCTGCGTTTCCAGCTCAACGACCCGTACGACCCCGCGACCCCGGGAAGCCCCGAGGACCTCGTGGAAGAGGACGAGAGCATCAGCTCGACGCTGACGCTCATCGGACGGCTGACGGGAACGGACATCGCCGCCGACTGGTTCGACGCCCCACATTCCTGTTTCAGGCCCGCTTCGCAGCGGTGACCGTAGGTCCTCGCGCCGCGTCACCGCCGCGTGCGGTGCCCGTCCTCCTCACGGCGTGCCGGCTGCGGCCTCCCTTCGAGGTCGGCCAGGAGCGACAGCGCCAGGTCCTCCAGCAGGAGGTAGCCCGTCGAGGACGCCTGGTCCAGAGCTTGACGGGCGTACCGGAGCGCACGGTCGTGCGTGCCCAGGTCGGCGTGCGCGCGGGCGAGGCCGAGCAGCGGCCTGACCTGCAGATGCACCATGCCCGCCGTGACGGCGTACGTGAGTGCTCGCTGGTGGGCGTCGAGAGCCTCGCCGTGCTGTCCGGTCATCGCCTGGACGGTGCCGAGGACGTGCGTGGCGCGGCACATGGCGTAAACGTGGCGCGCTCCTTCGGCGCGCTCACCGGCCGAGACCACGGCCTCAAGGGCGAGATCGAGACGGCCGCGGTCACGGTGGATCTCCGCCAGCGTGGTCAGGCTCTTGGCCTCGGGCACGTGCAGGCCGCTCTCGCGGTCGTGGCCGAGCGCCTCGGTGGCGAGGGCCAGTGCCTCGTCCAGGTCGCCGCTGAGGCGCCGGACGGTCGCGAGCTCGTTGAGGGAGTGGCTCAGATCGCTGGCGCGCAGGCGACGGTGGAGGGCGAGGGCGTCGCGCAGGTGCCGTTCCGCCGCCTCCAGGTCGCCGCATTCCAGGTGCACGGTCCCCAGGTTGCCCATGGCGCGGGCCTCGCCGTAGGTGTCGCCGATCTCGCGGTTGAGCTCGACGGACCTGACGAGGTGGTCGATGGCCTGGCGCAGCCTGCCCAGGTCATGGCAGGCGGTGGCGGCGTTGTTGTGCGCGGCGGCGGCGCCCGCGGGCCAGCCCGCGCGCTCGCTGTACCGAATGGCCAGCTCGCAGGCGGCGCGGGCGGCGGAATAGTCGGCGCGACACAGAGCGGCCGTGCCTGCGCAGAGGTGCGCCGCCGCCAGGCCGAGCGGGTCGTCCTCGGCGGTGGCGGCGTGTGTCGCGGCGTCGGCGATCGCCACGATGTCGGCCAGGCTGGTGGCGGTGTGGTGGGCGAGGTGGCCACGCAGGGCGTCGGCGATCAGCCAGGCGTGTCGCCTGGGGCCGGTGATCGGAGGCCGGCGGGTGGCGGAGGAGGGGTCGGCGGCGCCGGCGGCGTGCAGGGCGAAGGCGACGAGGTTGGCCTGTTCGGCGCCGAACCAGGCCATCGCCTCGGCGCGGGGGCTGAGCCCGGACGGGACGGGAAGCGGCAGGCGGGCGATCGAGGGATAGGCGCTCTCCGCCGCCGCGACGGCCTCGGCCAGGTACCGGTCGCCGAGGCGTTCGAGAGCCTGGACGCCGGTCGCGGGGTCGTCGTCGCGGAGCGTGAGCTCTCCCGCGTACTGCCGGAGCAGGTCGTGACAGGTGTACCGGTACGGCCGGTACTCCTCGATCAGGTGGGCCGCGGCGAGGCGGTCCAGGAGCTGTTCAGCCTCGGCGATCTCGATGTCGGCCAGGGAGGCGACGGCCGGCGCGGTGACGTCGGGCCCCTGGACCAGCCCCAGCAGCCTGAACAGGCGCCGCTCCGCCTCCGGCAGGCCCGTGTACGACAGCTCGAACGCCGCCCTGACCGCCACGTCGCCGTCGATCCGCAGCAGGTCCAGCCCTCGCGCGGACAGCGCGGCGGCGTACTCCCCCAGCGACCTTCGCGGACGCGTCGCCAGCGTCGCGGCGGCCACGCGCAGCGCCAGCGGGAGGTGTCCACACAGCCGTACGATCCGCTCGGCCGCCTCCGGCTCCGCGGACAGTCGCCGATCCCCGACCATGGAGGCCAGCAGCCGGACGCTGTTGTCCTGGTCGAGCACGCCGAGTGACAGGTTCCTGGCGCCGTGGGAGACGGTCAGCCCGGCGAGCGCGTTGCGGCTGGTGACGACGACCAGGCAACCGGGAGCGCCGGGTAACAGGGGTCGCACCTGCTCGGCCGTCCGCGCGTCGTCGAGCAGCACCAGCATCCGACGGCCCGACAGGCGCGAGCGGTACAGGCCGGCCGCGGCCTCCTCCTGCTCGGGGATCCGTTCCGGGGGTATCCCGAGCGAGCCGAGCATCCGCACGAGTGCCTCCAGCGGAGGCATGGGCGGGCGGGGCGAGTGCCCGCGCAGGTTCACGTAGAGCCGGCCGTCGGGGAACTCCTCGGCCACCAGATGGCCGAACCGTACGGCCAGGGCGGTCTTGCCCGCGCCGGCCGCGCCGGTGACGGTCGTGACGGAGGGAGCGCCCGCGGCGAAGGCATGCCGGCGCAGCAGCTCCAGATCGCGTTCGCGCCCCACGAAACCAGTCACGTCGGCGGGTAACTCGGCGGGCACCTGCCTCACCTCGTCGCGTCCGTGGAACGGCTCGGGGTCGGGGGCGTCGGCGAGGATGGTCGCCTCCAACCTGCGCAGCTCGGGCCCGGGGTCGAGGCCGAGTTCGTCCGCGAGCAGGGCCCGCCCCTCGCGGTACACCTCCAGCGCGTCGGACCGCCGCCCGGAGCCGTGCAGCGCCGTCATGAGCAGCGCCCGCAGGTGCTCCCTCAGCGGATGCTCGGCGAGCAGTTCGGACAGCTCACCGACCAGGTTGCGATGCCGGCCGAGAGTCAGGTCAAGTTCGGCCCGCTCCTCCAGGACGGTCAGGCGCAGTTCCTCCCACCGTCCGGCGAAGGCCGCCAGCTCCTCCAGTTCCAGGTCGGCGAGCACCGGGCCGCGCCACAGTGTCAGGGCCTGCCCCAGCAGGTCGGCGGCCTCGGCCCGCCGTCCGGCCTGAGCCGCCTGCCTGCCCCGATCGACGCACCGCTCCGCGTGGTGCGTGTCCACCAGGCCGCCGACCAGCCGATAGCCGGACCCCTCCGTCCTGATGATCTCCGGCTCGGCGCCCATCCCGCGTAACTCCCTGCGTAGGGCCGCTATCGCGATCATGACCTGGTTGCGTACGGTCGCCGGCGGGTGCCGCCCCCAGGCGGTGGCCAACCGGTCGATGCTGAGCACCTGGCCGTGGCCGACGGCCAGCATGGCCAGTACGGCCCGGGCCCGCGGGCCGCCCAGCCGCACCGGCCTGCCGTCGACCGTCGCTTCGAGCCGCCCCAGGATGTTGAACCGTACGTCAGCCCCCATGTGATCACGATAGCGAGGGTAGGCGCCTCGTCCGTCCGGAGAGAAACCGTGGTCGTTTCACGCGGGGGCGAGGGCCGTCACCCGGAAAGAAAAGGGATCGTTCTTCGGAGGTCACGACCGGCGTCGCCGTCATATCGGATCGATAGCGAAACAAAAGCGGGCGTTCGTAGGGTCGTGACGAATCTCAGGCCGAAACGGTGGGCCGTGCGACACGGCCGGCCGCGAGCCTGAACTCCCTTCAGAGAAAGCCGAAGAAATGAACAACAAGACAAAGTTCGCGTTCGCCGTGGCGGTCGGCACGCTCGCCCTGTCCGTCTTCGCCACCCCTTCCAACGCCAGTTCCGCCGGTGCCGGCCTGCAGATGTCCTCCACGAACAAGGCCGCCTGCCAGGTTCAGCACCACTTCTACGACGTCGGGAACGCCAGGAGGGTGGACCTCTCCAACGAGTGCTCCTCCACGCGCTACGTCTGCATCGACAAGGTCTGGAACCGGGACTCCGGGCCGCACGCCGTCCCCGGACGGTCGACGAAGACCGTCTCCTACGCCACCTGGCCCGAGCCGACCGGCCGGAGCGTCTACTACGCGAGTTCTTCCAGTAGCTGCTGAACGCGCTATACGCCGCTCATAAGAGCCGAAGAGAATGGCCGGCGACGGGACGGGGGAGTTCCGGCTGACTTTCTCCGAGGCGTCTCACCCAGGCGTCGCTGAGTTCCACAGGCGCGGTCGCCGACGATCGGCCGTGACAGGAGATTCCCCGGTCCGCCGTACGGCGCCTCGCGCTCCTGTTTCGGACCCGTTCCACAGCGGTGACCGCGGGTCTGGGGTGCCCGATGGTGTGACCGGCGCATCGGGCACCCCAGAGCCTTCATTCAAGAGTGGAAGGTGTCGAAGTAGTTCGCCGGGAGCTTGTTGAGCCAGGCGTGCATCACTCCGGTCCAGCCGATGCGCAGGAAGTCGGCCTTTCTTCTCGTAGCCCTGGTCGGTGAGGTGAATGCCATCGGTGCCGATGTCGGAGAGCTCCGATCCGGTGGTGTCGGTGTACACCACACGCAGGCCGCGTTTCACCAGCAGGTCGACCATGGCGGGGATCTGGGCGGTGAACGCCTCGCCCCGCGCGTTCTTGGCCGGATCCCTGAAGGGCTGCATCCCCGCCACCAGGACGACGGCCCTCGGAGAGTCGTCGGCGATCTGCTCGACCAGTCTTTGGAGCCGCCCGATCGCACCGTCCGTCTGGATGTCGTAGATGACGTCGTTCCCGCCGGCGATGAGCGTGATGACGTTGGGCTTGAACACCTTGACCGCGCACCGGGCCTTCCCGGCGATCAGGTCGATCGTGTACCCGCGCCAGCCCTCGACCTCCCGGTCCTCCATCGTCCCCACCCGGACCGAGCCGACCCAGTCCACCCAGGGAGTGACGTCGTCACCGGCCTCGGCGACGGCCGGCTCCCGCGTTCAAGGCCGACGGTGGACCCGGCAAACGCAGCCGTGCGACCGGCGCGGTGTGTAACGACTTTCTCAAGAAGCTCTTCTAAAAAGACGTCCCGGTAGCGCCCGACTCGGCGAACCGGCGCGTCATGACGGAGCGGTCACGGTCGCGGGCGCGTCGGCTCTCTCGGCCAGATCGACTACGGGCTTGGGGTACGACCGCCTCCCGGCGGTGGGCGCTCCTTTGGTTCTCCGGCGCGATGTCGTTGACGGTTTCCGCAGCCCTCGGTTTCACCCCGGAGGCGCCGCGAAACCGGGGCGAAGGTGCGGTGAAACCCGGGTCGTCGAACCTGTGTCCATGAGCATCACTCAAGAGACAAGACAGACGAGGTCCGGTGCCGAGAAGGCGGTGAGCGCCGTCCGGGCCGAGGGACTGGTCAAGACGTTCGGCACGTACCGGGCCGTTGACAAGATCGATCTGGACGTACGGCCGGGCGAGGTCTTCGGGGTCCTCGGCCCCAACGGCGCGGGCAAGACCACGACGATGCGGATGCTGGCGACGCTGCTGAAGATCGACGCCGGACGCGCCGAGATCTTCGGCGTCGACGTGGCCGACAACCCGCACGTGATCAGGCAGCTGGTCGGGGTCACCGGCCAGTACGCGTCGGTCGACGAGAACCTGACCGCCCGGGAGAACCTGTGGCTGTTCGGACGGCTGCAGGGCATCGGCTCCGCGGAGGCGAAACGGATCTCCACCGACCTGCTGGGGCGGTTCGGGCTTGAGGAGGCCGCCAACAAGCCGATCGCGCAGTTCTCCGGGGGCATGCGGCGGCGGCTCGACCTGGCCGCCAGCCTGATCACCAGGCCGCCGTTGATCTTCCTGGACGAGCCGACCACCGGACTCGACCCGCGGACACGCGGACAGATGTGGGACACCATCCGTGACCTGGTCGCCGACGGCTGCACCGTCCTGCTGACCACCCAGTACCTCGACGAGGCCGACCAGCTCGCCGACCGGATCGCCGTCATCGACCACGGCAGGAAGGTGGCCGAGGGCACCCCGGACGAGCTGAAGACCACGGTCGGCGACTCAGCCCTGCAGGTCGTGCTCGCCGTACCCGGTGAGATGCGGCAGGCCTCGGACATCGTGCGCCGTGTGGTCGGCGTCGAGCCCGTGCTCAGCCCGGAGCAGGGACGGCTCACCGCCCCGCTCGGCCAGGCGGACCTCGCCGCCGACGTGCTGATCGCACTACGCACCGCGGGGGTGTCCGTAGCGTCGGTGAGCGTGGACAAGCCCAGCCTGGACGAGGTGTTCCTGGCCCTCACCGGTCACGAGGCCGACGAGAAGAACGACAACGACGGAGAGAACCGATGAGCACCCTGACCGCACCGGCCACTCGCCAGCCCGTACGGGCCGCCGACCGGGTGACGTCCGCGCGGCGGCGCGTCTCGGTCGGCGAGACGCTCGGCCAGACCATGATGATGGCCTGGCGGGCGGTGAAGAAGATGTTCCGCAACCCCGAGCAGTTCATCGACGTGACGCTGCAGCCCATCCTGTTCACGGCGATGTTCGCCTACATCTTCGGCGGCGCCATCGCCGGGAACGTGGGCAACTACCTGCCGCTCATGATTCCCGGCATCCTCGCCCAGACCGTGCTGACCACCTGTATGGCGACCGGCATCCAGCTCCGTGAGGACATGGAGAAGGGGGTCTTCGACCGGTTCAAGTCGCTGCCGATCGCCCGCATCGCGCCGCTGGCCGGGCCGATGGTCGCCGACCTGGTGCGTTACACGATCGCCTCGGGGCTGACCTTCGGCATGGGCGTCCTCATGGGCTACCGGCCGGGCGGCGGCGTGCTCGGGACGCTCGGCGCGATCGCGCTGTCGATCGTCACGGGCTGGTCGCTGGCGTGGGCCTTCACCTGGGTCGGCACCATCGCGCGCAGCGCCCAGGCGGTGCAGGGCATCTCGATGATGATCATGTTCCCGCTGACGTTCCTGTCCAACGCGTTCGTGCCGGTGGACACGCTGCCGGGCTGGCTGGCCGCCTTCGTCCGGGTCAACCCGGTCTCGCACCTGGTCACGGCGGCCCGCGACCTGGCCAACAACGGTGTCGTGAGCGGGGAGGTGGCCTGGACGCTACTGGCCTGCCTGATCTGCATCCTGATCTTCGCGCCGCTGGCGGTGCGTTCCTACAAGCGGCACATCTGAGCCGTGGCCGCGCAGCGCCTTCCTGGCCTCGTCGAGCAACTCGGGGCCGCGCCGGTCGCCGTACTCCGCCCGTATCGCGGAGATCAGGCCGGGCGCGGCCCTCTCCGCGTGCGGCTCGATCCGGTCGAAGGCCATGCTGGACATCATCTGGCTGTAGGAGAAACGCTCGGCGAGCACCAGCAGCCTGATCGCCTCGTGCGCGGGCAGCGCCTCCCACAGCAGGCCCCACGCTCCGAGCGCGAACAGCATCGTCCCGACCACCGGGTAGTCGATGTAGAGGCTGCGCGCGCTCAGCATCTCCCCGTCCAGCAGGAAGGACCGGTCGGCGAACAGTTCCTCGCCGTGACGCAGGTCGGACGGGCCGGCGTGGTAGGCGTGGGCCGTCAGCGCGAAGGCGGTGATGACGATCACCCACGGTTCGCTGCCGCTCGGAAGACCTGCGGTCAGCCGCATGTCACGGGCCCGCTGTACGGCCAGGCGGTACTGGGCCAGGGCGTGCGCCGTGTCGCCGCGGGCGAGGGACAGTTCGGCCGCGCACATCGGGATGAACACCATCTCGCCCTGCACCGCCTCGCTCTCGCTGATCCGCGTCAGCTCGGCGAACTCGGCCTCGGCCGTCTCCAGATCACCCGTCTGGATGGCGTTGTGGATGATGACGGCGCGCAGTTGCACCTCGTCGTCGGTGGCACCGATCCTGATCATGGCGGGAAGGGCGGCACGGGCGTGGCGGACCGCCTGCTCGTGGTCCCCCTGCTGCAGGGTCAGCTGGGCGAGTGTGGCCCGCAGGACGGCCTTCTGCCACGGCCCGTCGTCCTCCCGTGCCACGGCCAGCGCCCGCTCCGCCGCCGCGCACGCGGCCTCCGCCGCTCCGATGTTCTCCAGCGCGTGGGCCAGCGCCTGCCCCGCCATCAGGGCGAGATCGTGGTCGGAACTCAGGCTCAGCTCGGTCAGTCGCCGGATGACCTGGTCTCCGACGGGGGAGTCGCCGGCCAGCACCACCCGCGTCATCGCGGCCAGGCGGGGATCGGGACTTTCCCGTTTGGGCAGGTGGGCGAGCAGGTCACGCAGCGTGCGGTCGGTCATCCCCATCATGTTCATGAGCATGATGAGCAGGGCCGCCCTGGTCGCCTCCTCAAGCTCCGGGGGCGGGACCCAGCCGTCGAGCGCCTGGACCAGCGCCTCACGCAGCACGACGATCCTGGGGTGGTCGCCACGGATCGACCACAGCGCGCCCACTGCGGACATCAACTGCATCACCGTGCCGGCATCGCCCTCGCCGAGTGCCCGGCGCAGCTGGTCGGCCAGGTTGCCCTCCTCGGCGCGCAGCGCGTCCACGGCCTCGAACTGGCGGGTGCTGAACAGGTAGCCGATATGGCGTATGCCGTACTCGACGGCCCAGGACCGTTGCGCCGCCCGCGCCCGCTCCTCCTCACCGGCTTCGGCCAGGCGCATCAGGCCGAACTCCCTGACCGTCTCCAGCATGCGGTAGCGCAGGCCGTACGCGGTCTCCCTGACGCTCAGCAGGGACTGCTCGACCAGCGCGTCCACGGCGTACAGCGCGTCCGCGCCCAGCATGTACTCGGCCGTCTCCAACGTGAAGCCGTCGCCGAACAGCGACAGCCGGCTCAGCGCGCGCCGCTCCCGCTCGCCCAGCAGGTTCCAGGACCAGTCGATGACCGCCAGCAACGTCTGGTGCCTGTCGGGGGCGCTGCGGTTACCGCCACGCAGCAGGGCGAACCGGTCGTTGAGCCGCCGTCTGATCTCCTCGACCGACATCATCCGCGTCTTGGCCGCGGCCAGCTCGATGGCCAGCGGCAGACCATCGAGCCGGGTGACGATCTCGCGCACGACCTCCTCGTCGAGCCGCACACCGGGACGGGCCGCCGTGGCCCGCTGGCCGAACAACTCGACCGCGTCACCCGTGGCCAGCTCGCCGAGCTGGTGGACCCGTTCGGCGGGGATCGCCAGCGGAGCGCGTGAGGTGGTGAGAACCCGCAGGTCACGGGTGGTGGCGATGAGGAAGGCCACCAGGTCGGCCACGGCCTCGACGACGTGCTCGCAGTTGTCCAGGATGAGCAGGGAGGGCACCTGGTCCAGGTGGGCGGCGATGCGGGCCCGCACGTCGGCGCGCTGCTGCGGGGTCAGCGCCCGCCGCCCGACGACCGAGTCACGCACCCCGAGCGCGGAGCCCACCTCGTCCACCACGCCCTCGGGAGAGGACACGGCGACCAGTTCGACGAAGTGCGCCACCGGCTGCACGGCGTTCCTGCCCGCCACGTGGGCCAGCCGCGTCTTGCCCAGCCCGCCGGGGCCGACGATGGAGACGACCCTGCCGCTCTGCAGCAGGGCGTGGACCGTACGGATGTCGTCCTCACGGCCGAGCAGCGAGGAACCGTCGTAGCGAAGCCCCTCGCGCACCGGCCGGTCGGCGGCCAGCAGCCCGGCGTGCACCCGCGTCAGCTCAGGCCCGGGATCGGTGCCGAGCCGGTCGGCGAGGTCGGCCCGGTAGCGTTCGTAGCGTTCCAGCGCCGCGGCGACACCGCGCACCGCCGCCTCACTGCGCAGCAGGCAGGCCAGCAGTTCCTCGTCGTGCGGAAGGGCGGCCGCGCGCTCCTCAAGCAGGGGAAGCGCACCCGCGTGGTCGCCGTCCCTGCCTCGCGCGAGGGCCAGCACCCGGCAGGCCTCGGCCAGGTGTCCGGCGGCGACGGCGCGCAGGTCGGCCAGCGCTCCGGTCGACGGCTCACGGCCGTTCCCCGCCAGGGTGATCGCCTGCTCGGCGCACCGGCGGGCCAGGGCCGTGTCCCCCTCGCCCAGCGCCTTGACCGCCCGCCCCACGAGGTCGGCGAGCAGGTGGGCGTCGACCTGGTCCGCCGACAGGCCCAGCCGGTAGCCGTGCGCCGTACGCACCACGACGTCGGGGCCGGTCGCGGACCGGGTACGGGAGACCACGACCTGTAGCGCCTTGACGGGGTTGGCGGGCGGGTCCTCCCACCACAGCTCCCGGACCAGGTGATCGTCGCTGACCCCGGCCTTTCCGTGCAGCACGAGCACGGCCAGCAGGGCATGCGCGCGATCGCCCGCCAGTGGCCTACCCTCCCAGCGGACACCGTCGAGCAGGGTCAGCACCGGAGCCACGCACCCCAGCTTACGGCGTATCGGCCTTCCAGTAGCAATGCATATATTTCCCCCTCAAAAGGCCGCTGACCTGCGACGTTCACGACATTCGACCGCCGGCCCCGCCGCGTACGCCAGGTTTCAAACACCACCACCGGCCCCTGGGGCGGCTACTCCCGGAATCGACCGGTCACGTATCACCGTGAAGCCCAGCAACCGATCGCGAAGGACCCGGCCCTCCGCGTCGAAGAGCGTCCACAGCCCGTCCACCAGAAGTAACCACAGCCCGGCACCGGGGACGAGGGCGAGCAGCGGAAAGGCCAGCGCGCGAAGCGCCGCCCTCCCGGCTGATGATCGTGTGCCCGCCGCGACGACACGGATCCCCAGCAGCCACTTACCGGGTGTCCGCCCCCACAGGACGTGCTGGACCCAGAAGTAGAGGAACAGCCCGGCGGGGACGGCCGGTGCCGTCGGGTACACCTCGACCCGCTTCAGGAAGCCGACTCCCATCCCGGACGTCGGGCCCACGCCGATCACCAGTCCCACGACGACGCTGAGGACCGTGCAGATGACGAGATAGTCGACCAGGACCGCGGCCGGTCGTCGCCACGCCATCCCCGCCGATGAGCCGTCCGGATGACGCTCCCATGAGGAGGCGAACACCAGCGCCGCCGCCATCAGAAGGCATAGCTGGGTGATCCCCCACCCGTTGGCCATCGCCGCCAACCGCTCGACGCTGAGAAGCGGGATCTCCTCTCGGCAGATCTCGCTGTAGCCGTACAGCGATGTGAGAGGTCCGACGGCCGCGCCCATGACGAGGAGCCAGGCCACACGTCGGCCGGTCGCTCCGGGATCCCCACGGTTCAGACAGGACAGAAGGCCGAGAAGAACCACCAGCGCCGCGACCGCCCACTCCGTGGCGAACCCCCCGATCGCTTCAAGATCATGGCTCAGCGGGGCGAGCGGGGACAGCGTCGTTCCACTGCCGAACCGGCACACGACCCCGTAAAACGTGTCGGGCTCTCCCGAAGTCCGTACGAACTCCTCATAACCAAGGCGTTCGCGCCACAATTCCCACGTCGGGAAGGCCGCGACGACCGCGGCCGTCACCCACGCCGCCAGCGTCGACCGGGACATCCGCGGCAAGGTGGTCCTTTCGTCTTGGGAGACGACACCCTACCGACAGACCTGGACGCCACGGATTTCGTGGAAATGTCTCACTACGCTGTCATCGCCCCTGGAATTCACGGCGAGGTGTTTCCACAGGAAGGCAGAACTCCATGGCGGTTCTTCTCGTGAGTGCTCTAGACAGCCTGAGGGTGTATCTGGACTCCACCTTTCTCATCACCGAGGTGGAGGACGGCATCCCCACGGGCAGTCCCTCGCCCGGTGACGGCATGAGGATGACGCTCCCCAGGATCGGGGCAGGTCCCAACGGGGTCAGAATCGCCAGTGTGATCTCTTCTGAGGGGCCGGACCAGCGAGGTGGTCCGATCCATGTCCGCTACGAACTCTGGGACGCCGAGCCCGGCCTGATCCCCTCCTGGGAGCGCATGTGGGAAGGGCGGCTCCACCTGCGCTCCGGTCGGATCGGCATCGTCGAGGAGATAGGAGAGGAAGGAGAGGAGATAGGCGACTACCTGGAGTTCGACACCGGCAGGCGGGACAGCACCTGGTCGGCCCGGGTGTTGACCAGATATCTGTCCAACACCGATGAACCCGACTTCCCGGCCACTATCGTCGATGTCGACCTCTACCGGATGCAGCTCTGGCCGGTATAGCGGTTACCTGCCGGTCGCCTCGCGTACGGCGGCCGGGCTGGGTTGGGCGGGTGGGACGGGGCCCTGGCGGGTGCGGTAGACGACGTAGGGGCGCCACAGGTAGGCCAGGGGGGCCGACCAGACGTGGACGAGCCGGGTGAACGGCCACAGCGCCAGGAGCAGGAAGCCGCCGACGGCGTGCAGCTGGTAGACCAGCGGGGCGCCGGTCATCAGGTCACCGCGCGGGGAGAACAGGAACACGCCGCGGAACCAGACCGCGACCGTCTCCCGGTAGTCGTATCCCGGGCCGAACAGGTTCACGACGACCGTGGCGGCCATCCCGAGCCCGATCATGACCGCCAGGGCCGCGTAGAGCACCCTGTCCATGGGGGTCGTCTTCCGCCTGACCCGGCGGTTGACCACGCGACGGGCGACGAGCAGGACGAACCCGGCGACGAGCATGACGCCGGTCACCGTACCGGCCCAGACCGCGACCAGGTGGTAGAGGTGCTCGGGGACACCCAGCCACGCGGTCACCGAGGCCGGGACCAGCAGCCCCATCGCGTGCCCGCCGATGGCCCCGAACGCGCCCAGGTGGAACAGCGGCGACCCCAGGCGCAGGATCCGGTTCTCCAGCAGCTGGCTGGTGTGCGTGGTCCAGCCGAACTGGTCGTGGCGCCACCGCCATATGTGGCCGCCGACGAACACCACGAGGCAGAGGTACGGCAGGGCGATCCAGATGACGGTGTTCATCGCAGGTCCTCCGAGGAGGGGGTGGGGTACGGTGCCAGGCCGATACCGCCGAGCTCGTCACCGTGGAGGTCGAGGTCCGGGCCCTCCGGACCCGGGAGGCCTGGGCTGAAGGGGTCCGAGCCCAGGAGATCCGGCCCCAGAGAGCCCAGGCCGGGAGAACCCGGACCGCAGAGGTTCAGGCCAGAGGGGTCCAGGCCAGGAGAGCCCGGTCCGCAGGGGTTCGAGCCGGGGGTGTCCAGGCCGACGGACTCGACGGGTGGGCCGTCCAGGGCCAGCTCCGCGATGGCCGCCCGGTCGGCGTCGGTCAGTTCGGGCAGGACGGCGGTGATCGCGTCGAGCAGCAGGCCGTACGGCGTGCCGAGGTCGGCCAGGGCGGCGCGGAGCAGTTCGACGCCGCGCCGGTGCTGGCGCAGCGGCGCCTCCCCCTCGCCGGGACCGACCACGGCGGCGAACTCAAGGACGACCGGCAGCAGGTCGGGCAGCTCACCGGCGGCCAGCCGCAGGCCGTGGGCACGGTAACGCCGCTTGAGGACGAGCAGCGCCATGCCCCGCTTACGGGTGTCGCCGTGCAGGTAGTACGTCAGGTAGAGGCCGGACTTACGGCGCAGGTCGAAGGTCCGCACGTAGTGCCGCTGCGCGTCGATCGGCGCCGTGCCGGTCAGCCAGGTGAGGAACCCCTCGACCTGCCCGCGCAGCCACGGGTGCCCGATTCCGGCGGCGGCACCGCGCAGCTCGTCGGCGGCGCCGAGCAGTTCCGCGTCCGGATAGGTGAGCAACACCGAGGCGAGTTGGAACAGCCGGATCCGGTCGGCCGGGGCCACGGAGGTCCCATCGATCACGGAGGTCCCATCGGCCACCACCGCCGGGGTCGTACCCGTGGCGGCCGGGACTCCATCGATCACCGCCATCGGGGACGCGTCCATGGCGGCCGGGGCCGTATCGATCACGGGCATGGGGGCCGCATCGGTGACGGCCGTCAAAATCACGTCGATCACGGGCACCGGGATCCTGGTGGTCGCGGTCACCGGGGTCACCGGGGTCACCGTGAAGGCCGTGTTGGTCGGGGGTGTGGTCATGACCGGTCCCGCAGGGGGTCGATGGTCAGGCCCGTCCGGCCGTCGGGGCGTCGCGTCGTGAGCCCCTGTCTGCCGACGTGCACGTCCTCGGCACCGCCCTCGACGAGGTGGAAGCGCTCGGTCACGGCCCTGACCCGCTCGGCATCACCCGCGCCAGGACCACCCGCACCGGAACCACCTGCACCGAACCCGCCCGCCCCGGAACCGTCCGCACCGAACCCGCCCACGCCGGAACCGTCCGCACCGGACCCGGCCGCGCCGGAACCGCCCATGCCCGGGCCGCCCTCGCAGTCCAGGGAGCAGCCGCCTGACGCGACGGCCTGGGCCTCAAGGGCGGCGGCGTCCCCGCTGTAGGCGGTCGGGATGACGTACCGCTCGTCGTACTTGGCGATCGCGAGCAGCCGGTACATCGACTCGACCTGTTCGGCCGTCATCCCGATGCCGTCGAGCAGTTCCCCGGCGACCGTGCCGTCCAGAGTCCTGGCCCGCATGTAGGAACGCATCGCGGCCAGCTTCATCAGGACCCCGGCGGCGGCGTCGGCGTCGCCCGCGGTGAACAGCTCGGCGAGATACTCGACCGGGATGCGCAGGTCCCTGATGGTGTGGAAGACGTCGTCCGCGTCGGTGTCGTCACGGCCCGCCGCGCCGGTCGCGTCGAGCACCGGGGAGAGCGGCGGGACGTACCAGACCATCGGCAGCGTCCGGTACTCCGGGTGCAACGGCAACGCGATCCGGTACTCGCTGATCAGCCGCCACACCGGCGACAGCCTCGCGGCCTCGACCCACTCCTCGGGCATCCCGGCGTCGCGGGCCGCCCGCCGTACCGCCGGATCGTGGGGGTCGAGGAAGACGTCACGCTGGGCGTCGAGCAGGTCGTGCTCGTCCGGCACCGACGCGGCGGCGAGGACGGCGTCCTCGTCGTAGAGGACGATGCCGAGATAGCGGAGCCGTCCCACACAGGTCTCCGAGCAGATGGTCGGCTGGCCCGCCTCGATCCTCGGGAAGCAGAAGGTGCACTTCTCGGCCTTGCCGGTGGCGTGGTTGACGTACACCTTCTTGTACGGGCACGCCGAGACGCACATCCGCCAGCCCCGGCACCTGTCCTGGTCGACGAGGACGATGCCGTCCTCCTCCCGCTTGTACATCGCGCCCGACGGGCAGGCCGAAACGCAGGCCGGGTTGAGGCAGTGCTCGCAGATCCGGGGGAGGTGGAACATGAAGGTCTTCTCGAACTCGAACCTGACCTTCGCCGCGGCCTCGGCGGGCATCCGGGTGATGTTCGGGTCCCGGTCCGCCCGTTCGTGCGCCCCGCCGAGGCCGTCCTCCCAGTTCGCCCCCCACTCCACGGCCATCGGCTCACCCGTCAGCGCGGAGTACGGCCTCTTGACCGGGGTGTCCTTCAGCCCGGCGGGCGCGCCGACCAGGATGTCCTTGTCGAACGTCGCGGGCTCGTAGTAGTCGTCGATCGACGGCAGGTCCGGGTTGGCGAAGACGCGGCTCAGCCGCTTCATCCGGCCGCCGGAGCGCAGGACCAGCCTGCCCTTGCGGTCGAGCCGCCACCCGCCGTGCCAGCGGTCCTGGTCCTCGTAGTGCTTGGGGTAGCCGATGCCGGGCTTGGTCTCGACGTTGTTGAACCAGACGTACTCGGTGCCCTCGCGGTTGGTCCAGGTCTGCTTGCACGTCACCGAGCAGGTGTGACAGCCGATGCACTTGTCGAGGTTCATCACCATCGCGACCTGCGCACGGATTCTCATCAGTACTCCACCTCCTGCGAACGACGGCGGATCACCGTGATCTCGTCGCGCTGGCTGCCGATCGGGCCGTAGTAGTTGAAGGCGTAGGTGAGCTGGGCGTGCCCGCCCGCGAGGTGGGTCGGCTTGACCAGCAGCCGGGTCATCGAGTTGTGGTAACCGCCGCGGCGGCCGTTCCCTTCGGCCTTGGGCACGTTCACCGTCCGCTCCGGCGAGTGGTACTGGAAGACCGTGCCCTCGGGCATCCGGTGGCTGACCACGGCGCGGGCGACGACGACGCCGTTGCGGTTGTGCGCCTCGATCCACTCGTTGTCCCTGACGCCGATCTTCGCGGCGTCCTCGACGCTCATCCAGATGACCGGTCCGCCCCGGGACAGCGCGAGCATCAGCTCGTTGTCGTGGTACATCGAGTGGATCGACCACTTGGCGTGCGGGGTGAGGAACCGTACCGTCACGCCGCCGTCGACGACCTCGCCGGGCCTGCCGAAGTGGCGCGCCATGTTCAGCGGCGGCCGGAAGGCGGGCAGCTGTTCGCCCAGTTCGGCGACCCAGTCGTGCTCGACGAAGAAGTGCTGCCTGCCGGTGAGGGTGTGCCACGGCTTGGACCGTTCGACGTTGAGGGTGAACGGCGAGTAGCGGCGGCCGCCCTTCTCCGAGCCGGACCACTCCGGGCTGGTGAACACCGGCTGCGGCGCGGCCTGGGTGTCCGGGTAGGTGATGTGGTCGTCCTCGTGGCCTTCGATCAGGTCGGCGAACGGCTGCCCGGTGCGCGCCTCCAGGGCGGCGAACCCGGCGGCGGCCACCCGACCGTTGGTGGTCCCCGACAGCGCCAGGATCGCCTCGCACATCCGGTCGGCGGTCGCCAGCGACGGGCGCCCGGCGAACGGGCCCTCGGTGACGACGCCGTTCCGTTCGGCGAGGTAGGCGATCTCCGGGGTGACGTCCACGGTGATGGCCTTGGTGGTCGTGCCGAGGGTGTCGAGCAGCGGGCCGACCGCCCGCATCTTGGCGCCGATCAGCGTGTAGTCGCGTTCGATCTCCACGAGCTTCGGCATGGTCACGCCGGGGACGGGCTCGCACTCCCCCGCCTTCCAGTCCCTGGCCCGGCCGCCGGGGGTGGCGAGTTCGTCGGGGGTGTCGTGCTGCAACGGCACCGCCAGGACGTCACGCCGTACGCCGAGGTGGACGGCGGCGAGTTCACTGACCCGGTCGGCGAGGGCGAGGAAGGTGTCGTAGTCGGTGTGCGCGTCCGAGGGCGGTTCGACGGCCGGGCTGAACGCGTGCACGAACGGGTGCATGTCCGTGGTCGAGATGTCGTGCTTCTCGTACCAGGTGGCGGCGGGCAGGACCAGGTCGGCGTGCAGCCCGGTGTTGGTCATCCGGAAGTCGATCGCGGTGAGCAGGTCCAGCTTCCCGGTCGGCGCCTCCGCACGCCAGGCCACGTCGCGGGGCCGTTCGCCGGGTTCGCACTCCTCCGCCTGGGCGAGGGAGTCGACGCCGAGCAGGTGCCGCATGAAGTACTCGTTGCCCTTGCCCGAGGAGCCGAGCAGGTTGGCCCGCCACAGGGTGAGGCAGCGGGGGAAGTTCGCCGGGTCGTCCGGGTCGTCGGCGACCGCCCCGAGCCGCCCGGCCTTCAGTTCTTCCACGATGTGCTCCTGGACCGTACGGCCCGCCGCCGCGGCCTCGTCGGTGAGGTCGAGGGGGTTGCGGTCGAAGGCCGGGTGGCCGGGGCTCCACCCCATCCGCTGGGCCGCGGCGACGGTGTCCGCGAACGTCATGCCGGCGAACCGGCCGGTGCCCAGCGGCGAGGCCAGCTCGTCGGCGGGCACCCGCTCGTAGCGCCACTGGTCGGTGTGCAGATACCAGTACGGCGTGGCGGCCTGGTGCCGCATCGGGCGCTGCCAGTCGAAGGCGAAGGACATGTGCTGCTGGCCGGTCAGCGGCCTGGCCTTCTCCTGGCCGACGTAGTGCGCCCAGCCGCCGCCGTTGACACCCTGGCAGCCGGTCAGCAGGACGAGCGAGATGAACGCCCGGTAGGTCATGTCGGAGTGGAACCACTGGTTGGCCCCGGCGCCCAGGACGATCAGGGAACGGCCCCGGCTGCGTTCGGCGTTGCGCGCGAACTCCCGGGCGATCCGGGCGGCGAGGGCCGCGGGAACCCCGGTGACGCGTTCCTGCCAGGCCGGGGTGTTGGGCTCCTCCGCGTCGTCGTAGCCGCTCGGCCAGCTCCCCGGCAGGTCGCCGCGGCGCACGCCGTACTGGGCCATGAGCAGGTCGAACACGGTCGTCACGAGGTGGCCGCCGATCCGGATGACCGGCACTCCCCTGCGCGTCGTGGCGCCGCCCTCGGTCTCCCCGACGTCGAACCTGGCCAGCTCGACCTCGACGGCCTCGTCGGTCGTTCCGAGCAGGCCCAGCGCCGGTACGGCCTCGCCGAGGTCGAGGTTCCACCGGCCCGCGTCCCGCTCGCCGTACCGGAACCCGAGTGAGCCGTTCGGTACGACCGGCTCGCCCGTGCGCTCGTCGAGGAACACCGTCCGGTGCGCGGCGCCCTGGCCCTCCTCGCCGAGGTCCTTCGCGGTCAGGAAGCGGTCGGAGGTCCAGGCGCCGTTCTCCCTTCTTCTGAGCGTGACGAGGAACGGCAGGTCGGTGTAGCGGCGGACGTAGTCGGTGAAGTACGGCACCTGGCGGTCGCGGAAGAACTCGGTGAGGACGACGTGACCCATGGCCATCGCCAGGGCGCCGTCGGTGCCGGGGTGCGGCGCGAGCCAGTCGTCGGCGAACTTGACGTTGTCGGCGTAGTCGGGGCTCACGGCCACGACCTTGGTGCCCCGGTAGCGGGCCTCGGCCAGGAAGTGCGCGTCCGGGGTCCTGGTCACCGGGATGTTGGAGCCCCACATCATCAGGTAGGTGGAGTTCCACCAGTCTCCGGCCTCAGGCACGTCGGTCTGGTCGCCCCAGATCTGCGGGGAGGCGACGGGCAGGTCGGCGTACCAGTCGTAGAAGCTCAGCAGCGTGCCGCCGAGCAGCGCGTGGTACCGGGTGCCCGCGGCGAACGACGCCATCGACATCGCCGGGATCGGCGAGAACCCCACGACGCGGTCCGGGCCGTACTTCTTCGTCGTGTGGACGTGGGCGGCGGCCATCATGGTGATCGCCTCCTCCCACGAGGCCCGCACGAAGCCGCCCCGGCCCCGCAGGCTCTTGTAGGCCTGCGCCTTCACGGGGTTCTCGACGATGTCGGCCCAGGCGAGCACCGGGTCGCCGAGGCGCTCCAGCGACTCGCGGAACATCTCGGCCAGCGCCCCGCGCACGTACGGATGCCGTACCCGGGACGGCGAGTACTCGTACCAGGAGAAGGACGCCCCGCGCGGGCAGCCACGAGGTTCGTAGTCCGGCGCGTCGGGACCCGTCGTCGGATAGTCCGTCGCCTGGTGTTCCCAGGTGATGAGGTCGTCCTTCACGAACACGTTCCACGAGCACGAGCCGGTGCAGTTGACGCCGTGCGTCGAGCGGACCACCCGGTCGTAGCGCCACCGGTCCCGGTAGAACGTCTCCCAGGCGTTGCGGTCGATCTGGTGCAGGGTCCGTCCCCCGTCGCCGACCGTCTCCTTCGTCAGGAAGCGACGTACGGCCAACAGCGGCGCCACACCGGGCACCGAGTCCGTCGCGGGGGTCTGGGGGTGTGGTGACACGGTGCTGCACTCCTTCGATCGCGGGACGCGTACTCAGGCTCCCGTGGCACCGGGTCGCACGTCAGGTGCCGACGGTCCCGATCAGCCGGGTCCTAAGTCCCGGACGCCTCCGACCCTTCGACCAGGCGCGGACGCACGGCGCGGCGGGCCGTCCTGGCGACGGCGGTGGTGTCCAGCAGCAGAGCGGCCAGCGCGACCAGGGCCAGCAGCCCCAGGCCGAGGGCGTAGCTGCCGTACCAGCCATAGATGACGCCCATCAGCAGCGGCGGCACGAACCCGCCCAGACCGCCCGCGGCGCCCACGATCCCGGTGACCGAGCCGACCTTGTTCGCCGGGGCGAGCAGCGCCACCAGGGCGAACGTCGCGCCGCTGCCCGCGCCGAGGGCCGCGGCCATGGACAGGAACGCGACCGTCCCGAGGGGTGCCAGGCCGGGGGTGAACGCCTGGACCGTGGCACCGGCCACGACGACGACCAGCGTCCAGGCGAGCACCCTGGTCGGCGCGAACCGGTCCGACAGCCACCCGCCGACCGGACGCATCAGCACCGCAAGCAGCACGAACCCGGCCATCCGGTTGGCGGCGTCGGCCTGGTCCAGCGCGTACGCGGTCTTGAGGTAGGCCGGCAGATAGACCGAGAACGCCACGTACCCCCCGAAGGCCACCGCGTAGAGCGCCGAGGCCTGCCAGGTCACCCGCAGCCGGAGCGTGTCCCCCAGCCGCCGCGCCATCGACTCGACCGGCACCGTACGGCCCGGCGCGTCCCGCAGCAGCAGCGCCGCGACCGCCGCGTACCCGCAGAGCACGACGGCGGTGACCGCGAACGGGGTCGCGCCGCCGCCGACGTCGACCAGCTTGACCGTGGTCAGCGCGCTGATCGCGGTGCCGCCCATGCCCGCGCCGAACACACCGACGGCCAGGCCGCGCCGCGCGGGCGGGAACCAGGCGTTGACGAACGGCACACCGATCGCGAAGGTCGTGCCGCCGACGCCGAGGAAGAAGCCTCCGACCAGCAGCCCTGCCAGGGACGTCTGCCCGGCAAGCCCCAGATAGAGCACCGGGACGACGGTCGCCAGCGACACCAGCGGGAACATGACGCGCCCGCCGTACCGGTCGGTCAGCGCGCCGACCGGGACGCGGCCGAGGGAGCCGACGACCACCGGCACCGCCACCACCAGCGCCTGCTGGAACGGGCTCAGGTGCAGGGCCTCCTTGAACCTCGGCGCCAACGGGCTGAGCAGCGCCCACGCCCAGAAGTTGATCGCGAAACCGGCCGTGGCCAGGGTCAGCATCAGCGCCGGACGCCTGTCCGGCGCGTCTCCCGCACTCATGGTTTCCTCCACTGTGTGTCGCCGTGCCGCCCAGGACACGGTGGTCGACACACAGCGTTTCCGGCCGGTACCTCCCCGGGACAGGGACCTTGGACCTCTCCCCGCAGGCCCTGCGTCACCCGCCTCCAGGCCGTGGGACGAGCGATGCCCGCGCCGCCGGGTGGGCGGCGCGGGCATCATCCATGGATCAACCGGTCAGGCCGTAGGCCCGCAGCACGGTCTGGGTGAGGGTGTCGCCGTTGCCGTCGACGGCCGTCACCCGCAGGGACACGAAGTCACCGGAGGACGGGTTGTCCACCTGGGCCACCGCGCCGTTGCCGTTGAACGTGGACTGCGCCTGCTGCCAGGTGGCGCCGTCGTCGAAGGAGGCCTCGACCTTGAGCGAGGTCAGGTTCGGGACGGGGTGGCCGGCGGCCCGGACGAAGGTCATCGGGATGTGGGTGCGCCGCCCGTGCCCGGCCCGGTTGAGGTCGTCCAGCGGCACCGGGGTCATCCGTACCCCGAGCAGCGGCAGCGGCTGCTCGTCGGCGGTGTGACCCGAGTGGAAGGTCCAGGTCGCCTCGACCGAGGTGGACAGGGACGCGTAGGTCACGTTCCTGGTCGTCCTCTCGGTCAGGGTGTAGACCCCGGTCGCGGCGGGGAGGTCCGCGGTCAGGCGGCAGTCGAAGCCGGGGTCGCACTCCATCCGCTCGATCACGGTGCCGTCCTTGCTCAGGGTGGCCGTTCCGGTGACCTCGTCGTCGGCCCCGCCACGGCCCGGCCCGCCCTCGGCGTGCGTCATCCCGAGTTCGTAACTCAACCGGTCACCGGTCCGGTCGGACTTGTTCCCGGTCACGTCCGGGCCGAAGACGGCGCTGTTCCACACCTCCTCGTAGGATCCGGGCGGCAGCAGGACGCCGGGCTGGCGATACTCGACCGAGTTCAGCTCGCCGTACTGCAGCCGGGAGTCCCAGACCAGGTTCGGCGTGCGGTAGGAGGTCAGTGTGCCGGGCATCGCGACCGGGCTGCCGGGCAGGTCGAAATCGGGACTCCCGGCCGACGCCGTCCCCTCGGTCTGCGTCCCTGCCGCGCGGTAGGTGCCGACGACCCTGGCCAGCGACCCGGTCACGACCCGGTGGGCCGGGTCTGCGGGCAGCCCGCCCTCCCGCCGGTCGACCAGGTCGTACCGGTACGGGCTGAAGCGCGCCCCCTCCTTCACCAGGTTGTCCGCAGCCTGGTAGACGAGGCCCGGCACGGTGGCCGGGATCACGTACGCCCCCTGGGTGGCGGTCTCCACCAGGTGGAACTCGTTCTCGCCCTGCCGGTGGCTGATCTTGAGCCTGACGTACGGAACCATCACGGCGGTCGGATCGTCCGCCGAGAACGTCACCTCCTTGGCCTGCCGTCCGTCCAGGGTGACCGTCTGGTCGTGGTCCACCGTCAGGGCCGTGGCGAAGACGGTGGTTCCTCCCTCGACGTCCCTCATCCGGCCTCCCACGTACCACTGGCCCGCGGTGAGCCGGGCCCTGCCCTGCCCGTCGACCAGCGGCACGAACAGCTGCCGCCCCTTGAGGTCGTACACCGTCACGTCGGCGTCCAGCGGAGTGGGACCCACGCGGTTGATCAGGTTGATGGTGACGTCGTGCGCCTCCGGCTCCACGTACGCCCCGGCCAGGGTGCGCACCCGCGCCCCACCGGCGGCGGTGGCCACCAGCGCGCCCGGGTAGGCGCCCGCCGGGACACCCGCCGAGGACGCGGTCAGGGTCACCGACGCCTCACCTCCGGCGGGCACCGTCAGTGTGCTCGCCGAAAGGCCGAGCAGCCCGGTGGGCAGGGTGCCGCCCGCCTTGGCCGGTTCCAGCGCCAGGTTCAGGGTGACCGGCTGGTCTCCCGCGTTGGCGTAGGTGACGGTCCTGGTCCTGGTGGCGGTCTCCCCGTTCGGGGACGGCAGCACCAGCCACACGTTGCCCGGCGCCGCGCTCACCCGCTGGCTGGTCGCCAGGTCCACGTTCACCAGCCCGGTGCCCTGGTCGTAGGCGGAAAGGGCCGGGTTCCGGGTGGCGCTGCCGATCAGCGCGCCCTTGATCCGCTCCCCGTTCCAGTCCGGATGCTCCTGGGCCAGGAGCGCCGCGGCCCCCGCCACGTGCGGCGCCGACATGGAGGTGCCGGTCTTGGCGGTGTAGAACCCCGTTCCCGAGGTGAGCTGACTCCGGGCGGCCGTGATGTCGGCGCCCGGCGCGGTGATGTCAGGCTTGACCGCCAGGTCGCCCACCCTCGGTCCGCGGCTGGACCTGGGGGTGATCGCGCCGGACTTGTCCACCATGCCCACGGTCAGGGCGGCGTCCGCCGTTCCCGGGGTGCCGAGGGTGCTCTCCCCCGGCCCGCTGTTCCCCGCGGAGTTGACGAACAGGGCACCGGTGTCGGCGCTGAGCGTGTTCAGCGCCTCCTCCATCGGGTCGTCCCCGTAGTCGTCCGGGCCGCTCAGGCTCATGTTGATCACTTTGGCCCCGACCTCGGTCGCGGCCCACTCCATGGCCGCCAGCACGGCCGACTCGTCGATGCTCTGCCTGTCCTTGTTCACGACCTTGCCCACGGCGACGCGGACGTCCGGGGCCACGCCCCGGTACCTGCCGCCGGAGGCCGCGCCGGACCCGGCGATGATCGACGTCACGTGGGTGCCGTGCCCGGTCCTGTCCTCGGGGTCGGGGTCGTTGCCGAAGTTCCTGGTCTGGGTCACCACGTCCTTCAGGTCGGGGTGGCCGGAGTCGTAGCCGCTGTCCAGCACGGCCACCTTCACCCCCTTGCCGGTCAGCCCGCGCTGCCAGGCCGCGGGCGCGCCGATCTGCGGCACGCTCTGGTCCAGGTCCAGGGACAACCTGCCGTCCAGCCACAGCTTGGAGACCCCCTCGCCGAGGGCACGCGCCTCGGCGCCCCGGCTCAGCTCCCCCCAGGCCTGTACGGCTTTCGCCTTGGTCACCTTCATGGCGGCCAGCTTCAGTTCCCGGCTCCGCCAGCCCGTCTTCGCCGAGGTCAGGGAGGGGGTCGTCTTCCCGCCTGAACGCACCAGCACTGGCACGTCCTGGCGGTGCGCGTCGTCGTAGTTCCAGGCGGCCAGCTGGGTGACGTCGAACAGCCGCTCGTCCACCAGCCCCCGTTCGACCAGCGGGTGGGCGTCCGAGGGGAACACGAACAGGTGGCCCCGGTGCCGCTGACCGACGAACGCCACCTTCTCCCGGCCCTTGCCCGGCCGTACCCGGTATCCGGACGGGGTGAGGGTCACCCGGTCGCCGGTGATCAGAGTGATCGTCACCGGTTCCGTGGTTTTTCCTGTGGCTTTTCCTGCGGGGGATTCCTTGGACGGACCCGGGGTGGCCTGGGTGGGTGGGGCCACCACCGTCAATCCCAGCGTCGCCGCCAGCACGACGACACCGGTCAACGCCTTTCTTCGCATTGACATTCCTCTTCCAGAATTCCAGAAAGGACGGGAATCTCCTGGCCGCACGCGAAAAGCACGGCGGCTCAGGGCCGTACGCCGACAAGCGTTCCGCGCGGACGCACCGCGCCCCATCCCGCCTGGTGGAAGATCCAGGTACAGGCAGCACTACTCATTCACGGCGGGTCATTTCTCCAGAAGGCTCACCCGGATGCCGTTGATGAGAATGTCCAGCTCACTGAGGAAGGTCTCGTCGCGCCGGTCACGGGGCCATATCTTGGCCTGCCGGGCCTGCTCCTCAAGCGTGAAACCGTTCGTGAAACTCGTCAGCAGGTCCGCGCCGAGCTCCGCGTCCCGCTCCGGGACGCCCGCCGTGCGCAGTGAGTCGACCAGTGCCTGGAAGTAGGCCACGGCCGAGGCCGGCAGCACGCTGAAGGAGGCCACCAGCCGGGCTCCGTCCCGGTGCGCCAGCATGGTCGAGCGAGCCCGTACGGCCAGCTCCCGCAGCCGGCCCGCCCAGTCCTGCTCCGGGAGGGGCTCGGCGAGAATCTCGTCGACGATCCGTTCGACCAGGGCGTCCAGCAGGGCGGTCTTGCTCGGGTAGTGCCAGTACAGGGCGCCCACCCGGACACCGAGCCGGTCCGCCAGCCTGCGGGTGGTCAGCTCGTCGAGACCCACCTCGTCGAGCAGTTCCATCGCGCCACGGAGCACATCGGCCTGCCGGAGCGGCATCCGCTTCCCCCTTCTCCTCGTCCTCCACGGAGAGCTTGCCACTTGAACACCGACCAAGTAACTTGAACATCGCTCAATTGAGCGGTGTTCAAGTCAAGGGAGTCACCATGCGGGTTCTGGTGATCGGGGCGGGCATCGGCGGATTGTGCCTGGCGCAGGGGCTGGTCCAGGCCGGGATCGACGTGCGGATCTACGAGCGGGAGACGGGCGCCCACAGCCGCTACCAGGGTTTCCGGATCGGCATCGGCGGGGCGGGGCTCGCCGCGCTACGCGAATGCCTGCCGCGACGGCTGCACGGCCTGCTGGAGGCCACCACAGGAGAGCTGTCCGGGGAACGGCCGGTCGTCGACCAGCACCTCAACGTGATCGACCGACTCGGCCCGATCAATGACGGCATGGCCACCGACCGGCACGTGCTGCGGCACCTGCTACTGGCCGGCCTCTCCGACCGGATCGAGTACGGCAGGCGGCTGGTCGAGTACGCCGAGCTGCCCGACGGCACCGTGCGGGCCGTCTTCGCCGACGGCGGCACGGCCACCGGTGACCTCCTGGTCGGCGCCGACGGAGTCGGCTCTCCGGTCCGCCGCCAGTTGTTGCCCGACGCCTCGGTCGTCACGCTGGGCGGCAACGGCCTGCTCGGACGCACTCCGCTCACCGAGCGCCTCGCCGGCCTGGTGCCGGGTTTCGGCACCGTGGTGCGCGGCCCGGACATGAGCATGCTGCTCGGCAAGATGGAGTTCCGCCGCCCGCCGCACCTGGCCGCCGCCGAACTCGCCCCCGACGTCGAACTGCCCGCCACCGAGAGCTACCTGCGCTGGGCCGTGTTCCTGCCCGAGCGTGTCGAGCGGCTGCCCGGCGGCTGGGCCGCGACCCGCGATCTGCTGCTGGCCCTGATCGATGGCTGGCACCCGGACCTGGTCGAGCTGGTCGAGCGGTCCGACGTGGTGAACAGCTCGCCGCTGAAGGTCAGCTACGCGCGGCCGGTGCCGCACTGGGGAACCCGCCGGGTGACCCTGCTGGGCGACGCCGTCCACGTCATGCCGCCGAGCGGCGGCCAGGGCGCGAACACCGCCTTCCGCGACGCGGCCCTGCTCCGCCGCCGCCTCACCGAGGTCCACCGGGGCGAGAGCGACCTGCTGGCCGCCGTGGAACTCTACGAACGCGAAATGCTCGACTACGGCTTCGCGGCGGTCGCCCGAAGTCTGGAGGCGCTGCCGAACTTCACCGTGGTCGACCGCTGACACGACCGGACCGGTCTCACCGAGGGCGGGCGGCCGACCTCACCGGGGGAGGCATCGACACGGCGGGCTCATGACTCCCTGTGCGCCACCGGGCAGCCGCCGGTCAGCCTGCCGAGGAAGTCGTTGGGGTCGTAGTAGTGCTCGACCTCCACAAGCTTGAGGTCGTCGGACACCTTGGCGATGCTGACGCCGTACATCTCGATCGTCTGCCCGGTGGGCTGGAAACCGTGGTACTCACCCTCGAAGACGCCCCAGTGGCGCCATTTGACGGTGACGGTCGGGGGCGGGCTGAGAACTTCGAGCACCTCCCAGAAGAATCCGCCGGGAAACGCCCTGTGGAACACCCGGTGTGAGGAGTCGAAGGTCTCCTGCCCGGTCGGGTAGAAGACGCTCTCGCCGATCAGGACGTTGTAGCTGCCGATCTCCGCGATGTCCGCCGCGGTGGCCCACGGGCCGCCGTTGACGTTGGTCCGGAAACGGTCGGCGACCATCGACACCCAGGTCGCCGGGTCCTTCTTGTGCGAGACCTCCATCTCGAAGACCTGCACGATCCCCTCGACCACGGCCTCCAGCGAACCGGGTTCGAAGTGGTGCGTCCGCTGCCGTGGCATGACTTCGTGCGAGAGGTCGTAGTCGGGCAGGCCGTCCCGCCACTCACTCGGATCCGTGGCCGCGACCACGGCCGAACGCCCCTGAAGCCATAGCGGAGTTTCAGCCAAGACAATCACCCCATTTAGGACGACTACCACGAAAGAGCCGAAGCCCACAGATCCTCACGGACGCCTCCCACCCCGTCAAGGACCCCCATAGGGGCGGCATCGGCTTCCGTTTCCGGGGCGACCCACGGAGCCCGTCACTCCGCGGGGGATCGGATCGATCGCGGAAAGCCCCGGCCCGCACCGGAGGGCGTCATCGGCCGCGGCGGGACCGAAATGCTTGTTCGTGTCGCCCGGGAACCACCTTTCAGAACCCAGGGAAATCACGAACTGAAATTAACGCTCACACACTCCGTAATAATCGCCGGCGACCGGAGGTCGCAAATCCGCGAGAACGGCTGTGGTGAGCTGCAATTCTTACCGACGGTGCCCGCACGGAAACCCCTGCCACCTGCGGCGACGAGCGGAACACGATATGAATTGTGATCCACATCACACCGCATTCGACGACGGGAGGGATATGTTTAAGAAGTGCGAAGGCGGGATTTGAATTTCAACCCGCCTTTATCGCCTACCACCGGAGGTTGCACGTGTTAAAGTCACGACGAATTATGCTGGCTTCCATTGTCGGCGCCGCTGCCGCCGCGACGGCACTGCTCTCGCCTCACACCGCCATGGCCGCGGACTCCACTCCGATTCCGGCGTCGGCCGACGTCTCGGCCCTCAGTCCACAGCAACTCGAACTCCTCAAATCCGACGCCCCGCACACGATCTCGGTGGACCCGCGAACCGGCAAGGTGCTGTCGGTGACCGAGGGAGCCATCTCCACCCCCGCGATCAGCCAGCACAACATCTGCAACTCGGGTGACTTCTGCTACGCGTCCGGCCAGGTCCCGTACGCGCACCAGGGGTTCTACGGCAGTGCGGGCACGAAGACCGGAAGCTGGCCCTCCCGGTCCTACTTCGACACCGGCAACTACAGGGGCCGGGCCTGCTGGACCTATCAGGGATCGTCACCCTGCAGCGGCCCGTGGGGTCCCAACAGCTACGTCAACTTCAACGGTTCGCTCGTCACCGGCACCAGCGTCACGCTCTACTGAGCCACCGGTGAGGACATGACCGAGCGACATCGTCGCTCACGTTGAACGATCGAGAGCGGGGAGGCCGAGCCTTCCCGCTCTGCGTATGGAGAACGTCGACTCACGGACCGTCGAAACCGGAGACGAGATTCACCGGGATTACTTCCCGTTCGTGGACAGCGATAGCACCTGACCGGTAAGCGGATCCACGTTCACCGTCTTCCCGCCGAGCGTCGACGACTTCCCCTCCGACACCTCCAGTACCCGGCCGGTGCTGGGGTCCACGGTTATCGTCACCGCTTTGTCCGACTGCGGAAGTCTCTTCTCCCGAGGCGTGATCGTCGCGGTGTCCGCAGGTGACGGGCCGGCCGCACTGACAATGGACGTCGAGGTCAGAGCCATGGCGACCGCACCGGCGCCGACCGCCGCCACGAGGATGAGACGTCGTACATTAGGCACGTTGACCTCCGAGGATCGAGAGAGCTTACGGGACAGACGTACGGCAGGCGCATCCACCAACCGCTTGACCACAGCCCTCACTTCTCAAAAGCGAGAACCCCCACAAACCTATCGCCGAGCGGCGATCCTCAGGACCTTTACCTTTGGTTTCAACCGAGATCGGCGACCACCAAACACTCCGGTCCTGAGCCGAACACCCCGGAAGCCGTAACGGAGTTTCCGCAAAGGCAATCATCGCCACTCCGAAATTCCGGGTCACACGGTCACGCAGCCCTCCAGAACGGCGGCGAACTCATCGGGGTGGGACCAGTAACCCAGATGGTCCCCCGGAAAGTCGACGACCCGCCGATTCCATCGGGCCGCGAGCACGACGGCCGGCCGGTAGGGAAAGTGGGCACGGGAGTCCCGGCCACCCGCCAGGACGACGCGATCACGCCACGCGTCAAGCGCGGCGAAGTCCGGACGGTGGCCGGGAGCGTTGGGCACTTCCTGGGTCAGGATGGTGTGCGTGTTCCCGGACATGCGGGCGAGCAACTCCGGATCGGGATCGGCCGGTCGCCGAGCCTCGGCGACCCCGATGCCCGCCAGGAATCGACGCATCGCCACTTCCTGTCCCTCGCTCCGGTAGGTCGCGCCGACCTCATCGAAGAAGGCGCGCCAGCGCGAGGCGTCCGGCAGAACCTCGAAGATGGGCGGTTCGTGAGCCACGAGCCTGCTGACCAGCCGGGGATGCCGACCGATGAGGTCGAGCCCGATGACGGCTCCCGCGCTTGTGGCGAAAACACGGACCGGTCCCTCGGAGACGGCACCGATCAGGCGGCGCGCGTCTTCGACGTGCGTCTCGATCCACCCTGCGGGCTCCTCCTGGGCGAAGCTCCGGGAGAAGCCTCGCCGGTCGTAGCTGACGACCGTATGACGATCGGCCAGCCGATCGGCCATGGCGTCGAAGAACCCGGCGTCGCCGTTGCTCCCAGGGATCAACAGGAGCACCGGCCCCGAACCGCGGACCTCGTAGTGGATGCGGGCTCCGCCCACATCCAGGACATGGTTCTCACGCACAGCCATCACGCCTCACCTTCGCACGCGGCGGATAAGATGCGGATCGCATCTAAAGTAGACCGTTCCCAATAAGATGCGCAACGCATCTAAAGGAGTGCACGATGGGCCGACGGCGAGGGGAACGGCTGGAGCAGGCCATCCTCGACGCCACCTGGGATCTGCTGACCCAGGTGGGCTACGCCAAGCTGACCATGGAGGCCGTGGCCGCCAGAGCGGGTACCAGCCGACCGGTGATCCACCGCCGCTGGCCCACCCGCGCACAACTCGCGCTCGCGGCCCTCGACCACGCGGCGCCCTCGGACACCGAGCCACCGGACACCGGCGAGCTGCGGACCGACCTGCTCGCCATGATGCGGCAGATCGCCCACCGATTCGGCTCCGTGCACGGCGAGGTCCTCGCCGGGATGACGGCCGAGACGGCCCGCGACCCGGAGGCCGCCCACGCCCTACGCGCCCGGCTGGCCGTCACAACCCGGGGACGACAGGTCGCGACCATGGTCCGGCGAGCCGTCGAGCGGAACGAGATCCTCCCCGTCCTCCTGCCTTCGCGCGTGACCACCCTCCCGCTCGACCTGATCCGCAACGAGATCGTGCTGTACGGCCGGCCACCGGGCGAGGACGCGATCACCGAGATCGTCGACTTCGTCCTCCTGCCCGCGATACTCCACGCCCCGGCCCCCGACACCGGGGCCGGGCGACCGGTCGCGGAGAGGCCTTGATCCTCCGGGTGTCCCGGTCTCCGAGGGGCCGAATCCAAGGAGAGCGCGCTCGATCCCAGAACCGGGCCGGAAACCGAACCCACGCTGCTCAGAGCAGATCTGCCCCAGGCGGATCGTGTCGACCCCGGTCCGAATCGCCTCACATCATGGACGCATGAGCGAAAAATCGAATCCTCCGCTTTTCGACACGCGGGTGAGGCGCGAACTCTACGAACAGCGTGTCCTCGTTCTCGACGGCCCTCTCGACGACGACAACGGGACCCTGCTGGCCACGCAACTGATAGCGCTCGCCACACAGGACGCGTCAACGGACATCGCGCTCTGGATTCACTCCCCGGGCGGTTCCGTTCCCTCAATGCTCGCCATTCGCGACGTCATTCGACTCATTCCCTGTGATGTGTCGACCCTCGTCCTGGGCATCGCCTACAGCGCCGGGCAGTTCCTGCTTTCTTCGGGGGCCAGGGGAAAGCGCCGCGCCCTGCCGCACTCACGCGTCCTGATGCACCAGGGCTCGGCGGGAATCGGTGGCACCGCGGTCGACATCGAACTCCAGGCCGGTGACCTGCGGCACACTCGCGACACGGTGCTCGGTCTCATCGCCGAGGACACGGGGCAGTCCGTCGAGCGCATATTCGAGGACTCTCTGCACGACCGTTGGTACACGGCGCAGGAGGCACTGGAATACGGCTTCATAGACACGATCGTGCAGGACTTCCACGACATCGCACCGCACAATCGCCCCCGAACCGGTTTCGGCATCACCGGAGGAGTCGGCCAGTGAGCACATACACGATCCCGAACGTCATCGCCCAGAACCCCCGGGGCGAGCGCATCATGGATGTCTACTCGCACCTGCTCACCGAGCGAATCGTCTATCTGGGCACCGCGATCGACGCCGGCGTCGCGAACGCGCTCATCGCGCAGCTGATTTTCCTGGAGTCGGACAACCCCGAGGCCGAAATACAGTTCTACATCAACTGTGAGGGCGGGGACCCGAGCGCGATGCTCGCGATATACGACACCATGCGCTACATCCGCCCACGGGTTTCGACGACCTGCGTCGGGCAGGCCGTGGCGGTCGGTGCCGTCCTTCTCGCCGCGGGCACCGAGGGAAAGCGCGCCGCTCTCCCGCACGCCCGGGTGATCCTGCACCAGCCCGCCGCTCAGGGGCGCGGGACGATCCCCGACCTCATCCTGCAGGCCGACGAGGTCGTCCGTGTCCGGGCGGACATCGAACGCGTACTGTCACGGCACACCGGTCAGACGATCGAGACCCTCCGCGCCGACACCGACCACGACCGCGTGTTCACCGCGGCCGCGGCCCTGGAGTACGGACTCCTCGACCAGATCATCGAGGAGCGTTCGCCCGCCCGCGGGTGATCCCGGCGGCTACGCGGCCAGGGCGTACGCCGCCGAGCAGGTGGCGCCTCTCGACACACCGCTCTGCGCGGACCGCAGGCTCTCGGAGACGGCGAGGGTCAAGTCGATCAGGGTCACATCCAGCGCCCCGGCGACCGCGGCGATCATCTCACTCGACGGCTCCTTGACGCCCCGTTCCATCTCGGAGAGATACTGCGGCGAGACCCCGGCACGACGTGCCGTCTCACTCAGCTTCTCGCCCCGCTCGTGACGAAGACCTCTGAGGCACTCACCGAGCGCGTGCCGCCACAACGGCTCGCGAACCGGAGACGGCTTGGAGTCGGTCCGAACGATCGCCGGACGCAGCGGCGGAACGGAAGAGGCCATACCTCACCTTAAGGAGACGCCACCCCCACGTTCAGCCCAATCCGCGCAGAGCAGAACCGTTCCCGTCTTCCCCGGTCCGTCTCGGTTCTTTTTCGGTCCGTCTCGATGAGCACCATCACCGCGGGCGAATACCTCGACGGCCGGATCGAGGTCCACGCCATGGAGGTTGAACCGGGAACACTTGGCCGTCCGCCTCGTCCGCTCTCCCCAACCGGGCGGCTGTCACGCCACGAGGCCGACGGCCGTTGTCCGGTCCCGGCCGGGCCCGCGACAACCACCGTCGCCGTCAGCGACGACCTTCCACGGGCCGGTCGTCGAGGGCTTCGGCCACGGTGAGACTGTCCTCGTAGACGGCGTAGCGGGTGATCAGGCCGTCCTCGACGGTGAGGTGCAGCGCGCACAGCGCCGTGTAGGACTTGCCGGTGGCCCTCACCGTCTGCCGGATGTCGCCGAGCACGACCGCGTCGGCGCCGTCCACGACGATGCGGGAAGCCGATCCGCCCGCTTTCCCGGGGACGTGGAAGGCGGCTATCTCGCGGAAGTGGTCGGCGACGTCCCCACGGGTCGAGCGAGGCCGGATCCACGGCACCGCCGGATGACCGCCGACCGGCCAGTCCAGCCGCCAGTCGACACGGTCGGCGAACAACTCGGCGATCCGGTCCGGGTCGCCCTCTCCCAGTCGGCGGAGGAAGTCCTCCACGATGGGAAGGGTGCTCGCGTCCTTCCGGTCAGCGGGAGTCTCCACGGTGAACCGGTAGTCGTACCGGATGAGCCCGTCCTCGCCAAGGATGACGAAGACGAAGCCGGTCCACGCGATGTCGCCGCCACCGGCGGGGATCATGTGCGTGGTGAACCTGACCGCGTCATGATGGCCGGTCGTGTCGTTCGCGGACCGGAAGACGAACCCCCCGTCCCGCACCAACTCGTTGTGGGCCCGGGTGATCCGGTCCTCGATGGCCTCATGACCGCGGTACCGCGCCGACTCGATGATCTCGACGCCGTCCTCGGCCCACAGCGTGGCGACGGCACCGCGGCGGACCTCCTGATCAGGCTCGTTCCATACGGCGATATAGCGATCAACGAACTGGTTGAGATCGATGTCCATGGCCGCGGACGCTAGCGCCGCTTCCCTGACACCTTCTGTCAGTGGAGTGCGGCAGGCTTCGCGTCATGCGCGCGAGCCGGTTGGTGTCGATCCTGTTGCTGCTGCAAACCCGGGAGCGGATGACGGCGCGGCAGCTGGCTGACACGCTGGAGGTGTCCGTGCGCACCGTCTACCGTGACATGGAATCCCTGAGCGCGGCGGGTGTGCCGCTGTACGGCGAGCCGGGACACGACGGCGGTTACCGGCTGCTCGGCGGTTTCCGCACCCGCCTGACCGGGCTGACCGCCGACGAGGCCGAGTCGCTTTTCCTGACCGGACTGCCCGCGGCCGCCGCCGACCTGGGTCTCGGCGCCGTCGTGACCGCCGCGGAGCTCAAGCTCATGGCCGCGCTGCCCGCCGAGCTCCGCGAGCGCGCGGAGCGGCTCACCCGGCGATTCCACCTCGACGCCCCATCGTGGTACCGCGACGCCGAGCGCGCGCCGTACCTGACCGCGATCGCGGACGCGGTGTGGAACGGCCTCGCCGTACGAATGCGCTATCTGCGCTGGGAGGAACCACACGAGACCACCCGGACGGTGAGGCCGTACGGACTGGTCCTCAAGGCGGGTCGCTGGTACCTCGTGGCCGGTGGCGCCGAACGGATCCGTACCTACCGAGTCTCGCGAATCCTGGACCTCGACGTCCTCGACGAGCGGTTCGACCGGCCCGACGGGTTCGACCTGGCCGACTACTGGCGGACCTATCTGGAGTGTTTCGACGCGCGCCGGCACCAGGGGGAGGCGACGCTCCGTCTCTCCCCCAACGCCCTCGACCGGTTGCCCCATCTGATGGAACCGGCCGTGGTCCACGCCGCACGGCGGACCTCCACGGCCCCGGATCCCGACGGCTGGACGCGGGTGACCATCCCGATCGAGTCCGTCGAACAGGCCCTCCCCGAACTCCTCAAACTCGGCGCCGACGCCGAGGTCCTCGCCCCCGTCGAACTCCGCGAACGGATCGTCCAGACCCTCGACACCCTGATCGACACCTACCGACGACCAACCTGAAATCGAACTCAGCCGCAGGCAGCCGGACCAAGCAACTCAAATGGCCGAGGGATGGGTCACGGCCACTTCAGGGGAGCCGGATCGGCAAAAAGTAACATAGTTCACTTATTCAGCACGAAAGACATATCCCCAAATTTCCGCCCATGAACTGAGCGATCTACCTTAATGCGTGAGCAAGTTGACGGAAGTGAGATGGATTACATCCAATTCACACGTTAAATTGCGGATACATCCGACTCTGAGACTGTTTCCCGAGGTTGCATCGGTAGAGAGGGATCACGACCGGGGAGGACCGGATTGAATTCGCTCGAAGGGTGCATGCTATGGCGGCATATGCATACCGGTGTCCGCATTGCTCCGAAATTGAGGCCGTTTTTCCGATCGGCACCGCACCCGCTACGGTGCCGTGCCCGGACTGCGGAACGGCCTCGGTTCGGACGTTCTCAGCGCCGATGCTGACGCGCATTCCAACCGCCGTGTCCACGCGGTTGCAGCGCGCGGAGCGCAGCGCCTCCGAGCCCGAAGTCGTCACGTCCCTGCCGCCGCGCCGTACCGGAGGCGCGGTGGCCGTCCATCCCGCCACCGCCCGCCTGCCGCGGCCGTGACCGTCCCGCAGTGCCGAAAGGAATCCAGCCGTGCCAGAGTTGATTTTCCCGCTCGACTCGACGAAGAAGTTCACCGACCAGGCCAAGATCGGTCACAACCGTTGGCACCCCGAGATCCCGCCTGTGGCACGGGTCAAGCCCGGCGACAGCTTCCGGGTCCACTGCCGGGAGTGGTTCGACGGCGCGATCCACAACGACGACTCCGCCGAGGACGTCCGTGACGCCCCGTTGATGAAGGTGCACGCGCTCAGCGGCCCGTTCGCGGTCGAGGGGGCCGAGCCGGGCGACCTGCTGGTCGTGGACGTCCTCGACCTGGGGCCCATCCCCCAGGAGGACAGCGGCCCACTGGCCGGTCAGGGCTGGGGTTACACCGGGATCTTCCCCACCAAGAACGGCGGGGGGTTCCTCACCGAGCAGTTCCCCGACGCCTACAAGGCGATCTGGGACTTCTCCGGCCAGGTCGCCACATCACGCCATATCCCAGCGGTGTCGTTCACCGGCATCGCCCACCCCGGGCTCATGGGCACCGCGCCGTCGGCGGCGCTGCTGTCGAAGTGGAACGCGCGGGAGTCGGCACTGATAGCCACAGACCCGCAGAGGGTGCCGCCGCTGGCCCTGTCTCCCGAGCCCCGGGAGGCCATCCTCGGCGGTGTCTCCCCGTCCGAGTTCGACCGGGTCGCGGCCGAGGCCGCCCGTACCGCGCCGCCGCGAGAGAACGGCGGCAACCAGGACATCAAGAACCTCACCCGGGGCTCCCGAATCTTCTACCCGGTGTACGTATCCGGTGCGAACCTGTCGGTCGGCGACCTGCACTTCTCGCAGGGCGACGGCGAGATCACCTTCTGCGGCGCCATCGAGATGGGCGGCTTCATCGACCTGCGGGTCGACGTCATCAAGGACGGCATGCAGACCTACCGTGTCGGCGAGAACGCCATCTTCATGCCGGGCCGCACGGACCCTCAGTACAGCGAGTGGCTGGCCTTCTCCGGAGTGTCCGTCACCCTGGACGGCGAGCAGCGCTACCTCGACTCGCAGCTGGCCTACCAGCGGGCCTGCCTGCACGCGATCGACTACCTGACGGCGTTCGGCTACAGCCCCGAGCAGGCGTATCTGTTGCTCGGCGCCGCGCCGATCGAGGGCCGGCTGTCGGGGGTGGTGGACATCCCCAACTCCTGCGCCACCGTCTATCTGCCAACCGCGATCTTCGACTTCGACGTCCGTCCCGGCGCGTCCGGCCCGTTCCGCGTACCGCAGGGCACCAGCGCCCCGCACGCCAGCTTCGACTGAACCGCCGACCGCCCTGTTCGAGCACTGAAGACATCGATTCTGCTCACGAGTGGGAACGCCGCCGCCAACGCCATGGCTACCTCAGCCATGGTCGGTGGTGAGACTCGACGGAGAAGGGCCCCGGCCGGCTCTGGAGTATGCCCGGAGGATCCCTCCCCCGTTTCCGGGAGCGATCGCACCACACACCACCGTCACAAAGATGTCCTCTCGGGCGACTGCCGGAGCTGCGTCTCGTACAGGTCCACTTGATAGATGGTGGTGGGAAACTCCGGTTCCCGATCGTTCTCCAGGAGCTCCGTCTGTATCCGAACCCGCCAGGTCGTTTCTCGCCGGCCCACACCAAAGAGAAGGTGGTGTTGGTCAGCCTCGCTGTGGTTCACCCTGACGCCGGAAAAAGCTCCCCTCCCATGACTTCTGCCATGAATGGCCGGCGGGAGGCTGACCGCTCCACAGCTCGAACCGAGCGTAACGTGTGCCGTAACGGTTGGAACCTCAGAGGATCACGCTGCCGGAGCCGACTTCCAGCCGGTCCTGCCCCGGCGGACCGGACTCATCGCCCCACGTCCCAGGCCCGTCTGGCTGGTCGCCCTCGAGGATCTCACCGTCCAACAGGGAGAAGGCCTCGTGCACCTCGTCCACCACGCTTGCGAGAAGCTCCGCCATGGAAACCCACCCTCCTGCTGGATCTCCCCAACCGGAACCACGCACGGCGTCTGTACGGCAAGGGCCTCTAACATCCCCGTAGAACCATCAGAGAAGTTGCGCCTCGGCATGGTCTGTCTGCCGCCTCTTCCGTTCGATGCCTACGGCGCGAACGATCAGGTAAGCCAGCAGCAGCACCCCCACGACGAGGACACCCACGCGGATCGCGGGGGTCTCAAGGTCTCTTGACGCCCCTTTGAGCACGAAGAAGGCACCCAGGTAGAGCACGAAGCCTCGCCCGTCGAACCACAGGTGGACACGGGGAATGCCGTTGAGGATCATCAAACTGAGAATCACGTAAGCAAAGATCAGGTAGCCCGGTACGGAATCCATCGGCGGCCCCAACCAGAGGCAGGCCGCTCCGCCTATGGAGCCGATCAGCGACATTATGATCGCGGTCACCTTCTGTGACTTGGACAGCGCGTTGAACCACGACGAAGGCCGATCTGCGGAACTCACGAGATCAATCTCGCATAGGACGACGACCCACCGCCAGGCATGGCCTGGATGCTCCTACCGCCGACATGCCCATGGAGACGGTCCCACCCTGGCCGTAGTCGTCAGGCGGACCCGTCAGCTGAAACGGCCGGACAGACTGTCAGTGACGACGATGACCGGTCCGCGCCGGTTGGCCGCGGCGATCCGCTGAAGCAACCGGATCCAACCGTCACTGTCACGCGAGGGCGCACTCGACCCGTCGCGGATACGCAACCCAGGTCTTGTCAGTACCGCGGGAGCAGGTCAGCGGAGCTTTGACGCGGTACCCGCCGGACGACCAGCCCGGGGCGGGCGGAAGGCGGTCAAGCTGTTCGGCATCCACCGCGGCGGGCCGCTCCCATCGGCCGCCGCCCGGGCGCCCGGGCGGGGCCGAACGCGCCAAGGCGATGTCCGCCCGCGTTCGGCCCTCGTCGGTGTCCGGCCTCGGGCGCGCGAACAGTGGTTTCGGCATGATGATCTCCCGAACCATCGTTCCCCCTGCCCGGCCGACATCCACACCCTCGATCAGCAACGCGGCACCGGACACCCTGGGGAAGCTGGAGCGAGCCGACTACCCACAGGGTGGACGCCGCGACTGAATACCGGAGCCCTCGCCGGGTTCAGCGGCAGACCGTACCGGGCACAGGGAGCGTCCCGGAGATCAGGTAACGGTCGACGCTCCCGGTCGCGCAGGCGTTACGCAGGTATGCGGTGTGCCCGTCGCCGTCATAGGTCAGCACCTGTGACCCCTTGATGCCCCTGGCCAGGCTCTTGGCCCAGACGAGCGGCGTCGCGGGATCATGCGTGTTCCCGACCAGCAGAACGGGCGGCACCTGGGTGATGCGCACCGGCCGCTGCGGATTGGACGGCTGAACGGGCCATCCCAGGCATCCGGTCGTCATGTCCCAGAACTCCGATGTCCCGCGCATGTGCGGGGCCCTCCGTGCGGCGTCCCGAGCCCAGGCCCTGAGCTGCGGGAATCCGTTGATTCCAGGGTCGATGTCCTGACAGAGGACCGCCCGGTAGGCCGAGGTCATCGCGGAGTTGTCCAGCGCCTCGGTCCGCATCTGCCCGAAGATCTCCGCATCGCCCTCCTCAGCCTGAACGATGCCCCGGGCCAGATCGCCGTTGAAGTCGGGGGCCAGCGTGAGCATCGCGTACGCGACATAGCGCATTTCGTCCGCCGTCAGCGGACGCCCGCCGGTCACCGGAATCGGCGTCTTCTCCGCCTTGCGCATCAGCGCGTCCCACACCTGCGGTACGGACCGACCGTGCAGCTCGCATTCCTTCGTCCGCTCGCACCATTCGCCGAACCTGTCGAACCCGTCCTCCACCGCCGCCGCCGCGTCCCGCACCATCTGGCGCGAGCCCATCCCGTGATCGACGATCCCGTCCAGGGCCATCGCCCGTACCCGGTCGGGGAACCGCCGCGCGTACTCGGTCCCCAGCATGCTCCCGTAGGACCGTCCCAGGTAGCTGATCTGCTCCTCGCCCAGCGCGGCCCGCACCGCGTCGAAGTCTCGCGCCACACTCCCGGTGTCCACGTGACCGATCAACGGCCCGCAACTCACGCCCACGGCCCGGTTGTGCGCGACAAGGCGGTCATACTCCCACCGCGTCTCAGGGAACTGCGTGACAGCCGGATCATGCACCGCCTTCCCGCACTGGATCTGCCCACTGCCGGCGACCCCGCGCGGATCGATCCCGACGATGTCGAACCGCTCGCGTAACTCCTCGGAGAAGTAGTACTGCGACCAATTCCGCACCAGATAGGCCGCACCCGTCCCTGGTCCGCCCGGGTTGTAGAACAGCGTCCCGACCCGTTGTCCGGTGGCCTTGCGACGCGTCATGTTCAGCGAGATCCGAGGCCCGTCCGGCTTCGCCCAGTCCACCGGCACCGCGAGGGCGCCGCACTCGGCCCCGGGTTCCTCCCCGCAGGCTCGCCAGTCGATCGTGTCCGTACCGGTCGCACTCACTGCTTGGGTCACTTGGCCGGTCGCGGCGGCAGGTGCCGCGGGAACCGCTACCGCGATCAGCGCCAAGCCCGTGATGAGGGGTGTCCATTTCATGATCTAGATCGTCCCCAGCTCACCGGCCTCCGCCATCGGCCGAACGGACGATAGTTCATCGGATACAGAAAGATCAGCGGACCGACCCGAAGGGGTCATCTGACCCTTCCCTCGTATCGTGGAGATCTGGCCTAAGGGGGAGGTCGGAGCATGGGAGAGACCAGACGGCCGCCGAGGCCGCCGCTTTGGCGGCCGATCGGCATTGGCACCGCTACAGCGCCGGAGCCAGAGCCAAGGGCGCGCGCTTTTACCTGTGGGCCTGGACCCGTATCGATGCCGATAAGCCCGGCGGTCACCGCTGACTGCTGATCCGCCGTCATCCCACCACCGGAAAGCTGGCCTTCTACCGCTGCTACGCCCCCGTTGCGATGCCGTTGCCGAAGCTGGTGTGTGTCGCGGGTATGCGCTGGGCGGTGGAGGAGTCCTTCCAAGCGGCCAAAGGCCAGGTCGGCCTGGACCACTACCAGGTTCGCAGCTGGATCGGCTGGTATCGGCGCATCACACTGGCCATGCTCGCGCTGGTGCTGTTGGCCGTTTTGGCCGCACGTCAGCCAGACAGTGGCTCTGAGCACATCCCGCTGACGATGCCCGAGATCCGTCGTCCACTGGACGTACTCGTTCTTGCCCGGCCTCGCGAGATCTCGGAGGTTCTGCGCTGGTCACAGTAGCGTCGCCATCATCAGGCCATCGCTCGCCGGTGCCGCTAAGCGCAGAACCCAACCATGATCTCAAAATGTCACTGGAGTACTAGGCGATGACCACATGCTTTCACCGGATCCGTCATGTTCCCGGGGAGGGTGGCTCCCGGGGCACCTGGCCACGATCCGAAGCCGCGGCGGCACGGGATCCACCGGAGAGCCCGCTACCTCTCGTCCTCGTACAGGAGGGTGGGCAGGGGACCGTCGAGGAGAACAGGTTCCAGCCTGACGCCACTGGCCAGTTCGACGACCGTCATCCCCGCCGCCCACCATCGGATAAGTGTCTGCTCGTATCTGGAGTCGTCGTCATCTTCGTCCACGTCCACATGCTCGGTGAGGAATTCGTGATAGCGGTCGAAGACATCAGGTTCGTCCCCGCTGGCTGACGACTCGTAGAGGAAGTCGTAGGTGGCTAGACACCTTCCGTCGCGGGCGTAGGTGAGCCAGGCCTGCTGGTCGATGTTCCAGGAGACGCTCCATATCCGGGCGTCGACGCTGAGGGACTCCAGTAGGCCGGGGGAGGAGAGTCGCGCCCCGTGCGGTTCGACGGTCATCACAGCGGACTGGGCCGTGACGAGATGGAGCGGGGCCCCGTCGAGCTCAGGCCATTCATCGAGGGCGTGCTGCCGTAGTTCGCCCGCCTCATGCCCGAGGCGGCGCACGACCTCCTCGACGGTCAGTGTCCGCGAGTCTCCCCGTAGGACGCCCCAGCAGGCGCCGAGCTCGATGGGCTGGCTCCTGAGCAGGGATCTGTAGTGCTGGAACACGTCTTCGTACATGACCTGACCTGCCCAGGGAGCGAGGAATGACGGGGGAACGGATATCCGTTCCCCCGTCATCCTACTCCGTTCCTGATTTCTATCGCATTTCTAGTGCGAAGATGCCGGGCGGGTGACGTTGACGTAGAACGGGTCCCAGTTCAGGACGTCCCTCTGCAGGGAACCGTCGCGGCCCAGGATTCTTTGGTTGGTGAGGAAACGCCCCAGCTTTCCGCCCGCACTGGAGTTTACGGTCTTGGTCACCGGGCGTACCGAATATGACTGGTTCGACGTCCTGGAGGCACTCGACGTCGTGGAGTTGAAAGGATACTCGTCACATTGCCTGATGCTCTTATCGTAGTCCGGTAGTTTGTCGCATTCAGCCCTGATGATGCGACCGCTGGCCCTGTTCCAGGTCGCGTTGACCGACCTGTAGAGGGGGGACGGCGAACCCGACTTCCCAGGTATGGATTTGTTGGGGTTGTGCGGAATCGTCTTCAGTGGCTGGTTGAGGGCGGTCCAGACATGTCCCGCGACGGACCGGTACGTAGAGTTCGGATCATTTGACGGTACGGTCGGATCAGCCGGATCTGACAGCCCGTACGTCAGCGTCGGCGCCTCGTAGTAGACCACGCACCCCGCGCCGATGGAACTGACGAGATATGCGGCGCTGTCACATCGGATCGATGGGACGGTGTCGTAGGATCGCGCCGAAACGGTCTCCGTCAGGCTTGTCACCTTCGACCAGAAACGCGGCTTACAGACCGCGACGGTGTCCAGATCGTCGTAGTCGTTGTCGTCGACGGAGGTCACGGTGAAAACGGCTTCCGTGTTGGGCCACGCCGAATGGTGATACGTGTACGAGGTCTGACCGACGATCTGGCAGCGTTGCGTTCCTGGCGGCTTTTCCAGGTTCATGCCCAGGGTGACCCTGGCCCAGCGCGGATACGCGCGCCCCTTGAACGTGAAGTTGTTTATCGTGACGCGGACCTGGAAAGTGCGCTCGTGTTTGTCCTTGCCAGCGTTGTAACTCCGGATCCGGACGGTCGCCTCACCGTTGATGTAGTGGTTGACCTGCGGTGTCGACCAACTCCTGCTCTCCATGCCGACCTGGCGGATGGCGCACCAGTTGAAGCGGTCCTTTTGCCAGCCGCCTGGGTAGAAGGTCGTCTGGGTGTTGACACCCGGACGTTTCGCCTCAGCCGTGTGTTGCCGGCACTCGGCCTCGGTCATGAAACCGCCGCCGACCGGGACCGCCGCGGTGTTCGCCTTCACCTTCGCCGAACCCGCCGAGCTCGTCGTTCTGGCGGTTGCGGGTGGTCCGACCACGGTCACCGACAGCACCGGTGCGGCGGGATCCGGTTGCTCCGACGTGGTCGAGTCGAAGTAACGCTCAAGCGAGCCCGGCTGAGCCTCGGGCACTGCGCGAAGCTGGATTCCGTGGTCGACCGCGCCCGACGCCCACGCACTGGCCATAGGGGTGACGGTCCAGCTGATGTCCGCCACATCCTCGCAGGGCGGGTCTGAATCGGCACCGATCTGGGTGGTGCTCGTTGTGGGCTGGGAGTCCCACGTCAAGCTCGCCTCATTCCACGGACCGGTGACCTGGGACGCCTTGATCGCGGCGGTGCCATCGGGGCAGTAGCCGTATCGGTTGCGGAGCTTCAGTTGCGCGTTCACCACCGTCTTGCCGGCCAGGGCCGAGGTGTCGAACTTCAGGTACGTCCGGGAGAGGTCGTAGGTGCCGTCCTCCCAGTCATAGCTGCCCGCGGCGAGCTCTGGATCGCCCTGCTCCTCGTACCCCCAGTTGGTGGTGGTGATGGCGGACGTCAGAGGCAGTTCCAGGACTTCTTCCTCTCCTGGTGAACCAGTGGGAGAGGGAGAGCCTGTAGGAGTAGGAGTAGGAGAGGGAGAGGCGTCAGGGTCGTCGGGCTCAACGCGGTAACCGGGACCGGTGTCCGGATCTTCGAGATCCGCGAGCTCTTCCGGGGTCAGATCCGGGGGAGTCTCCTGGGTGTCGGCGTTGACGTCGAATGACTCGCTCGCCGACTTGGCCGCCTCGACGATCTTCCGATCGTCGGTGAGGGGGAACGTGGGATTCGTCTCGGAGGTCTCCCGGCTCTTGATGTCGTCGATCTCAGCCTGGGAAGGCGAACTCGACGGCTTCTCCGCCTGGAAGTAGGAGTACTGCTGCGAGGGCTCGAACTCGATGAACAGGACCGGGCCGCGCGGTCCCGACGTACCCGCGGAGTAGCCGTACTCGGCTGAGCGGTACTGCCGCCAGTTCGTCGCCTCGGACTCGTTGACCGCGCGGAGCTGCAGGCCGTTGTCCGGCTCTCCGTTCGCCCAGGCCTGGGCGATACCCTCGATCGAGTAGTACAGCTCGCCCTCGCCCCATGAACAGGTGTCGCTGTAGGCGGCCTTATTGATGACCTGGTTACTGGACGTGGTCGCGGGCTGCGTGCTCCAGGAGATTGTCGACGGAGTCCACTCCTGGGTCACCTGGCGCACCAGGATGCCTGACCCGACCTCCAGGCCACAGGCATTGGAACGGTAATTCCACAGCCGCAGGTCGGCGTTGAGGATGTTGGCACCCATGAGCTGAAAAGAGGCGTCCATCTGGAAACCGATGTAGGAACGCCACGTCTCGCCGCCGTTGCTCGACTTACCGGCTCTAAGCCAGGTGGACGAGCCCTGCGAGTTCGGATACTGCGTGCTGGACACGAACGTGTCGATGGCGCGGCCGGCTCCCAGCCACTCCGAGCCTCCGGTCTGGAGGGTCACCGGGAACTGGGTGGCGGGATCTGCCAGGAAGGCGGTGTCCGCCGACAGGACCAGCCGTGAAGCATCGCCGCCCGTCGACACCTTCGCCACGGCGCGGTGGCCATCGTCCGGACCTCCTTTCATCGCCGCGGCGTCAAGCATCGGCATGTCAGGAATATCGGCTATTTTCTTTTTGCCCTCTTTGAGCTGCGTCTTCCCATTCGCGGCCGGCGCGTACGACAGTCCGCGGGGAAGCTGTACCTGCAGGCTAAGCGTGGTCTTGCGCCGGGGACGCTCACGGAACACTACTGACTGGTTGAATCCCGTCGGGGTGGCCGAGATCGCCAGGTCGATGCCCTTGCCGTACGCGTCACGGTAGGTGGCGGTGTCCCCCGCAAGAATGGGAGCGGGCAGGGTGGAGGGGGCAAGCAGCGCGGAACGGCCTCTCTCGTGCCGGAGTTTGACCACAGGGCCGCTGCCGCCAGTAGACAGCTGCAGTCCGTTCTTGGCGACCCTGGGGGCGAGGATCCCGTCCTTCTCGGCAAGAGTGGTATCGATGTCGTGCCACTGGCCTGCTCGCTTCACGCGGACCGGCCCAGTGTTCAGATAGGCCTGCATGGTCTTGCCGTCAGGCTTGGCGAAGAACTGCGCCGTCTCAGTCGTCCATGCCTCCACCTCGACCGGCGTGTGGCGGCTGACCGCCTCCCGCCTGGCCCGGTCGAGTTGCCTCGGCTGAGCGGGATCCTGCACGGAGGGTGCCGGCGGAGCCTCGGCCACGGCGGGGGCGAGGCCTGTCAGCGCGGACAGCGGGGCGGCCAGTACGACCGCGGTCAACGTGGCGGTTCCGGCGAATAACCGTCGCCGAAGCAACACGCTTCTCGGTAATAATCTTAATTTCTTGCTCATGGACTTCCTCTGATACTGGGTGATATCGCGATTGGAGTCGACAGCCAGGACTGGGATGTCATGAAACATATTCGATCTTCATTGCGCGACAGATATGTGTCAATACCCAGAGAAGTGCCGCTCCGGTCACGGAAGGTTCCCGGCCGTGGGTAGATGCGTTTAATGCGCGTAGTCAGAAGAGTTGGTTACATCCGATTTCAATCAGCTGCGATATGACTATGATATGCGTCACATCGACGCTCTCGCCAGTGTGACCTGATGCTCGCACGGTCGTAATCTGGAATTTGGGACAGGCCAATCGTGTTTGCGCTCCGGTCTGTTGTGGGGCCTGTCTGGATGACCGGTTCGGCCTTTTGCCGATCGTTCGCTGCCGGACCCCGCCCATCCGAACTGCTATGGAATCCATCCGCCGGGTCGATCTCATCTCCACACAGCGACAGGAGTCCGAACATGCAGCCCTCTGAATGGATCCCTCTGGCCATCGGCGTCTTGAACTTGGCCACCGCCCTGATTAGGCGGGCCGCCAACCGCCGCCCCTCCCCTCTCGTGAGACGAGCCGCCAGTTTCCGCCGGGCCATCCAGCACCGGCTGAGCAAAGCGACAACAATCCGTCACAAGTCGGAAATCGCCGCTCGCCAGCGCAAACGAGCACATTAGAGGGCGCACTCTTTTCAAGGGAAAATACAGCCCATTATCGGCTTCGCTTCTGCCTCTCCGGCTGGTTTGCCCATGGCGTCCTCTACCAAGAGCGACTTTAATCACCAAACCTCGGCCAACACCGGCAAAGCGTCAACTTCAATCTACTCTGCGTCATTCGGTGGCAAGGGCCGACGAAGTCGGTCCGCGGCAGTCGATCGCCCCAACCGATTACGGCCAGCACCGAAGTGAGCGATCGTCACGGCCGTCACCACGACGACATCGGTGAAGAGCTTTCTCGGCTCATAAGGTCTACCGCCTGGTGATCACAGGCGCGTGGGCGGTGCTGGTCGCGACCGGCCGAAGAGCCGCAGCGCGGCCAGCGACCGCCCGACGCGCGGCGAGACGCCGAAGGCGGATCGCCTTTAAAGACGGACAGATAAGTTTCTTTCGATCTTGGAATGAGTGTCGTCAGCCACTCTGAGCTGCGGGTACTGCGCAAGCCCAGACGCGTTCGAAGCTGTCGCGGTAGGTGGCCGCGGTGCTGTTGGGTTCGTTGCCGGTGATGTAGACGACCGGGGCGTCGGAGGCGCGGGTGCCGTAGGCGTGGAGATTGACCAACAGGTCGTTGTCGGCGCGGTAGATGGAGTTGTACAGGATCGTCCCGTGTAGCCGTACCTCGATCCCCTCCACATCCCCAAAGGACGACAGAGAGTGAGAGCGTTCCTGGTCCTGGAGACCAGGACATCGGCTCCGACGCCTTCGTCCGCACCCCGAGTGGCGACATGAGGACTGTCGGAATCACCGAGCAGGATGCGTACCCGAACTCCAGCGGTTGCCCTCCCAACCAGGATGCGGAGGAGTCCGGCGTCTTCGGCGAGGAACAGGCCGCTGTAGACGAGGATGCCGATCTCGGTCTGGGCGGCTTCGAAGAAGGTGCGCCAGATGGTGGCCGGTACGGCCCAGCCATCCTTGCCTTCAAGAAGCCGAAGGGCAAGCCCAAGCGGCCCGTACCGCTGCCGCCCCTGATTCCGCTCCTGAAGGCGCACCGCGCCCGCCAGGCAGCGGAGAGGCTCGCGGCGGGAGAGGCGTGGGAGGACTTCGACCTGGTCTTCGCGCAGCGGAACGGGCATCCGATCGACAAGCATGATGACTGGGAGGAATGGAAGGAGCTACTCACCGCGGCCGGGGTGCGGGAGGCGCGCGTCCACGACGCACGGCACACCGCGGCGACGCTTCTGATCGAGCAGGGCGTCCATGTCCGGACCGTTCAGGAGATCCTCGGCCACTCGGACATCCGGGTCACCCAGCGTTACACCCATATCGCCTCTCCGATGGCGCAGGAGGGAATGGAGAGGATGGGACAAGCCCTCTGGAACTGAGGGCCGGAAAAGCCCGCTGAACCGCTCTGCGGGAACTGCAACCAGAATGACAAAGGCGCCCTCCCAATTTCGGGAGAACGCCCTGGTCACACTATGAGCCGCCTTCGGGATTCGAACCCGAGACCCCTTCATTACGAGTGAAGTGCTCTGGCCGACTGAGCTAAGGCGGCATGTCGCGTCCGCGTGAACGCGACCTACGGCAGTCTACAGGCTTCGCGGGGGTTTGTGCTCCACCGTGTCAGTCGATCTTCGGGCAGCGGACGCCGTCCTCGGGAACGGTCAGGTTGATCAGATAGTCGTCGACCAGACGGTCCACACAGGACGAACCACTGCGGTAGGCCGTGTGACCGTCGCCGTCGAAGTCGACCAGGACGCCCGAGGAGAGCTCGCTCGCCAGGGCCTTGGCCCACTCGTACGGCGTCGCCGGGTCACGCTCGGTCCCCACGACCAGGATGGGCGCGGCCCCCGGAGCGTCGATCTTCTCCTTGGGGGCCGGTTCGATCGGCCAGTAGGCGCAGGCCAGCGTCCCCCACATGATGTACGGCCCGAACAGGGGAGCGTCCTTGAGCGACTCGCGCGCCGCGGCGGCGAACTCGGTCGAACCCCTGGGGAAGGCGGAGTCGACGCAGTTGATGGCGGTGTTCGCCTCGGTCTGGTTGGCGTACTCGCCGTTCCGGTCACGGTTGACCAGCAGGTCGGCCAGGCGCAGCAGGGTGGTCCCGTCGCCACGTTGGGCGTCGGTGAGCGCACGGCGCAGAATCGGCCACGCCTGCCGTTCGTAGAGCGGGGTGACCAGGCCGAGGACGGTCCACGACTCGCCGATCGCGCGGCTGTCGGTCCTGTTGGTGAGCGGCTGCCGGTCCGCGCGGCTCAGCAGGTCGGCGATCTGCTTCCGGGCGGAGGCCACGGTGCCCTGGAAGGGGCAGTCGGGCGCGGTGAGACAGTTCTTCAGGAAGGCGTCGAGGGCCACCTCGAAGCCGCGGGCCTGGGTGACGTTCATCTCCACCGGGGTGAGCGATGGATCGACGGCGCCGTCCAGCACGAGGGCTCGCACCCGCTTGGGGAACAGGTCGGCGTAGACCGCGCCGAGTTGCGTGCCGTACGACTTGCCGAGGTAGGTGAGGCGTTCGTCGCCGAGGGCCGCGCGCAGCAGGTCCATGTCCTTGGCCGCGTTGGTGGTGCCGACGTACGGCAGGAGCTTGCCCGAGCGGGCCTGGCATCCGGCGACGTAGGCGCGCGCGCCCTTCTCCAGGGCCGCGATCTCCTCTGGGGAGTCGGGTGAGCCGTCCAGACCGGTGTAGTCGTCCAGTTCCTTCGACGACAGGCAGCGCACGGGTGCGGAGCCGCCGACCCCGCGTGGGTCGAAGCCCACCACGTCGAACCTCTCCCGTACGGCGTCGCTCAGCACCGACTGGGCGTTGCGCGCGTACTCGACGCCCGAGGCGCCGGGACCACCGGGGTTGATCAGGATGGAGCCGACCCGCTTGCCCTTCGCGGGCAGCCGGATGACGCTGATCTCGATCTTCTCGCCGTCCGGCTTGGCGTAGTCGAGGGGGACCCCCAGCTTGGCGCACTCGTAGCCACCGCCGCAGGAGGTCCACGCGAGTGAGGTGGCCGCCCCGCCGTCACGAGCGGCACCGCCGTCACGAGCGGCACCGGCGTCACGGCCGTCGCGGGCGTCCACCCCCGAACAAGCCGTCGCGAACAACGTCAGCGCCGCGAACGCGACGGCCGTACGGCGGTACCTGTGCGGTGTGACCACTCGCCTCATCCTTCTGGGTCAGGGCGTGCGAGGTCACGCGCGAGACGTTCGGATCCTACTGCGAGTCGCCGTAGGCGGCGTCGTGTTGTTTTCTCGGGGAACAGACGGAGGCGGACGGGCAGGCGCAGCGACGGCCGCCGTCGTCGAGGCGGACGACCACCGAGTCGGAGGGGACGTTGCGCCCGACCACGGTTCCCGGACCCTGCTCGGTGTCCACCTTCGCCCCGACCTTGGGCATTCTGCTCTGCGCCTCGGTGTAGAGGGGGTGTTCGTATTTCAGGCAGCACATCAGCCGCCCGCACGCCCCGGCGATGCGCATCGGGTTGACCGGCAGCTCCTGGTCCTTGGCCATCCGTACCGAGACCGGCTCGAAGTCCTTCAGGAAGGTCGCGCAGCACAGGTCACGGCCGCAGGGACCGATCCCGCCCTGCAGCCGGGCCTCGTCGCGGGGGCCGATCTGGCGCAGCTCGACACGGGCCCGCAGGTTCCTGGCCAGGTCGCGGACGAGGAGCCGGAAGTCCACCCGGTGGGGGGCGGAGAAGTAGACGGTGTAGACGTTGTCCGTGTCGAGATAGTCGACTCCGACGACCTTCATGGGCAGCTCGTGCCGCCTGATCAGCCGTTTGGCGACGCTCCTGGCCTCGGCCCGCCGACGTCTGTTGGTCTCGTCTCGGGTCAGGTGTTCCTCCCCGGCGAGGCCCTCGCACACCGGCAGGCCGTCGATCTCCTCACTCGTCCACTGCGGCGCCCAGACGCACTCGGCGACCTCGGGGCCGGCGTCGGTCGGAACCAGCACCTTGTCGCCGACCTTGGGGCTGTGACCGCCCGGATCGAGGTAGTACAGACGGCCGTATCGGGTGAAGCTCACGGCCATGATCATGCTCATATGGCTCCAGGCGGCTGGGGGTACGGCTAAGCGCCCACGCCAGTCACCCTACGCGTCACGACCGTCCCTGTGGACTCCCAAGCTCGGGTTACCTGCCCCTGCCCTTCACCGAGCACGACGGTTCGTCCTCGTCCCCGAAGAGCGTGTGGATGATGACCGACCGCAGGGAGGCGCGTTCGCGGAGGCACACGGCGTCCACGGCGACGGCCACCCCGGGTAGTTCGCTCACGGCTCCGAGCACCGCCGCCCGGTCCGCGTCCGGCCTGACCTGGACGATGAAGGCTTCCGGCATATCCGTGATCTTCACGGCCTTCAGAAGAACAGGGTTTTTGTCCTTGTACTCCCGCTGGAAGCCCTCGTAGGCCGTCCGTTGGTCCCTGAAGGAGACGCTCCCCACCTCGGGCCGCCCCTGAAGCGCCCGCTGGATGCCGGCCTTCTCCGTCTCGGTCGCCTTCCCTCCCGCGCATCCCGGGTACACGGTTGTATCACCGCTGAGACACAGGAAGACGTTGACGCTCGGCGTACCGGACTCGTCCAGAGTCCCCACGGACATGGCGACGACCTCGCTCCGGTCGGGAGAAGACAGAGCGGCGGTGACCCGTACCGTCAGGAACACGGCGACGGACGCGGCGGCGGCGACAACCGCGACCGGGACCGTCCACCGCCTGCGGCGTCGCGAAGGCACGGTCAGCGGGCGGACGTCCACGGCGGTCGAGGCGGCGGCGGACAGGGCGTCCCGCAGGCGGTTCTCCGTCTCGGTCATGACTGCTCTCCAAGGTCTCCAAGGTCTCCAGGACTTTCCGGGGTTCCGGACGCTCCGGATGCTCCGGGCGCTCCGGGGTCACCGAGGGCTCTGGCGAGGGCGGCCAGCCCGCGCGTGATGGTCGACCGGACCGTGCTCGCGCCGACGCCCATGGTCTCGGCGATCTCCGTGTCCGACAGGTCGAGGTAGTAGCGCAGCGTGAGCGCCTCCCGCTGCCTCCTGGGCAGCCTGAGCAGGGCCTGGAGCGCCTCACGACGTTCCTCGCCCAGCAGCGCCGCGTGCTCCGCCGACCAGACGGGCGGCTCGTACGGCATGGCCCGCCGCCACGCCACGGCCCTGCGTCTCAGCACGGAACGGCAACCGTTGAGCACCGCGGAGCGGACGTAGGCCAGCGCGCGTCCGGGGTCGCGCAGGCGGCGTCTGCCCGCGTGGGTGCGGGCGAACGCCTCCTGCACGACGTCCTCGGCCGTGGGCTGGTCGCCGACCATGAGCAGCGCGAGCCGTACCAGCCCGAGATGGTGGTCGGCGAACAACGCCGCGATGTCGGTGCCGTCCCTGATCGTTGGCTCTCTGTGGGAGAGCAGTTCGGCCTTCACATCACAGAGACGCTTCGGAGCGGGATCCGCTGCTTCTGCCGCCGGGAAACCTCAGTGCGTGAGGTCGGCGAAGGCCCGCTCCCAGCGGGCGGAGATCGTGGAGATGTCGTACTTCTCCGCCGTCCGCAGGGCGTTGGCGGCCATCCTGAGCCTGCCCTCCTCGTCGTCGATCATCTCCAGCAGTCCCTCGGCGAGGGCGTCCACGTCGTCGGGCGGGACCAGCAGCCCGTCATGGCCGGAGGTGATGATCTCCCGGGGGCCCCGGGGGCAGTCGAAGCTGACCACCGGGACGCCACAGGCGAACGCCTCGATGATCGTCATGCCGAAGCCCTCGAAGCGGGAGCTGACCGCGTGGATCGAGGCCTTGGCGAGTTCTCCCTCGATGTCGTCCGTCGGCCCCATGAACATGACGTTGTTGTGCAGGCGCAGTTTGACGGACGTCTTCATCAGCTTGTCGGCGATCCGGCCCTCGCCGTAGATGCGCAGCTTCCAGTCGGGGCGTTTCGTGATCACCTGGGCGAAGGCCTTCAGCAACCGGTCGTAGCCCTTGACCGGCACCAGTCTCCCCGCGGCCAGCACGATGCGGTTGTCCTGCTTCGAACGCGGGCGCGCCCCTCCGGCCAGGCCGTTGCCGATGGTGTAGACCCGGGTCGCCGCCTGGCCGAGCATGGCGCGGTAGTCGCGTTCGTCGGCCTCGGTGAGGGTGACGACCGCGTCAAGCCTGGGGTACCACTGCCGGATCTCCTCGAAGATTCCGGGCTTGTGCGCCTCGAAGTGCAGGTGCTCCTGGGCGATCCTCACGACCCCTCTGCGGGCGAACCTGGCGGCCATGATGTTCAGTCCGGCCCTGGTGGTGACGAGCACGTCGGTGCGCAGCCGCCGCAGCTCCCGCCTGAGCACCTCGTCGCTCCAGGCGGTGAAGGAGGGGTAGGCGCGCTCCTCGGGGTGGACGAGCGTGCTCTCCATCGCGCTCAGCCGCTCGGCCCGCTTCGTGTACGGCCAGCGGACCCGTGCCCCCGGCCGCAGGTCGACCAGCGAACGCAGCCTGACCTTCTCCCCCAGCGGCAGGAAGGGCCGGTCGGCGTGCTGGAAGACGCTGATCACCTCGACGTCGTGCCGTTCGGACATCTCGGTCGCCAGGTCGAAGGTGGCACGGATCGTGCCCCCCATGCCGTAGGCGTTGAGGATCAGGTAGGAGACCTTCACGCGGCCTCCTCCTCGACGCTGAAGGCGACGGCCAGGCTGTCGCTGTCGGTGTAGTACGGCCTGACCCTGATCCGGCCCACGTGCTGGGCGGGGAAGCGCACCTTGGTCTTCTTGTCGGCGACGTCGTCGAGCCGGGCGGCCAGCGGCAGCCGTACTCCCGCGATCTCGGCGTGCAGGTCCCAGAAGACGCGCTTACGCGCCTGGCCGTCGGCCATCGGTTCGATCAGGACGCTGCCGCCGAAGCGCCGTCCTCCGAAGATGGCCGGTCCGCTCACCGGTTCGGTCCCCTTGCGCGGCACGGCCACGAGCCTGGCCGCCCCCTCGTACGGCTCGCCGTAGGCGACCAGGCCCTCGACCTCGATCGCCCCGCCGTCGGCGACGACCCCGGTGACCTCGACGTACGGTTCGACCTCGCGGACGGTCAGGGCGAGGATTCCCGCCGACGTACGGAAGGCCCTGACCTCCCGGTCACGGGGGGTTCCCGCGTAGGCGACCAGGTCGTCGAGGGAGAAACCGGGGTCGTCGGTGGCCAGCGGCTCCCCTCGGTGGGAGGCCAGCCATATCCCGGCCCGCAGACCTGCCAGGTCCGTCCCGGAACGTTCCTCCCCTGTCTCCGCGTGCCGCAGAACGATCTCCGCGTCGTCGGCCGGAGCGGTCTGCCCCGGCCACTCGATCCGCAGCGTGTCGTCGTCTCTCACGCGGCTGGTGACGGCCCGCCTGCCCCCTGGCGCCGTCACGTCCCCCCGCGATCCCATGCTGACCAAGAGTCCCCCGGTCCTTCCCTGTCCATCCCCGTCGAACAGGACATGTTCGGTAGTTTTATAACGAATGCATCGAAATTTGCTGGGAATTCTAACGATGCACACCCCAACTTTGAGGGGAATTAGCCTGGAATGGTTCCATCCGATCTAGGAACCGTTCCTCACCGGGCGGCACCCGCTCCCCGCGCGCCGGACGTTCTCGCACGTCCTTGGCAGGCTCACGCCCGGCGAGCGTGAGCGAGGCCACAGGGAGGCGGGCCGTCCCGGGCGGGGTTTCATCCCGACCTGCATGCCCAAGAGACGCCGAAACCCACCCGTAAGGTTGCTTACAGGTGGTGAAAAGTCCGAAAAATCAGGCGACTGGACGCCGCAGGGAGAGCGTCATCGCCTCCACGGCCATCTGCGGGTTGACGTTGGCGGCCAGCCGCTCCCGGCACCGCATGATCGCGTCGATCCTGCGCAGGGTGTCCTCCGGCGTCGAGGAGCGGGCCAGCCCTTCGAGGTCGTCCCTGCGGTCCTCGTTGGCCAGCTCGACATGCGCCCCGAACTGTACGGCCAGCACGTCCCGGTAGAACGCGACCAGGTCGAGCAGGGCCGTGTCGATGACGTCGCGCTTGGTCCTGGTCGCCCGGGACTTCTGCCGATCCTCCAGGTCCTTGAGCGCGCCGGCCCCGCCCCGGATGAGCCCCTTGTTGAGCCCCTTGCCCGAGGAGCCCTCACCGTAGATCTTCCGCAGCTCGGCGACCTCGGACTCGTTCAGGGTCGCGGTGACCGCGGCGGCCTCCTCCTCGGCGGTCTTCACCAGCCGTTCGGCGGCCGTGACGCACTCGGCGACGCCGGTCAGCGACCTGGGGATGGACAGCACCGCGTCCCGGCGCTTACGCGCCTCCTCGTCCAGCGCCAGCCTGCGGGCTCTGTCGATGTGCCCCTGGGCGGCCCTCGCGGCGAACTCCGCCGTGGCGGGCGGCACGTTCTCCCGGGTGGCCAGCACGTGGGCGACCGCGGAGGTCGGCGGGGTGACGAGCGTGACCTGACGGCAACGCGACCTGATGGTGATCATCATGTCGTCGGGGGCGGGCGCGCACAGCAGCCAGACGGTCCTCGGCGGTGGCTCCTCGATCGCCTTGAGCAGCGCGTTCGAGGCGCCCTCCGTGGCACGGTCCGCGTCCTCGAACAGCACGACGCGCCAGCGGCCCAGGGTCGGCGCCCCGGCCGCGCGCAGGATGAGCTGACGGGTGTCCTTGATGCCGTACGACAGCCCCTGAGGCCGTACCGTCTCCAGGTCCGGGTGGGAGCCGACGGCCACCTGGTGGCACATGTCGCAGTGGCCGCACCCCTGGTCCTTGCAGAAGAGCGCGGCGGCGAAGGCCCTGGCCGCCTCCTCCCTGCCCGACCCGGGCGGGCCGGTGAACAGCCACGCGTGGGTCATCCCCGCTCCGCGCCCGCCCGCCAGGAGCTCGGCCCCCGCCACGGCGGCGCGGCGCAGCGTCAGGGCCGCCTGCTCCTGGCCCACAAGGTCATCGAAGACACCCACGTCATCAACCTACCGCCGGGATCAGTCACGGATGACGGGGATGGTCCCCGTGGCGTCCTCCGCCTCCTGCGGCACCGGGTCGGGCAGCATCTCGCGCATCCGGTCGTGGATGAGCTGGGAGATCCGCTCCTGGGGAAGCGTCCCGTCGAGGACCAGATAGCGCTCGGGCTCGGCCGCGGCCAGCGCGCGGAACTCGCGCCGCACCCGCTCGTGGAACTCCATCGGCTCCGACTCGATCCGGTCGGCGGCCCCGCCGAGCCGGGCCAGCCCGACCGAGGGCGGGGTGTCGATGAGCACGGTCAGATCGGGGACGAGCCCGCCCGTCGCCCACCTGTTGAGCCGCTCGACCTCCGCCTGGTCGAGCGCCCGCCCCGCGCCCTGGTAGGCCAGCGAGGAGTCGACGTAGCGGTCGGAGATCACCAGGGCGCCCCGGTCGAGGGCGGGACGGATGACCTTCTCCACGTGCTCGGCCCGGTCCGCGGCGTACAGCAACGCCTCCGACCTGGCCGAGAGCCCCTGGTGCACGGCGTCGAGCAGGATCGCGCGCAGGCGCATCCCCACCTTGGTCGAGCCGGGCTCCCTGGTCTGCACGACGTCGAAGCCCTGGTCCCGCAGCCAGATCGCCAGCAGCCGGGACTGGGTGGTCTTGCCCGACCCCTCGCCGCCCTCGAAGGCGACGAACACCCCCTTCGGGTGCCCGGCGCCGTCCGGCACCGGGCTGCCGTGCCCTCGCAGCGCCGCGACCAGGTCGGCCAGGACCGACATGCCGGGACGGTCGTCCATCTGCCGCAGCGCGAGGAAGCCGACGGTCACCGCGAGCAGCGCGCCGATCAGCAGCACCAGGTTGGAGCCGTCGAACACGTAGACCGTCTCCCTGCGGAAGACGAACTCGTGGGTGCCGAACAGGCCGGCCAGCGTCGGTACCACCGCGACGACCAGCAGCAGCGTGACCCTGGCCAGCGACTGCAGGAAGGAGAACGTACGGCCCCGCAGCCCGTCCTCGACCTCCAGGCCGATCATGGTGTAGCCGATGATCCAGGCCGTTCCCGCGCACGCCCCCAGCAGCGTGGTGAGCATGACGACGATCGCCAGGTTGTGCACCAGCGCGACCGCGGCCAGCACCACCCCGGCTCCGATGATCGACAGCCCGAACAGCCTGCGCCGGGACAGCTCCCGCAGCATCCGGGGACCGAAGAACATGCCCGCCGCCATACCGAGGAAGACCGCGCCGAACATCACACCGTAGGCCGGGTCGCCACCGCCGAGCGCCCGCACGTAGAGCTTGGCCACCCCGACCACCGCGCCTCCGGCGGCGAACGCGCCGATCATGCCGGTGATCAGACCGCGGACCAGCCTGTCGCGGCCGACGAAGCGCCAGCCGTCCACAATCTGCCGCAGCACCGAGGGCGTGGCGACCTTGACGATCGGAGAGGTCGTCTTCGGGATCTCCCTGAGGGTGAAGATGATGACGGCCGAGACCAGATAGGCCAGGGAGTTGACGAACAACGCCAGCGAGGTGTCCGCGAGAGAGGGCACGAAGGCGCCCAGCAGGTCGGTGGTGAAGGACAGCACCGCGAACAGCAGCGCGGCGATGGGGGCCGTGCCGTACGTGACGAGCAGGTTGAGCTGGTTGGCGGCCTCCAGGCGCTCCTTGGGCACCAGGTTCGGCACCGTGGCATCCTTCGCCGGGACCCAGAACAGGTTGACGCACTCGACCAGGAACGTGGCGACGATGATCCACTGGTAGTTGCCGACCAGCGGGATCGACAGCACCAGCGCGAAGCGCGCCACGTCGGCCGCGACCATCGTCAGCCTGCGGTCGAACCGGTCGGCGAACGCGCCCGCGAGCGGGCCGAGCAGGATCGCCGGGAGCATCTTCGCCACGAAGACGCCGCCGATCGCGAAGCTCTGGATCCGGTAGCCGGACCCGGCCGTGAGGTTGCCCGCCAGGGCGGTCAGCGCGATGAGGTTGAGCCAGTCACCGAGGCTGCACACCGACATGGCCGTCCACAGCTTGCGGAACGGCGCGTTGGCCAGCACGTGGGGAGGCTTGCGACGCGCGGTGTTCCGGCCAGGGGTGGTCATGATGTCAGCGTATCCAGGTGTTCGCCGGGCGGGGGAAGACACGGGACCAGGCGATGTGCCAGGCCGTTCGTCGCCTGAGGTTAGTACGTACGGCCCGGCCCGCGCAGCGGAGGCGGCAGGAAAACCGGTCGGTTCACCCCGCCTTCCGCCGGTCTCCCGGGCGGAGTTCGAGCAGGGTGATCTCAGGCGGGGCCCCGACCCTGACCGGCGGCCCCCAGAAACCCGCTCCCCTGGTGACGTAGACCTGGGTGCCGTCGACCTCGCCGAGGCCGGAGACCATGGGCTGCTGGAACGGGACGATCAGGTTGAAGGGCACCATCTGCCCGCCGTGGGTGTGCCCGGAAAGCTGCAGGTCCACGCCGTACTTCGCCGCCTGTACGGCCTGCACCGGCTGGTGGGCCAGCAGGACGGTCGAGCGCCCCGGGTCCCGCCCGCCGAAGGTCCGCTCGAAGTCGGGCCCGCCCCCGCCCGCGGCCCCCGCGACGTCGTCGACCCCCGCCAGGTCGAGTACGGCTCCCGCGTGGGTGATCTCGACCCGCTCGTTCCGCAGCGGACGGACCCCCAGGTCACGGAGCTCCTCGACCCACTCGTCGGGGCCGTTGGCGGTGTAGTACTCGTGGTTGCCGGTGACGAAGTAGGCGCCGTGGCGCGACTCCAGGCTCCGCAGCGGCCTGGCCAGCGGACCGAGCTCGGCGACCGTGCCGTCGACCAGGTCACCCACGACGGCCACCACGTCGGCCTGGAGCCCGTTGATCATGCGGACGATGCGCTCGGTGTGCCCGAGGCCGGTGAGCGGACCGAGGTGGATGTCACTGACCACGGCCAGGCGCAGCCCGCCCAGACGCGGGTCGAGGCCGGGCAGCGCCACGCTCACCCGCTCGATCAACGGGTCGCCGAGGGCGGTGCGCACGCCCGTCCCGACCGTGACGAGCGCCCCGGCCCCGGCGACGGCGGCGGCCGTACGGGCGACGAAGTCCCTGCGGTTCATCGCCTCCCTCTTGGGCTCCTCAGTGGAAGGCTCCTCATTGGGAGGTTCGGGAGCCCCGACGAGCACGGGGACGGTTCTCGCGGGCGCCCGCCGCCGCAGTACGGCCAGCGCGACCGCCCTGGGCACCTCGAGCACCACGAGGAACACGGCCAGGTAGTACATCACCGCCAGCCACAGGAACCCCGGCCACACCAGGAAACGCCCCCAGTCGCTGTGGGAGCCGACGAGCGTGACGGGGATGAGCGCTCCCAGCGCGACCGTCGCCCAGGTGAGCGCCCTGCGGAGCGGCCCCGGGGCGGTGGTCGCCCGGACGAGACGGCGCCACAGGTAGTAGTGGACGAGGGTGGTCATCAGGACGATCAGCACCACGAAGCCCATCGCCGCCACGACTCGCTTTCTTTCGCGTCCGCTCGCCGTACCCGGCTCGTTTCCAAGAACGCTTACCAACCCGGATGCGTTCCGTGAAAACCACGAAAAAACGCCCGGGACCCCGGAAATCGGGGCCCCGGGCGGGAACGAACGTCAGGCCTTGGCCTTCGCCCTGGAGGTGGTGCGCTTCTTCGGCGCCGGGCCACGGGCGCGGCGGTCGGCGAGCAGCTCGGCGGCGCGCTCGGTGGTGATCTGCTCGACCTCGTCACCCTTGCGGAGGGAGGCGTTGGTCTCACCGTCGGTCACGTACGGGCCGAAACGCCCCTCCTTGACCACGATCGGCTTCTTGGAGACCGGGTCCTCACCCAGCTCACGCAGCGGGGGAGCCGCGGCGGCCCTGCCCCTGCCGCGGGCCTTGGGCTGGGCGAACAGCGCCTCGGCCTGTTCCAGGGTGACCGTGAACATCTCCTCCTCGGACGCCAGCGAGCGGGAGTCGGTGCCCTTCTTCACGTAGGGCCCGAACCTGCCGTTCTGCACCGTGACCACCTGGCCGTCGAGCTCGCCCAGACTTCTGGGCAGCGAGAGCAGGCGCAGGGCGTCGTCCAGGGTGACGGTGTCCAGGGTCATGCTCTTCAGCAGCGACTCGATGCGCGGCTTGGGCGCGTCGGCCTTCTTGGTGCGCTTCTTCCCCTCGGCGGGAGGCTCCTCCACCTCGGGGAGGATCTCGGTCACGTAGGGGCCGTAGCGGCCGTCCTTGGCCACGATCACGTTGCCGGTGACCGGGTCCTTGCCCAGCTCCCTGACCCCGGACGGCCGGGCGAACAGCTCCTCGGCCATCTGCGCGGTCAGCTCGTCGGGGGCGAGGTCCTCCGGGACGTTCACCCTGGCGCCGTCACGGTCGAGATAAGGACCGTAGCGGCCGACCCGGATCATGATGTCGGTGCCCCGGATCGGGAAGGAGCTGATCTCCTTGGCGTCGATCTCCCCCAGCTCGGTGACCAGGACCTTCAGGCCCTCGTCACCCTCGGCGCCGTAGTAGAAGCGCCGCAGCTCGGGGACCCGCTCGGCCCGGTCGTTGGCGATGTCGTCGAGGACCTTCTCCATGTCGGCGGTGAAGTCGTAGTCGACGAGGTGCCCGAAGTGCTGTTCGAGCAGGTTGACCACCGCGAACGCCAGGAAGGACGGCACCAGCGCCGTGCCCTTCTTGAAGACGTAGCCACGGTCCAGGATCGTTCCGATGATCGAGGCGTAGGTCGACGGACGGCCGATCTCCCGGTCCTCAAGCTCCTTGACGAGCGAGGCCTCGGTGTAACGGGCGGGCGGCTTGGTCGCGTGCGCCAGCACGTTGAGCTCGGCCGCGGTGAGACGGTCGCCCTCGGTCAGGGTCGGCAGCCGCTTCTCGGAGTCGTCGCGGTCGGTCGCCGGGTCGTCGGCTCCCTCGACGTAGGCCTTCAGGAAGCCGTGGAAGGTGATCGTCCGGCCGGTGGCGGAGAACTCGACCCGCTCACCGGAGCTGGACGTCCCCGTCACCTTGACGTTGATCGACTCGCCGACCGCGTCCTTCATCTGGGAGGAGACGGTCCGCTGCCAGATCAGCTCGTACAGCCGGAACATGTCGCCGGTCAGCCCGGTCTCGCCGGGGGTGCGGAACTCCTCCCCCGAGGGGCGGATCGCCTCGTGCGCCTCCTGGGCGTTCTTCACCTTGCTGGTGTAGACCCTGGGCTTGTCCGGCACGTAGGCGGAGCCGTACAACTTGATGGCCTGGCTGCGGGCGGCGGCGACGGCGGTCTCCGACAGCGTGATGCTGTCGGTTCGCATGTAGGTGATGAAGCCGTTCTCGTAGAGGCGCTGGGCGACCTGCATGGTGGACTTCGCGGAGAAGCCCAGCTTCCTGCTCGCCTCCTGCTGCAGCGTCGTCGTCCTGAACGGCGCGTACGGCTTGCGGGTGTACGGCTTGCGCTCCACCGAGGCGACCGTGTAGGCCGTGCCGGCCAGTCTGCCCGCCAGTGCCCGCGCGGCCTCCTCGTCCAGGTGGAGGACGCCCGCGGTCTTGAGGGTGCCGTTGCTGGCGAAGTCGCGTCCCTGGGCGACGCGCTTGCCCTCGACGCCGGTCAGCGCGGCGGTGAACTCGTGGGGAACCTCGTCACGGCCGGTGTCGAACAGCGCCTGCAGGTCCCAGTAGCTCGCGCTGGTGAACGCCAGGCGCTCACGCTCCCGCTCGACGACCAGCCGGGTCGCCACGGACTGCACGCGACCGGCGGACAGGCGGGGCTTGACCTTCTTCCACAGGACCGGGCTGACCTCGTAGCCGTAGAGACGGTCGAGGATGCGCCGGGTCTCCTGGGCGTCGACCAGACGCAGGTTCAGGGCGCGCGGGTTGGCGACGGCCTCCTGGATCGCCCTCGGGGTGATCTCGTGGAAGACCATGCGGTGAACCGGGACCTTGGGGTTGAGCACCTCGCGCAGATGCCAGGCGATCGCCTCGCCCTCGCGGTCCTCGTCGGTGGCGAGGTAGAGCTCGTCGGCGTCCTTGAGCAGCTGCTTGAGCTTGCTCACCTGTGACTTCTTGTCGGGGTTGACGACGTAGAGCGGCTCGAACTCGTGGTTCACGTTGACGCCCAGACGGGCCCACGGCTCGCCCTTGTACTTCTCCGGGATGTCGTCGGCCTTCTCGGGGAGGTCGCGAATGTGTCCGATGCTGGACTCCACGACGTAGCCACGGCCGAGGTACCCAGCGATGGTCTTCGCCTTGGAGGGCGACTCGACGATCACCAGGCGGGTTCCGCCGACGTTGCCGTTCTTGGCTGGCACGCTGCTTCCTACCTCGCTGTTCCCATTCGTTCCCCGTTCACTTCCACTCGGGTTACCCGATCCGCATCGGGCACACTCCAAGTAAAGCCGCAAGGACGCACAATAAAGCCCTATGGGAGCCGACGTCCCCTGCACACCCTCGGAGACTAATCGCTGTGCTCGACTACTCCTACTTGGTTCTCCATCTTCCGCGTGGCACCTCCCGGGACGTGGCCCGGAGGATACTGACCGAACATGCAGAATACGGCGACTGGGAACTCGACCGTCTGCGACTGTATCCCGACGGCCGCCGTGACATCCGCCTGCGTCGCAAGATCATACGTGTGACCAGGACAATGTGACCTCTGTCATGGCTTTCGGCCATGACCCTCCACGGCTTTCGACATGGCCTTGCCCGCCCCGGGCCGCGCCCCCGGAGCGGGCAAAGCTCCTGTGCCCCGCTCGATGAACGAAGATCGTCGATCTCCCCCGTCATCCGCGAAGCGTCTGGCGTCTCCCACAGATGATCGGAGGAGACATGTCTAGAGGGTTACTAACGCCTTACTTCTTGGCGAAGCGGATACGGCGCGCGGTCACGAAGAGAGCGGCGGAGGCGGCGGCCATGGCCCCGAGAAGCAGCGCGAAGAGCGAGCCCGAGTTCATCCCGGTCACCCCGATCGGCTGGGCGGCGCTCATCAGGCCGACCGGCAGTCCGGCGTCGACGGGCAGGTCCTTGCCGCCCAGCAGCGAACCGCCCTTCCCCTGCGCGGGCCGGGGCGCCGACTGAGGTACCGCCTGGGGCGCCGACTGGGAGGTACGGGTCACCCCCACGATCCCGCCCCTGCCGAGGAGGCCGTCCACGAGACCGGCGGAGGCCGGACGCGGGCGCGAACCGACCGGCGTCTGAGGCAGCGTGGGCAGAACTCCCTTGACGCGGCCGATCAGCCCCTTGACCGGGGCGGGAAGCACGGACAGCAGCCCTCCGACGACCCTGGGGGCCACAGCCGGGGGTACGGCCGGGGGCGCGGCGGGAGCCGGGGGGTTCCCCTTGCCGTAGGCCCGCCACGCCTGATGCGCCCCGACGGGCACCCCGGCGACAGAACCGACCGGGTTCCCCACCCGGGAACCACCGAGGCAGCCCGCGGCGGCGTCACCGAGGGCGGCGACCGCGTTGCCGCACGCGTTCACCGGGGCCGCGACCGGCGCCGTCACCTGGTTGCCCGCCGCCACACCGGAGGTCCCGTCGGTACGGTTGCCACCCGCGCCCCGGCCGTAACCGTCGCCGGCCGAGGAACCGCCCCGGCACCCGGCGAAGGCGTCGCCCGCCACCGCGACCGCCGTACCGCACACGTTCACCGGGGCCGCGACCGGCGCCGTGACCTGGTTGCCCGCCACCACACCGGACCTGCCGGAGGTCGTGTTGCCGCCCGCGCCCCGCCCCGCGCCGAATCCGTTGATCGAGGAGCCGCCGACACAGCCCGCGGCTGCGTCGCCCGCCACCGCGACCGCCGTGCCACAGACGTTCACCGGGGCCGTGATCGGCGCCGTGACCTGGTTGCCCGCCGCCACACCGGAGGTGCCGGAGGCCGTGTTGCCGCCCGCTCCGGGACGGCCGGCGCCCGCGTAGCCGGTGTTCGGACGGGCGGGGGCGCCGGGGACCTCGGCACCGCCCGTGCAGCCGGAGAAGGCGTTGCCGACCGCCCCGACCGCGAGACCGCAGACGTTCGCCGGCGCCGTCACCGGCGCCGTCACCTGGTTGCCGCCGAGCACCGACGACCTGCCCGAGGTGGTGTTGCCGCCCGCCCCGCCACGGCCGCCGGACCCGATCACGGAGGCGCCGCCCCGGCAGCCCGCGACCGTGTCACCGAAGATCGCGATCGCGTTGCCGCAGACGTTGGCCGGCGCCGTCACCGGCGCCGTCACCTGGTTGCCGCCCAGGACGCTGGAGGTCCCATCGGTACGGTTGCCACCGGCCCCGCCGGCGCCCCGGCCCCGCTTGACGACGGAGGCACCGCCCCGGCAGGCCGCCACGGAGCCGCCGATGATCGAGGCGGCGTTGCCGCAGGCGTTGACGGGAGCGGTCACCGGCGCGTTGACCTGGTTGCCGCCGAGCACGGACGACCTGCCCGAGGTCTTGCCGGGGATGCCGCCCTTCTCGGTGGCCGAGGCGCCACCCTGGGACACCGCGGTCGACTTGCCTCCGACGGTCGCGGCGTTCCCGCTGATGTCGACGGGCAGGGTGATGGGAGCCTGGATCTGGTTGCCGCCGCCGACCGAGTGCCCACCGTCGGTGTCGGCGAAGGCCGTACCGCTGCCCAGGGACATGACGCCCAGCGCGAGCAGTGCCGCCGGGGCGGTGCCCTTGACCCACATACGCATTGTTTATGCTCCTATGCGATTATTTATCAGTGCTTAATGGGGAAATGCCGGATATTTCGTGATCGGCTGGAGGCCGTGCGGGGTCGGCTGAGCGCCCGTGCGGCAGCGACCGTCACGAGGGATGTGTGTTCTCCGGCGGAATGATCGGAGTTCCCGGCCACCAGGCCGGCGCCCGGCATGAGCGCGTGAGGAGCCCGGAAGGAGCCCGGGGAACTCAGTCAGGGGAGATGGAGGGGTCGTCCGCCGCTGTGCGGACGACCGGGGGGAACGCGCGGGCCGCAGGGGCACGCCGCGCCGTCACCCGAGGGTCGTGAACGAACCGGGTGACGTCCCCCGCGCCCGGCCAGGAAAGGCCGGAACCGCCACCGCCCTGGGGCACGAAACCGTTCGCGCCCGAGTTGTGGTCGGCCGACGCGGGGGCCGGGAAAGCAGGCTTCGACTGGCTGGTGAGCCCGTCCACACCCCGCCCCGCCATGGCCTCGGCGTCTCCTGACACCGAGAACCCGCCGCCTCCCGTGGGGAAGACACCGGCCTGGAAGGCCGGTCCGGGAGCGGCCGGATCGAGAACGTCGAGACGTGCCGTCTCCGCGGCCGCGGTGGTGCCCGCGGCCGCCGGAGCGGCACCGAGAAGCCCGAAGACAAGCGCGAGCAACCACCCGGCGGCCACTACGCCGCCGAGCGCGAGAACCCGCCTGACGACTGTCCGGGCACCGGCCACGAACCGTGCCATCCGATCAGCCCGGACAACGGGGACGGTCACGCACGCGCGCTGGACGGCGGACGGGAGAACCCTCCACCGACCATGCGGCACACGCGCCACGCGAACCTCCCCGAAGCTCCCAGCCGGACCAGCCCAAGGCAAAGCCCGGCCCTCAACGGAGGGTTACGCTATCAGCACGGGGAGTTAACGTGAGAGGTTTCCTGAGGGTTTGGCCAAGAACCTCTCAGCAGGCGTCGAGGAAACGGTCAAGCACCCGCACCCCGAACTTGAGCGAGTCGACGGGCACCCGCTCGTCGACCCCGTGGAACATCCCGGAGAAATCCAGGTCGGCGGGCAGCTTGAGCGGCGCGAACCCGAACCCGCGCATCCCCATCATGCTGAACGCCTTCAGGTCCGTCCCCCCCGACAACATGTACGGCACCGCCAGCGCCCCCGGGTCCTCGGCCACCAGGGCGTCGGCCATGGCCCGCACCAGCGGCCCGTCGAACCCGGTCTCCAGGGCGACGTCGTGATAGACGAACTCCCTAGTCACGTTGGGCCCGAGCAGCTCGTCGAGCGTCCGGAAGAACTCCTCCTCGTAACCGGGCAGGAAGCGGCCGTCGATGTGCGCGGTGGCGGTCTGCGGGATCACGTTGGCCTTGTAACCCGCCTGGAGCATGGTCGGGTTGGCGGTGTTGCGCAGCGTGGCGCCGATCATCCTGGCCAGCGGGCCCAGCTTGGCCACGGTCGCCTCGGGGTCGTCGGGGTCGAAGTCGAACCCCAGCACCCGGGAGGCCTCGGTGAGGAAGGTCTCCACGGTCCGCGTCAGCCGTACCGGCCACTGGTGGCGCCCGACACGGCCGACCGCCTCGGCCAGCTCGGTCACGGCGTTCTCGGCGCTGAGCATGGAGCCGTGCCCCGCCCTGCCGGTCGCGGTCAGCCGCATCCAGGCGATGCCCTTCTCCGCGGCCTCGATGAGGTAGAGCCTGCGCGCGTCGTCGAGGGAGACGCTGAACCCGCCGACCTCGCCGATCGCCTCCGTGCACCCCTCGAAGAGGTCCTTGTGCTCGTTGGCCAGCCACTGCGCGCCGTACTCGCCCCCCGCCTCCTCGTCGGCGGTGAACGCCAGCACCACGTCCCTCGGCGGCCTGCGTCCCTCGCTGATCCGCTGCCTGACGACCGCGAGGATCATCGCGTCCATGTTCTTCATGTCGACGGCGCCGCGTCCCCAGACGCAGTCGTCGGCGATCTCCCCGCTGAGCGGGTGGAGGGTCCAGTCGGCGGCGTCGAACGGGACGACGTCGAGATGACCGTGTAGGAGCAGCGCGTCACGGGAGGGGTCCTCCCCCTCGACGCGCACGACCACGTTCGCCCGGCGGCTGTCGGATTCCAGGACGCGCGGCTCAAGCCCGACCTCGGCCAGCTTCTCAGCGACGTACTCCGCCGCCGCCCGTTCCCCGGGACCCGAGTTGTCGCCCATGTTGGTCGAGTCGATCCTGATCAGATCACGGCACAGCCCCGCGACCTCGTCCTCACCGTTGAGCGCGGTCATGGCGACTCCTTAAATCTCGTACGGCTTGCGCCTCCCATCCTGCCGCCGCCGGACACGTCTCGGCATCCCCGGCGGACCTGCCCGCATACCGATATGACGCAAGCTCAAGAGTTTGCTAACCTGATTCCGCCGACGCGGGATGACGGTCCCGCGTGCAGGCACCAAGTCCGGGTGGCGGAATAGGCAGACGCGCTAGCTTGAGGTGCTAGTGCCCTTTGCGGGGCATGGGGGTTCAAGTCCCCCCTCGGACACGTACCTTTCGCACATGTGGAGGCCGGGTTGAACCCGAGCCTCCACTAGCTTTTTCTGGGGTTGATAGGTCAGGCGCAGGCCGATCTGCGCGTAGACCTCGGCCTTGTCGTTCGGGTCGGCCTCGGACAGGACCTGCACCAGGTCCCCGATCGCGGTCACCATTGCATCGATCTCCTCTCGTGTCATACGGCGACGATCACCTCTCTGGCGAAGGTTCGCCTCGGCCGCCACTCGCTGTGCCTGTGTTTCGGCTATCCACTGAGCGACCAGAACGGGATCTGCACCGGCTTCCAGAGCCGCACGATGCCGGGCGAGTTTCTGATCGCATTCGGCGACGCGTCGCCGGGCCGCCTCGGCCGCCACATCCGTCTCGGGCTGGCCGTACGCGGCGAGCAGCCGGATGGTCTTGTCCCGCCGGGACCCGCTGAACTCTCTCGCCAGCCACCTGTCCAGGTCAGGAAGAACGTCCACCTCACGGAGATAGACCGTCTTGGGATGGTCGACCTTGTTGGCCAGGGCGTACTCCGCCGGGTAACGGCAGCGGTAGTAAGGCTGGTCGTTGTTCCAGTTCCCCTGCATACGACGGTCGCAGTAGCCGCAGAAGAGCACTCCGCGAAGGGCGTACGGCCTGCGCGTCGGATGGGGCTTGTGCGTGATGACCTCATTCCCGCATCTACCGCGACCGGCGCGAATCGCCTGAACCTGCTGGAAGTCCTCCGTGGAGACCAACGGCTCGTGGGTGATCTGCTCGGACCAGATCCACTGGTCGGCGTCGTTCCAGCGCTGCTTGGTCATGTGGCCGAGGGCGACGTCGTGGACGTCGATGAGGACCTCGTCCTTGCGCTGCTTGTTCCACACCTGACGGCCGGTGTAGCGGGGGTTGGTGAGAATGGCCTTGATGGCGCTCTTGGACCAGGCCAAGCCTTCTCTGTGGCGGTTTCTGGAACGGTCGTACGCCGATGGGGAGGGGATACCGTCGCAGGTGAGGCCCTCGGCGATGGCGTAGAGGCCCTTGCCGGAGATGAACTCCCGGAAGATTCGCCTGACCACCTCGCTGGTCACCGGGTCCGGTTCCAGACCTCGGAGGCGTTTGCCGTCGGCGGCCTTGCCCGGGTTCGGGTGCGGTCCGAGGTCCACCAGGCGGTAGCCGTAGGGCGAGCGACCGCCGAGGTAGCGGCCCTCGACCTGGGCGAGCGCCGCCATGGAGGTCCTCACCCTGATCTTGATCCGATTGCGTTCGCCTTTGCTGATCCCGCCGAACATGGACATGATCAGTTCGTGGGCCTCGTTGGCCGGGTCGATCGGGCCGCCGACCTCGGGCACCCACAGCGGCACGCCGTAGTGCTCGAACAGCGGGAAGGTCAGCCCGAACTGGTTGCCGTAGAACGCCCGCTGGGGCTCACCGACCACGACGGCCGCGAAACCGCGGCCGGGGTCGGCGAGCCGGTCCAGCAACAGGGCGGCCTGGGGCCGTCGCAGCGGAGGTATGGACCGTGACTTGTCCACGTCGAAGAACTCCGCCGTGATCCGGCCTCCCTGCGGCTCCACGAGCGTCCTGGCACGGCTCAACTGCCAGGCACGGGACGCCTCGGGGTCCTGCCGGTCCTCCGTGGAGCACCGGCCCCAGAACGCCAGGTCGATCACGTCAGCTCCCTTCTCCTGTCTCCTGCTCGCTTGTCTCCTGCGCGAGGCGCTCGTAGGCCTTGATCAGGATGCGGAACAGCGCCACCGCCGCCCTGGGGGTCAGGTACGGCGAATCCTCGGGCAGAACCGTTCGGATACCCGAGACGTTCGCGGCTCCGGGCCCGCAAGCGTACGACGGCGAATCGGATTCCGGAGGCCCTGAGCAGGCCCTTTGTAGCCGTTCAGCCACCCTGGCCACCTCCCGAAGGAGGCCGGAGAGCGGCAGCGAGCAACCTCTCCCGGGCCAGCTCGCAGTAGACGGGACTCAGCTCGATACCACGGAAGCGGCGACCGAGCTGCCGGGCGGCGATGCCGGTGGTGCCGCTGCCGGCGAACGGGTCCAAAACGGTGCCGCCGGAGCGGCAACCGGCCACGATCGCTCTGAGCGGGATGTCGACGGGGAAGGCCGCGAAGTGAGCGGCCTTCAGCGGGCGGGTGGAGATCGACCACACATCACCGGGGTTCCTGCCGTTGGGGTGACCCGCAACATGCCGCTCCCCGGTGGGACGCATCGCCGCGCCGGGGCGCCTGCCGGAGAAGACCTCCGCCTCGGAGTCGTACTTGCCGGTCGGCACGGTGGGCGGCCATGGGGTCTTGATCGAGTTGGGCTTGTTGCCACCTCCGTTGCGTGCGCGGGAGGAGAGCGGCCGGTCGCCGATGTAGATCTGGCGGATCGGGTCGAGGTCGAAGTGGTAGCGGCGCTGCTTGACGAGGAGGAACAGCAGTTCGTAGCGGTTGGACAGGCGATCGAGGACCGACTGCGGCATCGCGTTCGGCTTGTGCCAGACGATGGCGTTGCGCAGTGCGCAGGATCCAGCCGTCCTGCTGGAGAGCGAAGGCGACCCGCCAGGGCATGCCGAGCAGGTTCTTGGGTGGGACCGACAGCCTCGCCCGGGGCCGGACCTCGGGCTGCCTGTCGTTGAAGTCCTTGCCCCGGGCCCAGCCGTCGGAGTTGGCCGCGTAGCAGTCTCCGAGGTTCAGCCACAAGGTTCCGTCGTCGGCCAGGACCCGGCGGGTCTCGGCGAAGGTCGCGCGGAGTCTTTCGACGTACGCCTCGGGGGTGGGCTCCTGGCCGTACTCGCCGTCGCAGTAGTGCCGCAGTCCCCAGTACGGCGGGCTGGTGACGACGCAGTCCACCGACCGGTCGGGCGTCTCGGTGAGCACCTCAAGCGCGTCACCCTGGTAGATCTCCGCGTGTTCGTCGCTCCAGTAGGGGGCCCTCACCGCGGCTCTCCGGCCTGCTGGGTCCTGGTGGTGGGGGCGTAGGCGTCGTCGGTGAAGGTGCTCAGGAGCAGACGCCGGTATCCCCGCGTCTCGATCTCCTGCCAGGCGGCCTGCAGCAGCAGCTGATAGACGCCGGGAGCTCCGTCGACGACCGACTGCAGGAGCCTGACGGTGTCCCCGTCGTCGAGAGCGGCCTCATTCGGCTCGCCGGCGATGGCGACTCCGACGAGCATTCCGTCCTCGGTGGTGACTCCGACGGCGAACTCGACCTTCCCCGGCAACAGCAGCCTGCAGTGGGACCAGGCGATGAACGCCCGGGCGGTCGAGGCCGGGATCGAGGTGACCGTCAGAAAGGGCGTCGCGTTCTCCCTTTCCTGGGCTGCCCGCTGGTTCGTCGATTCCTGCTTCAGGTCATTTCGCGGGCTCGTTTCATTTCTTGGCTCCATTTTCGTTCGGGCGTTCCTCGGATGCGGCCACCAGTGCATCAGAGCGCTCTGGCAGGTCTCCGGCGAAGCCCTCTGGCGCGGCTCTGGCAGTGCTCTGGCATGAGCGTTGAGCAGCGGGGACGCACTGTGCCAGAGGCTCGAAGAAAGCAGCGTCCGAAGAAATTCTTGCGCTTTCTCCACTGCGCCAGAGATTCGCCAGAGGCGGTCCGTATACCAGGTTTCAAGACGCGGAAACCTTCTCGCTCTGGAGCGATCTCATGGGTATCGACTTTCGCAACGCAGACGCCGGCCACTCGCCTCTCGACATCGCCGAGCACATGTTCCAGCTCCTTTGCCGTGAGCCCGGCGGCCTCGCTCTCGATGCCACCGGGCTCATCGCCGAACTCCCGCAGCGGCCGATCCTCCTTCCCGAACTGCGTGACCTGCTGATGGACCGCAGACTCGGCAACCACGCCCGCGACGTCGTCTGGCGGTCGCTGGTGATCCGCGCCCGCCAAGAGGGTCCTGCCTGGCTTGTGGGAGCCGTGGGTGTAGCGATCCCCGCGCTGCGACGCACCGCCGGGCAGATCAAGAGTGATCACGTCGCGCGTGACGCCGCCGATGTCGACAGTGAGGTTCTGACCTTTTCATCGAGGCGATCCGTACCGCCGACCTTGAGGCGGGTGACGTCCGGCCGCACCTGTGTGACGCCGCCCGTCGGGGTAGCCGGTACGCGCGCCGGGTGGTCGAGACGGGGTCCTGCCGCCTGCCGTACCGTGCCGCCGCCCCGCCGCAGGCGCCCTGGAAGCACCCGGACCTCGTGCTGTTCGACGCCGTGGTCACGGACATCCCTGGAACGGCAGGGACAACAGCCACCGCACGGAGCCGGAGCTCCTCAGATGCGCACTCCGGTCACCACGATCCGAAAGGAGGCTCGGGCACCACCTCCGGCTCCGTGCGGTCCACCACCCCCCTGCCGTTGGACGGCCAGGCGGAAATCACCACGTCAACCACTGCCGCTCCGGCAATCGCGGCGGACAGCTCAGTCGAGGAAGGGCCGCCCGACCGTCCTCCGATCCCGCCGTGGCTCGCCTGGGTGCGACAGGCCAGGCAGGTTCTGATCGTCACGACGACCGTGGCCCTTCTCGTCGCCTTCGCGGCGACCGCCGTACTGGCCGAAAGCGACGCGATCACCGCGGCGGCGCCCTCCAACCCCGACCAGCTCGGCAGGGTCTTCGGCAACCTGCGGACCTGGCTGATCAGCCTGCTCACCACCCTGGCGACGCTGATGTTGACCATCGGCGGCCTGCGCTATCTCATCGCCGGGGGTGACCCCGGTGAGGTGCAGAAGGCCAAGGCCGCTCTGAAGGCGGCGGCGCTGGGTTACGCCCTGGCCGTGCTCGCGCCGTTGTTCGTCAACGTGCTCAAGCGCGTGGTCGGCGGGTGACGGCATGGTGCCCGTTCGACTTTTCCACAGCCTGTGGATTACCGCCCTCGTTACCGCGAGTGCGGTGGTCGTTGCCGCCCCTGCCGCATGGGCCGAACCCGGCCATACTCCCAGTCCGTCTCCCTCGCCGTCGCCGCTGGGTGACGCGCCATGGCTGCCGCCGTTGCCGAGTGCCCCCGGTTTCAGCTTCGGTATCGGTGGCTGGATCGGCAACGCGATCACCACCTGGTTCGCAGACCTGGTCGCCATGGCGATCAAGCCGCTGCTCGATCTGCTCGCCGTGACGTTGCTGGCCACGCCGAGCGTGGAACGGCAGGGCCGGATCTGGGATCTGTGTCAGGCGACCACCGCGATCGCCAACGGCGCGTTCGTCATGTTCGTCGTGGTCGGCGGCATGCTGACGATGACCTACGAGACGGTCCAGTCCCGGTACGCCATCAGGGAGATCCTGCCGCGCCTGGTGGTGGCGTCCCTGGCGGCCAATGCCGGCTTCGTCATCACGGCCAAGTCCATCGACGTCGCCAACGCCCTGTCCGCCGCGCTGCTCGGGCAGGGCTTCGACGCCCGGCGCGCCGCCAACGCCATCAAGTTCCTGATCGTCCCGCCGGGCAACTCGCAGATCTTCTACATCCTGCTGGCTCTGGTCGCGGTGATCCTGCTGGTGCTCCTGTTGATCACTTTCGTACTGCGCGCCGCGCTGACCTCGGTGCTGGTGATCGCCGCGCCACTCGCACTCGCCTGCGTCGCCCTCCCCCAGACCGAAGGCCTGGCCCGGCTGTGGTGGCGAGGCTTCTCGGGACTGCTACTGATCCAGATCTGCCAGTCCCTCACCCTGGTCACGGCGGTCCGGATCTTCTTCAACCAGGATGGACGCGAGGCCGTCGGCCTGGCCAGTATGGGCCAGCTGTACAACCTCCTCCTCGCCCTGGTCCTGCTGATCATCCTGGTCCGCATCCCCGGCTGGGTCTCCCGGGCCATCTTCCTCCCGCACAACAGCCGGAGCTCGATGGTCGGGAGGATCGTCAAGACCGCCATCGCCTACAAGCTCGCCTCGCCCGTCCTGAACGTGCTGCACCTCAGGCGCGGCGGCGGCCGGAAGGCGGTTACCGGCGCGGCCAGAGGTGCCGCGACGAAGGCCCTGGTCGGCAAGGCCGTTGCCGGAGCGGCGACCGGTGGTGCCGGTGTGGTCGCCGCCTCCACGGCCGCATCAGCTGCCAGAGGTGGAGCCGGTCCCGCCAAGCACGCCCCCGTGGCGGCACGGAAGCCGATCCGAGCCGGCGACTGGGAACCAGGGCCGGTGAAGCACGCGCCGTCGGGACCACCGATCACCGGCAAGTACCGGCCGACACCGCCCCCGCAGAGCCCTGCCCCCCCGATCCACTCCCGTGTACGGCCATCCACGCGAGACCTTCTACGCGGACGGTCCCGCAGGCCTGGCTCAGATGTACCGGCTTCGCGATCAGGGCACCGTCACCCCTCCCGCCTCTCGCAGCCAGGCTCGGCCGATCGTCTCTCCCCGCGCTCCTGTTCCCGGCACCCCGGAGTGGCCGGAGAACCCCGGAGCCGCCCGCCGTACACCGCCGCCACCTCCGGCGCGGCGCCGTAGGGGCAACCGCCGTTCAGGAGGTGACCAGCGATGAGCTGGGCCGAACCGGTTCGCATCCCCGCCGACGTCGAGCAGGAGGACAAGATCCTGGGCGGGTTCACCGCCCGGCAGATCCTCATCCTGGGCGCCACCGGCGGTCTGCTCTACCTGGGCTACATGACCTTCGGGGATCGTCTGCCCCTTCCCACGGTCGCCGCGCTCGCCCTGCCGGTCGCAGTCACCGGGATTCTGCTCGCGGTCGGTCAGCACGACGGCATCAGCCTGGACCGGTATCTGCTGGCCGCGATCCGGCACCAACGGACGCCCAGCCGCCTGGTCTCGGCACCGGAGAACGTCCCCTCCTCACCCGCGTGGATCGTCGGCCGTCCCGGACCCTCCCCTACACCGCTCAGACTTCCCGCGCGGGGAGTCGGCGGGGACGGTCTGGTGGATCTCGGAGAGGACGGGGTCACCGCGATCGCCGAGGTGTCGACCGTCAGCTTCGCCCTGCGCACCCCAGACGAGCAGGACGCCCTGGTCGCGGTCTTCGGACGCTGGCTCAACTCCCTGTCCGGCCCGGCGCAGATCCTGGTCCGGGCCGAACGGGTCGACCTCAGCGGAACCATCGCCGATCTGTGGGACAACATCCCTGACCTCCCGCATCCGGCGCTGGCTCACGCGGCCCAGGAACACGCCGCCTTCCTGACGGATCTGGCCACCCGCCATGACCTGCTGCGCCGCCAGGTGTTGCTGGTCGTCCGGGAGCCCGCGGCCGGTAAGTGGGTGTTTGATCCACAAATACGGTGAAAGATGATGGTTCTTCGCGACCTCTGCGCCGATAGCGTCGGAGACGCTGGAACAGATGTGCGCCACCTGAGGGAGGTGAGACGCACGCAGACACCTTCTGCGTCCAGATTTCTGTTTGATCCCAAAATGCCCGCCGTCTGCTGTTATGGCAGGTGACCGCGGCGCCTCATCTGCCTGACCTGACCGATACGCCTCTGGCCGGCAGCCCCATACAGCGCTACGCCACGGTCATGACCGAACGCCGCCGCTACCCCAGCGATCTGTCCGATGCCCGCTGGCAGCTCATCGAACCGATCCTGACCGCCTGGCGCACGGAGCGCCTCACCCGTGCCCTGGGCATCGGCCGCCCGCCCGAGCACGACCTGCGCGCCGTCATGAACGCGATCCTGTACGTGGATCGCACCGGCATCCCCTGGCGCTACCTGCCGCACGACTACCCGCCCTGGGCCACCGTGTACCGGTACTTCGCCGCCTGGCGCGACGACGGGGTGTTCACCAAGCTGAGCGGCCTGCTGCACCGCCTGGTCCGCATCGCCGAGGGTCGCACGCCCGAGCCGTCGGCCTGCGTCATCGACGCCCAGAGCGTCAAGACCTCCACCGACGTACCCGTCGCCGACCAGGGCATCGACGCCGCCAAGAAGATCGTTGGGCGCAAACGCAGCATCGTGGTCGACACACTCGGCCTGCTGCTGGCCGTGCTGGTCACCGCGGCCTCCGTACCCGACTCGGTCGCCGGCACCGCCCTTGTCGACCAGATCGCCGCCACCCACCCCACCATCCGCAAGACCTGGGTGGACGGCGGCTATCGCCAGCACCTCGTCGAACATGCCGCCGCCCTCGGCATCGACATGCAGATCGTCCGCCGCACCCCCGGTGCCCGAGGTTTCACCGTCCTGCCCCGCCGCTGGGTGGTCGAGCGCACCCTGGGCTGGTTCATGCTCCACCGGCGCCTGGCCCGCGATTACGAGGCCCTACCGGCCAGTTCCGAAGCCATGATCCACATCACGATGATCGACCTCATGAGCCGCCGCCTCACCGGAGAATCCACCCCGACCTGGCGAGACACCTGAGCCCAAATCAAACGGAATCCACGGGATCAAACACCCACTGAGGGAGGCGTCCTGGACAGGGTCCGACAGCCCACGCCGTTCGCGTGGAAGAAAAGCGCCGGGGAATCCCGAATCTATCGCATGAAGCTGTCAGTGAATTTCAGGCGTATGGCACCGGTCGCCGTACAACCCCACGCTTCGCCCGATGATCGATCACAGGCGCCTGATAAACCATTGGAAGCCCTTGTAGAGGACATCGACTCTCTGCGGCGGCTGGCCGATCATTTGACTGCCGAAGTAGATATGAGAGCTTCCTTCCATTTGGAAGTCCAGACGGAGCTCCACTTTGATGATCAGGACGCGAGACGGATTCAGCTGGAACTCCACCCGGGGGAAGGGCAGGAATCCGGGGAACTGGAAGAATCCCAGTTCGCCATCCTGAGACATGTGGAACAGGTTGCGATGGTCGTGTCCTTCCGCGATCACGTTCCCGGTCGGCCCGTCCAGAACGATTTGGGCCAGGTGCATCCAGCACTTGGACCAGTTGTCGCCCCACCACCAGCCGGTGTCCCCGGCGATCCGTCGGGTCACGTCGCAGTTGGGGGTGGAGACGAAGCGGCCGGGGCCGCCTGGCGGCATCCGCGCCGGATCCAGCCCGAACTTCGAGGTGATGAGCAGGTTTCCCTGCCAAAGATCACCGTCTCGCCAGCTGATCTGGCCACGAAGGTGCAGGGCGTCGGACTCGAAGGCGGCTTGCATACCGGGAAGCCCCGGCAGGAAGACCGTGCTTTCTCCCCACCACATCTCGCCGACACTTCGCGTGAAGGGCTCCTGCGGGCCTGAGACGTATTCGGGTGCCACGGTTGCCGAGGTGTCGGCAGCCTGCGTATCGCTCTGCAGAGCCTGCAAGTCGTGGCGAGCCTGAAGCCAGTAGTCGTATTCTTTTTGTACACCTAGCTGGCCGACCATCGCCTCTACCAGGTGCTGCTTGGCCTGGGTGACCCGGCCACGAGGCTGCACCTGTGACCGCAGCTCGGCGGCCAGTAACGGTTCCTCCCGGCGGCGAGCGACCTGGACGGCCTCGAAGATGGGATCGTCTGACAGTCCTTCCGCCTCTGCGTGCACACGCGGAAGGGCGTCATCCGCTACCGATGTTGAACTGCTCATGATCACTCCTTGATCGAGTGTCGACTGCGCAGCTTCCTTTATTAACGATACATCCAGCTCTTCTGCGACAAAGAGAGGAGATTTGCTAGTTTTACCGCACTTCGACCCGAATTTTCCTGATATACTGGTTTATCATTCAATATTAGAAGCGTGAGATTCTCTATCTTCGACGCGTATAGCAGCGGCAAAATGCGGGTAACGAACCGAGGCGCCACCGAGGTCTTCTCGAAGGAAAACTTGAAAGCGGAAGATGTGCGGTGGCGTACGCTCACGAAGCTTGAGCGATGAAGGGCAGAAAGTATGCCGGATGCTGGAGCGCCCGCCGTCGCCTTTGGTCGCGTCCACCTCCCTGTACGACGGCGCGGGTCCAAGTTCGGTGTGGTACCCAGCGCCCTCTGACATCCAGCGCGCGAGTCGCGACTCGGTGACGTGGTATGGCCTCCTCTTTTCAGCCCTTTACTTCAGCGGGCCCAATGGCATACTTCGCACCTTCTTACTGAAGATTTCAGGGGCACCTCGGGTAATCACTCGGAGAGTGAGCATTCAATAACGCATCGGATGCATCGGAATTTACCTGTGTGAGCGGTGATGTGGATGAGCACAGGCCGTACTCCAGCGAACGACGGCGCTGAGAGACCGACGCTCTCCCTGGAGGGCGCGGCATCGCTCGGTCAGCGGGCGGCCGCGAGGCCACTGCATGGTGCGAGGGGCCATCAAGGCGATCTAGTGGTGCGTCACGCAACCTTGGCGGGATAACTGGTCCTCGGATCGGGGAGCTGGCCTTGGGATGGGCGTGCTGGTTGTGCCAGCGGACATGGGCGGCGATGGCGGCGTTCTGCTCGGGATGGCTGCGGTGGTCGGTGCCGTTGAGGGCGAAGTAGCGCAGCGCGGCGAACTCGGATTCGATCCAGTTCAGCCAGGAGGCGTAGGTCGGCAGGAACACCAGCTCGATGTCGTTGGCGGCGGCCCAGGCTTTGACCTGGGGATGCTTGTGCAGCGAGTAGTTGTCCACGATCAGGTGGAGCGTGCCGCCGGGCCAGCGCTCGCGCAGGGACTTAACAAACGCCAGGAACTCCCGCCACCGCTTGCGCTCACGGATCCGGTGGTAGATCTTCCCAGTGGCCAGGTCCAGGGCGCCGAGCAGGTGCATGGCCCCGCTGTAGCGGTTGTAGGTGGCCCGCAGGCGGCGGGGGTTCTTGCCCGGCCGCCAGGCCTTGCCCTTGCGGGGCTGCAGGTTGAGCGGCCCGAATTCGTCCACGCAGATCACCCGGCCGTCCTTAGGTGGGGTGTCGTAGAGGGCCAGGACGCGCTGCATCTTGGCGACGAAGTCGGTGTCGTTGCTGTTCTTCCACGTCGTGGTGCTCTGCCATGACACCTTGCCGGCCTTGAGGATCCGCGTCAGGTGCCCGCGGCTGATCGAGGTCACCAGCCGTAGCTCGACCAGGTGGGCGGCGAGCTGGACAGGCTCCAGGCGGAGAAGCAGGTGATGCTCCACTCGGCGGGGGTCGTCCCGGCGATCAGGCAGATGCGCTCGCGCACCCACTCACTGATCCTCCGTGGACGGCCCCCGCTTCATTTTGGGTCCAGGGCATCAAACCCCCGCTCGTTGAACGCGTGCATCACCTGGCGCACGTAGTCGTCGCCGACCTGCATCAATGCCTTGATGGCGGAAGCGGGCTGCCCTTGCGCGGACATCAGCACCACGATCGCCCGCCGCAATTTCACCGGATCCTTGGCTGAGCGGGTGATCCTCTGCAGGCGCCGTCCCTCCTCCATCGTCAACGCACGGACGAACACCTCGGGCTTACGCGCCACGATCACCTCCTAGAACTACTCCGGGACCAGGCTGGCCTGTTCACCCGCCGAGATCAAATAGCCCAGCAAGGTTCGGTGACGCGCCACTAGACCGGGCGCAGGCCGGGTTCCGGAGGCGCTACCTGACGCAAGCCCTTAGATCGTCGTGCCGACGCACAGCATTGCTGTACTGGGCCTATAAGCGCGCTGGACCTGTAGAGCGATGAGCGGTTTCGCCGGGACACCGAGCAGATCACAGCCCAGCATTGGGCGAACTTTTCGGTGACGAGACGATACAGATCTGGCACGAGGCGATCGCCAGACACTGTACGGCCGGGACCACCGGCACCGTGCCGCGCGCTGACCGCTGGTCCGCAAGCCAACCACACGCTCGCGCTTCAGCCGATGTGACCTGGGAAAACTCCTCTGAGCGGGGCTGGCCCTGCCTTCGCGGGACTTCGAGCCCGAAGAAGCGATCGATCATCCAGTACGAACCCGGCGCACTCGGGGTGCGCGACAAAGCCAGGGATAACGGGGGCTTCCAGGTGAAGACGATAAGGGAGTACGTCGAGGCAGGGATCCTCGCATCGGAGGACCTCAAAGACGCGTTGCAACTGGCGATGCAGTTGGAGTTCGCCACCATCCCGCCGTACCTGTGTGCGGAATGGTCTGTCAAGAACATCTCCCACCATGCCAGGCGCACTCTGCATCGGGTGGTCATCCAGGAGATGCGCCATTTCGCGCTGGCAGGGAACCTGCTGACGGCGGTCGGTGGCACGCCGTCACTGGCCCACCCGGGTTTTCTGCCTGTCTACCCCGCTGACGAGTTGCCCGGCGGCATCCCGCAGCAGCTACCGGTTGAACTCAAGCCGCTGGTCAAGGAACAGATCGCGGTGTTCATGCAGATCGAGCACCCAGACTTTCCACCTGTGGGCCGCTTACTGGCTCAGCATCCGACGATCGGTGCCTTCTACGACTCGATCAAAGAGACGTTCCGAATGAACCCTCCCAAGATCGATCCGAACGCCCACGCGGTGAAGGTTCCCTCCGCTCAACCGATCCGGACCGTCGCCGACGCGATCGAGACGATCGACCGGATCAAGATCGAGGGAGAGGGGTTGCCCGACTCACCCAGCGCGCCCACCGGTGAGAGCACAAGCCATGCTCACTACTACTTGTTCAAGGAACTGTACGTGCAGCGGCGGCTGATCAAGGTCAATGGCGAGTGGAGCTATAGCGGCGAGTCCATCACTTTGCCCGAGGTTCATCACTTCGAGCCCTCTACGGCCGAGCCGGACCTGTCGCTGGAGTTCCGTCGCGTCTTGACCCGGCTCCTGATCGACCTAGAGTCCTGCTGGACGTCGGGGACGGATGTGAACGATGCGGCGATGTCCACAATGTTCGAGCTGCAGGGCGCAGGCGAGGCCCTCATCGAACGCGGCATCCGCCCGGAATTCACCTGGATACAGCCGCCGGATTAGGAGGACTGCCGACCGACGTGTCACCAACCGCAAAACACGATGGCCTCCTTCGTGGCCTGGCGTCAGGGTAGCCGCCTTGGGTCGAGTCATGCTCGATCCGGGTGAGGTCGGCGTCGGTGACGCCGGCGATGTACTACCAGCCAACCGATGGCCTGCGATGGAACAGCGCGCGTCATACCGAGGGGTCCTCCTTGGCTGCCGAGGTCTGCCTGGGCTCTCCACCACGAAAACGAACGTTTCACCGCGATACATCGCCTCCCGCTCCGCCCGCCGGACCGATAAATTCTCAGCCGCTCTTCTCCACAGCGCGAACGCCCCTGGCTGATCGGCCAGAAAATCGCAGTGACCTGGCCGTCTGGTGCCTCGCAATGGGAAGACCCTCTCAAGTCTCGTTAAATAATTAGCCGGACAAGTTTCCCGGAAAGCAATCGCGGAAACGGAACACAATGCATGAGGATTATCCGACCGCCAGCCAGAGGGCTAAGTCATGGAAAATCAAAAACACGTCGTGGGAATTCGCACAGCCGGCGCACTGGATTCAGAATTCTACGAGGGCACCGTAGAAGAGATCGTAGAATATGTTTCGCAGACCGACCCGGCTTCCGCAGCCAAGATTCAGTCTGTCGAGGCCCGTCTCGCATCCCTGGCCCAAGCGGCCAGCGACCCTGACAAGGCCGTCGAGTTCTACCAGTTCCAATCGATTCGAGCCAAGGCCGACGAACTCCTCGCACGAGAACTAGAGAAGCGGTCACCCGACGAGCACCAGCAGCTCATCGGCGAGTGGCATCAGACATATTCGATCGGAACCGCGATTCTCTACCACGGCTACAACTTCACGGGGCGAGCAGTTCCATTCACGCTTACATGGCCCAACTTCAACTGGTGGCCGTACGACTGCAACGACGCCGCGTCATCGGTAAAAGGCTGGGGTGTAAATGTTCTGTTTGAACACGCGGGATACCGAGGCCGCCGCTTCTACACCGTAGGTGTTTACGCAGAGTACCCAGACCTGAGGCTGGCGGGATTCGACAACCTTACTAGTTCGATCATTGCCGCCTGAAAATTCCATACCCGGCCCACGGTCGAGGTGGAAAATTACGGGCGGCCTTGTAGAGGGTCGCCCGTAGGTGGGAAAATGCCAGGAACCAGACACCGAAGCGCCCGCAGCCAACCGCCCCTCAAAATAGTGAGGGGTTAAAAGACCATGCTGCTAAGGAATGATGGCTTGCCATCCGATTCGCGTGTGCACGCGCAGGGCATCCCGCATACATGTCACGGCTTCCAGGCAACAGGCAGGACGTTGCCATGAGCCCCGGTTCCACCGCCATAGGCGGTGGAACCGGGGCCATGCTGGCACGACTGCCGAGTGCGCGCTCCGCTCATGTCTCACGGTCGTTCTTCATCCTCAAGGGGCGATCAGCGGCGCAGGCGGCCAGAGCCTCCTTGGAGGCGATCAGCTGAACGTTTTCATCCTGCTTCGTGTAGCCGAAGGACAGGGAATCGATCTGTTGGAGGAGGTAGCAATATAATTTACGCAGGGCCTGCCGGCTCTTCAATTTTATATTTGCCCGATCACCAGGCTGGCGGAGCTTGAAATGAGTGGAGTCGGCGTTTTCTGAAAGTGCGGCCCATCGTGACCTTGTACGGCGCCAGGAAACGCTCCCCGCGCCAATTTACCCCTTGTCGGCAAGGCCAATCCGACGGACTTCAGGCAACCAGCGATATCCCGGATTCGTGCCGCCCTCAGATCGAGAACCGAGCCGATCTGTGAAACAGAATTATGCAATGGCGCGCCGCCCGGCTCGGTGATGCCCTGAATATGCACGTTGCGCTTCCGGCTCCTCACATGAATGGTAGGCACGGTCGGCGACGACCCGATCGATCGGGATGAAGTTCTGTCGAGGACAACGAAAGTATGGCCGACACGTTTGGCGGTCGTCCGTAACACTTATCCAGATCAGAGGGCGATGGGCAAGCAGCATGACCGCCTAAAGCTTGTAGCGCCAGACGGCGGTGTCCACGCCGAGTCCGGCTGCGCCTCGGAAGGGTTTCGCCCTCGACGCGACCTCATCAGATCGTTTCGAGGATGTCGGAGACGGGACGACGTGGGGTGGCGGGCATGTCGGTTCCGTATCCGAACCGAATGATCATCTGCAGGTGTCCAGACCGTCCCGTACGGGTCTGGCCGCGCATGTCCCGTAGATCCAGGGGCTGGTTGAGGAACGAGGCAGACACCCCGTAGACGGTCGCGGTCAGCAGAACCCGCTGCAGAGCCTGACCGGCCCGCAACCAGTCACGCGGACCGTCGGCCCGGGTACCGAGCAAGGCGAGTTGCGGGCGCGACTCCCAGCGGAAGACAGCATCCTCACAGACGAGGGCTGCTCCGACCCGACCGAAGTCACGGACGAGTGTTCCCTTCCCTCCTGAAGGGCCGAGGGCCGTCGCCGGGATACCGTCCAACCTCGAACCGCCAGTCGACGTCGTCCAGCGGGTCAGTTCCGCACGATAGTCGGCGTCGGCGTATAGCCGCCGTTCGGCCGCGCCGACCCACCGCAGGAGCGGGTCGTCCTCCACGGCGTTGAGGACGATGAGATTCGCGCCCTCGCAGCGTGCCGCCCGGACGAGCTCATTCATGATCGGATACGGAATGAGGCATCCGGAGAACGGCAGGCGGTTGGTGTGCCGTACTGTGATCGCGTCATACAGCCTGCGCTCCTCGGGCGAGGGCGGAACGGACGGTACGGGGCGCACGACGGCTAGTGGCGGCGGTCTTTCACCGGGGGGCAGTAACCAGCTGACGGGGTCGTAGCCAGCCGCACGCAGAGCCAATCGCAGGTTCAGCAGGGCCGCACCACAGCTGACGTGCAGGGAGCGACCGTGGGGATCGGCCGCCGTGAGCCGACGTTCCAGATCTGGACACAGCCACATGAGGTCGCCGTGTTCAACGCTGAAACGCCAGGGTTGGGTGTTGTGCACCGACGGTGCGTTGCCCGCCGCGGCGACGAGCCTCTGAACCTCTAAACCGTTGCCGAGTACGCCGATCATGACGCCACCTCCCCCTGGCCCTTGGCTCCGGACATCCAGGCCGGTCGGTGTTCAGGGCCGCGCAAGCATGGAACGCATCTGGACGATTTCGGCTGTCTGGCGGGTGATGATCGAGGCAGCCAGTGCCGTGGCGTTCGGAGAACGGCCGTCTCGCTGCTCGGCTGCGGCCAGGCCCATCGCGTCAGTATGGTGCCGGACCATCATGTCCAAAAATGTCCGGTCAAAGTCGGTCCCGGACGCCTCATCCAAGGACTCCAGGTCAGCCCAGCCCATCATGTGCGGGCCCCGGTGCATACCGGGTCCCATGTCCTCCGGCCCGCGGTTGCACGGCCTCCGCTCGTCGTCCCTTCCGCCGGGCGGTCCCGTCATGCATGGGCCCAGGCCGGGAGCCGGTTCCCCCCAGCTCCTCAGCCAGGCGGTCAGCTGGGTGATCTCGGCTTCCTCGGCCCGTCCGATCTGTTCAGCCAATGCCCTGACCTGGGCGTTCGAGGTGTGTGTCCCGGCCATCCCGGTCATGATCAGTGTCTGCCGGTGGTGAAGGATCATCTCTTGGGCGAAGCGTACGTCCTGAGCGTTGTGCTCCTCGGCCAGGACGCCGGTGGACGAGACGGCCGGAGCGTTGATCCGCGGCCCGACGAGCGCGGCATGAAGGTCGCCGGGGCCGCCGCAGGCCGTCAGGACGGCGCTGACGCCCAGAGCCGCGAGACCTACGTGACGGGCGGGAAAACTCGGTGTAGCCATGGCGTCCCCCTGAAGGGGTTCTCACATCCGGCGCGCGGCCGGACGAGCACGGATTCTTGGTCGCGGGCGCCCCACCGTTGCGGGAGCACGGCAGGCCCGCCTCCACTCCATCCCATGTCCTGGACCGATTGATCGCAGCTGCCTGATGTCACCCTTTTGTGGGACTTCTGTCCTGTTCTGGAGGAGACCAAGGAGCAACCGGTTCGGCTCAGGGTGAGCGGAGGGAGGAGAGAGCCGGGTGTGCGGAGTCCGGAGCGGCGGTCAGGGAGAAGTAGGCCTCCTCCTCCTGGTCGAAGTGGAGCACTAGGACGGCGTACAGCCCGTAAAGACAGGCACGCAGGTCGTCGAGTTGCTCGGGGCGCGGCCCTTCCGCTCCGGCGAGGGCGAGGTGCCCGTCCAGGCGGCGGATGAGGCGTTCGATCTCCGCGTGCGCCCTGCTCATGGTCATTGTGACCTCCGAACCGCCCAGGGCCTGTCCCATGGCCGGGTACAGTCGTCGCTCTTCGGCGCGTTCGTGGGGCAGCAGGCGTTCGGTGAGGAAGTCGTGGACCTCCCGCAGCCGGTCGAGAGCCACCTTCGGGGGGCTCTGGCCGAGCCGGTCCGCCGTCTCACGGATCAGTTCCAGGGGTGGCCTCAGCGAGGAGTGCTCCATCTCGAAGCGGCGCAGCAAGGACTCGGTCTCCACGTCGACCACCGTTCTGGTTCCCCTGGTGGGACGCAGCGCCCGCAGCGCGTTGAGGATCACCGTGACGTCGATGGCCTCCTGCAGGAGGGCACCGGCCGCCGGTGGCAGTGCTCCGGCCGCGGCCACCGCCATGGCCAGCAGCGACAGTCCCATTCCTGCGGCGGCACTCTGTACGGCGATGCGGCGGGAGCGACGGGCCACGTCCATGGCGTCGGCGAGCCGGTCCAGGTGGTCGGTGGTGAGTACCACGTCGGCGGCCTGGGCCGAGGCGGCCGACCCTCGGGCGCCCATCGCCACCCCGACGTCGGCGGCGGCCAACGCCGGAGCGTCGTTGATCCCGTCACCGACCATCACGGTCACCGCCTCGGCCACCTCCCTGCGTACCGCTTCCACCTTGGCCGTCGGCGTCTGCTCGGACAGCACCCGGTCGACGCCGAGCACGGTGCCCACGCTCTCCGCGACCTCGGCCCTGTCTCCGGTGAGCATGATCACCTTTTCGATCCCGGCGGTGCGCAGCCGCCGCAGGGTCCGCGCGGCGTCGGCCCGTACGGCGTCGCGCAGCAGGATCACCCCGGCCGTCCGGTCGTCGACCGTGACCCAGACGGTCATGGCGCCGTCCAGTGTGGCCCTGGCCCGCTGGGCTCGTTCCCACTCGGAATCGGACCGGGCCGCCGCCTTGCCGACCTCTGCCCGGTGTCCCCCCACCAGCCCCGTGGTCCCGGTGCCCGGCTTCTCGTGCACCTCGGCCGGTTGGGGCAGCGTGAGACCTCGGGCGTGAGCGGCGTCGACGATCGCGGCGGCGAGTACGTGGGAGGACATCTGGTCCAGTGCGGCCGCCAGACGCAGCACGTCGTCGGCCTGGACGCCGGGGGCGGCCACGACGTCGACCACCTCGGGGCGTCCCGCGGTCAGCGTGCCGGTCTTGTCCAGGACGAGCGTGCGGGCCTGCCCCAGCCTCTCCAGTGCTCCCCCTCCTTTGACCACCACGCCATGACGCGCCGTACGGGACAGGCCGGAGGCGATGGCGGCGGGCGCGGCCAGCAACAGCGGGCAGGGGGTGGCGACGACCAGGACCGCGACCGCCCTGACAGGATCTCCGGACAGCAGCCAGGCTCCCCCGGCCAGCAGCAGCGTCGCGGGCAGGAACCAGGCGGCGAACCGGTCGGCGAGCCGCACCACGGGAGCGCTGCCCGCCTCGGCCTGCCGTGCCAGCCGTACCACTCCCGCATAGGCGCTTTCGGCCGCGATCCGGGTGGCCCTCAAGTCGAAGGCGGCACCGGCGTTCACCACGCCGCTGCGCACACCCTGCCCGGCGGGACGTTCGACGGGCAGCGCCTCCCCGGTCAGCGCCGACTCGTCCAGCGACGCCAGGCCCGCGGCCACCACCCCGTCCACAGGAACGGTCTCACCGCTGGGAACCAGCAGCAGGTCACCGGGGCGGACCAGGCCGACGTCCACCTGGCGGGGCGTCCCGTCCTCGTAGCGGCGCGCCGAGCGCGGAGCACGTTCGTACAGGCCGGTCAGGTCACGGCGGGCCCGGCGCAGCGAGTAGTCCTCCAGTGCCTGGCCGGTGGCCAGCATCACGCCGATCACCGCACCGGCGAAGTACTCCCGTACGGCCAGCGCCCCGGCCAGGGCGAGCACGGCGATGGCGTCCACGCCCAGTCGGCGCTCGCGCAGCGCCGACAGCACCTGCCAGAGCGCGGGAACCAGGGCCACCACCGTGACGGCCGCCCATACGGCGTCTCCGACCGGGGCCGCTCCGGCCAGATGGCACACGGCCCCGGCCGCCAGCCCGGCCACGGTGACCACCACGAACGCGGTGCCGCCGAACTTTCGCATGTTCTCAGCCTTTCCGCTGCGAAGCGGCTCTCCCGGATCCGCCGGCCCACACGGGCCCAGGGCCGAATGACCACCGGACGGTGAGCGTGGTGCCGCGTTCCTCGGTGCCGCGGAGAGGCTCACAACGACCGGGTCCGCCCTGCTGGAGGCATCGACGGGACAGGAGTTCTCATGTACAAGCCCACGGTCAGATCAAGCGTCGGACGCGGGAGTGGAGGAACCCAGAGACGACAGGCCTGCTATTCGGTGACTTTGGACCTGTTTCCCCACAGATCCCATCGCGGCGAACGTCACTACTTTTCCCTTCCAGCAGCCCGAAAGTCCCGTCACCTTGGGACTTCCGGCCCTCACCTCATCCTTTTCCCCGCGATGGAATGAAGGACATGGCGGACCTACGGCGGTCCGCCCCTTTCTCGCTGGGAGATCCCGATGACCGGACACAGGACGACCCCGGGAGACCTGGGCCGCCGGGTGAGCAGACGGCGTGAAGACCTGGGATTGACCCGCGACCAGCTGGCCGACCACGCCGAGATCGACACCCTGTACCTGGCGTACCTGGAGGAGACCCCCGCCGTGCCGTCGGCCGGGACCGTGCGCAGGCTGGCCACCGCTCTGGGCGTCGGCGTCGCCGAACTGCTCGGTGGGACGGTCGATCTGCCTCCCGGCAGGGGCCGCCCCGCCGCGGGTCCCCGCCTGGACAGGCTCGACGCCGCCGAGTGCCTGCGGTTGATCGCTCCAGGCGGCGTGGGCAGGGTCGCCTTCAACGAGCCTGAGGGGCCGGTGGTCCTGCCGGTCAACTACGCGGTGCACAACGGCGCCGTGGTCTTCCGCACGGCCTTCGGCGGCCCGCTCGACGACAATCTGCGCACCGGCGTCCAGGGGGCCGAGTTCAAGGTCGCCTTCCAGGTCGACCGGATCGACGAAGCCAGCAGAGAGGGCTGGAGCGTGCTCATCCGGGGCGGTCTCCACCACGTCGTGACCGGCGACGAGCAGGCGGACGCGGAGACCTCCGGCGTCCAGCCGTGGGCGGGCGGCGACCGCGAGCTGTACGTTTCGATCACTCCTGCGGAGATCGGCGGGCGGCGCATCCGGCACGTCCTGTGAGGTCGCACGACCGTCTCGCGGCCGGTGATCCACGAGGCGATCCGCCAAGATGGCGGCGGCGCGCGCCGCCGTACCGTGCGGGTGAGGGGGTGTGTCATGCCGTTGCCCGTGGTCGTTGACCTTGGGTGGATCGCCGCGGTGGTCTTCGACACCGACGGGGTCGTCACCGACACGGCCAGGGTGCACGCCGCCGCGTGGAAACAGGTGTTCGACCCCTTCCTGCGTGAACACGCCGACCGGTCCGGGGAGCGGTTCCGGCCTTTCGACGCCGGTGGGGAGTATCTGTGTCATGTCGACGGCAAATCCCGCCGCGACGGGGTGGAGGACTTCCTCCGCTCCCGAGGCATCGCGCCGGACCCGGAAACGGTGGCGGACCTGGCCGCGCGCAAGGACGCCTTCTTCCTGGCCGAGATCCGCAGGAACGGTGTCGCCGCCTTCCCTTCGACCGTCGAGGTCGTCTGTGAGCTCCGGCGTCGCGGGGTGCGTACGGCCGTCGTCTCGGCGAGCCGTAACTGCGTACGGGTGCTCCGCGCGGCGGCGGTCGACCATCTGTTCGACGTCCGAATTGACGGTGTCGAGGCCGCTCGGCTGGGGCTGGCCGGAAAGCCCGATCCCGCGCTGTTCCTGCGGGCGGCCGAGGAGCTCGGGGTGTCGCCGCGACGGACGGCGGTGGTCGAGGACGCCCTCGCCGGGGTACGGGCGGGCAGGCGGGGTGGGTTCGGCCTCGTCATCGGCGTCGACCGACACGGCTCGGGGGACGCGTTGAGGGAGGCGGGCGCCGACATCGTCGTCGGCGATCTGGCGGAGCTACGACTGGCCGGGAGAAGTGGTGAACCCTTGGCTCCTCATCTATAACGATGACGATCCCGCTTCCGAGGGGCTGCGGGAGGCACTGACGACGCTCGGCAACGGCTACTTCGCCACCCGTGGAGCCGCACCGGAGGCGCACGCCGACGGTGTGCGCTATCCCGGCACCTACGTGGCCGGCTGCTACGACCGGCTCGTCTCCCGGGTCGCTGGCCGTACGGTGGACAACGAGGATCTCGTCAATGTGCCGAACTGGCTGCCGCTGACCTTCCGTGTCGACGATGACGACTGGTTCGCCCCCGGCACCGTTGAGATCCTCACCGCCCGCCACGTTCTCGACATGCGTGCGGGAGTGCTGACCCGGCTGCTGCGTGTCCGCGACTCCCGAGGACGGATCACCTGGCTGGAGCAGCGGCGGCTGGTCTCGATGGACGAACCGCACCTGGCCGCCCTGAGGACGACGATCGTTCCGGAGAACTGGAGCGGGACGCTCCGGGTCCGCTCTGCTCTGGACGGACGTGTCGTCAACTCCGGGGTCACCCGCTACCAGGGGTTGGCCGGTCGGCACCTGGTGCCGATCCGTTCGCACGCCGCCCATGGGGTGATCGGGTTGCTGACGCGTACCGCCACCTCTCGCGTGGAGATCGCCCTGGCCTCCCGCACCACCCTGACCGGAGGGCGGGACCATGCCGACGGCGGTGTCTCACACGACACCCGGAAGGAGTGGGTGAGCGACGAGCGGACCGTGGAGGTGGCCGAGGGCCAGGAGATCGTCGTGGAGAAGGTGGTCGCCCTGCACACCTCCCGTGACCGGGCCATCGCCGGGAGCGAGAGCGCCGCCAGGACCGCGGTGGCACGTGCGGGTTCCTTCGAGGCACTGCTCGGACGGCACACGCGAGCCTGGGATCGGCTCTGGCAGCGGGCTCACGTGACAGCCGAGGACGCCGACGTCCAGCAGGTCCTCAACCTGTACATCTTTCACCTGTTGCAGACGGCCTCCCCGCACCTGGCCGAACTCGACGCCGGGCTTCCCGCTCGCGGCCTGCACGGCGAGGCCTACCGGGGACACGTGTTCTGGGACGAGGTGTTCGCCTTCCCCTTCCTGGCGCCGCGCTTCCCCGAGGTCACCGAGGCGTTGCTGCGTTACCGGTGGCGGCGGCTGCCCGAGGCGCGCTGGGCCGCGCGTGAAGCCGGGTACACCGGGGCGATGTTCCCCTGGCAGAGCGGCAGCGACGGCCGGGAGGAGACCCCTCGCCTGCACCTGAACCCCCGATCGGGCCGTTGGCTGCCCGACCACTCCCATCTGCAGCGGCATATCGGCCTGGCCGTGGCCTACAACGTCTGGCGGCACTACCTGGCCACCGGGGACACCGCCTTCCTCGCCGGTTTCGGCGGCGAACTGCTGGTGGAGATCGCCCGGTTCTTCGCCTGCCTCGCCGTGCGGGAGGGAGATCGGTACGCCATCCGGGGCGTGATGGGGCCCGACGAGTACCACGACGGCTACCCGGACCGCGCCGAGCCCGGAGTGGACAACAACGCCTACACCAACGTGATGACCGCCTGGCTGATGCGCCGCGTCCTGGACATGATCGCCCTGGTCGGAGCCGGAAGGGTGAGCCGGGAGGAGGTCGACCGCTTCACCGCCATGGCCGCACGGATGCGGGTGGACTTCCACGACGGGGTGATCAGCCAGTTCGAGGGCTACGACGCCCTGAAGGAACTGGATTGGGCCTCCTATCGCAGAAAATATGGCGATATTCGGCGGCTTGATCGCATCCTGGAGGCCGAGGGAGACACTCCGAACCGGTACAAGATCTCCAAACAGGCCGACGTGCTGATGTTGTTCCACCTGCTGGGCTCCGACGGGCTTGGCGAGGCGCTGACCGGCCTGGGCCACACGTGGGACTCCGCGATGGCGGCGCGCACCGTGGACTACTATCTGGCCCGCACCTGCCACGGTTCCACGCTCAGTGCGGTCGTGCACGCCGGAGTCCTCGCCCACGTACGTCCCGGCGCCTCCCAACCCTTCCTCGTCGAGGCGCTGAACAACGACGTACGGGACCTGCAGGGCGGAACCACGGCGGAGGGGGTCCATCTGGGGGCGATGGCCGGGGTGGCCGTCCTGTTCGAGAGGCCCTGAGCACCACCGGCTAGCGCATGCGACCGTCAGGGCCGCGCGGCTCCACCCGGCAGGGGGCCGGTGCGGCTGAACCGGGACGCCCGGCGCTGCACATGGTGGGCGTGCCCACGGCGCCGGACAGCGGGCCCACCACCCTTCGGGAACGCGTAGGACACCTTCTTGGCCAGCTCGACCAGGACCAGGTAGGCGACGACCATACCGGTCAGCGCGAAGAAGAAGGAGGGCGGAGGCGCGGTGAACCCCAGCGGGTGCGCCAGCGGGGACAGCGGCAGGGCGATTCCGGCCGCGACCACGCCAAGGGTCGCGACCGGTAACGGCAGGCTGGGACGACTACGCGGGAACGGGACGCGCCTGGCGCGGACCACAATTTGATCTTCTGCCTGGTCCTCACCACGAGGAGGGCGAGCGCGACCCGGGCACCGTGACGTGCCTTCAACCGCCTTATCCCCCCTCTGCCTTGACGCCTCCCTGTCATGTGTCCGCCCCTGCCCACGCCGACTTCGCAGGACGGCCCGGCGTGGGCGAGGCGACCGCTGAGCCGCACGCGGGCCAGGTCTTGCCGCGCTGGTGACACAGGGAAGGTAGGCCGGAATCAGGCAAGGGCGAGGAAGAGCTTTTCCAGTTCTTCTTGCGACATGGGCAGAGTGTCGGAGTCCCCGGCAAGGCACTGCCGCATCCCGCTGGCCACGATTTTGAATCCGGCCTTGTCCAGGGCCCGGGAGACCGCCGCGAGTTGCGTCACGACATCTTTGCAGTCACGGCCCGCCTCGATCATTGCGATCACGGCAGCCAACTGCCCCTGAGCCCGCCGCAGGCGGTTCAGGACGGGCCGCGTCGATTCTTCGTCCATCCGCATCGAGATCCTCCTCTTACCCTGGGGGGTATAAGACCGGACTGTCACGTCCTGACGGCCCGATGATCACCTGACCGGAGGGGCGGCACCGTCCAGCGGATGGATCCTTGGCCGGGATGCCCTGCCGCCGACCCTCGCTCGATCCGCCCGCGCCGACGGGACGGCCGAGCGGACGCGGACCGCCAACTCCCCTCTGCCGAACAGTCTACAGATACCCCACAGGGTATTTGACAAGGGACGATGTGGCCTTTTACAGTCAGCCGCGTAATACCCCCCGGGGTACAAGGACGACTCTCACGGGCAGACGACTCCCCGTCGGCGCCCATCCCTGTCGCCCGTGGTCGCTCCTGCGATAGGGGCGCCTCTCGGCCCGAACCATACCCCCAGGGGTATACAGCCCCATCTTTTACGGAGGTTTCCGTGTTCTTCTCGCAGTACTACCTCGAGTGCCTGTCGCAGGCGTCGTACATGATCGCCGACGAGATCACCGGCCAGGCCGTGGTCGTGGACCCGCGCCGGGATGTGTCGGAGTACCTGAACGACGCCGAGACACGCGGCTTCACCGTGATCGGTGTCATCAACACCCACTTCCACGCGGACTTCGTCGCCGGTCACCTGGAGATGGCCGCCCGCACCGGTGCCTGGATCGGCTACGGGCGCCGCGCGGAGACCGAGTACGCGATTCGCAAGCTGACCGAAGGGGACGTGATCAGTCTCGGTGACGTCACGCTGAAGATCATGGAGACCCCCGGGCACACCCCGGAGTCGATCAGCGTGCTCGTCTACGAACACGCCGATGACGCTGTCCCGTACGGCGTGCTCACCGGTGACGCCCTCTTCATCGGCGATGTCGGCCGCCCGGACCTGCTGGCCTCGGTCGGAGTGACCGCCGACGAGCTCGGCGCGATGCTGCAGGACAGCGTGCAGAACAAGCTGATGGGTCTGCCCGACGAGGTGCGTGTCTTCCCCGCACACGGCGCCGGTTCCTCCTGCGGCAAGAATCTGTCCACCGAGCGGCAGTCGACGATCGGCGAGCAGCGTGCCACCAACTACGCGTGCGCCCCGATGAGCGAGAAGGACTTCGTCGCCATCGTGACCGCCGGACAGTCGGCGGCTCCGGGCTACTTCGCCTTCGACGCGGACCTCAACCGCCGGGAGCGGGAGCTGTTCGACCCGGCGAGCGCGCCGCGGGCGCTGGGCGTGGAGGGATTCCTGGCCCGGCGCGCAGCGGGCGCCGTGGTGGTCGACGCCCGTGACCCGCAGGAGTTCGCCGCCGGCCACCTGCGCGGGGCGATCAACGTCCCCGCCGACGGCCGGTTCGCCGAGCAGGCCGGCACGATTCTGCCGCTCGGCGCGGAGCTGCTGGTCGTGGCGCCGGAGGCCCGTGAGGAGGAGATCGTCACCAGGCTCGCCCGGATCGGCTTCGACCAGGTGTCCGGCTACCTGGCCTCGCCCGACGAGTCCCTGAGGGCGATGGCGGACAAGGTCGCCCCGGCAAGTCGCCTGACCGCGGCCCAGCTACGTGCCGAGCTGGCGGGCGACAACCCGCCGGTCGTGATCGACGTCCGCAACTGCGGTGAGCGTGGCGAGAACGGGTTCATCGAGGGCGCTCTGCACATCGCGCTCAACGAACTGCCCCGCCGTCTGGACGAGATCCCACGCGACAGGCCGCTGGTCCTGCATTGCGCGGGCGGGCACCGCTCCTCCATCGCCGCCAGCCTGCTGCGGCAGCAGGGCTTCCAGGACGTCTCCGACGTGCTCGGCGGCTGGGCCGCCTTGGCTCTGCTGAACACGCCCGCCACCGTCTGACCCGGTGGCCGGGAAGAGCCGCCGGCGCACCCGCGGCAGGGACTTCCTGCCCTGACTGCCCCGCTGCGGGTGCACCGGCCCTCCCCCGTTTTCCTCTCCCTTTTCCGCCCGTGCCGTGCACGGATCCACTTCACCCCACGGAGTTCCCATGACGACCGCCGCCTCCAAGGCCACCTTCACGCCCGCCGCCCTCCAGCACCTGATCAACAACGGCAGCGCCCCCCGCCTGCTGGACGTACGCACGCCCGGCGAGTTCCAGACCAGCCACATCCCCGGCGCCTACAACGTGCCGCTGGACACCCTGCGCGAGCACCGATCCGAGCTGCGCCGCCACCTGGATGAGGACGTGGTGCTGGTCTGTCGCTCCGGCTCCCGCGCGTCGCAGGCCGAGCAGGCACTCGCCGAGGCGGGCCTGCCGAACCTGCGGGTCCTGGACGGCGGCATGATGGCCTGGGAGGCGTCCGGTGCCCCCGTCAACCGTGGCCCGGAGCGCTGGGAGCTGGAGCGCCAGGTCCGCCTGGTCGCCGGTTCGGTCGTGCTGGTCAGCGGCGTGGTGGGTTTCTTCGTCCCCGGAGTACACCTGATCGGTACCGCGATCGGTGCCGGACTGACCTTCGCCGCGCTGAGCAACACCTGCGCGATGGGCATGATGCTGTCCAAGCTGCCCTACAACCGCGGTCCGCGCACCGACATCCGTACTGTCATCGCGTCCCTGCGGGACCGGTCGTGATCACCTTCGTCCTCGCGGCCTCCGCGCTGATCGGTGTCAGCCTGGGCATCCTGGGCGGCGGCGGATCGATCCTGACCGTGCCGATCCTCGTCTACCTCGCGGGTCAGGACAGCAAGGAGGCCATCGCCACCTCGCTGTTCGTCGTCGGCGTCACCAGCCTGGTCGGACTGATCCCGCACGCCCGCGCCCACCGGGTGCGGTGGCGCACCGGTCTGATCTTCGGCGCGGTCAGCATGGTCGGCGCCTACGGAGGCGGGCGCCTGGCCGAGTACGTCCCCGGCACCGTTCTGCTCGTCGCGTTCGCCCTGATGATGCTGGCCACCGCCGTGGCCATGCTCCGCAAGGGCGCCGGCCACAAGGCCGGGCACAGTCCCTCCCACACCGAGATGCCCGTCAAGCTCGTGGTCATCGAGGGCCTGATCGTGGGCGCGGTCACCGGCCTGGTCGGCTCCGGCGGCGGCTTCCTGGTCGTCCCCGCCCTGACCCTGCTCGGCGGACTGCCCATGAGCGTCGCGGTCGGCACTTCGCTGCTGGTCATCGCGATGAAGTCGCTCTCCGGGCTCGCCGGCCACCTCGCCGGAGTCCAGATCGACTGGGGTCTGGCGTTGACGGTGACCGCTGCCGCGGTCGTCGGCAGCCTGATCGGCAGCCGCTTCGCCGGACGGATCCCGCAGGACACGCTACGCAAGGCGTTCGGCTGGTTCGTTGTCGTGATGGGCGTCTTCGTCCTGAGCCGGCAGCTGCCCGCCGCCGTGTGGGCCAGCCCTCCGGCCTGGATCGGCGCCGCGCTCACCGCGACCGTGGCCGGGGCCTGGACGCTGGCGCGCAGGCACCGACCGCGACCCGCCAGGGAAACGCCGCCGGAGACGTCCCGAGAGCTGAGCATGCGGCCCTGATTCCGCGCCCAAGGCCAGCACCATTGAGGACGACCGAGACCGCGCGGACGTCGCCGCCGTATCCCGACCCCCTGCCTGGCCGGATTCAAGAGCGTCGCCAGCGGCATCCGTCAGTGCCCCGCGGATGAGGGGGTGACGGCGTCTCGCTGCCGTCCTTCCCCCGCTCCACCTTCGCGGGTCTGGTTGAACGGGGTCGTCGTCCTGGAGGTGTGCCGCGATTCCGAGCGGGCTGCCGGACATATCAAGGGTTCCGTGCACATCTCAATCCACCAGCTTCACAAGCGGCTCGGCGAGGTCCCGGGCGGAACCGTGTGGGTGCACTACGCCGGTGGCATGCGCGCCGGAATCGCCGCATCCCTGCTCGACTCCGCGGGCCGTGATGCGGTGGCCGTCGACGACGGGTTCGACTCCGTCACCAACGTCGGCCTGAACGTCGTCGCCGGCTGAGCGGTCCGCCCGGCGACACAGCCCCGGGCAACCGGCGGTCACACCGTTACCTGCACAACTACTTCTTCGAAAGGTCTTGTCATGGCCCTGTTCTCCCGAAACACACAACGCGTCACCGTGGAAGAGGCTCACCGGCGCACTCAGGGCTCGAACCCCCGGGCTGTCCTGCTGGACGTACGCGAGCGGAGCGAGTGGGACGCCGGTCACGCGCCCGGCGCCGTGTACGCGCCTCTGTCCGGCCTGGTCACAGGCTCGGCCCTGCCACAGGCCGTCCATGGGTCGCCACTGGTGGTGATGTGCCGCAGCGGGAACCGCTCGCAGCAGGCCGCCGAACTGCTCCGCGCGCGCGGCGCGGACGCGGTGGACGTCAAGGGCGGTATGAAGGCGTGGGCCGCCGCTGGATACCCGGTCGTTGACGGGCGCGGAAACAACGGCTCGGTGGCATGACGGCCGCTCCTCGCCGAAGCCGTCGTCGGCCTGGCCCTCAGCGGACTCGGCGGGGGTGGACACCGCGTATGGCCACGAACACCACGACGAAGCAGACTTCCGGACCCGCCGTGAGCCTCGGACTCCGGGAGAACCGGCTCCAGTTCACTCTCCTCGTCGTCGTCAACATGGCCGTCGGCGGCCTGGTGGGTCTGGAACGCACCACTGTGCCGCTCATCGGCACCGACGTCTTCGGCCTGAGCAGCGACCTGGCGGTCTTCTCGTTCATCATCGCGTTCGGAGTCACCAAGGCCCTGACCAACCTCGCCGCCGGAGCCCTGACGGCGCGCTTCCGCCGCAGGCAACTCCTCCTCACGGGCTGGCTCATCGGCGTCCCCGTCCCCTTCATGCTCGCCTGGGCACCGTCCTGGGGCTGGATCGTCGCCGCGAACGTTCTATTGGGCCTCAACCAGGGCCTGGCCTGGTCGATGACCGTCAACATGAAGATCGACCTGGTCGGCCCGGCCCGCCGGGGCCTGGCCACCGGTCTCAACGAGGCCGCCGGCTACACCGCCGTCGGCGCCACCGCGCTGCTCACCGGCTACCTGGCCACCGTCTACGGCCTCCGCCCTGCGCCCGAGTTGACCGGCGTCGTATTCGTCGCCGCCGGCCTGGCGCTGTCACTGATCGTGCGCGACACCGCCGCGCACGTCGCCCTGGAACTCGCCCAACATCCCAAGCCACTGCCTGACGGCGAGCACCCTGGGCTGGCCTCCACGTTCGCGCGCACCTCCTGGCGGGAACGCTCGCTGCGCGGCGCCAGCCAGGCCGGACTGGTCAACAACCTCAACGACGGCCTGACCTGGGGTGTCTTCCCGCTGCTGTTCACCGACCACGGGCTCGGCCTGGCCGCCGTCGGCCTGATCAAGGGCCTGTACCCGATCCTGTGGGGCATCGGCCAGATTCCCACCGGGCATCTGGCCGACCGCGTCGGCCGCAAGCCCCTCATCGTGTCCGGAATGCTGGTCCAGACGGGCGGGCTCGTGCTCGCTCTGGTCTTGCTGGAGCGGCCCCTGCTGGCTGGGGTCACCTCGGCCGTCGCGCTCGGACTGGGCACCGCCATGGTCTACCCGGCGCTGATCGCCTCGGTTTCCGACCACGCCCACCCCGCCTGGCGAGCCAACGCGCTGGGCACCTACCGGTTCTGGCGCGACATCGGCTACGCCGCCGGTGCACTGCTCGCCGGTCTGCTGGCCGACGCCTCCGGCCTGGAGGCCACCGTCATCGCGGCCGCCGTACTCACTGCCGGCTCCGGGTTACTGGCTGCCTGGTGGATCACCGAGCACCCCAGGTCCTGATGCTCGCCACTGCCTGCGTGATGCACCACAGCCGTCGTCCCAGGCCGCGACGACCCTGCCCACCCGGTGTGAGCCCGCCACTTTTCGTTCGTATGCCGCCCAGCCCCGAACGCGTTGCCGAAGTTGCTTGTGGTGCCCATCGGCACATATTTGATGATGTTGGCGAAGGTGCGCCGCCCTTCAGCCGCCTCGTCGGCGGTCAGCCCCGTAATACGGCCATGCCGTCCCCGTCCGCCTCTGGTAAGGCAGGCGGCCATCCCCTGTCGCCTCCCGAAGTCCTCATACCCGCCGGCAGATCATCGGCGGCCCTGGCGAACCCCCGGCCGAAAGGCATCATCTATGGGGACTTTCCGCCCATGTTCGCGTGACGGTGTGGGGCACCGGAGAGCCGGAGACGACCGGCCCTGCCAGCAGGGTACTTCGGCCCTAGGACACGACGCGGCGGTGGCGGAGGCTGCTGGTATGAGGCGAACCGTCCCCGACGAATGCGATGTCCTGTTGCGTGAAGGTGGCATCGCCCACATCCGCCCCCTGCGTCCCGGCGACGGGCCGTCCCTGCACAGGCTGGTCGACAGGTCGTCCGAACGCTCGGCCTACCTGCGGTTCTTCACCGGAGGCAAGGCAGGCGCCCACGCCTACATGGACCGCGTCACCGAACCGGACCACCCGGGCCGCGTCCTGGTCGCCGCGGTGGACGGCGGCCTGGTGGCGGTCGCGGAGTACATCCCCGGTCAGGACGGTGACGCCGAGCTCGCGATCCTGATCGACGACACGATGCACCACCGTGGTCTGGGCACCCTGCTGGTCGAGCACCTGGCGCTGGAGGCCGCCGACGAGGGCGTGCGCGAGCTGGTCGCCGAGGTACTGGCCGACAACCGCCCCATGCTGCGGGTGCTGGACGATCTCGGGCTGCCCACGCGACGGGCCTTCCGCGACGGGACGGTGGAGATCCGGATGGATCCGCACCCCACTCCGGGTCTGCTGGAGCGGATCGAAGAACGCGCCCACGAGGCGACCTCCGCCTGCCTGAAAAGGCTGTTCCACCCGGAGTCGATCGCGGTGATCGGCGCGGGACGCGCCCCAGGCGGGATCGGCCACCGCATCCTGCGCAACGTTCTCGACGCCGGCTTCTCCGGCCCCGTTTATCCGGTCAACCCGCACGCCGACAAGATCCTCGGCCTGCCCGCGTACGCGACCGTGCGGCAAGTGCCCGGCCCGGTCGACCTGGCGGTCGTCGCCACCCCGGCCCGTACCGTGCTGGAGATCGCCCGCGACTGCGCCGACCATGGCGTGCACGACCTCGTCGTCGTCACGGCCGGATTCGCCGAAACGGGTGAGACAGGTATGGAAGGCGAGCTGCTGAGGATCTGCCGTGAATCAGGCATGCGTCTGATCGGCCCCAACTGCCTCGGTGTCGCCGACACCGGGGCCAATCTCAACGCCAGTTTCCTACCTCATCCTCCCGCTCCCGGGCACCTGGCCCTGATGTCGCAGTCGGGCGCGGTCGCGGTCGCTCTGATCGACCGGGCCAACGCCCTGGAAGTCGGCCTGTCAGGCTTCGCCTCGGTCGGCAACAAGGCCGACGTCAGCGGGAACGACCTGCTGGAGTACTGGGAGGACGACCCGGCGACCGACGTGATCGCCCTGTACCTGGAGTCGTTCGGCAACCCCCGCAGATTCGGCCGCATCGCACGGCGGGTGAGCAGACGCAAGCCGATCATCGTGATCAAGAGCGGCCGGGGCGTCTCCGGGGAGCGGGCGGTCCACTCCCACACCGCAGCCGCCGCCACCCCGGACGTCGCCGTCGACGCCCTGCTCAAAGCGTCGGGTGTCATCCGCGTCGACAGCGTCCAGGACATGCTCGACGCCGCGCGCCTGCTGGGAACCCAGCCGTTACCTCGTGGCGGGCGGGTGGCCGTCGTCGGCAACTCCGGCGGACCTCAAGCCCTGGCCGCCGACGCCTGCGAGCGGCACGGCCTGCTGGTTCCCGGGCTGTCGCCCCTCACCCGTGGACGCCTGCGTTCCCGGCTTCCGGCCTCGGCCGCCGTGACCAACCCCGTCGATCTCACCGCCGACGGCAGCGCACGGGATCTCGCCTTCGCCGTGGAGACCGTCCTGGCCGACCCCGACATCGACGCCGTCCTGATCGTCTACACCCCGCCGTTCGGCTCCGGACTGGTCGGCACCCGCCAGGCCATCATCGCCGCGACCGCCACGACGACCAAGACCGTGGCCGCCTGTATCGCCGGACACGACGGCCTGCTGGACGGGCGGATCCCGTGCTACGCCTTTCCCGAACAGGCCGTGGGAGCGCTGCGTCACACGGTGGGGTACGCGGCATGGCGCGCCACGCCGCAGGCCGTGCCCGCCAGGCCGGCGGCGGCCGACACCGTCACCGCCCGCGGCCTCGTGGCGGCGGACCTGGCCCGCCACCCTGGCGGCCGATGGCTCGACCACGCCACCGCGTCCCGCCTGCTCGGCTGCTACGGCATCCGTGTCATCGCCTCGGCCGAGGCCGACGGCCCCGACACCGCCGCGTCGGCCGCCGAGGCCACCGGACTGCCGGTCGCGCTCAAGGCCACCGGGCCCGGCCTGGTGCACAAGAGCGACGTCGGCGGCGTCCGCCTCGGCCTCTCCACTCCCGGCGAGGTCCGCTACGCCTACCAGGAGATGGCCGAGGTCATCGGACCGGCGATGACCGGCGCGATCGTCCAGCCGATGGCCGAACCCGGCGTGGAGATGATCATCGGTGGTGTCGCGCACGAGGCCTTCGGGCCGTTGCTCATGGTCGGCATGGGCGGCGCCGCCGCCGAGCTCATGGCCGATCACTCCTTCCGCGTACCTCCGCTCGACGATCAGGACCCCGCCGCGATGGTCGCCGAACTGCGATGCGCCCCGTTGCTCTCGGGCTACCGGGGACGCCCCACCGTTGACGTCGCCGCGCTCCGGGAACAGATCACCGGGGTCGGACAGCTACTGGACGACCTTCCGCAGGTGGCCGAACTCGACCTGAACCCGGTGATCGTCACCACGTCCGGCGCGCTCGCCGTGGACGTCCGGATACGGCTCGCCCCCGCCACCCCGCCGCCGTCGCCCTTCCGCAGGAGACTGCGATGAGCGACGGGACCTGCGGATCCGGTGGGAGGCGATGATGCGCGTCACCGTCAAGGACGTCATGACCCGGCGGGTGGTCTCGGTCACCGGGAGCACCTGCTTCAAGGACATCGCCGAGACGCTCCTGGCTCACGGGGTCAGCGCCGTACCGGTCCTGGACGGCGACGGCCACGTGATCGGTGTCGTCTCCGAGGCCGACCTGGTGCGCCGGGAGCGATTCCACGCTGGGTCGCCCCGGCCAGGGCGCGAGACGGCCCGGGACCTGATGAGCGCTCCGGCCGTCACCGTCTTGGTGGACGCCCCCGTGGTGGCCGCGGGCCGCCTGATGGAACACCACGGCGTCAAGCGGCTGCCGGTGACCGACGGCCACGGTCACCTGGCGGGCATCGTCAGCCGCCGTGACCTGCTGAAGGTGTTCGCCCGCTCCGACGACGACATCGCGCGTGAGATACGCCGGGACGTCCTGTCCCGGTCTCTGTGGGTGGACACCTCACGGATCCGTGTCGCCGTCGCCGACGGCGTGGTCACACTGAGCGGGAGAACGACCCTGCGCAAGGACGCCGGGCTCGCCGTCCGGATGACCCGGCAGGTCGACGGAGTGGTCGACGTGGTCGACGAGCTCACCTGGGACCGGGACAACACCGGCCCCGAAGAGAGATAGGAGATCCACGGACCTTGGCCGACGGCCGGACGGGAACGCTCTCACCCTCGCCCGCGAGGAAGCGCCGTCCAGACCGAGGCGACGTCACCACGTCCACGGAGTCCACCACCAGAAGATCGTCCCCAGCCACGACCCGACGTTTCTCCCGCGGGAGGTTCACGACCGGACCACGGCCACCGGGCAGCGGGCGTGGTGGAGCACGTCCCGGCTGACGGACCCCAGCACCGCCGAACCGACGGCACCCAGCCCGCGGGAACCCACCACCAGCAGGTCGGCCTGCGCCGAGGCGTCCCTCAGAGCCGACACCGGGTGGGCGTAGGTCACCTCCGACACGATCTCGACCTCGGGGAACCTGTCCCGCCACGGGGTGAGCCGGTCGGCGAGCATCCGCTGCTGCTCCCGCCGTTCCCCGGAGAGGTCACGGACAGGCTCCGGCATGAAGGCGTGCAACGGAACCTGCCAGGCGTGCAGGGCACGCAGGGTGCATTCGCGCAGCCGGGCCTGCTCGAAGGCGAAGCCCAGGGCGGGCTCGCACTCCGGGGAGCCGTCGACGCCCACGACGACCTCATCTCGCGATTCACCCTCCTCAGTCCTGACGACCACAATGGCGCCGGGCACGTGGCCCGCCAGTCGCAGGACCGCCGAACCCAGCAGCGCCTCGGCGAAGCCGCCCAGGCCTCGGTTGCCGATCACGAGTTCGACGGCCGAGGCGGCCCGCTCGCGCAGGGTCTCAGCGGGTGTTCCCCCGACCAGTTCGGTCGTCACGTCGATGTCCGGCCTGCGTTCCGCGGCGGCCTTCGCCGCCTCGGTGAGCACCCGCTCACCGGCGTCGGCCAGCGCGTCCTGCCATTCCGGTGGAGAGAACGCCGAGATCCCGTACGGCCAGCGTTCCACGACGTGCACGATCCGCACCGGCAGTCTTCTGCGTGCCGCGTCGTCGGCCGCCCACCGCACGGCGGCCGTGGCGGCGGATGAGCCGTCGGTGGCGACGACAATCGACTTGGTCATGTCCTTCCCCCTTTCCCTCTTTCATCGGACCGCGGGCAAACCGCCTCCTCCAGAGGCGATCGTCCCGATCCGGAAAGGACGTTCGCCCCGCCGTGGGTAGGTCACCGTTCAGACGCACCCCGGTATCAGCCGTACCGCGGTGACCTTGTACTCCGGGCACGACGTCACGGTGTCGGCATGGCGGGAGGTGAGAGTGTTCACCCCGCTGGAAGGGAAGTGGAACGCGCAGAAGACCTGGCCGGGCACCATGTCGTCACTGAGGTGAGCGGTCAACACGGCGCGGCCGTACCGGCTCCTCACCGTGACCGGATCCCCCTCCCCGAGGCCGTACCGAGCGGCGTCGGCAGGATGGAGATCGAGCAGATCGACCCCTTCCAGCTGAAGGTTGGCCGTACGGCGGGTCATGTTCCCGGAGTTGTAGTGCGCCCAGCGTCGTCCGGTGACCAGGACGAGAGGGTAGCGGTCGTCCGGCGTCTCCCCCGGCGGGAGGTAGGGGCAGGCGGCCAGGTGGGCCAAGCCGTCGGAGGTGGAGAACCGCTCCCGATACAGGCTCGCCTCTCCCGGCCGGAGGGAATCCGGGCAGGGCCAGGAGACGGCGCCCTCACGGTCGAGGCGTTCGTGGGAGATCCCCGCGAAGAGCGGCGCCATCCGGGCGCACTCGGCCAGCGTCTCGGCCGGCGTCCGGCAGCCGAGGTCCACGCCGAGGGCGGAGGCGAGAGCGTGGACCGCCGCGAAGTCGGTCCTGGCGTCCCCCGGAGGATCCAGAGCGGGACGGACCCTCTGGAAGCGGCGGTCGAAGTTGACGAAGGTGCCGTCCTTCTCCAGCCAGGCCGCAGCTGGCAACACGACGTCGGCGTGGCGGGCCGTCTCGGACAGGAACAGCTCCTGGCAGACGACCAGCGGGCAGGTCTCCAGGGCTTCGGTGACCCGGACGGTGTCGGGGTCGGTGGCGCAGACGTCCTCACCGACGATCCACAGGGCCTGCAGCGTTCCGGCGCGTGCGGCGGCGAACATCTCCGGGATGCGCATCCCGGGCCGGTCCGGAACCGGCGCTCCCCAGACGTCGGCGGCCCTGGCCCGGGCGGCGGGATCGGTCACCTTGGCGTAGCCGGGCAGCAGGTCGGGCAGCGCGCCCATGTCGGAGGCGCCCTGGACGTTGTTCTGGCCGCGCAGCGGGTTGATCCCGAAACCGTGTCCGGTGCCGACCGCGCCACGCAGGATCGCCAGGTTGGCCAGGGCGCGGACCCCGTCGGTGCCGTGCAGGTGCTCGGTGACGCCCAGTCCGTAGACGATCGCCGGCCGCTCGGCCCGCCCGTAGAGCCGGGCGGCCTCAAGCAGGTCCCCGGCCGGAACCCCGGTGAGGGCGGCCACCCGGTCCGGCCCGTAACCGGCCAGCAGCGCGGTGAGCTCCGGCAGCCCCGCGACCCGATGGCGCAGGAAATCGTCGTCGACGAGCCCCTCGGCGAGCATCACGTGCGCCAAGCCGTTGAACAGGGCGACGTTAGAGCCAGGTTGGGACCGCAAGTGCACGTCGGCGTGATGGGCCAGGCCGACGGTCCTGGGGTCGGCGACGATCAGCCGTGCCCCGTGCAGAACCCTCCGCAGCAGCCGCGCGCCGACCACGGGGTGGGCCTCGACCGGGTTGGCGCCCACCAGCAGCAGACAGTCGGCTCCTTCCACGTCGTCGAGGCTGTCGGTGCCGCCGGACAGGCCGAAGGCCGCGGTCAGACCGGCCGCCGAGGGGGCGTGGCAGAGGCGGGAGCAGTTGTCGACGTTGTTGGTGCCGACGGCGACCCGCATGAACTTCTGGATCAGGTAGTTCTCCTCGTTGGTCGCCCTGGCCGAGGAGATCGCCGCCACCGCGTCGGGACCCCCTGCGGCGACGGCCGCACGTAGGCCACGGGCGACATGGTCGAGAGCCTCGGACCAGCTCACCGGTGTGAGGAGCCCGTCGCGGCGCAGCAACGGCCGGGTGAGCCGTTCGGACGCGTGAAGGAACCCGTGCGCGAAACGGCCTTTGACACAGGCGTGCCCACGATTGACCGGACCATCGTGGTCCGGCAGGACCGCGACGATCTCGCCATCGCGGGTGAGCACCTCCAAGGAGCAGCCGACCCCGCAGTAGCCGCAGGTGGTACGGGTCCGTCCCGAGGTCCTTGCCCGGTCTCCCACCGGCAGACCGGGCTCGGTGAGCGCCCCGGTGGGGCAGGTGTCGACACAGCCGCCGCAGGAGACGCAGTCCGAGTCGGCCCATGATCCGCCCGTGCCGGGGGCGACCACCGTGTCGGCGCCCCGGCCGGTCAGGGTGAGGGCGAAGGTTCCCTGGACCTCGGCGCACATGCGAACGCACCGACCGCAGGCGATGCACAGATCCCGGTCCAGGTGGACGTAGGGATGGGTGTCGTCACGCCCTCGTCCGCCCGGCCCCTGGGCGATGTCCGGGGCGAGCCCCAGCTCGTGGCAGATCCGGGCCAGCTCGCCACCGTCCGCATCGCCGTCCAAGGCGCGGGGCGGCAAAGCCGAGACGATCAGTTCCACGGCGTCACGGCGCAGTTCTCGCAACTCGCCGGCGGTGACCTCGACCACGGCACCGTCCACGGCCGGGGTGACGCACGCGGCCACCACGCTCCCGCCGGATCTCACCAGACAGGTACGGCAGGAGCCCACCGATGTCAGGCGGTCGTCGTGGCACAGCGTGGGCAACTCGCCCCCGGCGAGACGGACCGCGTCCAGCAGTGAGGCGCCGTCTTCCAGATGGACGGCGACGCCGTCGACGTCGACCCTCATCGGTCCCACTCCCTGAGCTGGTCCCCGTAGGCTCGGGCGAGGCTCCGTACCGCGGCGGGCACCCTGCGCCCGAAGGCGCACAGGCTCGCCTGGCCCATCACCCGTAACAGCCGCGTGTACTCCTCGGACGGCGTGCCGGATTCGGTGATCTCCAGGCCCCGGCGGGAGCCGACCCGGCAGGGGGAGCAGGCTCCGCAGCTTTCTGCGGCGGCGAACTCCCACACGTGCTGCAGCACCTCCCTCCCCGTCACACGCCGGTCGAAGGCGACAAGACCGGCGTGTCCGAGGGCGGCGCCGTGGCGGGCCAGATCGGCCTCGGTCAGCGGTACGTCCAGCCCGTCAGGGGGCAGGAATCCGCCCAGCGGGCCGCCCACCTGCAGGGCCCCCAGTTCGGCTCCCTCTTGCAGGCCGCCGCCCAGCTCGGTGACGATGTGGATCATCGGGGTGCCGAGTTCGACCTCGTAGCAGCCGGGCCGGGCGAAGCGTTCGGACAGGCAGACCAGCTTCGTGCCGGTTTCGGTTCGGGTGCCGCGGCAGGCGTAGGAGTTTCCGCCACGCCGTACGATCCACGGTACGGCGGCCAGTGTCTCGACATTGTTGACCACGGTCGGGGCGTCCCACAGGCCCTGTCGCGTGGGGTGGGGCGGACGGGACCGTGCACAGCCGCGGCCGCCCTCCAGCCCGGCGATCAGCGCGGTTTCCTCTCCCGCCACGTAAGATCCGGCGCCCTCGACGACCTCGACGTCCAGGTTCACCTCACTGCCGTGGACCGACCCGCCCAGATGGCCGTCGGCGTAGGCTTGGCCGACCGCCGCCCGCATCCGGGTGAGCGCCTGCGGGTACTCCGAGCGCACCAGTACCACGGCACGACGGGCTCCGCAGGCCAGGCAGGCCAGAGCCAGGCCCTCCAGCACCCGCGCCGGATCGGCCTCCATCAGCAACCGGTCGGCGTAGGAACCCGGATCGCCCTCGTCGCCGTTGGCGACGACCACCGTGTCGGGTGAGCCGCCCGCGGCGGCCCACTTGGCGGACACCGGGAAACCGGCACCGCCTCGTCCCCGCAGTCCGGAGGCCGCCACCTCGGCCAGAACCCGCTGTGCGGCTCCGGTGGCCACAGCCTCGGGCCACACCGTCCAGGGCTCTTCACCGGCGACGATCCCGGCGAGCGCCACCGGATCGCCGGTGACGTCCCGGGCCGGAATGGCGGGTGCCATGGGAGGCAGTCCCCCGGCCAGTTGCTCGGTGAGGGTGGGGCCGACGCACGGCGTGTCACCGTCGAGGCAGCCAGGACTCGCGTAGCAGAAGCCCAGGCAGCGAACCGCCTGCAGTGAGACGTCGTTCCGGCCGACGCCACCGACCGCGACGCCCAGGGCCTCCTCGACCTCGGTGAGCTGACGACCCGCCCGGGCGGCGAAGCAGGCCGCCGCAGCGCAGACCCGCACGTGGCGGCGGCCGCGCGGGGCGGCCAGGTCGGCGTAGAAGGTGGCCGGCCCCAGCCCCGCGGCCGCCGGCAGCCCCAGGCGCCGGGCCACCCGCGGAGCCCACACCTGCGGGCCGTCCGGTGACCTCTCGGCGGCCCCGGCCAAAGCCTCCAGCAGTCTGGCACCGAAGTGCCCTCTTCGCCCCGCGAGCACACGAAAGCCGTTGGAGCCGTTGAAACCACCCATAAGTCCAGAATGGTTCCGCCGTATCCCGACTCTCAGGGTCCATGGACCCGGCACGACGGGACCTTCGCCCCTCCTGCCCGATCCTGGTCCGGGTTCGACGGGCCAGGCCCTCCTACCGGGACGTGGGACCTTCGGCCCATGTCAAGAGTCCTTGGACCGCTACCGTGAACGTCCCCGGGAATCCGACGGTGAGAACTATGGAGAGTGCCGAGTTCAGGGATCTGGACCCTCGGGAACCCCTGTCCCGGCTGCGTCGGGAGCTCGGCACCGGTCCCGGAGGGCTGTCATCCAGGGAGGCGGCCCGCCGTCTTGCGGTGTACGGCCCCAACGAGGTACGCCGCAGACAGCACCGGTCGCTGCTCGACGAATTACTCGGTCAGCTGGTCCATCCTCTCGCCTTACTGCTGTGGACGGCCGGTGCCCTGGCCTACGCCGCGGGTACGGCGGTGCTGGCGGCCGCCATCATCGCCGTCGTCGTGTTGAACGCGGTGTTCGCGCTGTTGCAGGAACGGCAGGCCGAGCGGGCGGTCGAAACCCTCGCCCGCTACCTGCCGCAACACACCCGTGTGACACGAGATGACCAGGAGGTGTCGATCGAGGCTCGCGAGGTGGTGCCCGGAGATCTCGTGCTGCTCGGTGAGGGCGACAGGGTTCCCGCCGATCTGCGCCTGATCGACGGCACCCTTGAGGTGGACATGTCCATGCTCACCGGTGAGTCCATGCCGGTGGCCCGGATGGCCGACCCGTCGCGGGAGGGCGCTCCTCTGCTCAGTGAGCCTAATCTGGTCTTCAGCGGAACCACCTGCGTCGCCGGAGAGGCGACGGCGGTGGCCTTCGCCACCGGCGACCACACCGAGCTGGGCCGTATCGCGGTGCTCAGTCAACGCACCGTACGAGAGCGCAGCCCGCTGGAGACGCAGGTGAGACGGGTCGCCTGGCTCATCGCCCTGGCCGCCGTCGGTATGGGAGCGGTGTTCCTCCTGGCGGGCGTCGCCTCGGGGATGTCCACGGTCGCCGCGCTGACGTTCGCCATCGGCCTGCTGGTGGCCAACGTACCCGAAGGACTGCTGCCCACGATCACCCTGGCACTGGCCGTCGGGGTGCGCGCGCTGGCCCGCGACGGCGCCGTCGTCAAACGGCTGAGCGCGGTGGAGACACTCGGATCCACCGCCGTCATCTGCACCGACAAGACCGGGACCCTGACACGCAACCGGATGCGCCTTGAGGCGGCGTGGACCCCGCACGGCTCGGTCGACCGCTCGTGTCAGCACCCTGCCGGTTTTGAGAGGTTGGCGGCCGCGACGACCGAGTGCACCACGGTCGCCCGCACCCCTGACGGCCTGGCCGGGGACCCGACCGAGATCGCGCTCGTCGAGGGCGCCGACTGGCTCGGACACCCCGCTGACCTGGACGGTCGCGACAAACGCCGCCGGGCGCTGTTCAGGTTCGACCCGCTCCTGAGGTTGATGTCCGTCGCGACCGATCATGTGGTCTACGTCAAAGGGGCGCCCGAGGCCGTACTCGCCCGTGTCCCGGACTGCGACCGGGAACACGTGATGGCCGAGGTGGCCGTGCTCGCCGGACGTGGGTTGCGCGTCCTGGCCGTGGCCGCCCGTACGACCGGTCGCACCCCTGAACGCCGTGAGGACGCTGAACGGGACCTGCGGCTGATCGGCCTGGTCGGCCTTGACGATCCGCCCCGCCCCGAGGTGGCCGGGGCCGTGGAGCGCTGTCACCGGGCGGGACTGCGCGTGCACATCGTGACCGGTGACAACGGGATCACCGCCGCCGAGGTCGCCCGCGAGGTCGGCGTCGGCCGCCCCCGCCTGTGCGTCGTCGCCGAGGCCGAACACATCCATGATCACGAACTGGACGAACTGCTCACCCGCGACCAGGAGATCGTCTTCGCCCGTTCGTCGCCGGAGACGAAACTCCGCATCGCCGACGCCCTGTGCGGCCAGGGACAGATCGTGGCCATGACCGGAGACGGGGTGAACGACGCCCCCGCACTGCATCGGGCGGACATCGGGGTCGCGATGGGCCGCTCGGGCACCGACGTCGCCCGGGAGGCGGCGACGATGGTACTGACCGACGACAACTTCGCCACCATCGTGACCGCCGTGGAATCGGGGCGTCGGGTCTACGACAACGTGCGCAAGTTCATCCTGTACATCTTCGCCCACACCACTCCCGAAGTCGTGCCGTTCCTGGTCTTCGCCCTCAGCGGCGGCGCGGTGCCGCTACCGCTGACGGTCCTGCAGATCCTGGCCATCGACCTGGGCACCGAGACACTCCCGGCCCTCGCCCTGGGCCGTGAGCCCGCCGAGCCCGGCATCATGAACCGTCCGCCCCGCCGCCGACAGGAAAGCGTGATCACCGCTGCCATGCTCGTGCGGGCTTGGGTTTTCCTCGGTCTGATCTCCGCGACCCTGGTCATGGCGGTGTTCTTCCTCATCCTGTGGCGGTCCGGCTGGTATCCGGGCGCCCCGACCGGGCCGGGCACGGCCCTGAATCACGCCTACGTCCAGGCCACCACCGCGACGTTCGCCGGGATCGTCATGTGCCAGGTCGGCACGGCCTTCGCCGCCCGCACCGAACACTCCTCCCTGCGCGGGATCGGACTGTTCACCAACCCTCTGCTGCTGTGGGGAATCGCCTTCGAGCTGGCCTTCACCGCCCTGATCGTCTACGTTCCGCCTCTGCAACGTGTCTTCGGCACGGCCATGCTCCCGCTCGACGCCGTTGCCCTGATCACCCTGTTCCCGTTCGTCGTGTGGGGGAGCGACGAGTTTCGTCGCCGGCTCGTACGCCGCTCGGCAGCGGCCCGCGACCGTGTTCGACCGATGAACGGTTCCACCGAGGAATAGCCGAATTGCCTGGAGAAATGGGACCTTAGCCACTGTCGATCATCGCCGTACGGTACCGACAGTGGAGAAGGTGGGTGTGCGCATGTGAGGAACACGGCTATGACCGTCAAACGCAAGGCGTGGACCATCCCACAGCGGGAGTCGTCGCGCCGGATGCTGCGCGCCCGGCGGTTCGAAGAGCGCTGCGCCGAACCGTACAGCGGCGAGGAGATCCGGCACCCGGCTCGGCATCGCGATCATCACTTCGTCGAACGGAGATTCAGATCATGGAAGCCAAGCGGTGGACCGTACAGATCCACATCACCGAGGAAGGCGATGAGACCTTCGCCAGAGCGGTTCTGACCACCAGGGACACCCACGACCTGACCGGGGTCGGCCGGGCACGCCGCAACCCGGTCGACGAGCCGGTGGCCGAGATCGGCGACGAGCTCGCTGTCGCCCGCGCGCTGGCCGACCTGGCAGCAAGACTGTTCGACGTCACCTCGGGCGACATCGCCCAGTTCACCGGCTCCGCCTCGTAACAGGAGACCCTCCCTTCTCAAGGGACGCGGCCTCCGGCGCGAAGGAGCACAAAGGAGCTTGTGGCCATGGCCACCGGACCATCGGATCCGCGTGACACGGACACAGAGCGGAGGGGAAGAACAACGGAAGGAGACCGTCATGTCAAACCTCGGTATCGCGATCGTGCGGCAGTACGAACGCGGAGTGGTGTTCCGGCTCGGCCAGGTGCGGACGGTTCGCGAGCCCGGTCTACGGTTCATGATTCCGCTGGTGGATCGGATGCGTAAAGTGAGCCTGCGCACCGTGACGATGCCGATCGCCTCGCAGCAGATCATCACCCGCGACAACGTCTCCATCGGCGTCGCCGCGGTAGCCTACTTCCGCCGGGTGGACCCGGTGAAGTCGATCGTAGAGATCGAGAACGTGCAGGACGCGGTCAGTCAGATCGCCCAGACGACCGTCCGCAACGTCGTCGGCCGCTCCCTGCTGGATCAGGTGCTGACCGACACCGAGACGCTCAACGAGTCGATCAAGCAGATCCTCGATCGGATCACCCAACAGTGGGGCGTCTACGTACTGCTCGTGGAACTCAAGGACATCGAGTTGCCGCAGTCGATGCAGCGGGCGATGGCCCGCGAGGCCGAGGCGGAGCGCGAGAAGCGCGCGAAGATCATCGCCGCCGAAGGAGAGGCTTTGTCGGCCGGAAGGCTCGCCGAGGCCGCCGACGTCATCGCCGCTCACCCCATCGCGCTGCAGTTGCGTAACCTTCAGGTGCTGAGCGAAATCGCCGTGGAGCACAACTCCACCATCGTCTTCCCTGCCCAGTTCCTCACCCGCGCCCGTGAGCTGTCCGACTTCGTCGCCGCCGAGCGCGACAGGATCACCCCCCGTGCGCTCAAGACCTGGCACAGCACGGAACAACGCAAAACCACGAAGGCGGGCACGCCATGGACACAGGTGACGGGCTCACATCCAGGTTCCTGAAACCCGGACATCTCCCGGGAGGTCAGCATGGGGCAGAACCACAACGGCACCGTGAAGATCGTCTGGCACGGCGGTGACCGCTTCGACATCCACATGCGGCAACACATCGTCCGCGTCGACCAGATCAGAGACTTCGGCGGTGGTGACACCGGCCCCGACCCGGTAGAGCTGCTCGCCGGAAGCCTCGCCGCCTGTGCCGCCCAGCGCGCCGAACGCTACCTTCACCGCTGTGAACTGCCCGCCGGCGTCACCGTCACCGCCCACTACGAGCTCGGCCTGCGTCCCGCACGCGTCAACCGGATCGAACTGGTCGTCGAAGCTCCAGGCGTACCTGCTGGGCTACGGGACTCCTTCATCTCGGCGATCGAGCACAGTGCTGTGTACAACTCGCTGCGAACACCACCGGAGATCGCCTTCCATCTTCACGTCGCGGATGACCTGTCCACGACGGGGCACGCGTAACCCACAGACCACCGTACTTTCGGAAAGCCGGTAAGAACCGAGAAAGGTAGGGATCATGAAGGCACAAGTAGGCGACCGGTTGATCGTCGAGAGCACCCACCTGGGCGACCCACGACGTGTCGGCGTCATCACCGGGCTACACCACTCTGACGGTACGCCTCCGTACGACGTCCACTGGCTCGACCAGGAACACGAGGTCATGTTCTTCCCCGGCCCGGACGCCCACGTCGAGCACGAGGAAGCGAGGACCGAGAGCCCCTGACCGCCTCCCGCCAAATGGCTCTTCTACCCTGCCACGGTCACGAGGGACCTCCCGTCGTGCACCCGCCCGGGAGGGCGCGCTCCGCCTGAGCAGCTCGATCACCTGCTCGTCGGTGGTCTGCGTGAAGCCCCCGTACCATGCCCCGAGCCCGCGAAGACAACCGGGGATCCGCCGGCAGATCACGTCATCGGAGACCTCACGCAGGCCCGCGATCATGTCCGGCGCCCCACGGGAACCGCCAGCACCACCCGAGAGGCTCCCCGGGCCCGAGCGACCTGGCAGGCCGCCCTGGCCGTCCCGCCGGTGGCCACACCGTCGTCCACCACGATCACCGTACGGCCCGCCGGATCCAGCGAGACGCGACCGTTCCGGAAACGTCGCACGCGACGAAGAAGTTCGGCCCGCTCGTGTTCCTCCGCTGGCGTCAGTCTCGCCGGCCGCACGATCTCTGACGGGGGACACGCCCTACACGCGGGTGGAATCGTGTCAGTGCCCCATCACCGGCCGTGCTCCCGCCGGGAGCGGCAGGTGCTCGCGGATGAGCAGCCCGCTCGCAACCAGCACCCACAGGCCCACCAGCACACCGGGAACGTAGCCCACGATCGGACCGTCGGGCGCCAACGCACCTCCTGTGACCCCCACCGCGAACGCCGACAGCACGTTGGCCGCGGCGACGACGACGGCGAACCAGGCCATCCAGACGGGAAAGACCCGTGTACGCAAGATGGCCGCCGCGGAGGCTCCGAACGGTACGGCCACCGCGATGCCGGCAACGGTGCCCATCGCGGTCAACGCGGTGTACGGCCCTGCGGCAACCTCCAGAAGGCCGCGGTACATGGTCAGCGCGTACGCGATTCCGGCGAACAGCGCCACGCCGATGAACCCGAGCACGCACATGAGCACATACCCGGCAAGTACCAGCGCGGGGGCGTCCCCCGTCTCGTCCGCGCAACGGAAGGCCGTGGCGAGTGCGGCCCCGAACCACAGCAGCAGTGCGATCGCGATGGCGTACAGCAGTGCTCCGATCAGGATCTGAACGCGGTACTGCGGAAAGTAGCCGACGATCACCGCCGCAGGATCGGTGACCCTCGGCACGTTTCCCATCGTCAGCCGTCCGGCGATCATGAACACCAGCGCGGCGATCCCGGCCAGCCCTCCCCAGCGGAACTCATGACCTTCCTTCACGTCAATCACCCCCGCTTTCCACCATCCGCCATTCCCACCATCGCTTCCAGGGACGAAGGTCCCTTCCACCCGCTGTGCCCCTGCTGGGAGGCAGCGGCTCGGTGGACCAACCGGAGGTGAACACACCGGCCCCGCCGAAAGGTGAGGCCGCGGGCATCCGATGAAACTTCGACGAACGTGCCGATGTGGCGGCGAAGTCCTTTGGCGCGTCGCGTCGTACTGTGGGCGGAGCAGATCTCATCGCGCCGTAGCGTCGAACCGCCGTACCCGCGAGCGGCCGGCCATATCCCGGGTTGGCCCCGTGTCGGCGACCGGCCCTGCCTTGATCGAACGGACGCGGCGCGAACGGTGCCGCCTGTTCCGATCCAGCCTCAGGTGAGGGGGACGCTCCAGGTCAACCGGGTGCCGCCCTCGGAAGGTGAGCTGATCTCGAAGGAGCCGCCGAACCGCTTCGCGCGCTCGGCGAGGTTGCGGAGCCCGCTGCGCCTGCTGTCAGCCGGAAGCCCGGTGCCGTTGTCGGTCACCACCAAGGTGAGCCGGTCCCCCGTCGCCTCAGCGCACACGTCGGCCTTGGTCGCTCTGGCGTGCCGTACGACGTTGGACAGCGCCTCCTGCAGTACGGCCAGCAGGTGCTCGGCCGGCTCCGGCCCGACCCGGGTATCCAGCGGCCCCTCCATCTCCAGGCCCGGCATGAACCCCAGGTGGCCGCGGGCGCCCTCAACCAGTCCCACGATCCGCGTGCGCAACCCCGCCTCGCCGTCCTGGTGGGGCGTCTGCAGGGCGAAAATGGTCGAGCGGATCTGCCGGATGGTGCTGTCGAGTTCGTCGATCGCGTTCTTCACGCGTGAGGAGGCCTCAGGGTGCTCGACCAGCCGCACCGTACTCATCAGCGTCATGGCCACCGCGAACAGCCGCTGGATCACCACGTCGTGCAGGTCGCGGGCGATCCGGTCACGGTCTTCGAGGAGGCCGAGCCGCTCGGCGTCCATCCTGCTCTCGGCCAGCTCCAGGGCGATCGCAGCCTGCGCGGAGAAAGCGTGCAGAGTGCGCAGCTCGACCTGAGTGAACGGGATACGACCCGACCGTTTGCCCAGTGACAGCACCCCGCGTACGGCTCCCGCAGCCCCAATCGGCACCGCTGCCACCGGCCCCAACTCGGCATATTCGGCAATGGCCACCGCCGCCCCGGCCTCGTCGAGCGTAGTGACCATGAGTGACTCGCCGCTGCTGAAAGCCCGCCCTGCCAAGGAATCGGCGACCTCCGCCTCGACATGGGCCACCTGATCACTTGTCAGCCCATCGGCGATGGCCACCCTCAGGACCTGTCCGGTGTCGTCAGGCAGCAACACCGCCACAATGTCGGCGCCCGCCATCTGCCTGGCCCGCCGGGCGATCAGGGTCAGCACCTGCTGCGGGTCGGCCCCGGACAGCAGGCTGGTCGTCACCTCGGAGGAGGCCTGCAGCCACACCTCCCGCCTGCGGCTCTCCTCGTAGAGCCGGGCGTTCTCGATGGCCACGCCGGCGGCGGTGGCCAGCGCGATCACGATCGCCTCGTCCTCCTCGTCGAAGGCCCCGCCGCCGCGTTTCTCGGTGAGGTAGAGGTTGCCGAAGACCTCCTCGCGGACCCGGATCGGCACCCCGAGGAAGGAGCCCATCGGCGGGTGTCCCGGCGGGAAGCCGTACGACTCCGGGTGGTCGGAGATGTGGGCCAGGCGCAGCGGTTTCGGCTCCTTGATGAGCAGGCCGAGCAGACCGAGGCCGTGCGGCCAGTGCTCGATGCGGGCGATCTCCTCCTCGGACAGGCCGACCGGGATGAACTGCACCAGGGTGTTCTGCTCCCCGATCGCGCCGAGCGCGCCGTAGGAGGCCTCGACCAGGTGGGTCGCGGTCTCCACGATGCTGTGCAGCACGGTCTCCAGGTCCAGGTCGCTGCCCACCGAGACGACGGCGTCGAGCAGGGCGTGCACCCGGTCCCGGGTGGCCAGCACCGCCTCAAGGCGGCTCTGCAGCTCCGTGAGCAGCTCGTCCAGTCTCAGGTGCGGCAGCAGGCCACCGGGTTCGATCCTCCCCACATGGAAAGTCTCGCATCCGTGGATATGATCCTTGTTCTCCCCTACCGGAGCAGGCTTCGTCTCCTGAATACCGACGCTTCGTCCCCGAGAGGGACCGTGACGGCTCTCAGGCACCGCCTCTTGAAAGCACCGGTGTTCGTCGGCATCGCCCCCTCAAGACGACCATGCCGAAGGCGTCGTCCCCGGTACCCTCATGGGGACCGGGGGCCCGACAGCCGACCCCCATCAGAACAGCCCCTGTGACCGCTGTGGGCGTCCTCACAGGTGCACTGGCGAGATCCTCACCAGATCATCGTGGTCGTAGGTGAGGTCGGCGTCGAGATCGACGACTCCCTCGATCCGACGTCCGGCCTCGACGAGTGCGGCGATCTGCGAACGCCTGGCCAGTCGTCCCTCGATCCGGACCACGCCGGACTCAACGGTGATCGTCAGTGCCCTCGGATCCGCCCCCAGGCTGATCACGGCCCCTGCCACATCCGCCAGGACGTCGGCGTCCGGTCGGATGAAGACCTTCAGCAGGTCGGCTTGGTGCACAGTACCGGCGATCTTGCCACTGGCGGCGTCGATCACCGGTAGTTGTCTGATCCGATGGGTGTGCATCAACCGGGCCGCCTGCCGCACCGGAGTCTGGCGGGTGACGGTCAGCGCCGGACTGGACATGATCTGGCCGGCGGTCATTCCCGCGGCCCTGTCATGCTCCCGCCGCCGTGCACGGCTCTCGAACAGCCTCCCGCTCCCTGGTATGTCGATTTCCTTCAGCAGTAGATCGTCCTGTGACACCATCCCGATCGGGCGGCCCTCGGCGTCGATCACCGCCACGGCGCCCACCTTGAAGCGGCGCATGGTCGCCACCAGCTCGGCGAACGTCGCCTCTGGGCGGACCGCGATGGCCACCAGCCCCATGACGTCCTTCACCTGCAACGTCATGATTTTCCCCTTTCCTGACGTTTCTGCGTTCAGTTCTCGCCCGGAGGAGCGGATCCGGCCTGCGGCATGCTCTCCGTTACCGGGACGACCGCCACGGGACTCGCTCCGTGCCGCAGGATCCCCCTGGTCACCGAGCCGAGCCTGCCGGTCGCGCGTGCTCCGCCGACCACCACGATGCTCGCCTCACGGGACAGCCCCACCAGAGCCTCCTTCGCCGAGGCGGTGACGAACCGGGTCTGTACCGGCACCGCTGGATGGTTGTCACGCCATGGCCGCAGCCGCCGCAGCAGGTCCTCCTCGACCATGTGTGTGGTGATCTCCGTGTCCGTCACCGGGGGCATCGCCGTTCCCCATGCCGCCGCCCGGATGTGTCCGGCGTGCACCGCCACCAGGTCCAGACCCCGCAGCGCGGCCTCGTCGAAGGCGAAGGCGATCGCGCTGTCGGGGGTGCCGTCGATGATCCCCAGCACCACGGCCCCACGGTGCAGCGGCACCGGGATCGGCCCCGGCCCGCGCACGACGACCACCGGACAGCGCGCATGGGCCGCCACGTATCCGGCCACCGACCCGACCACGGTCCTGGCCAGCGCCCCCATGCCGCGTGACCCCACCACCAGAAGCTCAGCGCGGGCCGACAGCTCGGTCAGCCGCTCGGCGGCGGCCCCCTCGTACAGGTCGGCGGTGACCTCGGTGATCGAACTGCACGAGCGGGCGCAGTCGGCGCCGTGGTAGAGCACGTGCTCGGCGGCCTTGCGCAGGTGGGACCTGGCCTCCTCGCCGGCCTCGCCGTACGGCCACCGCCAGGCATGCGTCACCGTCAGCGGCAGCTTTCTGAGCTCGGCCTCGTCCATCGCCCACTCCAGGGCCTGCATGGAGAAGTCCGAACCGTCGTAACCGACCACGACCTCGCGTGTCTCGCTCATGGCCTGTCACCTCCGTCTCCATCGTCGGCGCAGGAGGGCCGCTCCAGCAGGGCGGAAGGTCCCCCCGGCGTGGGACCTTCCGCCTCCGTTTCATCCGGGCATCGGTTCACGCGAGGAATGCCCCACTTTTGTGACCTTTGTCCCTATTCGCCAGGTTTGGAGCCGGAAAAAATGGAGGAGGTCGACCGTACAGGTCACGGTCACCCGAGGCGTCGCGGAGACCAGGCGGCCGTCTCGGCCGGAGCATCGGTGTGACACGGATCACCTGAGGTGATGATCATGGCGCAACCCGTCCTCGTCGGTGCCGACGGTTCGGCCTCCTCACTGGAGGCGACGGCCTGGGCGTCGAAGGAGGCCGCGCTGAGGCGGGCACCGCTGCGTGTCGTGCACGTCGCCCTGCGCTGGGCCTACGATGTGCCCCTCGTTCCCCAGCCTGCCCACTGGGGCCCCACCGCGGAGGCCGCCTGCCGGGAACTACTCGATCAGGCCGTCGCGCGGGCGCATACCGCGGCCCCTTCGGTGGAGGTCGCCACCGAAGTCCTCGACGGCGCCTCCGCCGAGGCGATCACCACCGCGGCCCGGAACGCGCAGCTGGTCGTGGTCGGCAGTCGAGGACGCAGCGGGTTCGCCGGACTGCTGCTGGGCTCGGTCAGCCGTGACCTCGCCGCCCGTTCCCCCTGCCCGGTGGTGGTCGTGCGACGGCCGGCGACCCCCCATGGCAGCGAGATCGTTGTAGGTGTCACCGGACGTCCCGGCCAGGACCCCGTCCTGCGGTTCGCCTTCGAGGAGGCCATGCGGCGAGAACTGCCGCTTCGAGCCGTGCACGCGTGGACTCACCCGGCGGTCAGGGGGCCCGGTGACATGCAGCCGCTGGTCTACGACGTCGAGGAAGTGGGCCAGGAGGAGGCACGGCTGCTGGCCGAATCACTCGCCGGCTGGCGAGAGAGGTTTCCCGACGTCCCCTTCACCGAACACGTCGTGCACGAGCACCCGGCCAAGGCCCTCATCGACGCCTCAGCCACCGCGGAGTTGGTCGTCGTAGGCGCGCCCAGCCGAGGAGCGGTCCTCGGCTCGGCCACGCATTCCCTGCTCCACCACGCCGAGGCTCCCGTGGCCGTCGTTCCCCACACCTTCGGGCACACCCACCAGGTGTGATCACAAATGATCCGGCTGCAACGGACCGGCGACCCGCACCCTGCCCGGCATGTCCAGGCGGGTTGGCCTAGAGGATGGCGACTTACCAACTCTGTCAGTCTGCCGCTTTCAGGTCGTAGGCGATGTCGCGAGCCCAGGCGCGCACCCGTCCGGCATCCCGGAAGTCCCCGGCCGCGGTCCTGGCCATGGTGGCGGCCGGAAAGCCCTTGGCGTCGGCACGTAGACAGCCGCCGAAGACGACGTTCTCCCGGGCACCGACTCTGCGCCTGGCCCGCTCCGCCCCCGCGGGCGGAGACACGTCCCGATCGTCGACCCTCTGCAGCGGCCCGCTGCTGAACAACCAGACAGGCCGCTGCGCCAGCTGTCCCGCGCAACGCCGGACCAGGGTACGGGCATGACGGTGCCAGCGGCCGTAGTAGACCGCGCCGCCCACGACCACGGCGTCGTAGCCGCCGACGTCCCTCACCCCGGCGGCGGCCCGGACCTCGACCTCCAGTCCCTGTTCGGCGAGAACCTGCCCGATCCATCCGGCGATCTCCCCGGTGGAACCGCGTGTGGACCCGTAGGCCACCAGAACCTTCGTCATCGCAGCTCCTCTCCCTGTTCAGTCCACCAACAACGGACCCGACGTGGGAGCCGCCTTTCGGCCCGGAACCCACCGACCTTGGTCCCTGCCACACCGCCTTTCACGGTTCCTCCGCGCATCGTAGGCAGCTGACTCGCCCGATGGCGCGGCGCCGATCCACCGCCGTGGGAGGCGCGCAGCGCCGGGACCTTTGTCCCGCGACGCATGACCGTTGGCCACTGACCGGACCGTCCGCCTCCCACGCACGCTGAGAAGGAGTCCTGCCGGACGGTGACCGAAACAGGCCGCCTCACGGCATCGAAGAAACGCGCAGGAGAAGTCATGAAGGCTCTGGTGTACGAAGGCCCCGGCAGGAAAACCTGGACCGAGGTCCCCGATCCGGCGATCACCGACCCACGGGACGCGATCATCCAGGTCGACACCACGACGATCTGCGGCACGGACCTGCACATCCTCGGCGGAGACGTCCCCGAGGTGAAACCGGGACGGATCCTGGGACACGAAGCCGTGGGCACCGTCGTCGACGTGGGCAACGCCGTCACCGAACTGCGGCCCGGAGACCGTGTTCTGGCCTCGTGCATCTCTGCCTGCGGCCGCTGCCACTACTGCCGACGGGCGCGGTACGGCCAGTGCCTGGGCGGCGGCGGGTGGATCCTCGGCCACCGTGTCGACGGCGTGCAGGCCCAGTACGCCCGGCTGCCCTTCGCCGACCTTTCCACCCACAGGCTCGCCCCCGAGATCGGCGACGAGGAGGCCGTCATGCTCGCCGACATCCTGCCCACCTCCTACGAGGTCGGTGTGCTGGCCGGCCAGGTCAAACCCGGAGACACGGTGGTCGTCGTCGGAGCGGGGCCGATCGGCCTGGCCGCGATCCTGACCGCCCGCCTGTACTCCCCCGCCCATGTCATCGCGATCGACACCGCCGAGACCCGCCTGCAGGCCGCCAGGCGATTCGGCGCCGATGTCACCGTCTCTCCCGGAGACGACCCGTCGGGGGTGGTGCGTTCGCTGACCGGCGGGCTCGGCGCCGACGTGGCCATCGAGGCCGTCGGCCTGCCGGAGACCTTCGAACTGTGCGCCACCCTGATCCGCCCCTGCGGCCATCTGGCCAACGTCGGCGTCCACGGCCGCCCCGCCACCCTCCACCTGGAGGAACTGTGGATCCGCGACGTGACCATCACCACCGGCCTGGTCGACACCTTCTCCACCCCGGACCTGTTGACCATGCTGAGCAGTGGACGGCTCGACACCGGCTCCATGATCACCCATCGTTTCGCCCTCGACGGCATCGAGCAGGCATACGAGGTGTTCGCCGACCCGGCACGCAGCGGCGCCCTCAAGGTCGCCCTGAACCGCAGCTGACCGTCTCCCCGAGGAACACCTAGCCGCAGAAACCCTGGCCGACCACGATCGTGCTGGCTGGCTCCATCAAGTACTCATTCCAGTTTCCCGGTCAGGCCTGCTCGTTTGATCCAGCGGCCCCAGCGGGGGCTGCGCTCGAAGCGTTCGGCGATCGCCCTTCCTGAAGGGAGCGTCCCGTCCGGTCGGCGGTTCTCCCGCGCCCACCGCCACGCCTCCCGATGCAAGACCACCACGCCTTCTCGGGGACGCTCATCTTCCGGCTCCTGCCCCCGTCCTGCTGAGGCTCCGGGGGTTGCCGTCCGGTGTTCCAGGAGACCCGGCGGATCTGGGACATGAGGAGTTCGTAGCTGCCGATCAGCGCGATGCTCGGCCAGGCGGCGATGACGCGGCCGATCAGACCGGGTTCGGCCACGGCGACGTTGGCGCCCAAACTGGCCAGGCTGCCGACCACGAGCAGGGTCCAGGCCAGGGCGCCGCCGCGGGAGCCGTACCGGTTGGCCAGCAGGATGGACATCGAGGCGACCACGATGATCCCGTCGACGGCCAGCGGGATGAGCACGGCGGCCAGGTGGTCCTCACCGTGGCGCAGGCACAGCTCGTGCATGTGACGGAACGAGACGACGGCCGCGATGACCGCCAGAAGAGCGACACAGGCGATGGTCGTGCGCTGGATCCGGCGCACCGTGAGCGAGTCCGGCACCATCGCCGTTCACCCCTGGCCCAGCAGGAACCTGGTGGTCAGCGTGAAAGCGTGTGCGTTTGGTACGACTCCCCCCTCGGACACACACTCTGGTACATGTTGGGCCTGGCCTCAACTACGACCTCCCTCTCTGAGGGGTTGTAGACGAGGTGCAGGCCCATATGTGTGTGTAGAGGTCGTTCCAGTCGGCGGGGTCCGCCTTCCCGATGACCTCGACCATCTCGGTCAATCAAGGGATCATCTCCGTGATCTCCTTTTCGCCGATCTCCCTCTCCCGGTGGCGGCCCGCAGCTGTTTCTCCGCCTTCAGCCGCTCGATCCGGCGACCTCCCGGGGATCGCCGCCCGCGTCCAGAGTCGTCCGGTAGCTGACCATCCGACGATCGCAATCGTCGACGGCCCGCCTCGCCGTTACCGGTGTCGAGCAGGGTCTCGACCGTTCGCTGGAGGTCGGCGGGCGTGAAGGGTCCGTTTCGTTGAGGATCTGACCCTCCCGGACGTAGACCGTGCGCGGGTGGTCGATCCTGTTGGCCAACACCGTACTCGGCCGGGGGACAAGACGGCGTGGCCCGACTGGAACGCCGCATGCCCGGGCCAGGCGCCACCGAGGAGGCAAGTCGATCATGAAGGTCGGGCGACTAGATTCCACCATAGTTAGATAACTAAGCTAGTTAGCAAACTATGTAGTAGTATAACCCTGTGACTAGTGGAACGACGCCCACCGCGCAGAACCGGGCGACCGACGACCCCATCATGGAAAATCTGCAGCTGATCGGGTTGTTGACCCGCCTGGTGGAACAGCGCCTGAGTCAGGTTCTGGGCATCAACTCCACCGATCTGTCGGCGATCGAGCATCTGATCACCGACGGTCCACTGACCGCCAAGGACCTGGCTGATCGACTGCAGGTGTCGACGGCGGCGAGCACGCACATCGTCGACCGCCTGGAGCGGGCCGGTCACGTCACCAGGCAGCCACACACCACCGACCGTCGCAAGGTTCTTGTCGTGCTCGCCGACACCTCGAAGGCCCGGCTCTTCGAACACCTCGCTCCCCTGCTTGACGGGGTGAGTGAGCGCGTCGGCAAGCTCAGCGGCGCCGAACGGGAGGTCATCGAACACTTCCTGGCCGGTGTCGTCCAGATCTACACCGCCGCCGCGGAGGGCATGACCTCGTCCTGAGCCCCCGCCGCCTCACCGCAGCACGCCCCCGGTCGCGCCCATGCGCGGACCGGTACTGAAGCATGCCTTTTCCTTGTTCGGAGTTTTCCGCATGTCCACGCATTCCCTCGCCCGCCGATGGATTGGTCTGATCGCCATCGCGCTGGGAGTCGCGCTGATCGTGGTGGACACCACGATCGTCAACGTGATCATCCCGTCGATCATCGAGGACCTGAAGGTCAACGCCACCCAGGCGCAGTGGATCCAGGAGTCCTACGCGATCGTCTTCGCCGCGTTGCTCCTGCTGACCGGCCGCTACTCCGACATCCTCGGCGCCCGGCGGGTCTTCCTGTCCGGCGTCGTCGTCTTCGGCGTGACCAGCCTGCTGGCCGGGCTCGCACCGGGCGGTGGGCTGCTCATCCTGGCCCGGTTCCTGCAGGGGGCGGGCGCGGCGATGATCCTGCCGACCTCGCTCGCTCTGCTGAACGCCACCTTCACCGGCAAGGCCCGTGGCCAGGCGTTCGCCGTGTGGGGTTCTACCATCGGCGCCGCCGCCGCGTTCGGTCCCGCCCTCGGCGGCTGGCTATCCGAGCACGCCTCCTGGCGCTGGGCCTTCGGCATCAACATCCCGCTGTCGCTGCTGATCCTGGCCGGCGGCATGGTCTTCCTGGCCCGCTCGCCCAGGAGGCCCGCCCGCGTCGACGCCACCGGCGCGGCCTTGTCGATCCTCGGTCTCGGACTGCTCGCCTTCGCGCTGGTCGAAGGACGCACGTACGGCTGGCTCGCCAGCATCGAGCCGCTCGATGTGCTCGGGTTCACCTGGGACAGCGGCCCCTCGCCCGTGCTGGTGGCGCTGGTGCTGTCCGCTCTGGCGCTGATCGGCTTCGTCCGCAGGCAGGCCGTCCTCACCAGGAGCGCCGACCCCGGCAGGGCGCTGATGGACGTCCGGCTGTTCACCATCTCCTCCTTCCGCAACGGCAACATCGCCACCACGATCATCGGGCTCGGCGAGTACGGGATCATTGCGGTGCTGCCGCTGTGGCTGCAGTTCACCCTCGGCTACAGCGCGGTCCAGGCGGGCTTGTCTTTGCTGGCCGTCGCCGTGGGCAGTTTCGTGGCCAGCGGTGCCGGCTTCGGTCTGGCCGCCAGGGTATCCGCGCTCGGCCTGGTCAGGATCGGGCTAGCGCTGGAGGCCGCGGGCCTGATCGTGCTCGGGCTGATCGCCGCGGCCGACAGCCCGTGGTGGACGATCGCGGGCGCCCTGTGCCTGTACGGCGTGGGCGTCGGGTTCGCCACCGCCCAGGTGACCAACGTCGTGCTGGCCGATGTGCCCGAAAGCAGTTCAGGACAGGGTTCCGGCATCCAGAGCGCTTTCCGGCAGCTCGGCTCGGCGCTCGGCATCGCCGTACTGTTCACGGTGTTCCTCACCGCGCTCGGCGCGAACCTGCAGGACACGCTGACCGCGTCGGGCCTGCCCGTCGCGCGGTCCGAGGAGCTGGCACGCGCCGTCACCGACAGCGCGGGCGCCGCGATCGCGCCACTGGCCGCCAAGCCGGGCACCGCATCCGTGGCCGTGGCCGCGCGCGAGGCGATGACCGGCGGCCTGGCCCTCGGTGCCTATGTCGGAGCGGGCTTCCTGCTCCTGGCGCTGCTGGCCTCCGCCACGATCCCCGCCACCAGGAACACCGCCCAGGACCGGCAACCGGCCCACCACTGACCCCCAGCCCCCTTCCCAAGGAGCACCTGATGCCCAGCCGTACCGTTGTCATCTCAGGGGCCGGTATCGCCGGGCCCGCCCTGGCCTTCTGGCTGCACCGCCATGGCATGCACCCGGTCGTCATCGAACGGTTCCCGCGGTTGCGGCCGGGTGGTCAGACCGTGGACATCCGAGGCGCCGGCCAGAGCGTCACCCGGCTGATGGGCATCGAGGAGGCGATCCGCGCGAGCTCGACCGGCGAGGAGGGAATCCGGTTCCTGGACGCCGCCGACCGCACCAGGGCCGCGTTCTCCTCCGCCGCCTTCGGCGGCAGAGGGTTCGTCACCGAACTGGAGATCCTGCGCGGCGAGCTGTCCGCCCTGCTGTACGAGCGCACCCGTCGGCACACCGAGTACGTCTTCGGCGATGAGATCAGCGAGGTGCACGAGGAGCCCGCCCACCTGCGCCTGGCCTTCAAATCCGGTGCCGAGCGTAAGGCCGACCTGCTGGTGGCCGCCGACGGAATCCGCTCGCGAACCCGTGACCTCGTCTTCGGCGACACCACGCGCATCAGATCATGTGGGCTCTACACCGCCTACTTCACCATTCCCCGCCATCCCTCCGACGACGACTGGGCACGCTGGTACAACTTCCCCGGCGGCAAGAACGTCACTCTCCGTCCCGACAACCTGGGCACCATCAGGGCGCTGATGTCCTTCCTGTCGCCGCCCCACGGCTACGACCGCCTGCACCTTGAGGAACAGAAGGAGCTCATGCGCCGCACCTTCGCCGGACTGGGTGGCCCGGTCCCCAGGATGTTGAGGGAGATGCGCGCCTGCGACGACTTCTACCTGGAGGGGGTGGCCCAGGTCCACATGCCCCGATGGTCTCGGGGACGCGTGGCGGCCGTCGGTGACGCCGCCTACTGCGCCTCGCCCCTCAGCGGTATGGGCACCAACCTCGCCCTGGTCGGCGCCTACATCCTGGCAGGGGAACTGGCTACGCACGACGACCACCGCGACGCCTTCGCGGCCTACGAGAACACGTTGCGCCCCTATGTCGCGCAGGCACAAAATCTGCCACCCGGCACCCCTCGTCTGGCGCTGCCTCGCACCCAGCGGGGCATCAGGGTTCTGCACACCGTCCTGCGCACCGCCTCCACACCGCCGGTCAGCCAGGTCGTGCGCCGCTTCCTCGTCCCCGCGGCCTACGACTTCGAACTGCCTGTCTACTGAGAAAGAAAGCCGGGGATCACGTGGCGATCGGGACCCGGCCCGAGCCGCGGTAGGGCACCGGCGGCCTCGGAGTGTGTCCCGTACGGTCCCAGGTACGGCTTCAGGCCTTGGCCGGACTCGTCGACGAAGACGAGCCGGAGCCCCAGGCCGCCCAGGTACTGGTGAGGGGTTCGCTGGAGGCCCTCGCCTGGAGAAGGCCGATCGTGCACGTCCGCGAGACCGGGGGCGCTTGACCGTCCGTGATCGCGCCAAACCAATGACGCTGTGCCCCTTCAGGAAAGGTCAGTTCCGGGGTGCGGGCGGGACGCGTAGGACGAGCAGGGCGATGTCGTCGGCGCTGTCGTGATGGCAGAAGTCCAGCACGGTGTGACTGATGCGCTCCACGATCTGGGCGGCCTCCAGGCCGTGGCAGTCGGCCAGCAGGCCGGTCAGGCGCTCCTCGCCGAACATGGTGGCTGCGTCGCGGGGTGGGTGGGCCTCGGTGACGCCGTCGGTGTAGAGCAGCAGCGCATCCCCCGGATGCAGGGTGAAGCGGGCCGAACCCAGGCCTGCGTCGGGGAAGACCCCCAGGATCGCTCCGTTCGAACGCACCTCTTCCACCTGTCCGTCGGCGCGGCGCAGCAGGGCCGAGGGGTGGCCGGCGGTCGACAGCACCCCGGTGACGCCGATCCCTTCGGCGTTCTTCTGATCGCGGAAGATCGCGCAGACGACGGTGAGGAACTGCTGGTCGATGATCTGCTGGGCGATCAGGGCGCTGTTGAGCTGGGCCAGCACCTGGGCCGGGGAGAAGTGGCGGGGGGCGTCTGCGCGCACGGTGTAGCGGGCCAGCGCGGTGACCTTGGCCGCCTGCACCCCGTGTCCGGCCACATCCCCCAAGATCGCGCACCAGGAGGAGGGGCCGACGGCGAACAGATCGTAGAAGTCGCCCAGCACCAGGGCTCCGTGCCCGGCGGGCAGATAGGCCGCGGCGGTGTCCAGGCCGGGCGGGGCGGCCAGGACCGGCGGCAGCAGGCTGTCTTGCAGGCTGCGGGCCAGTGCCTGCGACTCCCGGAAGGTGGTGCGCAGGTCGGCCATCTGGACGCTCATGCGCCGCACGGCCTCGCGCAGGGCGATCTCACCGGTGACGGCGCGCGCCAGGGTGGCCAGGGTACGGATCTCCTGCTCGTTCCAGGCACGCGGGACGGTGTCGACCGCGCAGACGGTGCCCAGTACCTGGCCGTCGGGGGCGTGGATGGGATAGCCGGCCCAGGCGCCGATGCCCATCCGGGTGATGGAGGAGATGTCGTTGACCCTTGGGTCGGCGGCGGCATCGGTGACGATCAACGGCTCGTCTGCGGCCACGACCAGATGGCAGAGACTCGCCTCCACCGCGTTCTGCCGCTCGTCGAGTCCCAGGCCTCCCAGGCCGATGACGCTCTTCCAGAACGAGCGCCGCTCGTCGACCACGGTGATGAAGGCCATCGGGGCACCGGTGGCCGAGGCCGCCAGATGGGCCAGGTCATCGAAGACGGTCTCCGGGCCGGTGTCCAGCAGGCCGGTGGCGCGCACCGCGGCCAGCCGGACCGGGTCGAACACCCGCGGGGGAAGATCGTCCGGCCCTTTGAACCGGATCACGTTCACCGTCACCACTGCTTCCACCTGCCCGCCTTGAATCCGCGACGACGACCGGGCTCCTTCCACGAGGGTCTCCGACCCCTCGAATCCGGGCGCTGACTCTGCGAGGCGGTGCCGGGCGCGACTGCCCGGAGGCCGGGGCCTCTCACACCAGTGACCATTTTATGACCGTCTGCCCAATGAGCCGAGAACGCCTGCCCTGCGTGTTCGTCCCCGGGCCGCCGACCGTCGCGGGCCTGCGGCAGGTTACAAGGGCCCATAATCAGGTAAAGGTCCCAAGGAGTCCGTCTGGACAGCGATCCATCCGGTAGGCACCGCTCAGAGAAGAGCTGATCACCACAATGATGGACGCCTCCCCACCGTTTGTGTTCCTGTTCGCCGACACCCCGGCCAGAGTGGTGGTCGTCCGCGCCGAGGGCGAGCTGGACGGCCGCTACGCTCCGCGCTTTCGCGACCAGGTCGACACCGCCCTGCGCATCCCGCACATCCGCGCTGTGATCATCGACTTGTCCGCAGTGCCCCTGTGCGGCGCGATGGGCATCGCCGAGCTCCTGCACGCTGACCGCCACGGCCGCCACGCCCAGGTCCCCCTCCTGCTCATCGGCGTGCGTCAGGCCGTACTCGAACGCTTGGCCACCGCCGGGCTGGCCACGCTGTTCACCATCCACCCCACCCTTGCCGAGTCCCTCGCGCATCTGCGCGCGTAGGGTGGCCCCGAAACGCTCCCGTTCTGGGCCCGAGTGTTTACGAGAAGGGCTGCTGGCCATCGGTGTGCGCGCAGTGCGCATTGGCCTCGGAAAGCGCCTGGGCCAGGCTCTCGCGGACCGGCAGGAACGGCATCAGGCCGGTCAGTTCCAAAGTGCGGTGCAGAAACAGCGGCAGGGCGGCCAGCAGCAGGGTCGTCTGTCGCTGCCGGGCGTCGGCGAAGGCGGTGATGAGGCGGCTGAGGCCGGTGGAGTCGCAAAACGTCACCTGCTGCAGATCCAGCACCAGGTAGCCGCCGCTCACCCGCTCCCACAGCTGGTCGATCTCGGTCTCCAGCCGTGCGGAGGTGGCGTAGTCCAGCGGGCCGTGTACGTGCACCACCGCCATCGGCGTGCCGGGGGCACCGATTTCGACGGTGAAGGTCAGTTTCGCTTCCCGTCCGGGCCATCGGGCGCGGCCGACTGAGGAGGCAGGCTGATCGTCTGGGGTCTGCCCGGCTTGATGGGACATGAGGTCCCTTTCCCTTGGTGGGCCGGAAGGGCGCGGGAACTGTCAGGGCTGCGGGCGCTGGTGTGCAGGGTGTGTTTGCCGGCCACCGCGCGATGGTGCTGAAGGAAGTCAGGGGGCTGCCAGTGCACGTTGGTGGCCCAGCCCAGACGTTCGAACAGGCTGATGAGCGCGGCGGAGGGGTCGATCTGGCCGGCGCCACGGCCGTGCCGGGCACAGTCGGGCTGGCTGTGGTGGCCGTTGTGCCAGCTTTCCCCGAAGGACAGCAAAGCCAGCGGCCACAGGTCGGTAGAGCGGTCGTGGCGGCGGGTCCTGTACGGCCGCTCACCGAGCATGTGGCACAGGGAGTTGACGCTCCAGGTCACATGCTGCAGCAGGGCGATGCGGACCAGCCCGGCCCAGATGAACGCGGTCAGCCCACCGTGGAGGGTGCCGCTGATCGCCCAGCCCGCTGCGAACGGCAGTAGCAGCGAGGCGGCGCACCAGGCGGGAAAGGCACGCGAGACGCGCAGCATGGCCGGATCGTTGCGTAGCAGGTCAGGGGCATAGTGCGCGGCCGAGGTGGGCTCGCTGGAAAACATCCAGCCCAGGTGGGCGTGGGCCAGACCACGCAGTTGCCCGCCGAGACCGGTGCCGTAGCGGTAGGGGGAGTGCGGGTCACCGGGCCGATCGGTGAAGGCGTGGTGCCGTCGGTGGGTGGCCACCCAGTCGATGAGGTTGCCCTGAAAGCTCATCGACCCGGCCACGGCCAGGACGGCACGCAGCCAGGGACGGGCGGTGAAGGAACCGTGGGTCAGCAGCCGATGGAATCCGACCGTCACCCCCAGCCCGGTCACGACATAGAAGACAGCGGCCAGCAGCAGGTCGGTGAGGGTGACCCCGCTTCCCCAGGCCAGCCAGACGCCGACGCCCAGCGCGACGAACGGCGCGATGACGGTCGCAGCTGTCAGCGCCACCTGCCCGGCATGGTCGCCGACGCGCTGCCGGGCGTGTGGGAACGGGGATCTCCCGTCGTATGCCGGGGCCTGGACGAGCACCTCGATCACGCCACCATCGGCAGGCCTCGGTCCAGGCCGGTGATGTGCAGCAGGCGGGACATGAACGGGCGGGGCGCGCTCAGAGCCAGGGTGATGCCCATCGGCCGGGCGCGGCGCTGGATGCCGACCAGGACGGCCAGACCGCCGGCGTCGCAGAACGACACCTGCGACAGGTCGAGGACAAGCAGGCTCGTGCTGGAGCGCAGCGTGTCCATCAGGTGTCGGCGAAGCTCCGCGCTGGTGAAGATGTCGATCTCGCCGGACAGGTGGACGACGGTCGGCTTCGATGGGTCGGCCACGCCGAGCGGCGCGGTGTCGATGACGGTTATGGAAGTCTCCTTTGGAGAGGCGTGAACGGGATGAGATGCCTGCCGGCCGAAGATCGGTCTGCCGCCAGGTCGAGCGGGTCCCGGAACCGCTCGACCCTGCCGACAGAGAACACGCGGGGCACGCCGACGTCGGCGGTCGTCTGGTGAGGAGGGCTCCTTCTGGCCGGTGACCGGCCCGCTCTCGTTCTCCCAGCGAGCCGTGTCGTCAGCGGCCGTCCCGCGCGGAGGCGGAACGAGGACGGGCGACAAGCCGCCGCCGGTTTGAGCGCCGTCAACGCTCGAACCCGTGGTTTCCCGGGCGGTGAGATCTTGAGCAGTGCGCCTGAGCGTGGCCTCGGCGGGAGCGGCGGCGGTGTCCGGCGGGATGACCAGCAGGACGACCGGTTCGCCGGCCGCGAAGATGAGAGTGATCAGGCGCGGGTCGGTGTGGCGGAACCAGCCGACGCGGACCTGCCGCCCTCGTGCCGGGATCCGGCGCGGAATGTTCTGCCACGCATCGCCGTGCAGGCTGACGCGGAGCGTGACTCGACCGAGCAGCCGGTCCACGGCGGCGATAAGACTGGGTAGTTCAGCGGTCGCGTCGTGGGAGTAGGGCCACCAGGCCCCGTCCACCACGGCTCGCCGGTCCAGCACCGGGTGAAGACTGAGCCGCAGCGCGGAGTCGACCCGGGGAATCGCGGACGAGCTGGAACTGAGTGGTGCGGGTTGAGAAAGAAGTGTTGGCGTCATGGTCGCCTGACCTGTCCAGGCCCCTGCGAGGGGGCCGGTGGTGGTTCGCCGGGGGCGACGCCGACCTGAATGCCAACGCTCGAAAAGACCTCGGTGTCCCCACTCTACTCTTTACTTCCGGAATTCCATAATTCCGGAAGTAAACTGCGAGGGTGACTTCCGGAAACTCACTCTCAGAGATCGCGAAACCGGCCGGAGAATCGTCCGGAAACATGACCAGGTCGCGGGCCTTCCCGCTCCCCGGCTCGTACGCGACAATCCTCACCGACTACGCCACCGCGCTCGGGCGCTCCCCCCTGGCCGACTCCACCAAGACCAAGTACACCTCCCGGCTGCGCGGCTATCTGGCCTGGCTGGCCGACCAGCACGAGGCCGGCGCCCTGGACGGTGACCCGCTCACCGACCCGGTAGCGGCCGCCAGCGCGGTACATGACTTCCGCCGCCACTTGAAGAACGGCCGCCGCGCCCCCAACACCATCGACACCTACCTGTCGGCCATCGACGACTTCTACGCCCGCCGCGGCCTCGGCAAGCCCCAGGCCCGCCGCGAGCACGACGCCGGCCGCACCGCTCCCCGCGCTCTGGACGCCCACCGCGCCCGCCGCTATATCCGCCACGTCCAGCTCACCGCGACCCCACGCGACAAGGCCATCGCCCTGCTGCCCTACTACGCGGGCCTGCGCATCTCCGAGGTCGTCGGCCTCGACGTGGCCGACGTGCGCCTGTCAGCCGACGCAGGTGAGCTGCGCATCCGCGGCAAAGGCCGCGGCAGCGGCAAGATTCGCCTCCTGCCCGTCCATCCCGACCTGCACCAGGCCCTGACCGACTGGCTGACGACCCGTGCCGGCTGGAAAGGGGCCCACAGCGGTGCGGTCTTCCTCAACCAGCGAGGCGGCCGCCTGACCGACCGCGCCGCCCGCGACATCATCACCGGCCTCGGCGAGGCCTGCGGCGTCAACGACGACCCCACCGAGCCCTTCGGCCCGCACGTGCTGCGCCACACCTTCGCCGCCCAGCTCGTCCGCGGCGGCAAGGACCCCATCCTGGCCGCCGAGCTCCTCGGCCACGGCTCTTTGGACACCACCCGCCGCTACGCCCTGCCCACCGAAGCCGACAAGGCGACCGCCCTGGACGCTCTGATCACCGATCGCTGAGCCGGACTTGGGCATCGCCGAAAACGGCGGTCAACGGCGGCGAAATCCACGGTCGCCGCCACCGCTTTTGTCACGTGACGTCACGCGCCGGACCTACCCTCTGGTCTCCGCTCCGTACAGGACCGCTCTAGAAGCGGTAGTGCTGGACGGCGGTACCCTTGCGCGAGACGGAGGTACTCCAGGCGGTCAGGAAACCGGCCAGGCGGGTCGTCCACGGATAGTCGGCGACCTCGGGCTCACGACCCAGGAAGATCTCGCGTACCAGCTTCAGGCGAGGCTCCAGACGCTCGATGTCCTGCGGGGTGTCGAAGCCGGGAGACTTCAGGAAGGGGACGACGGACTGGGTGCCTGCGTACTTCCTGGCCGCCCACACGTGGAACCTCGTGTAGCCGTTGAAACAGATCTCGCCCGTGGGAAAGTGGCGGATAAGGCGGTCGAGGAGGGTGGCCAGCTCCTCCTCCGACAGGAACCCGATCAGGCCGTCGGCGACGATCACGGCGGGGCGGTCGGCCGGAACATCGCTGATCCATCGGGGGTCGTTGAGGTCGGAGCCGATGGTGTGGGTGTGGGGGCGCTCGGGGAGCAGCAGTCGTCTGGCCTTGGCCACGCCGGGCAGGTCGACGTCGTACCACTCGACGGTGGCGGGCGGGTCGACGCGGTAGACGCGGGTGTCGAGTCCGGCGCCCAGGTCGAGTCCGACGGCGTCGGGATTCTTGGCGATGAACCGCCGCACGATGTTGTCCATGACCAGGGAGCGGTGCGCGATGCCCACGACGGGACTGGCGGAGAGCTTGAACCGCCCGGCGTCGTAGTCGAGCCTCCTGACGATGTCGTAGGCCGTCTTGTCGTGCAGGATCGGGTGTTTGGCCTGGTAGTCGAGCGCCTTGCCCGCCAGGGTGAGCCAGAGCGTGTTCTCCAGCGGGGTGAGGTCGGGGAGGGCGATGGCCATCGTGTCAGTCCCTTTTCTGTGGTGACTCGTCCAGCGCGGCCCGGGTGGCCTTCAGCGCGGTGTCGTCGGTCAACAGCCCGTGGGTGTAGAGCTCCAGCGTGGGCAGCGCGAGACGACGCAGCACGTCGGGGCCGAACCGCTCGTAGCCCAGCGCCCGGGCCAGGGGCGGCGGCATGGTCAGCGTGGCCACGCTGTTGAGCACGCTCAGCACCGCCAGCGCCCGCACGTCCGAGGACGGTCGCATCGAGCCGTCGGCGATACCGGCCCGCAGGATCTCCTCGGACTCCTCCACCAGCGTGTCGACGAACGTGGCCGCGGCGGGTGTGTCCTCCTCGATCGCGCGCAGCATGTACCGCATCTGGAGGCGGTATTCCTCCGGGTTGGAGAGGTATTCGCGAAAGAGGTCCTGCATGCCGCTCGGGCGGGCGTTGTCGGCCCGCTGGACCAAGATACGCAGGACATGGTCGTCGCAGACGCTCCGGAGCTTTTCCTTGCTGCCGAAATGGTGGATGACCAGGCCGGGGCTCACTCCGGCGGTGGCCGCGATGACGCTCAGGTTGGTCTTCTGGAAGCCGTCCCGGGCGAGGTGCTCGATGGCCGCGTTGCGAATCTTGGCCTGGGCGGTCAGGTCCGATGAGGCTGAACACATGTTTAGTACCTGGCAAGTGGGACTTGAGGAGCGTCCATGTCAGATCGTGCGGCGCTCACGGCAGGGCCTACCGTGAGGGCGGTGAAGGGCAGCGGCGTCCGTTGGCTCCTTCGCGCGTATGCGCGCGTAAGGGCTGACAAGATTCCAGCCCGCGCTTTCTCGTGTCATGACCGGATGCCCGCCGCGCTCCGTGTGCTCGACGACGCTGCGGCTGTACGGCGAACGCGATCGGACCCACTCAGATCACATCGGCATCGCGAAAGTCGCCCGGCAACGGGCGACCGCCGGTGACCCTCAAGAGTTGTCGAGGCGGGGAAACACGACCTCTTGCAGGATGAGGCGAAGAGCCACTGCGATGGGGATGACGAACAGGGACAGGATCAGTGCGTAGGGGACATCGGCGACCACGGAGGTGACAAGGTCGCCGAAGACGAACATGCCGACCTTGTTCAGAACGTCCTCGCCGATGAGGATCGCGGGGCGCCGGGAGTTGGGTACGCAGCGGTAGGCGGGGCCCTTGATGCGGGGCAGGTCGGCGAGGAAGTAGACGGTCAGCACAAGCACGATCACCGTCGAGGCGGCCGCGCCCACCGCCATCTTGCCCGCCCCCAGAAGCCCGCCGACCAGAGAGAACTCGTTCTTCCCCGTACCCAGATCCTGAATGACGTGCGCCAGATCGAACCGGGCGTTGAGCCGCCCGATGAACGTGTTCTGTCTCGTGGCCTCCCGGAGATGGACGGACACCTCGTGGATGAACTGCCCCGCCTGGCTGACGATTCGAACGGCCGTCCCCGCTTGCCGAACGGCTGCTTTTCCGTGGCGGTCGCGCTGGCTGTCTCAGTCGCCCGCTCCACGGTCTCTTCAGGAGGCCGTGGAGACGCTTTGACCGGCTGCTGCGGGTGGTGCGAGAACGAGGCGGAAACGGCCCCGACGGCGGGCGGCCCTGGCCGAGCGGGTGCTCCTGGTAGCCGTCCGCCACCGCGCCGATCTCACCATGCGCCGACTCGCCCCGCTGTTCGGGATCTCCGCGGCTACCGTCCGCCGCATCATCTCAGATGGCTGGTGTGGAGGACCGTTAGCCAACCGCCCCGCCTACGGCCCCGTCGAGACTTCAGGTGTCTATCGACGTTGGCGGCCGGAGCGGTGTCGCCGCCCGTCCGGTCAAGACCACTCACTCCAGTCTCTCGGTCAGGCCTGCTCGTTTGATCCAGCGGCCCCAGCGGGGGCTGCGCTCGAAGCGTTCGGCGATCGCCCGTCCCGAAGGGAGCGTCCCGTCCGGTCGGCGGTTCTCCCGCGCCCACCGCCACGCCTCCCGATGCAAGACCACCACGCCTTCTCGGGGACGCTCATCTTCCGGCTCCTGCCCCCGTCCTGCTGAGGCTCCGGGGGTTGCCGTTCGGTGTTCCAGGAGACCCGGCGGATCTGGGACATGAGGAGTTCGTAGCTGCCGATCAGCGCGATGCTCGGCCAGGCGGCGATGACGCGGCCGATCAGACCGGGTTCGGCCACGGCGACGTTGGCGCCCAAACTGGCCAGGCTGCCGACCACGAGCAGGGTCCAGGCCAGGGCGCCGCCGCGGGAGCCGTACCGGTTGGCCAGCAGGATGGACATCGAGGCGACCACGATGATGCCGTCGACGGCCAGCGGGATGAGCACGGCGGCCAGGTGGTCCTCACCGTGGCGCAGGCACAGCTCGTGCATGTGACGGAACGAGACGACGGCCGCGATGACCGCCAGAAGAGCGACACAGGCGATGGTCGTGCGCTGGATCCGGCGCACCGTGAGCGAGTTCGGCACCATCACCGCTCACCCCTGACCCAGCAGAAACCTGGTGGTCAGCGTGAAGGTGTGTGCGTTTAGTGCGACTCCCCCTCGGACACAAACCTTTCGCACATGTGGAGGCCGGGTTGAACCCGAGCCTCCACTGGCTTTTCTGGGGTCGATAAGGTCAGGCGTAGACCTCGGCCTTGTCGTTCGGGTCGGCCTCGGACAGGACCCGCACCAGGTCCCCATCACATTGATCTCCTCTCGTGTCATACGGCGGCTGCCACCTCAGCTGCCACTCGCTGTGCCTGTGTCTCGGGTATCCGCTGAGCGACCAGGACGGGACCGGCGGCCTCCGGAGCCACACGATGCCGGGCTAGTTTCCGATCGCCCTCGGCGACGCGTCGCCGGGTCACCTCGGCCGCCCGCTCCGCGCCCCGGCTCGCGGCGAGGACGCTCTCACCCGGCATGATGATCGTGAACAGGCCATGGCGCTCGGCGATGCGGTGCGGCCCGTCGCGCCCTCTCCGCCCACCACGGCACGGCGAGCTCCAGCGCGACCAGCACCAAGAAGGCGGGCATCTGGAGGGCGGATGGCAACGCGTCCGCGAACGTCAGCCGCAGTGGTGCGCCGCGACGGCGGCATGCGCTCCACGTACCGCGCATCGGGGTGATCCCGCTCCGCCGGGTCGTGGAGCGGACCTTCGCCCGGCTGGGCGGCTACCGGTGGCTGTCACGCGACTACGAGTGTCTGATCACAGCCACCCGCATGCTGCTCCTGTCCCGCCTCGGAGCACAGCGATCATGGCATCCCCCTGAGAGCCGATCAGGCATCCAGGCCGCCATTTCCGATCTTGCTCCCGGAAAGGGTCGTTTGCGGGAGATCCGTGTTAGCCGTCGACTGCGCGCGAATCAACACAGTAGCCGATACCGTATAGTCGGTTCCTACTACTAGAGGTCGGTGATGAAGATGGCGAAGCGGAAGATCTCCAACACACTGGCGCTGGCCGTGCTGGGCCTGCTCCAGGAACAGCCGATGCACCCGTACGAGATGGCGGTCACCCTGCGGGAACGGCACAAGGACAGCAGCTTCAAGGTCAACTCCGGGTCCCTGTACGACACGGTCGAGGCGTTGGTTCGGCATGACTGGATCGAGCCGGTGGAGACGGCGCGCGACGGCAGGCGGCCGGAGCGAACCGTGTACGCGACGACCGAGCTGGGCCAAGGCGAATTCGTGCGCTGGGTCGACGAGCTTCTGCGCATGCCCGTCGCGGAATACCCGAAGTTCATGGCCGCGGTGTCCTACCTCGGCGCTCTCGGTCCGGACAGGGCGGCGGAGGCACTGGTCGAACGGGCGGGGCATCTGGCCCAGCGGATCGAGGAGACGAACACGGTGCTGGCCGACACGGTCGGCTCCGGCAGGGTCCCCCGCCTGTTCATGATCGAAACCGAGTGCGCACTGCACGCCTGGGAGGCCGAATTGGCCTGGACGCGGCGGACCATCGCCGAGATCCGCGACGGCAGCCTGTTCTGGCCCAAGGTCGAGCAAACCGAACAGGGATGGACCTGGTCCGCCCCCACGTCCCCGGAGGGAACCACCCGATGACCGAGGTGCTGATCGTCGGAGCCGGCCCGGCCGGACTGTTGCTCGCGAGCGAGCTCCGGCTCGCCGGCGTCGACACGGTCGTCGTCGAACGCCACGCGCAGCGGCCGGACTTCTGCCGGGGCTTCAACCTCAACGCCCGTGCCCTGGACCTGCTGGCGCGGCGCGGCCTCGCCGAGAGGCTCGTCAGCGAGGGCTGGCAAGTGCCGCACGCCGCGTTCTCCGGCCTGCCGGTGACTCTCACCCTCCCCGGCACGCACACCGACCACCCGTACTCGCTGGGCATCCCGCAGACCCGGGTCGAGGAGATACTCGAGGCGCACGCCCTCGACCTGGGAGCCGACATCCGGCGCGGGCACGAACTGCGCGTGCTGGAACAGGATTCCGAGTCCGTCACCGCCACCGTCACCACCGGCGACCGCGAGTACCGCGTCCGGGCCGCGTACCTGGTCGGCTGCGACGGCGGCCGCAGCACCGTCCGCAAACAGGCCGGCATCGACTTCCCCGGTACCGCGGCGACCCGCTTCTTCCTGCTCGGCGACGTCGAGCTCGCCGACCCCGAGGCGTTGCCGTTCGGCGCGACCACCGGCCCTGACGGGTCCGTGTTCGTCATCCCCCGCCCCGGCTACGTCAGGATCATCACCTCCGATCGGCAACCACCTGCGGACAAAGACACCCCGGTCACCCTGGACCTGCTCCAAACCGCCGTGGACGACGCGCTCGGCCGCCATGTCGGGCTACGCGCCGCACGCTGGCTGACCCGGTTCGGCAACGCCGCCCGGCAGGCGGCCGAATACGTCCGAGGCAGGGTCATCCTGGCCGGAGACGCCGCGCACATCCACCCGCCGGCCGGGGCGATCGGCGTCAACGTCGCCCTGGACGACGCGTTCAACCTCGGCTGGAAACTCGCCGCCACCGTGCGCGGCACCGCCCCGACGCACCTGCTCGCCGGCTACCACGCCGAACGCCACACCGCCGGTGCGCACGTGCTGGCCAACACGCGAGCCCAGGTACTGCTCGCCGACGCCGACGACCGGCTCGCTCCGATCACCGACCTCCTCACCCGCGTCGCCCGCCATCCTGCGGGCAACCGCGCTCTCACCGAGACCATCACCGGGCTGGACACCCGCTACGAGATGCGCCCCGACTCCGGCCATCCCTGGCTGGGCCGCCTGGCGCCCGACCTCACCCTGACCACAGGCGACGGCCGTACGCGCCTGGCCGGGTTGCTCACCTCGGGACGCGGCGCGCTGCTCGACCTGACCGGAGGGAGCACCATCCGCGATTCGGCCGCAGGATGGGCGGACCGAGTGGACATCGTCACCGCGACCTGCCCCGACCATCCCGAACTCGCGGGCATCCTCCTGCGGCCGGACGGGCACACCGCCTGGCTGCGCACCGCCGGTCACGACCACGCCGACGGACTCCACCAGGCGCTGCAACACTGGCACGGCCCGGCCGCGTCATCCCACGCCGCGTCCGCCGCCGCGTCCGGGGAAACGTCCCACTAGCCGGCCGCGTGCGGCCGGCGGGTCGGAACAGGGTGAGACCGGAGCGCGCTGCGCCTGGTCGACCTCGCCGGCCCCGTCGAAGCCATCGCCAACGGCGACTGGCGACCCGCCACCCGCGTCGGAGCGGCCGGTCACGGTAAGACCACCCATCGGGCCACTGACGTGACTGGCCGTCCGGCCGCGAGCACACGGCCTGACCTCTCCCGGTCTCCTAGACGTGGCTTCAGGAGTCCTGGGTCACGTCTGGCGGACCTGCCCGCTGAGCCAATCCTGGAAGGTGAGCAATCCGGGAAAGTCCTTGCGGAGTTTGGCGAGGTCGGCCTGGTAGCCGCTCTCGGCGAACCATTCGAACAGCCTTTCCTCGATCGGCAGAGGGACGAGGCGCGTTGGCACTCCGGTGACCTTCTCGTAGATTCCGGCCACCTCGGTGAAGGTCAGCTCGTCACCGGCGATCTCGAGTTCCACGCCCAGGTAGTCGTCCCGGTGGTCGATGACGTGCGCGGCGATCCGGCCGATGTCGTCGGTGGCGATCAGCTGCGTCGGCCGGTCGGGGAGTATCGGGAGTTCCATCAGCCGTTCCCCTTCGGCAGCGGCGTAGTGCAGCAGGTTGTCCATGAAGAACACCGGCCGCAGGATGGTCGCGGGCAGCCCCAGGGCGCGGATGTACGCCTCGATCGCCGCCTTGCTCTCGAAGTGCTCGATCCCGGTGTGCCGCTCGGCACCGCCGACCGAGCTGTAGACCAGGTGCCCGACCCCGGCGTCCCGTGCGACGTCAGCGACGCGCATGCCCTGCCGTACCTCGGCCTTGAGGGTTTCCGGCTCATACGCCAATGCCTGCATGCTGAACACGGCGTCCACGCCTCGCATGGCCCGCTCCAGGGACGCGGGATCCTCCAGGTCACCGACCACAAGCTTGGCAGCGGTCAGCCGACCGGCGGCCGGGCTCTTCGGATCGCGGACCAGGGCACGGACCTGCCAGCCGCGGCTCGACAGGTGACGCGCGGTGGCGCCGCCCTGCCGGCCGGTGGCGCCGATGACCAGGGCCACGCTCATGACGTCACCACCGGGGTGGTCTGGGCCAACGCGATTCGCCAGGTACCGTCGTCTTTGACCAGCACGAACGTCAGCGCTCCCGTGCGGCCGTCGTTGACGTGCTTGACCAGGCTGGCCAGCGCGACGTCCGGTCGCAGGAACGTGATGTCGAGAAGCTCGTTCTTGGTCAGCACGCCTTTGAGCGGGGTGCGCAGCGCCTTGGCCATGACCTCCCTGACCTGGTCACGGCCGCGCAGCCGGATCCCGGTGAAATTGACCAGGGCCACCTCATCGGTCAGCAGCCCGGTGAAACCGGCCACGTCGCTCTGCAGATCTTCGGCATCGCGGACGACCTGCTCGATCGCCTCGATATCGGGGTTCATGTCGCATCTCCTCAATTCGCGGAGCGATTCGCTCCGCTTTGAGACTATGCCGGAGCGAATCGCTCCGCAACTGCTAGAGTGCATGGCGATGACCACACGCAAAGACATCGCGGAACGCAACGACCGCAGGTTGCTCCAGGCCGCCCGTGACGTGCTCGCCGAAGACGGCGCGCACGCGTCCGTCGCCGCCATCGCGACCCGGGCAGGCGTCGGCATCGGCAGCCTCTACCGCCGTTACAAGACCAAGGAAGAGCTGTTCCAGCGGCTCAGCCTGCTCTCCCTCGACCACTGGAACGAAGCGGCCGAGCAGTGCCTCGCCGACCCCGACCCGTGGGCAGGACTGACGGCTTTCATCCACGGCCGCGTCGCGTTCGGGCAGGGCTCGCTGGCGCCCGTCGCCGGCACCATCGAGGTGACCCAGGAGATGAGCGCCAAATCCCGCCGCGGCGACGAACTACTCGACGAGCTGGTACGGCGAGCGCACCAGGCCGACGTACTCCGCAGGGACGTGACCGCGGTCGACATCTCGCTGCTTATCGAGCAGTTCGGCCGTTCCCCTGTGGTCGATCAGCTTCGCAAGCAGGGCAGGGACGATCTGCTGGCCGCCGCCACCGAGGCTCGCCGCCGACTGATCGCGATAGCGCTCGACGGGTTACGGCCGGGGCATGGCCCGTTGCCCGGTTCTCCGCCGGGCGAGGAGCTCTTCACCGGCCGCTGGTCAAGCGAGTAGATGAACCCGATGCCCGGCCTGGCGGGCACCGACTTCGTCAGCGGCATCGGCGCCGCCTGCCTGGGGTTGAGGACATCCGTTTCAGATCATGCGTTAGGCGGTCGAATGTCCGGCGGACACCACGGAGAACCCCCTACAGTGCGGGGTTGTCCGCCCTTCGTCGATGGAGGGCGCTCAAGCCGGAGTGTGCAGTGGGTGAAGACGTGGTCCGTGAGTCCGCCCTGGCGGGGCGGGTGGTGCTGTGGGAGGAGTCGGCTCGCGACGGCGCCCAGGCCAAGACCCTGATGAGCGCGGACTTCCGGGTCCGGCTGGCCCGGCGGCAGGGGCGGATGTTCGGCGCCGACGGGCCGCGCCACGTGGTGTTCGCGGCCGGGTTTCCCGCGGTGTGCGCTGAGGAGTTCGAAGCGGTCCGGCAGGTCGCGGTGGAGGCCGAGGGAGCCGTCAGCGTGGCCGCGGTGTGCCGGGGAACCACCGCCGATGTCCGCCAGGCCGTGAGGTCGGTGGCGGGTACGGCGCACGCGCGGGTGATGGTCGTCGTGCCGGCCTCCGAGTCGATGGCCCAGGTGATGACGCACCGTGGCGCACGCCGGGCATTGGAAGCGGGCGTGAGCCTGGTGAACGACGCCCGGGAGCTGGATGAGCGGGTGGCGGTGGACGTCTGCCTGGCCGACGCCTCACGCGCCGACACCTCACTGATGGCCGCGTACGCGACGGCGATGACCGAGGCCGGCGCGGGCACCGTCGTCCTGGCCGACACCGTCGGCGACCACCTGCCCGCTGAGACCGGGGCGATGTTCACGCGGATGCGCGCCCACGTCGGCCAGGAGGTGGTCTTGGCCTGCCATCTGCACAACGACCTGGGCCTGGGCCTGGCCAACACCCTGCAGGCGCTGCGCGCGGGGGTGCGGGTCGTCTCCAGTTCCTGGCTGGGGATCGCCGAGCGCAGCGGCATGGTCGCCACCGAACAGCTGCTGTTCCTGCTCGCCTACCGGGCCGACCGCACCACGGCGCTGCTGGGTGAGGGCGCCGATCCGTGGTGGACGGCCCCTGACCTGAGCGCGCTGACGGGCATCGCGCAGATGGTCGCGCAGGAAACGGGCGTGCCGCTGAGCGTGACCACGCCGATCGTCGGAACCGGGGTGGGCACGATCTCCACCGGCACGCCGTTCGTCCACCCTCAGCTCTTCCAGCCGTTCGACCCCCAGCGGCTGCTGGGCGTCACTCCTCGCGTGGTGCTCACCCAGCTGGCCAGCGCCCGGGTGGTCAAGGCGGTGGCCGCCCGTCTCGGCCACGTTCTGGACGACCGGCAGGCGCAGGCCGCGATGCGGTGGGTGAAAAGACACGTCTACCGCACCGGCCAGGCCGTCGTCGAGGAGGGGACGTTCGCCGGATACCTCGACGGCCTGACCGCCGCGGTGACGCAGGGGCAGTGATGAACACCGATCCGAGCACCGGGGACGTGGGCACCGTGGACGCCCAGGGCGCGCGCCACGCCCTGGAACGGGGGCAGGCGGTGGTTGTGCCGAACCCCGCGCCGCTGACCTACGTCGTGGCCGCGTCTTCTCCGCAGGCCGTCAACGCGGCCAAGGGGCGTCCCCTGGAGCAGGCCGTCGCGCTGTGGGCCCACAACCCGGCCATCTTCGCCGCCCTCGGCGACACCCTGGACCTCGATGCGGGGCTGACGGCGCTGGCCGGTCGGCTGCTCATCGACGAGCGGGTGACCCTGCTGGTGCCGCTGCGCCCCGGCGCGCCCTGCCCCGGCTGGCTGTCACCGGCCAGCCGGGACGGCTGGGCCCTGCTGTTCGGTGCCCGCTGGTCTCCCTTGCTGCCCGTCCTGGCGGGCCACCCGGTCCTCTACGTCAGCAGCGCCAACCGCACCGGCCGTCCACCCGCCGCGACGGCGGCCGACGCCGCCGTGATGTTCCCCGCGAGCGTGCCCGTCCTGGGGGCCGCCTTCCTCACCCCTGCCGGCCGCGACCCGGCCGAGCCGCCCCGCATGGCGACCACCACCCTGCGCCTGCACCCCGACGGGCGCCTCGACCTGCACCGCCACGGAGCCCAGGACCACCCCTACCCGAACGCCCGCCGATACCTGGACCACCTCCGTGCCCTCCACGCCACCGGCCAAGGGCCCGCGTCACCGGCCGCGAAACAGCTTTGAGCGACGAAAGCCACGGCATGCGCGATTGCATCGACCCAGGTCGGCATGCTGCGTCAACGGGACAGAATCCTGACCCTGTCCGTTCTCCCAGGGCGGCCCGTCGCCGCCGTGTTCCGGTGGCATCCCTGGCGTCGTAACGCGTTCCCGCCACCGCCGCCGGCACGGCCCGTGGAGGCGCGGCCGTCCCTGCCACCGCCGGGACGGCGTCGGGTGGCGTTCCGTTCACCAGGTCACGGGCAGGCGTGACAGGCCGTGCACGATGTGGAAGGAGCGGAACTCGGTGTCGGTCGAGCAGGGGCGCAGGGCGGGAAAGCGCTGCAGCAGAGCCGGGAAGGCGATGCGCATCTCCAGACGGCCCAGCGCGGCGCCCAGGCAGTGATGCACCCCGTATCCCAGGGCCAGGTGCCCGCTGGGGGGCCGGGTGATGTCGAGGACGTCGGGGACGGTGACCAGGCCGGGGTCACGGTTGGCCACGGCCAGCGCGCACAGCACCACCTCGCCTGGTCCGATTCGCTGTCCGGCGATCTCGACCTCGGTGGTGGTCACCTTCGCCGCGCAGCAGTGGATGACCCCGAGCCAGCGCAGCAGTTCCTCCACCGCGGCGTCGACGCGGCCGGGCTCCCGGCGCAGCAGGTGTAGCTGGCCGGGATGGCGCAGCAGGGCGAGCATGCTGGACATCGTCTCGTGCCCGGCCACCAGGATCATGGTCGCGATCTTGGCGAGTCGTTCCGGAGTCAGTTCGTCGCGGTGGTCACGGACCAGGGCTGCGAGCAGCCCCGGGCCGGGGGCGGCCATGATCCGGTGAGCCAGGGTGTGGAAGTAGGCGGCTGACTCCTGCGCCGCCGTACGGTGTTCCTCGGCGCTCAGGGCCGGATCGACCATGCGGATCATGGCGTGCTGGAAGCCGTCACGTTCCGCATAGGGCACACCGAGCAGTTCACAGATCACCAGGAGCGGGATCGGCAGTGCGAAACAGGTCAGAAGGTCGGCCGGTGGCCCGGCGTGCTCCATGGCGTCCAGGTGACGGGCGACGATCTGCGTGATGCGGGGTTCGAGTCGTTGGACGCGGCGTGCGGTGAAGTGCGGTGCGAGCAGACGCCGTAACCGGGTGTGCTTGGGCGGGTCCAGGGCGATCAGGTTGCCGAGTCGCCAGGCGTCGCCTTCGCTGCCGGAGGCGGCAGGGCCGTGGAAGGCGCCCACCCGCTCGTTGCTGAACCGCTGGGGATCGCCCAGCACGGCGCGGACGTCCTGGGCCCTGGTCACCAGCCAGGCGTCGCCGTGGGGCGTGCTGATCCGCCCTACTCCCTGACTGTCACGCAAGGCCACCAGCCAGGGGTCGGGATGGAATCCGTCCCGTCGCATGTGCGGCGACGTCGGTGTCGTGGTCATCGAACCTCTCGTGCTGAACGGTCGTGGTGAGAGCGCATGACGGTTGGAGCGATGATGACGAGCTTGACGCGTATGGGCCTCTCCTTACCCGGGAACGGTGATCACGATGAGATGCCGGTGCGCGGCACGAACAGGACGCCCTGCAGGGCAAGGCGGCCATCCAGCCGTTTGGTGGGCTCGCCGCTGATGTTCGGGAAACAGCGGTTCGATGGCCGCCCACAGCTCGTCGCCAACCTCCCACGGCTTCAGCCGCGCCAACCCGCTGTCGTTGAAGCGGAAGGCCGAAGCACAACAACTGATCACCGAAACCCACCACCTTCGCCGGGACTGCGCCAGGCCTGGTGAGACAGGACACCTGATAACAGCGGGGGCGTCCTGCTGTCCGCTCACCGGCCGGGCGGGGGTGGGCGGACAGCACATCCACGCTGGATTTTCCGACGACTGGTTCTGGCTGTCGGGAAGCTCGCCTCCCGTCGGCCAGAACCACCGTTCCACGTTTCCCTGGTGAAGCCGGTCTTACGACGCCCCGTTTCGACCGTGAGACACCTCTTGACGCCGATTTCCGGACAAGTATCTTTCGTTTAGGAAACTTTCCTAAACGAAGTTCGTGCGATCGGCTTTCGCGAATAACCGGAGGAAGTGCACGTGAAATCCAGGAAACGAGCAGCAGCCCTCTCCACCGCCACCTTTCTCTCCGTCGGCCTGCTGCTGACCACCGCCGCACCGGCTCACGCCATCCCCGACACCTGCACTATGGACCTGCGGGGCGGCTACGGCGCCAGCACCTGCACCACCGGCACCGGAGAACAGCGCCTCAGCATCGCCTACATCGACCGCATGAACCAGCGACAGCTGGTGGTGGGCAACTGGGCGCCGGTAGGCGGCACATCCTCCGTCTCCTTCAATGGGTCCATCCATCTCTGGTGGGTGGACAAGCGCGGCTAAGAACTGCCGGCGCAATGAGTTGAGACGGCGCGCGTCCGTCACCTCCTGGACGCGGGCGTCGGCCTCCCAGTAAGCGAGCAGATTGTCAGGGAAGTCGTGTTCGAAAACGGCGGATCTCCCGAGGTAGTGCGGCGGTGATCCTACGCATCGGCCTTGCACACGACGAAAGCGCCCCGCCGCCCCCAAACAGGAGGGCGAGCGGGGCGTCCTGTTGTTCAGGCCAGGCGAAACGCCTCTCGGACGGCACGCCATGCAGCCGAAATATGGAAAACCGAGAGCTCCCCACCCTGGCTGATCGGTGCTCATCTGAAGGTGTCCATACCCGACCGAGGAGCCACCATGAAGATCTGCCGATTACCTGCCGCGCTACTCGCGACGGCGCTGGGCGCCGCCGTTCTGGCCGGTGCCGCATCTGCGTCCGCGTCCGTCAACCACCAGACCGCCTCGGTCAGGAGCGCCGAGAGCGCCGCTTTCGCTCCGCTGCCGCCGGACTGGTACTGGTCCAAGCGCTACGAGACCATGGACGCCTGCCGGGCCGGCTGGCAGGATGCCGCCGAGCACGGGGATTTCACCGGACTCCGCGGCTGCCGCTACTACGCCGGTGACCAGTACCGCCAGGCGGGCTACTACTTCCTCATATACATCCCCTGACGGGTGCGCCCCGGCTACCAGTGCGGGGCACGCCTCCCTGCCGACCCTCGGCCGCCCAAGAGGCTCGGTCCTCCCGCGGAAACAGAGCAAGCGGCCACAGGAATCAGTCCAGCGCCGCCGGCGCGCGGGGAGCGCGCGCTGAACGCCTCGGCGTCGGGCAGCCCGGCCCGGACGGCGGCACGGCGTACCGGCAGGTTCAGCCCGTGCCCGCTCATCCGTGTCACCGCCTCGCCCGCCGCGCCGGTGGTGCCGGTGAGGTGGCCGTGCCGGTCGACGCCGAGATGTTCAGCGCGACAGCTCCGAGCGGCGGCCCGTCAGCGCGAACCCGAGCGCCAGGACGGCCCGGTCACGCAGGCCCCCAGGGTGCCGGGAGCGGTGGCGTCCGGCGTCTTCCGCAGCACGTCGAGGCCGGCCGGGGACGCCCTGCGGGTGCGCTGCCCGGCGTCGGCGCGCCGGCGACGGTAGGCGCGCAGCGCCAGCCGGGCCGGGCGGGCGTCGACGGCCAGTCCGGCGAGCTTGTGCCGGGACTGGATGCACGCCAGCGCCCGTTCCACGGTCGACGGCGCGGGCGGCGTCCCTTTGCGGGTGAACGAGGTGCAGGCCCATCCGCGTGTAGCGGTCGTTCCGATCGACGACCTCAGCCATCTCGGCCGATGGCGACAGGCTCATCCGCCAGGCACGGCCATGGGTGTGAGTCCGAGGTCGGAGAGCAGGGCCGCGCCACGGGTGGCGTGCTCACCGCCCGTGAGTATCAGGCTTCGTGCCGACTGGTAGCGGCAACCGGCGGCCTCGAACGCGTCCGCTGTGGCGAGCACGCGTTTCCGGTCCTTGTCGAGCAGGGCCTCGGCTCGTTCCACGATGGCGGTGGCGACCGGATTGCCGCTCACGACGGTCCGGGCGTCGGCGAGGCGTTCCGCGGCGTTGGGGCTACCGGCGAGCACCGTGGCCTCGGCGCGCAGCGCCACGTACCAGTGAAGCCAGGTCCAGGTGATCCATCGCCAGACCTCTTCGGGATCGGGCGCCATCCGCTCCAGTGCCCGTGCCGCCTGGCCGTGGTGGAGCAGGAGGATCGCGTCGAAGACCGCGCCGTAGCCGTGGGCGTGCTCAGGCAGGGTTTCGGACTGGTTCAGGACCTCCTGCCATTCGCGCTGGGCCTCGTCGTCGTGGCGCAGGCCGTGGACCGTCCTGACCCCTGCCGCCGCCGCGCCGAGGACCGGGATGTCCCGGCTGCCGCTCCGCCGCCACGTGTCCAGGAACCGGACGCCACCGGTGAGCACCTCGTCGACGTTGCCCGCCAGCGCGTCGGCCACCAACAGCAGGCTCGTCGCGCGATGCCCAACCTCGGCCAGCAGCGGGTGATCGGCCAGCTGCCGGGCCCAGCGGCGGGCACCGGGCAGATCACCGATGCCGAGGGCCGCTTCTGCGGCCTCGGCGAGGGCGTCGATCAGCTCGTGGGTGGCGGCCGGGGTGACCGGCGCGGCGGCCAGGAGCCCGGCCCGACGCCGGATCGTCTCGGCCGCGCCGAACGCGTCCCCGGCCCAGCTTCGGACGGCGGCGAACGTGTCGAGCGCGGCGGATTCAGCGAGCGGATCACCGGTCCGCCGGGCGAGCTCCACTGCCCGCTCGGCCCGCCTGATCGTCTCCGGCAGCGCGTCGCCACGCCCACCCCCAGAACCGCTCTGGGCTGTCTCGAAGGCATCCAGGAGAGCCATCCCGGCCTCGGCCAAGGCCACCGCCGCCTGAGCGGACGGGGACTCCCCGGCCAGGCCACGGGCCTCGGTGATCAGACCGATGGCCTCCTCGCGGGGTGGGACACGGACGAACTTGCTGGAAAAGCGGAACGCCGTCGTCGCGACGGTCGCCAGATCGACGGCGGCACCTGCCGTGTCACCCGCACGGCGGGCGGCGTCCGCGGCTTCGCGGTGCAGGCGGTACATGTCGTCGCCGCGCATCCGGCAACCGGCGACGGCGGCGGCGTTTCGCAGCATCGACGCGGCGTCGGCCGGATCCTCGGCGAGCGCGGCGGCCTGTTCGAAGCGGGCCTGGGACTCGCCGACCAGGTGGCGGGTGAAGGTCAGGTCCGCCAGCGAACGGGCGAGACGGTAGGCATCCGCCCGGTGCTCCGGCAGATCGGCCGCCCACTTCAGCGCGGCGCGCAGGTCGTCGGCGACCGCGTCGAAGCGGGCCCGCCAGTCCGGACCCGCCACCGCGAGGTCCGCGGCCCTGGCCAGGCACCAGCACAGGTGCCGGGATCGGGTCTCGGCCAGCTCACCGGCCTCGACGAGTTGCTCGGTCCCGTACTGCCGGATGGTCTCCAGAGCCCGGTAGCCGGTGCCGCCGGGCACGGGCGTCACCACCAGCAGGCTCTGTTCGGCGAGCCGGGCCAGCCCGTCGGCGACGACGCCTCCGTCCATGCCCCCATCCACCCCGGCCACCTCCGCCGCCGCCGCCGAGGTGAACGGCGCCACGAACAACGACACCTGGCGCAGCAGCGCGCGGTCGGACGGTTCCAACAGGGTGTGACTCCAGTCCAGCGCGGCCCGTACCGAGCGGTGCCGGTCTTCGGCGCGGGAGCCGCCGGTCAGCATTCGGAGCGGGTGAGACAGGGCGGCGGTGAGACCGTCCAGTCCGAGGGTGGGGTACCGGGCGGCGGCCAGCTCGATCGCCAGCGCCATCCCGTCCAGCCGGTCGCAGATCACGGCTACCTGGGCGCGCAGCGACGGGTCCAGCGGCCGGCCGACCGCCGCCGCCCGTTCCGTGAACAGCGCGACCGCGTCCGACTCGCCGTCACCCCCCAGCGACAGCGGCGGCACCTGGTAGATCCGTTCGAACGGCACCATCAGCCGGGCCCGGCTGGTCGCCAGCACCGCCAGCCGGGGGCATGCCGCCAGCAGCCGTTCCAGGAACAGCGCCACCCCGTCCCGTACCTGCTCGCAGTTGTCCAGCACCAGCAGCGCGTGCTGGTCGGCCAACGCGGCGATCACCGACTCGGTCAGATCGCGACCGGGCTCCTCGCCGAGGCCGAGCGCGCCGGCGACCGCGGCCGCGACCATGCCCGGACCGGTGACCGGCACCAGGTCGACGAACCACACCCCATCGGCGTACGTTTCGGCCGCGTCCGCGGCCACCATCAGTGCGAGCCGGGTCTTACCCACCCCACCGGGGCCGAGTGCGGTCACCTGCCGGCCGGTCACGATCATCCCGGTCAGCTCGGCCCGTTCGCTCGCCCGGCCGACGAACGAGGTCAACGGCGCCGGTAGGACCGACGCGGGGTGCGTCGTCCCGGTCGTCCCGTCGGCCGCGATCGGCCTGGCCGCCTGACCGGCGAGCGCCCTCCGGTCCGGCACCTCCAGCTTGCGCAGCAGCGAAGAGACGTGGCTCTCCACAGTCCGCACCGAGATGAACAGCCGAGCCCCGATCTCGGCATTGCTGAGATGCTCGCCGATCAGCTCCAGGACCTCGGCTTCCCGAGGTGATACGTCCGCTGTGACCACCATCGTCCCATTCTGCCGTAAGCCCCCACGTACCCCCTCCGGGCACGCACGGACTCCGTTCCGTGCCCGCGTTCCGTGGCCGCCACGGATGTGGCCCGACCTGCCGAGAGGCGAAGCTGATGGCGCACGAGCGACAGACCGCGACCTGAGGAGTGACGATGAGCGACACCGCCCTGAGCATCAAGACCGTGCTGCACCCCGTGTCCGACCTGGCCAAGGCCAAGCAGGTCTACGCGGCCCTGCTCGGTGGCCCGCCGCAGACCGACAGCCCGTACTACGTCGGCTTCGACATCGGCGGCCAGCACATCGGACTGGTACCGGACGGCGGGCCGCAGGGCATGACCTCGCCGGTGGCCTACTGGCACGTTCCGGACGTCGAAGCCAAGCTCGCCGAGCTCACCGCCGCCGGCGCCGTGGTGAAGGAGGCCGCGCACGACGTCGGCGGCGGCCGGGTGATCGCCACCGTCACCGACCCCGACGGCAACGTCCTGGGCCTGCTCCAGGACCGCTGAACCCCCACACGCCCCGACCTCGGCCGGCCCCCCGGAAAGGAACACCCATGACCGCGAACGCCAGCCCAGCGGCACGTCCAAGAAGCACAGCGATGACCACCGCAAAGACCTTCGACGGCCCCTCCGGCAAGGCCAGGACCGCTCGGCTGACGCTGAACGGCGTGTTGTGGTCGCTTCAAGCGCTGTGGGGTTTCTTCTTCGCAGGCAGCGGCTTCGGCAAGGTCCTTTTGTATGACGATGCCCTCTACGCGGCCGCGCCTCGGGCCGTGGCCTGGTACGCGGCCGTGCCGCAGCCACTGATCGTCCTCATCGGAGTCGTTGAGGTGCTCGGCGGCCTCGGCCTCATCCTGCCTGCGATGACGGGCGTCAAGCCGAGGCTCACGCCGCTCGCCGCGGCCGGCCTGGCCCTGACGATGATCCTCGCGACGGGGTTCCATCTCGTCCGCGGCGAGTACGGCCTCATACCCGCGAACCTCGTCCTGGGCGGCGTCGCGGCGTTCGTCACGGTCGGACGATGGACCCTCAGGCCCACCCCTGCGGCGACTCTGACCACTCCCCGCCTCCTCAAGTCGCTTGCGGTCCTCGCCGTGATAGCCCTTCTGACGTTCGCCCCGACGTGGTACACGATGACCCACGCTCGATTTTGATCGGCACGACGGCCGCCGTGGTCCAGGCTGCGGCCGTCTGCCCCGCCGACACCACCGCAGCAGCAACGTCCCAGGTCAATCTGGGAATCACGGAAACCACCAGCACATCGGACGCGACGCGCCGAGCGCCTTGAAGGAGATCGACAGATGAGCGACGAGAAGAACAGCGGCTACGAGGGATTCACGGCCGAGGAGAGGGCCGCGATGAAGGAGCACGCCCAGGAGGAGAAGAAGGCGGCGCGCCGCACCTCGCGCGCCGACAAAGAGGCACTGGCCCTCCAGGACGTGCTCGACAAGATCGCCGATATGCCGGATTCCGACCGGGTCATCGCCGAGCGCGTCCACGCCATCGTCACCGAAAACGCCCCGGACCTCGCGCCGAAGACCTGGTACGGGATGCCTGCCTACGCCCGGGACGGCAAGGTCGTCTGCTTCTTCCAGAGCGCCGACAAGTTCAAGGCCCGCTACGCCACCCTTGGCTTCAACGACTCGGCCAACCTGGACGACGGCCCCATGTGGCCGACCGGCTTCGCCCTGACCGAGGTGACACCCGAGGTGGAGGAGCGGATCGCCGCCCTGGTGAGACAGGCGTGAAGCCGGGTCCCGGACCTCAGAGTTCTTCCGAACGCCCCACGTGACCGACAGAACCGGCTGACCGGCTAGAACGCTTGACAAGTCCAGGTGACGATGGAGCTCCGGGCAGGGGACCTGGATGTGGCCATCACGGCCGCGTCTCAGATGCCGAGACCCCCGCAGAGCCAGGCCGGCAGAACAGGTGACGTTCGGCCAGACGTCGTGAAGATCTCAGAAGAGGTCACGGGACACGCTTCCGGCCCGCGCGGACCCCTACCGCGGTCACGAAGCCAGGCCGGGTCAATCGACTCGGGGCCGGGCTGTCGGACGCCATGATCCAGCGACGGCCAATGCCGGTCCGGCTGTTCCATGACTTTCTCCTTGAGGAGAGTCCGCGCGAGTCCGACCTGGCCGGGCGGGACCGTTACACGCCGGGCCACCGGTGCGGCCTGATCCCGAGGGCGGATCAAGTAGGCCGGAAAAGGGCGACGGCCTGCGCGTGTGGCCCGCCCGAGCCGAAGAGATGCCCCGTTCAAGCGGGAGGTACGATCCTGGCCTGCGGACGCGCCTGGGCCGTGGCCTTCGGGACCATCGCCGAGACGGTGGCGACGGCGTGCTGGAGGCCGGTGTGCACATGCAGGAAGGACAGGACGCCGGTGATCGTCAGCAGGCGTAGCGGAATCGGCTGGAGTTCGGCCAGGTGCAGACTGCTGCCCTCCCGCTCTGCGGCCATGTGGGCGGCCAGCAGTACCGTCAGGCCGCCGCTGTCCAGGAAGCCAACCCCGCTCAGATCCACGATCACCGGCTTGCCCCGCCGGCGGGCCTGGACCAGGGCCGTCTCCAACTGGGCCGAGGTCGTCGCGTCCACCTCGCCGACGACGCACAGCAATGTGGCGTCGAGCAGGTATGTGCTCGTGGTCATCAGACCAGGACGGCATCGGGGATGAGAGGCGGGCATGGCGTGCTCCAACATCGATCCAGCGTCCAGACAACGCGGGAGAACTACCTGACTCCCACCATAATGCCGAAGTATATTTCCGGAAAGACCATTCGGTGTCCGCTGGTGGAAGATCCCCTCGCGGGGAGACGGACACATCCGAGAACAGAAAGCGCAATGGTTGCCATGGACAGGCCTGCCGATCGCTCCTCCTGGACCTTCCTCACCCACCACGCACGCGTGCTGCTGGAGATCGCACGCCACCCGGAAAGCCGGCTGCGTGACATCGCCCAGAGCATCGGGATCACCGAACGCGCGGTCCAGGGAATCGTCGCCGACCTGCACCAGGCCGGATACCTCACCATCGAGCGCGTCGGCCGGCGCAACCGCTACCACCTCAACCTCGAACGCGGTTTCCGTCACCCCACCGAGGCCCACGCCCCGGTCCGCGCACTGGTCGAGCTGTTCGCCGCCTTCGACGCCCCGGCTCCGCCGGAGCGAGCCGACTCCCGCGGGGCCCCCGCGCCGATCTCTTCCTGAGACCGGCGCCGAGCACCCAGAGCCGTCTGTCACGCCGAGACGAGCAACTCGGCGACAGCCTGACCGATGCTGTCGCGCAGCTCGAAGCGCGGCAGCAGGCCGGTCTGGTCCAGCAGGTGCCGCAGGCCATGAGGAAGGCCCACCAGCAGCAACCGGCCGGTGGCGGTGTCCGCGACACGCTGACGTGTCCAGGCCAGAAGACCTGCCGCGGTGGAGTCGTAGAAGGTCAGCCGGGACAGCTCCAGCACCAGGCGCGGGCCCGAGCTCTGCTCCCAGGCCGCCTTGATGTGGCCCGCGAGCGTGGGAGCGGTGATGAAGTCCAGGTGGCCGCCGACCTGCAGCACACTGCAGTGCCCGTGATGGGTCACCTGAACCTGCAGGTCCTGCCTGGAGGAGCTCACCTTGTTCTCCCTTTCGCCGCCCCGACCGGTGAGCTGTGTGCGGTACCCCGTCCTCGGACGAGGATGCCTGCCGTCTGCCTGGGGCGTCGTTCAAAGGTCGTGTCACCCGGTACACGCGATCGTGTCGCCCCTGATGACAGTCCCGCAGCGTGACCGGGCCCATCCTCCAGAATGGGGGTTCTGCCCGGTCAGCCCCTACTTTGCCCCTGGCCGCAGCTTCGGAAGCCCGAGCTTGTGGCGGCCGACCTCGCGGGTGACGTGCCGGACAGGACGGCGATGTCGCACTCGGCGGCGACCAGGGCCTGCGAGCGGGCGACGTCGTACAACGGCCACCTCTGGTAATGGCCGGTGATCTCGGTGTGGCCCGGCTCGACCAGGCCAAGTCGTCGTCGATGGTGACCCTCACGCCGGCCGGGGATCAGGTGACGGATCTCCACGGAGACCGTGGGTCGTGATCCGGTACCCCACTCCGGGCATGGTGGTGATGACCGGGGGTTCGCCGAGTTTTCGGCGAAGGCGGCCGATGGTGACCGTGACGGTGTTGGTCAGGGGGTTGGCGTGTTCGTCCCACACCTGTTCGAGCAGGTCCTCGGCGCTGAGGAACGCGGGAGCGGCGCCGAGGAGGGCTTCGAGCAGGGCGAACTCCTTGACCGACAGATTCAGGTGGCGGCCGTCGCGGGTGACGGTGCGGCGCAGCGGGTCGAGCTCGATGTCGGCCGCGCGCAGCGTGCGGGGCCGGGCGGTGGGCCGGCGGCGGGCCAGGGAGCGGATGCGCAGCACCAGTTCGAGGAAGTGGAAGGGCTTGGCCAGGTAGTCGTCGGCTCCCAGGCTTAGGCCGGTGACTCGGTCGACGGGTGAGCCGGCGGCGGTCAGCATCAGGACCATGACGCGGTCGTCGCGTTCGGTGATCATCTGGCAGAGGGTGTCACCGTGGATGCCTGGCAGGTCGCGGTCGAGGACGACCACGTCGTAGGCGTTGAGGTCCAGCTTGGCGGCGGCCTCCAGGCCGTCGTGGGCCACGTCCACGGCCATGCCCTGATCGCTCAGACCTTCGACGAGGACGGCGGCGAGGGAGCGGGCGTCCTCCACCACGAGCACCCTCATGCCGCGACCTCCGCAGGCACGGCCGCCAGGGGCAGCGAGATGGCGACGCGAAGGCCGCCTCCTGACCGGGCCCGCAGGTCGAGGGTGCCGCCGTGTGCGACGGCGATGGCCGCGACGATCGAAAGGCCGAGCCCGGAGCCGTTGCCGGGGTGGGTGCGGTCGGCGCCGAGCCGCTGGAACGGCCGCGCCAGTCGGTCGACCTGCTCCTGGTCGAGAACGCGTCCGCCGGTCTCGACGACGAGCTGGGCTGTTGTGCCGTTGGCGGTGGTGTCCAGGCGGATCCAGCCGCCTTCGTGGTTGTGGGCGATGGCGTTGTCGATGACGTTGTCGATCATTCGGGTGAGGAGCGTCCTGTTTCCCCGCGTCCACACGCTGTCGTCCACGGCGCCCACGGAGTGGACGGTGAGCTGGTTGGTGGCGATGTCGGCGGCCCGGGCGGCCACGGCGACGGTCGCCAGACGGCGGAGCGAGAGCGCCGTGCGGTCGGCCAGGGCGCCGTGCTGGGCGCGGGCGAGCGTGAGGAAATCCTCAAGTAGCCGGTCGACCTGGTCGAGCTCGGTGAGGAGCCGATCGGCCAGCGCGGCGGTCTGCGGAGGTACGGGCTCCGGCTTGGCCAGGACCACGTCCAGGGACGCGCGCATGGTGGCCAGCGGAGTGCGGAGTTCGTGAGAGGCGTTGGCGACGAACCGGCGTTGCGCGGCGAACGAGCTCTCCAGCCGTTCCAGCAGCTCGTCGATGGTGTCGGCGAGATCCTTGACTTCGTCGGCCGGTCCCTGCGCGGCCAGCCGCTCGTGCAGGTTGTCAGCGGAGATCCGGCGGGTGGCCGCGGTGATCATCCGCAGCGGGCGCAGCACCCGGCCCGCGATGACCCGGCCCAGGACGACCGACACCACGGCCATGACCGCGAGTGCCAGCGCCGAGCCGATCAGGAGCCGGCGTGACTGAGCCGAGTGGATGCCGGAAAGCTGATCCTGGAGCCAGGCGATGCGGTCGGTGGCGGCGGCGAGCGTGGTGGGCTCGACCGGCGGGGTCCCGGCAGGTGCGGATCGGCTGACCCGCGTCCCTCCGAGGCCCACGAGATTGGTGATGGCCAGCAGCCCGACGGCGGACAGCAGGAACATGGCACCGTACAGGACGGTGAAGCGCAGCCGTACGGTACGCGCCGGTCGTAGCCACTTTCGCATGGGGTCCAGGATGCCGTGCCGGGCCTAACAGCGATGTGACAGCCTCTGTTCGGCCCGTGTTAGGACCGGGTCCGTACAACCGATCGCATGCAAGCAAGCATCGAAGTCAGCGGGCTGCGCAAACGGTTCGGCCCGACCCTGGCGCTGGACGGCATGTCGTTCACCGTGCCGCCCGGCCAGGTCACCGGGTTCGTCGGCCCCAACGGGGCGGGCAAGAGCACCACGATGCGGGTGATCCTCGGCTTGGACGCGGCCGACGAGGGTCACGCGCTGATCGGCGGACGGCCGTACACCAGCCTGACCAACCCGCTCACCCACGTCGGCGCGTTGCTCGACGCCGGCGCGCTTCAGCCGAGCCGTACCGCGCGCGACCACCTGCTGTGGCTGGCCCACTCCCAGGGACTGGACGGCCGTCGGGTCGACGAGGTGCTCCACCAGGTCGGGATGCGGTCCGCCGCCCGTCGCAAGGCGGGCGGCTTCTCGCTGGGCATGCGGCAGCGGCTCGGTATCGCGGCCGCGATGCTCGGGGACCCGCCGGTGCTCATGCTGGACGAGCCGGTCAACGGCCTGGATCCCGAGGGCATCGTGTGGATGCGCGGCCTCCTGCGGTCGCTGGCCGGTCAGGGGCGGGCCGTGCTGGTGTCCAGCCATCTGATGAGCGAGCTTGAGGACACCGCCGACCGCCTCGTGGTGGTGGGCAAAGGCCGCGTCATCGCCGATACCAGCGTGGCCGACCTCATCACGACCGCCTCCCGCGGCCGGGTCACATTGCGTACGGCGGCGCGCTCGGAGGCGATGGCCGTACTGGGTCACGCCGGCGCCACGACGGCCGTGACCGGTCACGACGCCGTCGTCGTCTCAGGGCTGCCGTCGGAGCGCGTCGTGGCGGTGCTCAACGCCGGCGGGGTGCCGTTCTCCGAGGTGGCGACGCACCGGGTGACGCTGGAGCAGGCCTACATGGACCTCACCGCCGATGCGGTCGAATACCGGAGAGCGGCACGATGAGCGCCGTTTCACACCACTCCTCGCATCACTCAGAACCGCAGGCCGGAGGCGGGGACTTCGGGCGGCTGCTGCGCGCCGAGTGGACCAAGTTCAGGACGGTGCGCGGCTGGGTGGTCACCGTGATCGCCGCGGCGCTGGTCACCGTGCTGCTCGGGCTGCTGTCCGCGTCCGGAGACCACGCCTCGTGCGGCTCCGGTCCGGTCGAGGTCGCCTGTCCCCCACCTCCGGTGGGTCCGGGCGGCGAGGCGGTGGACGACAAGTTCTACTTCGTGCACCGGCCGCTGACCGCGGATGGCGGCATCACTGTCCGCCTCACCTCCATGACCGGCCAGATCCGTAAGCCCGATGTCACCCCGGGGCAGCGCAACGTGGTCCCCGGCCTCGTGCCGTGGGCGAAGGCCGGAGTCATGATCAAGGAGAGCACCGGGCAGGGCTCCGCCTACGCGGCGGTGATGATGACCGGCGCGCACGGGGTGCGGATGCAGCACAACTTCACCCACGACGTGGCCGGGCGGGCGGGCGGCGTCTCCCGGCAATCGCCGCGCTGGCTCCGGCTGACCCGCTCCGGCGACACCCTCACCGGATACGAATCCGCCGACGGCACGGACTGGACCCGGATCGGCACCGCGACCCTGACCGGACTACCGCGGACCGTCCAAATCGGACTGTTCGCCACCTCCCCCGGCGACCTCACCGTCACGCGGGGAGATCTCGGCGGGTCCGTCGCGGCGGCCCGCTTCACCGAAGCCACCGGCGAGTTCGACCAGGTCGAGCTCCAGGGCAACACGTCCGGCGCGTGGCGCGACGACGACATCGGCGTCACCGTCGCACCAGACGGGACCGAGCATCATCCGGGCCGTGCCAGCCGGTCCGGCGGCACCTTCTCCGTCACCGGTGTCGGCGACATCGCGCCGACCATCGAGGGCCCGACCCCCGAACGTCCGCTCGGCAGCGCGCTGACCGGCCTGATCCTCGTGATCGTGGTGGCGGTCATGTTCGTCACCGCCGAGTACCGGCACGGTCTGATCCGCGTCACCCTGCTGGCCGGACCGCGCCGTGGCCGGACGCTGACGGCCAAGGCGCTGGTGCTCGGCCTGGTCACCTTCGCCGCCGCCCTGCCCGCCACCGCGATCACGTTCACGGCCGGTGAGCGGATTCTGCGCGGCAACGGCAACGCCGTCCTCCCGGTGCCCCTGCTCACCCAGGTGCGCATCGTGGTCGGCATGGCGGCGCTGTTCGCGCTCGCCGCCGTGCTCTCCCTCGCCCTCGGCACACTGCTGCGGCGCGGCGTGGCGGCGGTCATCACCGCCACCGCGCTGATCGTGGTCCCGCACGTCCTCGCAACCACCTCGGTCCTGCCCGACAGCGCCGCGCAATGGCTGCTGCGCCTCACCCCGGCGGCCGGCTTCGCCACGCGGCAGAGCATCCCGCAGTACGCGCATGTGCTCGGCCACTACGCGCCCATCGCCGGGTTCTACCCGCTGCCGCCATGGGCCGGTCTGGCCGTGTCGGCCGGCTATGCCGCGCTCGCCCTCGGTTTGGCCGTCCTCCGGCTCCGCAGGAGGGACGCATGAGACATCCCCTCGGAACCTCTCCTGGTGTCGCATGAGAGAGCACCTGCACGCGGAGTGGACGAAACTCCGTACCCTGGCCGGCACCGGCCGGCTACTGCTCACGATCGTGGTGCTGACCGTCGCCGTCAGCGTCGCGGCCTCCGCCGTCGTGTCCTGTGCCTCGCAAGGCTGCGGCTACGACCCCGCCAGGATCAGCCTCTTCGGGGTCCAGGTGAGTCAGGCGGTCGTCGCCGTCCTGGCGGTCTCGGCGATCTCCGGCGAATACGGCACCAACATGATCCACCTCACCTTGACCGCCATGCCGCGCCGGACCGGCGTCCTGGCCGCCAAGGCGATCACCCTGGCCGGGTTGACCCTGATCGTCGGAAGCGTCGCCGTGCTCGCCTCCGCGCTGGCCACGCGGCGCATCCTGCTCGACAACGGCTTCCCCGCGGAAACGCTCCTCCTCACCAGCGGTCCCATGCCGCGCGCCGCCGTCGGCTCGGTCCTCTACCTGGTGCTGATCGCCCTGTTCAGCCTGGGGGTCGCCACCGCCGTACGCGACTCCGCCGCCGCCGTCGGGGTCGTGCTCGGCCTGCTCTACCTCTTCCCCGCCGTCATCCTCATGATCGCCGACGATGACCGGCAGCGGCTTCTCTGGCGGATCTCCCCGATGAACGCCGGGCTGGCCGTCCAGGCCACCACCGACCTCGCCGCCCTTCCCCTCAGCCCATGGGCCGGCCTGAGCGTGCTCGCCGCATGGGCCACCGCGGCGCTCCTGGGCGGTGGGCTGCTCCTACGGACGCGCGACGCGTAGCCGCGGCCGGATCTCGGAGGGAGTCGCCTGTGCGTGTACGGGAACGTCTGATTCGGCCCCTGTGGGAGGCCCGTCAGGTATCGCGGAGCGGCGCCAGGAGCTCATGAAGCGGCTGGTCACGAGGGTCGGCGGGGACGGCGCGTCGCGGGACCCCCTCCGCGGGCGGAAGCCGTACCGCATGCCGACCAGGATGAGCTCGGCATACGGTACGGCTTCCGCCAGCCCTTGGAGAGAAGATCCCTTTCATCTTCCGGAGCGGAACACCCGGTTCACGACCCACCGCGGAGGACTGCTGCCATTCTCTTCCTTCGTCAGCAGGGATTCCGGATCGCGGGAGATCGCGTATCCAGACTTTGTCGCACAGGTCAGGCTGGATCCCCTTTTCGCCGCCCCCTTCCCCTGGTGACGGGGCTCTCTGCCTTCGGTCGTCTGGCCCGGGCCCCGCCGTCCGTCCGCCGTCCTCCTGGAGACCGCCGCCCGCGTATGGACCGGCGTTCTCTCCGAACAGCACGAGTTCGTGCAGGAACTGGCAACGGCTTCTACAGAGGCCGTCAATGACATCCCAAAGATAAGCAGGAAAAATAGGTTCAGGGAAAACCTGGTTGACGAATACGACGGTATATGAAGGCCCTTTCTTCGGAAACGGAGGAGACGATGAGAGATTTCAGAAAATCCGTCGCGGTTTCAGCGGTTTTCGCCGCCGTACTGACCGTGGCAGTGCCGGGCGGCGCGGCCAACGCCGGCACGACGATGATCGAGAACAGCGTCCCGGAGTGCGTGGTCGACCTCACCGAGCCCGTGTCGAACGGCGAGACCATGTCCATAACCGGAACCCTCACGTGCCCGGAGGGAACCGAGTACAGCGGCTGGGGATGGCTCTGGTTCGAGGTGCAGGACGATTCGCAGTCCACGGAGCCGGACACCGTCGGAATCATCGAAGGGTCCAGCCGGATCATCACGCAGACCGTCGTCGCGAAGTGCGTCAGCGGGAGGTACGCCACCAAGCTGGTCATGAGCCTGGGACCGGTCTCGGGAAGCGGCAACGGCGGCTACAACGTGGCGGTCTCCGATCCGGTGACCATCTCCTGCTGACCGCGGCGCCCTGGCCTCAGGGGCTGTCACACGAACCCGGGCGGAGGCCCCTGCGGCGAGCTTCGAGCGCGTCCAGGATCAGGTCCAGGCCGTAGCCGAACTCGCCGGTGTAGTCGTAGCCCGGCTGCAGGGCGTGGTCACGGATCATCTCGGTGAGATACGGCAGCTCCTCCGCCGGCAGACGCCGGAGGATGCCGCCTGCCACTTCCTCGACATCGTCCGGCGTCCTCACCGGCAGATTCGCCTCCTGTAGGACGAATCCGGAGACGTAGCTGTCGATGAGCGAGACGGCGTGCGCGGCCATCGGCAGCGTGAACCCCGCCTCCCGGAGGACGCCCAGGACGGCGTCGTGGTGACGCAGCGTCGCCGGTCCCGGATCGCGACGGGAGTCCATGAGGCCGAGGGCCCAGCTGTGCCGGGACAGGATCACGCGTGCGGAGAGGGCACGCGTACGGATCGCGTCACGCCAGTCGTCGCTTTCGGCACCGGGTAGTTCGATCGCCGCGAACACCATGTCGACCACGCCGTCGAGGATCGCGTCCTTGTTCGGCACGTGATGGTAGAGCGACATCGCCTCCACGCCCAGTTCCTGCGCCACCCGGCGCATCGTGATCGCCTCCACGCCGCCGCGATCCGCGACCCGGATCGCGGCCTCCAGCACGAGGTCTCTGTTGAGCGGTTGCGATGGTGGCACGACGGCTCCGGGGTCCGGACGGGTTGACAGCCTTACGAGCGTAAGCCAACCTTACACCCGTAAGCAGCCTTACCACCGTAAGGCTCTTCGGGTTCGCGTCAGCCAGGGTTCAGACCTGTGACGCGCCCACCGGGGCGAGAAGGAGGTCTCAATGCCGATGCCGAGGTGGTGGGGACACGTGAACAAGAGGGTGTTCAATCCCCGCGCGATAGCCGGCGGCAGATGGCCGGTGCTGATTCACGTCGGCCGCGTTTCCGGTGCCACGTACCGCACGCCGATGGACGCGCATCCCGTCGACGGCGGTTACCTGTTCGTCCTGGTGTACGGATCGCGCTCCGACTGGGTGCGGAACGTCCTGGCGGCCGGAGGCGCGCGACTCCGGGTCGACGGGAGAGAGGTGGAACTCACCGCCCCACGCCTTGTCGGGAAGGACGAGGCGTTCCGGGCCCTCCCCGATGAGGTGGCACGCCCACCGAAGCCGCTCCGCATCACCGAGTTCCTCCGCATGGACCTGCTCACAGGCTGATCCCGGCCGCCACCCCGGCAGTCCTCGCCTTACGCGTCAGTCTTGCGCGTCAGTCTTGCGCGTCAGTCTTGCGCGTCAGGGAGCCCGAACCCCGCCGATCCGGCGCCGACCACTCCGCCATCACGGCGACCACAGGACAACCATCATGCGTACGAACAGGCGGGCAGCCGCGGTCGCGGGCACATTGGTCATCGTCAGCATGATCGCCGGTGTGCTGAGCATCGTTCCCGCTCTTGAGGAGCCACGCCCTCTCGCTCTCGTTTCCGCGCACGAGAGCCAGGTCATCGTCGGCGCGGTCGCCCAGTCCATCATGATCCCCGCCTATGTCGGATTCGCGCTGTGCGTTTACCCGGCGTTGAGGGCGGAGAACGAAGCGCTCAGCCTGGGTTTCCTCGGGTTCAGGCTGATCGCGGCGACATTCCACTTCATCGGCGTGATCATCCTGCCCTTGTTCCTCGTGCTGGGCCATGAGTTCGCCGAAGCCGGCGCTTCGGACGCGTCCCGCCTTGAGGTCTTGGGCGAGCTGCTGCGAACGGCACGCGACCTGGTCAATCACGTCGCGTTGATCATCGCGCTGAGCCTCGGGGATCTCCTGCTGTTCCGCGTTCTGTGGCGGTCGAGATCCGTCCCCCGGTGGCTGTCCGGATGGGGATTCCTGGGAATCGGAGCGGCCATGTCGGCGAGCTTCTTGGTACTGCTTCGCCTGACGGACGTGGCCACGCCGCTCTACCTGACCATGAACGCGCCGCTGGGCCTGCAGAACCTTGTCTTCGCCGTGTGGTTGATGACAAGGGGTTTCACCACGAACGCGCCGACCACGGCCCACCGGTACGGCTGACGCGCGGGCCGTCCCACCTTGTCGCGACGGCCCACGGGGCCCACCACTCGTGAGGTGCCCCGGCTTGCCGTCCATCAGGGCGACGACCCTGGCTCCTCGGGCACAGCCGGGGCCGCGTCCGGTGACGCCGTGAGGCCGAGTCACGCCCTTCCCGCCGGGGAGCGTGGCGGGCCGACCTGATCTGGCTCCTTCGTCCTGGCCCGTGCGGTGGTCCGGGGTCACGCGAACCCGTGGCCGTCGACGGACCCGTCAGTGGTGGTAGGCGTGGACGACCGCGTGTCCCCGCCCCTTGCCGATGATCCACTTGTTGATCGGTGTGGTCACCAGGAACGCCACCAGCAGGGCGACCGCCAGCGCGCCCCAGAACAGCCCCGTGGTAAGCCCGGCGTCCATGGCGCCGGGGATGACGAGCATCACGCCGTTGTCCACGATCTCCATCACGATGATCGACACCGTGTCGGCCGCCAGAGCCAGTGTGATCGCCTCCTTCCAGCCCACCCCGGCCCGGCGAAGCGGGATGAGGGTGAGCAGGTAGCCGAAGAAGAAGGCCAGCACGACGGCCAGCACGATGGACGGGAGCGTGTGCCAGCCCAGCGCGGTGGCGATCACCAGCCCGAGCACCTCGCCGATGGCGCACCCGGTCAGGCAGTGCAGGGTCGCCGAAGCCGCCATCCGCCAGGTGACCTTGCCGTGACCGGCGTGCGCGTGCTGGTGCTGGTCGTGGTGGCCCGCGTGCTCGTGCCCCGCCTGCCCGGACATGCCGTGCCGGCTGTGGTCGTGGTGCTGCTCGGCCATGGGAACTCCAGGTCTTTCGTACTTCCTTTGCCGTCACAGACGATATACCCCCTAGGGGTATATCGCAACGCCTCCGCCGCCGCCCGAGACGCCCCGGACGCGGACGTTCCGCACCGACCACACCCCCGCCCGCGCCTGAAAACCCAGGAACGGTCCGACCGGACGGGCGCGAGTGAGTGATGTCGCTGTTACTCCATCGAGAGTAGGCACCTCATCGCTCATAACGTTAAGTAATCGAATAGACACAACGCGTACGCGAGCTGGCCATCGCCGAATGGCCCGCCTCCTGCACGTCCGGGATCGGTTCTCGTCGCCCGCAAGAAGTTTCCGTCTCCACACAGGAAGTTCGGCCTTCCGCAGGAGACAGGACAGGCGGAGCCTTCCCGGCCGATCGACTTATCTCACCCGTTCAAGACAAGGAGAAAGCCCATGCGTCGTCCCATGTCCGTCCTCCTTGGCGGCCTCGCCGCCACCGCCGCACTCGCTATGAGCGCCCCCGCCTTCGCCGCGACCGGCGACTTCAGCTATCACGTCCAGCCCGGCAACATTCCCGAAGTGCTGCACAACCCGCAGGACGAGCAGTGTTACGACGTGGGCAACGCGGGGGGCGGGGCGACCAACCACACCAACCGCGACGCCGTCCTGTACGTGGGCACCTCATGCCGCGGGGACATCAGCGAGACGATCCACGCCGGCGCCTTCTCCGACCACGCCGAGTTCAGGAGCGTCAAGTTCGTGCGCTGACCGGCCGTCCACACCTGTCACAAGCGGGGGACCGCCGACAGGCGATCCCCCGCTCCTCCTGCCCCCGGACAACACACCGGAACGCCCCCCGAGGAGCACCGTGCGAACCCGACCCGCTCTTCTCGCCGTCACAGCCGCGGCCTTGGCCGTCACGCTGCAAGGCCTTCCCGCCCACGCCGCCACCGGGCCCTTCATCTACCACGTGCAGCCCGACGAGCACGAAGTGACACTCAACAGCCCGGTGGACGAGCAGTGCTACGACCTTGGCCAGGCCCGCGGCCTCACCCAGAACGACACCAACCGCGACGCCCTGATCTACACCGAGCCTCACTGCGAGGGGCCTGTGTACTCCACCCTGCACTCCGGCAGCCGCCACGCGTACAGCCACATCATCGAGAGCGTGCGCTTTGTCCGCTGAGACCTGGCGGCGGGGAACCCGCGTCGCGGCGCTGTCCGTGGCGGCGGCGCTGAGCGTCATGCTCCAGATCGGTCCCGCCCGCGCCGCCGTAGGCATCTTCTTCTACTACACCCATCCGGGCAGGGTTCCGTGGGAACTGGCCAACCCGCAGGACCACCAGTGCTACACCGTGGGGGACGCCGACGGCTACACGCAGAACCACACCGACCGCTACGCCCTTCTGTACATGGGCTCCGAATGCCGGGGCCAGATCTGGCACACTCTCTACCCGCACACGGCCGCGGATCTGCTCAAGTTCAAGAGCGTGAGGTTCGTCCCTCACGAGAGTCAGTTGCTTGGGCAGCGGTCGGCGGTCCCCCTGGACACCGCCGGGAAGTCGCACACCCTTTCTACGGCGCTCCCAAGGGAGCCGAACCCATGAGACTCACCCTGCTGGCCGTCGTACTCACCATCACCGCCCTGGCCGACGGTCCCGTCAACGGGACCCCCACCCTCACCCGCCTCGCACCGGTCGCCGATCACGTCGATCCCTGCGGCTCGCGTCCGTCCGACTGGTTCACCACCTCCGCGACCTACTCCGGCGTCGTCCACCGCTTCGTCGTGGAGACCGGGGAGTACAGGGGCACGGCCAGGGTGGAGGCCACGCTGAGGGACACCTGGGTGACGGTCAGAATCCTGCCGCATACGACCAACACCATGGAATGGTCCTTCCACACGGTTCCGGCCGAGATCTCCTTCACCTGGCCGCGAACGGGCCCCACCGGTGGCCTGTCCCACCCTGACTGCCGCCCCGAAGACCACCGTCACGTGACGTCCGCGCACTTCAGTCAGTTCCGCGGCGACTACGTCTACCAAGGCCGCGTCGCTCGCCACTGAGCAAGCCCCGGACAGGCACACCATGCCTGGCGAGGCAGACCGGCCGGACATTCCGCCTCGGCACCACCAATCGCCTCGGACGGTGCCCGGCCGAGAGCTCTCATGCGGGGGGTGCGGCGCCGTGCTCCGCCGACGCGGAGCACGGCGCCCGAATCCACGTTTCAGGAGAAGACGACGGAGCGCACCAGCAGGCGCTCCGAAGCACCCGCGCCGGGGCGCAGGCTGTAGAAGGCGTCCCCCGTACAGCCGGCCTCAAGGAAGACCGTGGCCGTCGAGTCGGTCAGGTTCTTCGGCGCGTAGGAGGCCGACGTGCCGTCAGAGCCCGCCCCCTGGATGTCGATGCACTTCCTGCTCTCGGGGTTGTTGATGAAGCCGACGGCGTCGTACCCGTCGGCGGTCTTGTAGGAGTAACGGAACTGGCCCACGGCGGCCGACGCGGAGCCGGGAACCGCCAGAACCAGCATGAGGGCGCCGGCGGCGGCAGCCACGGCAGAGTGCAGACGCATGGATCTCCTCTTCGCGAAACAGGGGAAACACTGAGCGCAGTCATTAAGTCACGATGAGTGTTCGATGTCGAACGCGCGCCCGCCCCGGATTCCGGCCGTTCCGACGACGGCTTCGGCACCGGGTTCGACGTGGCGCACGACGCTCCCGTGGTGGGCCTCGCCGAGGCGGACGGCGCGTCCGTGCCCGTTCACGACCTCGCGGCGGCCGCCGGGGCCGGTCACGGAACCCTAACCTTCACAGACACCGAAAGTAATCGAACATATACCTAGAGTCACCGCCGGTTACTTCTTCGTGAGCGGCCATGAGACATGTCGCTGCTCACCTCAGAAAGGAGAGCACATCCGATGCCAGCCCCCTTCTTCTCCGCCCGGCGACGGACAGCCGCCGTGACCGTGCTCGGCGGCCTGGCCGCCGCCCTGGCCCTGACGGTCACGCCCGCGGACGCCCGAGCCGTCGCGGTGTCCTGCGGTACCGCGGGAGCGACCACCTTCCAACCCGGCCTCCACCTCTTCCCCGAGCCTCACGACGTCTCCTTCAGGGGCGTCCAACGCCCCTGCGCCGACTACAGCAGTAGGGGAATCACCGCGGCCACCCTCGTGGCCGACTTCTCCCATGTGACGCTCAACTGTGTGATCAATCAGAAGATCAACGGTTCGGGCCCCGCCCAGATCACCTGGAGAACCAACGGCGGCACCTTCACGAGCACCGCCGTCATCACCATCGAGAACAGCGTGCTGAACAACGTGACGGTGTCCGGAACCGTCACCGACGGCGAGTTCGCCGGCCGGCACTTCAGCGGCAGGTTCACCACCGACCTGTCCAGAGGTGTGGTCGGCTGCCCCACCCCCAACGGGCTGACCGAAGCCCCCTTCGCCGGATACTTCACCATCAGCTGACCCCCGCTTCACCAGGCGGCTCGGTCACGCGACCGGGCCGCGAGGAAGAGCGCCCTCCGCTGTTCACGGACGGCGACGACGGCCCCTTCCACGTGCCCTCGTGATGTGAGAGCACCCAACGAACAGTCCACCGGGAACGGCCCTCCTCGGGTGATCCGCCGAACGGCATCGGAGGAGAGGTCTCCGGTCGACGTCCTCCCATGCATTGAGCCTGACTCGGACCCCCTCTTTTCCGGGGGAGTCGTCATGCCAAGGAGAGATCCCGTGCGTTTTGCCTTCCCGATACGTCTGGCCGCCGCGGCGGCCCTCGCCCTGACCCTGAGCACCCCCGTCCTGCCCGTCAACGCCTCCTCCACAACCTCGTCGGCACATGCCGACACCGAGACGAAGGCCGCCGGCAGGAAACTCATCGGCTACTTCATCGAGTGGGGTGTCTACGCCCGTGACTACCACGCCAAGAACCTCGACACGAGTGGCACGGCGGCCAAGCTGACCCACATCAACTACGCCTTCGGCGAGGTGGTCGGCGGCAAGTGCGCCGTCGGCGATGATTACGCCGCCTACCAGAAGCAGTACGACGCCGCGCACAGCGTCGACGGCGTGGCCGACACGGGGCCGCTGTACGGCAACTTCAACCAGCTGCGCAAGCTCAAGGCGAAGCATCCCGGCCTCAAGATCCTCTACTCCTTCGGCGGCTGGTCCGGGTCCGGCGGCTTCTCCGACGCCGCGAAGCACGCGCAGGCCTTCGCCGAATCCTGCTACAACCTCCTTCAGGACTCCCGCTGGGCCGGCGTCTTCGACGGTATCGACATCGACTGGGAGTACCCCGACAATCCCGCCGACTACAAGAACCTGATGTCGGCGCTGCGCGCCAAATTCGGCCAGAGCCGTCTGGTCACCGCCGCCATCAGCGGCGACGGAACCGCCGGCGGAAAAATCGAGACCGCGGGCTACGCGGACGCCGCGCAGTACGTCGACTGGTACAACGTCATGACCTACGACTACTTCGGCCCCTTCGACAGCACGTCCGGCCACGGCCCCACCGCTCCTCACGCCCCGCTGTACAACTACCCCGGTATCCCCAGGAAGGACTTCAACGGCAGCGCGGCCATCGACAAACTGCTGTCCCTCCACGTTCCCGCGGGAAAACTCCTGCTGGGCATCCCCTTCTACGGCCGTGGGTGGACCGGCGTCACCCAGAAGGCCCCCGGCGGTACGGCCACCGGCCCGGCCAGGGGCACCTGGGACACGACCACCAACACGGGCGTCGAGGACTACAAGGTCCTCAAAACCGCCTGCCCCTTCTTCAGCGGCAACCCGAACAGCGGCGGCGGCAGCATCGCGGGCACCATCTATGCCTACTGCAGCCCCAACTGGTGGAGCTACGACGCCCCCGAGAGCATCGACGGCAAAACCATCTACATCAAGCAGAAGTCACTCGGCGGCGCCTTCTTCTGGGAGGCCAGCGGCGACACCTCCGACGGCGAACTGGCCACCGCCCTCCACACGGGCCTGCAGTGACCCGCGACCACACGCCACAGCCCTGACCACCGGCGACCCTCCACCGGCTCCGACCGGATGACCTCACGGCTCTGAGACGACAAGGTCGCGCATAAGGAACACGCATCGCTCTCCGTCGAAGCCGCCGCCGAGCGAGGACAACAGCCTGGTGCTCGTTCTCAGCGCCAACGGCAGGCCGCCGTCGCGACCCGGCTCATCTGGTCAACGACGGCGGCCTGCTCGGCTGGTCCGGCGCGGAGACAGCGGGCGCCGGTCCCGGCAGAGGGAGCATCCGGGCAGGGCGCCTGGATCTGGGCGGGGTCACCGCTTTCGCGCGGTCAGGCGGCGTAGGCGCACGGTCCCGGGAGTCCGGCCGTCCGAGACCGCCGTCTCGGCCTTTCCATGGAAATCGGGAAATGGCCCGGCGGCGGCCGGAGCTTAATACGGGCGACAGTAAGCATGAAATAGAGATATTGAAAAAGAGCGGACCTCCAGGCCCTCCGTTCTTGGCGCCCTCACTCATGTGGCGAAACACGGGGGCGTGCGAACGTTCACGAGATTTTCGATCTCACCGCCCACGGCAAACGATTTCCACCTCCAAAATGGAGCCATGACGATTCAGCATGGTTCATGGCGTGAAGGACCTTTGTCGGCGGCGGTGGCACGGGCCACCCGTGACGTGACCGTCGAGTGGTTATGAACGGGACACGGTCGTCCGTCGCGCTGTGTCGGCGAGCGCTGGCCGACCTCGAACGCACCCTGGGGCCCGACCATCCGGACACCCTGACCTGCCGTCACGACCTCGCCGAGGCCCACCGAACGGCGGGACAGGCGGACAAAGCCGTCACCCTCTACGAACAGGTGGTGGCCGATCGGGAGCGGGTCCTCGGCGCCGACCACCCCGACGCCCTGGCCAGCCGCCACAACCTCGCGACCGCCTACTGGGCGGCGGGCGAGACGGACAAGAACATCGCTCTGTCCGAACAGGTGGTGGCCGATCGGGGGCGGGTCCTCGGCGCCGACCATCCCGACACCCTGGCCAGCCGCCACAACCTCGCCGAGGCGTACCGAACGGCGGGTGAGACGCACAAGGCCATCGCCCTGCACGAACGGCTGGTGGCCGACTGCGAACGGGCCCTCGGCACCGACCACTTCACCACCGTGACCAGCCTCAAGAACCTCGCCGAGGCGTACCAGGCGGCGGGTGAGGCGGAGAAGGCCCTCGCCACCAACGAAAAGGCACTGGCCGGCTGCGAACGGGCCTTCGGCACCGACCACCCCGCCACCCTGGGCATCCGTCGCGACCTCGTGGACGCCTACTGGGCGAAAGGCGAGGCGGACAAGACCGTCGCCCTGTGCGAACAGATGACGGTCGGCTGCGAGCAGGCCTTCGGCACCGACCACCCCATCACCCTGTCCAGCCGCCACGGCCTCGCCCAGGCCTACCAGCTGACGGGGAGAATGCGAGAGGCCGTCACCCTCTACAAGCGGACGCTGACCCGGCGAAGGAAGACACTGGGCTTCGATCACCCCGACACCCTGGCCACCTGCCGTGGCCTCGCGAGCGCCTATGAGGCGTTGCGATGGATGAGACTGGCCTTGAACCACTACGTACAGGCGGAGCGCCGACAGGTGGCGACTCTGGGCCCCGACCATCCCGAAACCCTGACCGGCCGTGCGGACATCATGCGGTCCTTCATCCTGATGAGGAAGGCGAAACCGGCCGTTCGCGTGGGCGAGAACCTGCTGCCCGACTGTGAACGCGTGCTGGGTTCCGACCATCTCGTCACCCTGACCGTGCGCAACAGCCTCATCAACCTCTACCGGGTGACCGGAAAGATCGAAGGGGACGTCGGCATGTGCGAACAGGCGTTGATCGCCTGCGAACGTGCCCTCGGCACCGACCATCTCGCCACCAACAACGCCCGCCAGAACCTCGCGCACGCCTACCAGACGAACGAACGGCCGGAAGCCGTCGAACTGTACGAACGAGCGGTGGCCGGTTGCGAACAGGGCTTCGGCCCCGACCACCTCGACACCCTGGTCTCCCGCCTGAACCTCGCGAACTCCTACCAGACGACCGGGCGGACCAGGCAGGCCGTCGAGCTGTACGAACGGACTCTGGCGGACTGCGAGCGGATTCTGGGGGCCAGGCACCGGATCACCCGGTTGGCGCGGACGAGCCTCAGGAAGATCCGCACTCCCTGAGCACGGCGGCGTCTCCCCGAGCGACCTGTGCCGCCGACGGTTCACGGCGCTCAGCCGTTTGCGTGCCGAAGGTGAACCGGCACCACGTCTTCGTGCGTCTTCGAGGCGAAGAGCGGTACGACGGATCACCTCCGGCACGCATGTGGCACGTTTCGGTCCCGCAGCTTTCCCCAAGGAGCACGGGATGAGTGGACCATTCCATTTTTCTCACAGGGCCGCCCCTCCCGGTAAATGGCGTAGAAGCCTCCGGTGAGCCCCCGGGCACACCGGAGACGAACAGAAGCCAACGATTAACGGAAATCCCGCTGAATTCCTGCGTCCACCCGTTCCGCGGCCCGCGGACGGGAACCGAAAGCGGGAAAAGGGCGGACCGCGGCCAGACGCCGCTGGAGCCGATCCTTCGAAAGCGGGAGAAGGCCGTCCTGCCCGGCGGCGGCGTTCTCGACCGAGCCGCCTCCGGCCGGAGACGGCCGCACCGCGCACCCGGATCCGGCGGTGTCGGCGGACAACCCCGCCGTATCCACCCACCACCGAAGACACGCCATCACTTAAGGTGTCCTCACGACTACGTGAAGTGCATGATCGGAACTGTCCCAACGGCGGAAACACCGCCTCGGTCCGAACAGGGGAGTCCCATCATGCGACGCAGCGTCCACCTTCTCGCCGCCCTCGGCGCGGCGACACTGACCCTGCTGCCCACCGCCGCCACGGCCGCGCACGGGCGGCTCGTGTTCGGCGGAGGCCAGGTGGTCGAGAACCCGTCCGGCTGCGTTGACGCACGCCTGAGGCCGCTGATCCTGCGCAACGAGACCAACGAGTACGCGCTCGTCTACAGCGGTCCCAACTGCACGGGTCAGATCGTCGCCGTCGTCCAGCCCGGCGGACGCACCACCCAGGAGTTCGGCAGCAGCGTCTTCGTCGCCTGACGACCAACCGGGCAGGGGCGCGGCCGGACAGGCCGGCCCCTGCCTCAACCACCCTCCGGTGACGACATCGCCTTCTCCGAGCGCGGAGAGAACCCGGCGCGGCACCGTGATCCACGGCTCGCCCGTCCGCGGCGTGACGACCCCCTGAGCCTCCCGCCCCTCCGCCCCGAGCCCTGCTCCAGGGGCGAACAGCGCAGGGTCCGCCCGGAAGGCTCGGCCCCGCCCGGCGCCGTAGAGCCTCGGCCGACATCGGCAGGGCCCGCGCCTCACGCACAGGGCGACCGGCCGAACCGTCCTTCAGCGGGCCACCGCTTCTCCCGATGCCCCCGTGGCCGCCCTCCGGACGCCGTCGCGGCGGCCCATGGCTCTCCGCCTGCAGGAATCAGGTCAACGTGGCCGATAGCGCAGTGTGACATGCGGAACCGGTGATGCTCAGGTGGTGGCCGCGTGATGCGAAGCTCTCCATCCCAGATAGTAACAGATAGTCATCGGGCACTTACTTTTAGCTGTAATGGCGTCATCGACCACTCACGAAAGGAGGTGAATCAGATGAAGCAGGACATGCGCACGGAGCCGGTGAAGGTGTACGAGCCGCCGCTGATGGCGGAGGTCGGCGCGTTCGCCGCCACGACCCTCGGCAACCTCGACCCGGAGCGCCCGGAAGGCACCTTCTTCTTCCGTCCGTACGGCGAAGACTGAGACTGACCGACTGTTCGTAACAGGAAGGGGACGACCGGATGCGCGGGTGCGGCCGATCGTGGCTGGTGGCGCTGCCGGATTGCGCGGCGGCGGGTGACGCCGTCGGGCGGATTCGGGAGCGTGGGTGTCATGTGGTGCCGCACGCGTCCGGCCGTCCCTGGCTGGTGGGGTGCTGGGACGGCGACGAGCTGGTCCTGGCAGGTTCGGGCTGGGTACGGCTGGCGGTCCTCGGCCTGTGTTCCCTCGACGAGGACGAACTGGCACGGCGATCGGCCGCCGTGAGCCGCCCGCAGGAGGTGGAGGCGGTGCTGGACGGGGCCGCCGGTTCGTTCGCGGTGCTGGCCTCCGTCGACGGAGAGACCTACGCGCGGGGAAGCGCGTTCGGGGCACGGCGGCTGTACCACGCCCGGGTGGGCGGGGTCACCGTGGTGGCCGACCGGGCGCGGACGCTCGCTCATCTGACGGGGGCGACGGCGAACCCGGCCGTTCTGGCCGCCGTACTGGCCGGGCCTGGCGTGCCGTACCCGCTGGGTGAGGCGGTGGCCTGGCAGGGGGTGGAGTCGATCAGGCCGGGGCGGGCGCTGCTGGTGGACGCGGAAGGCGTCGGCCGGACCCGCGCCTGGTGGCGTGCGCCCGAGCCGGTGCTCCCGCTGAAGCAGGGCGCGACCGTCCTGCGGCACGCTCTGCGCGAGGCCGTGGCGGTACGGGTGCGGACCGGGCAGGTGTGGGGAGCGGATGTGTCGGGCGGGATGGACTCCACCTCGGTGGCGTTCCTCGCCGCCGAGGCCGGAGCGCGGCTGGTGGCCGCCACCCTGCACTGGGCCAATCCGAACAACCAGGACCATCGCTACGCGCGCCAGGCGGTCGACGTGCTCGGCGTGCCGCACCTGACGTTCCCCTCCGACCGGGTGCCGGGGCACTTCGACGGCCTGCACCTCCGCCTGGAACCCGGGGACGGCCCTCCGCTCGGGATCCGCGACCGGCTCCAGCAGGAGCACATGACCGAACTGCTGCGCGAGCACGGCGCCGTCGCCCGGTTCTCCGGACACGGCGGCGACCACGCGGTGATCCCGCCGCCCGGATACGTGCACGGTCTGGCCCGCCGCCGCCCCCTGCTGGCGTTGCGCCACACCACCGGCTACCGGGCCCGATCCCGTTGGCCGCTCACATCGGCCGCCCGCCTGCTCACCGGCATGGGTTCGTACCCCGCCTGGCTGAACGCGCAGGCCCGGCTGCTCGGCTCCCCCAGGACGGCGCTCGGCAGGCCACCGATCGGCTGGGGACCGCCGGTCACCCTGCCCTCCTGGGCCAGTGACCACGCCCGTGACCTGGTCGCCGGTCTGCTGCGGGACGCGGCCGAGAACGGAGACGGCCCGCTGGCCGCCGAACGCGGTCACCACGCACGGGTCGAGCAGGCGACGCAGGCCGGTCGGGGCGCCTGCGGCATCACCGCCGCCCACGGACCCGACCGCGGCGGACTGCCGATCCACATGCCGTTCTGTGACGACGCGGTGCTCGAGGCGTGCCTCGCGGTCCGGCCGGAGGACGCCGCCTCCCCCTGGGTCTACAAGCCGTTGCTGGCCGAGGCGATGCGCGGCCTGGTCCCTGACGCGATCCTGGAGCGCACCACCAAGGACCACTGCGGCGACGAATGGCACTCCGGCCTGGTCGCCAACCGCCACACCCTGGCCGCCTTCGCCACCGACTCTCATCTGGCCGCCGCCGGTCTGGCCGACCCCGGCGCGCTGCGCCGCGCGCTGATCAGCCCCGCCCTGCTCACCGGCGGTGCCGCCGAACTCGAATACACCCTGGCCGCCGAGGCCTGGTTGCGCGACATCGCCGCCCACCCCGAACCCGCCTACCTGAAGGTCCACCGTCATGAGCCTGACCCTGTGCCCTGATGTCACCCTCTACGACACCGGGCAGGCGCTCATCCTGCTCGACACCCGCCGCGGCCGATACTGGCAGACCAACGCCACCGGGGCCGAGGTGTTGCGCGCCCTGCTCGGCGGCACCACCGCCGACCAGGTCGCCGACCAGCTCGTCCGTCGGCAGCCGGTCACCCGCCGGCAGGCCTCTGACGACATCGCCGCCCTGCTCGACGACCTGCGTCGTACCGGGCTGGTCCGGTCGTGAGCCAGACTCTCCACTCCCCGAAGACCCGGCCCCCGCTGCGCACCCGAGTCGCCGCCCGCACCGCCGTCGCCGCCGCCCGTCTGCTGGCTCACCTGCCGCCACGGCGCATCGTCGCCGTCCTGACCCTGCTGCGCCGCGGCACCCGTCCCGCCACGTACGTCCAGGCGCTGGACGCTCACACCGCCGTCACCGCCACCAGCACCATGTGCGCCGGACGCCACTGCCTGCAACGCTCTCTCGCCGCGACCCTGCTGTGCCGCCTGCGCGGCCACTGGCCCACCTGGTGCACCGGCGTACGCACCCCGCCCTTCGCCGCCCACGCCTGGATCCAGACCGACGGCCGGCCCGTCGGCGAACCCTCCGACGTCACCGGCTACGGCATCATCCTCAGCGTCCCGCCGCTCCCGCGGGACGTCTCGCCGTCTCCCTGACCGGAGGATCCCGACGGCCTGGCCGACGGCGTTCGCCGCCACCGGCCAGGCTCCGGCCGACACTGTGCCTGACCATTCGGCGGACACCGGCCGGTGGGACGGGCACCGGCCGACGATCCGGCCGGTGCCCGCCGTCGCACCGCTCACCACACCGGCGTCCGCGCCGGGCCGGTGTGGTCGCCGGCCTAACCCTTGGACCTTGATCCCGGGGTCAGGCCCGCGTTGCGGAACGCCGCGTACGTCTGGTTGGCCTGGTTCGCCGCGCCGCGGACGTTGGGGTGGATGAGGGTGCAGGCCTCACCCCTGGGGACGCCGGCCGGGAGCACGTTCAGGAGATCGCACTGGTACTCGGCCGGGTCGGCCGGCTTGATCTCGCCTTCGGGGATCACCAGGTCGTCGAACACTCCGTACATCCACTGGTTGGCGCCCGTGGCGCACACTCCCTTGCCCTGGCTGGACTCGTAGGTGTCGACGTAGGTGGCCCACTGCTGGTTGTCCCGAGCCTGCTGCCTGATCGCCTCGTTGAGACGCCGCTCCAGAGCGATGAGGAAGTCGCCGTCCACACCGAGGCGGACGGTGCCCAACCGCTTGAAGTTCCCCCAGTAGCAGGTCGTCTGGTTGAACGGCCTGGACACGACCGTGGGGTAGCCCAGCAGGAACACCTTCGCGTGCGGAGCGCGCTCGTGGATCCGCCTCATCATGAGGGTGTACTCACGGGTCAGGGTGGCGAACCTGTCCGCCAGCCACTGGCGACCCTCCCCGTTCTCGTAGTAGCCGCTGCACCCCGGGCCCAGGGTCGGCGGGTCGCCCTGCTTCACCCCCATCTCCAGGCACTTGGCCAGGATGCCGGCGAACCCGAGGGTGTTGCCGCCGATCCCGACGGTGACGACGTCCTCGTCGCCGTTGAGCGCGTCGATCTGCGCGGCCTTGGCCGGCCACGCGCAGGTGCCGCGGTTGTACGGCGGGCCCAGCAGCACGTCGCAGGTCTGCGGGGACAGAACCCCCTTGTCGATCTCGGCGGCGCCGCAGGAGACGTCAGTGAGCCGAACCCAGTCGGAGGTCTCGGCGTTCAGCCGCCGGGCCAGCTGCTGTTCCCAGTTGTGGTTGGACCGGGCGCAGCCGTCGCTGGGGTCCCAGCGGGGAACGAGGGCGTTGGCGCTGTAGGAGTCGCCGAGCGCGGTCCACTTCAGCGGCTGCTGAGCCGTCGCGTTCGGGGTCGTGACCGGGGTGGCGTGGGCGGCGGAACCGCTCAGCAGGTTCGCGATGACGCCGCCGGCGAGGGCGACGCTCAGGGCGATGGAAGGTGGGCGCATGCTTCTCCTACGTCGATCACTCTTGGTAGTCGTTTGACTACCTATAGCATGCGGGTTGGGGCGGTACCAGATCCCTGGCCCGCGACGTCAGGGGCCGGACAGGCCTCCTCTGACCTGCGGCGGTGATCCGACATCCCGGTCGTCCACGGGTCGCGCGAACGACTCGGCGACGCCGTACGGGAAGTGGGTATAGGACTGAAGGGGTCAAAACACCCGCCCGGCTCGTGCGGCACCAGGTCCACGTCGGTGCCGCGTTCCCCCCTGCGCCGCCCGCCGGAATGACGCCGGCGGCGTATCCGGCGCGGGCGAAGGCGCGGATGGCCGCGTCCAGGTCCGTCCCCTCCGCGTGTCCACACTCGCGTCTGCCTTCTGGAGGAATCGTGACCACTCGCGTTCAACTGCCGTACGAGCGGCCCGGCCCGATGCTGCCCGCGCCGCTGCTGCGCGAACTGCAGGCCCGTGGCCCCATCCATGCCGTTCGCACCGCCCTCGGCACCCCCGGATGGCAGGTCACCGGCTATCAGGAGGTGCGCCGGTTGCTGAACGACGACCGGCTCGGCCGGTCCCATCACGATCCCGAACACGCCTCCCGCACCGGGGAGTCGGTGATGTTCGGCGGGCCGATGGGCGACTTCGAGACCGAGCAGGCCGACCACCGGCGGATGCGCTCGTTGCTGCAGCCGCACTTCTCGCCCAAACGGATGCGCGCCCTGCGCGCCCGCGTCGAGACGCTCACCGCCTCCCTGCTGGACGACCTGGCCGCCGCCGGGCCGCCCGCCGACCTGCACTCCGCACTGGCGCTGCCGCTGCCCATCACGGTCATCTGCGAACTGCTCGGTGTGCCCTACGAGGACCGCGCGCAGTTCGGTGCCTGGAGCCAGGCCGCGGGCGACATCACCGACCGGGCCCGTTCGAAGCAGGGCCTTGAGGAACTGTTCGGTTACGGCCGGCGCCTGGTGGCCCGTAAACGGGCCGAGGGCGACACCGACGCCGATGTGATCTCCCGGCTGGCCGCCACCGACGGGGTCAGTGACGAAGAGGCCGCGACGATGGGCATGATCCTGCTGTTCGCCGGGCACGAGACCACGGTCACGGCGATCGACGCGGGAGTGCTGTGGCTGCTGGCCACCCCCGGCCAGTGGCAGGCGCTGGTGGCCGACCCGTCACGGATCGGCACGGCGGTCGAGGAGATCCTGCGCGCGCTCAGTCTTGGCGGGGACGGCATCGCGCGCTACGCCCGCACCGACCTGGAGATCGCAGGCGTGCGGGTACGCGCCGGCGACCTGGTGCTGCTGGACACCGGCGCGGCCAACTACGACGCCGCCGTTTTCGACGACCCCGACCGCTTCGACATCGGCCGCGCGGCCGTACCGCATCTGACCTTCGGCCACGGCGCCCGCTACTGCATCGGCGCGCCGCTGGCCCGCATCGAACTCCAGACGGTCTTCTCCCGATTGACCGGTCGCTTTCCCGCGATGAGGCTCGGCTGCGCGCCGGAGGAGCTGACCTTCGACGCGGACGTGGTGACCGGCAGCCTGACCGCCCTGCCCGTCAGCTGGTGACAGGGCTTCGATCTACCGAAAACAGACCCATATACATCACTTTCTGTATGTGAAACGATCCTTTCCGCTCCGGAACCGTTCGGCGGCGCGGAGACGGCCGAGTCCGGGGTCGCGCTCTGTGCGGACCGACGGCCGTACGGCACCGCGTCGCCGGTGGGGTCGCCAGGCGGACCTGGCCCGGTCCGCCGCCGGGCGGTGGATCACCGGACGGGGCCGACCTCAAGGGTGGGGCACCACGACGCCTGTTTCAGGCCGCCGACCCGGCCGCAGAACCCCACCTGCGCCGGTCGGCCGAAGCCGTCAACGCGCTGAACGGAGATGAGCTTGTCCAGCGGAACCTGACGGTCGACGTCACCGCCGAAGTCGATCATGCCGCTTTCTCCGTCGAGCGCCTTGTCCCCGTAGACGCCGCTGATGGCGTGCCAGATCGTCGCCGATGTCAGAGGCATGTCCAGGAATTCCTCCTTCAGCTGCCTGACGGCGTTGACGTAGAGCCTGACGGCGTCGAACGCGATCGCGGCGTGCCCGTCCAGCGAGGAGCTCTCCAGCTGACTGCACTCGTCGGGGAACAGCTCCGCCAGCTCGGCGTAGAGTTCGCTGGCGCTGTCGCAGCGTGCGGCGTCGAGCGCGAAGTCGAGAAAGTCGTAGGAGATTCCGGGAAAGTTCTTCCGGCGTTCGGCGTCGGCGGCCAGGCGAGCCACGTCATCGCCACCGAGAATGATGGGCGGCTCGGAGTTACAGGCCTCGTTGACGCCGCCGAGCATCGACTCGAAGTCCTCCGCGCGTCCGGCGAAGAAGATCAGCCCTGAGTAGTGGCACGCCTGTCTTCCCAGGTCGATCAGCCCGGCGGAGATCCTGCTGGAGTCCACGCTCGGAGTGGAGTACGGAATGATCTCGGTGGCGAAACCGATTTCCTTGAAGCTCTTCTCGACGTCGTCCTTCAGATTGTCGCTGTAGATGTCCATCGGATCGTCGGAATACAGGATGCGAACCTTGCGGGCTATTTTCTCCCCTGTTCTGTAGCGAAGGCGGCCCGCGTACGCCGCGGCGACCGCGGCCTCACGCCTGTTCTGCGGCGAGATCTGGAAGTACATGGGCGACTGGCGGATGAGGGTGTCCGCAGAGAGGATCGTGCCCACCGAAGGGAGCCCGGCCTTGGTCAGGGCGCGGATCGTCCGGCCGGTGGCCTCCCTGCTCTGGTCGAGGCCGGTCACACCGAGAATCGTGGGGTCCTTCTCCTTGAGGCGCGCCAGGATCTCGGCGACCTGGGGGCCGTACCTCATTCCCGATCCCGCGTTCGCCGGATAGATGCGGACTATGGGCTCCACGGGCCCGGACTTGCGGAGTTGACGTGACTGCGCGCTGGCCGCCCCCTGCAGGGCCTCGCGCACGTAGGCGCGTGCCCGTGGGGACCTGTCGACGGTGCTGAACAGCGCCGACAGGTGAACGAGCGTGATCAGGGGGCGTTTCGGGTCCTGCTTGTGCAGCTCGTCGGCCTTGCGGTTCAGCTCGTTGATGGTCTGGAGGGTCGCCCTCAACTTGCCGTCCGAGGTCTGGAAGGAGAATCCGTACGGTGCGACGCCGACGCACTCGCCTGTGGGCATGGTCTGGACCGTGCCGGAGTCGGCGGCGAACACATCCAGCCCGCAGTGGGCGCTCTGGTAGTCCTGGATGGCGTACCACTGCCTGACACCGGCACCGGCCAGCACCAGGGCGACGGCGGCGGCGAGCACCCTGCCGGTCGAACGGCGCGCCCACAGAGGCGGCGCCGGAATACGTAACCGCGCGTCCTGGGCGACCTCTTTCTGCCGGGTGAAGTCGTACCCCGGGTCGGTCGGCGACATCGGGTCAGGAACGAGCAGCGGGAGATACCAGGAATCGTGTGTCCTGGCGCGGGCGTGGCGCAGGAAGCCGTCGCGCCAGCCGTCATAACGCCGGTCGTCGAGCGTCCAGAGCCGGTTGTCGCCCCAGTGGGCGTAGAGGTCCGATCCCGGTTCCGGCACCGCCGTGTTGCACGCTATGACGAGCAGAGGGTCGAAGGCCCCTGTGTCGATACGGACGTCGATGATGGTCTCCAGGAGCGTGTCGCCCCCGTTCACAGGAGTCGTCCCGTCGAGTATCGCCACGCAGTACGACATGCGCCGCGCGGCTCTGGGTCGCCAGAACCGACGGCGATAGGCGACACGCAGGTCCTCCATGAACGCGTTCGTCATGAGTTTGCGGAGCTGCTCGATGTCCTCGACGTCCTTGTTCGGGCCCGTCAGCTTTTCCGCGAAACCGATGAATGTGCCTGGATCGGCCGGCGAGAGGTAGGGCTGTCGAAGCAGCCATCGGTACTCTCCGCCGAGCCCGAGACGGATCCTGAACCAGGCGAGTGGGAAGACGTACAGGCAGAGCAGCTGTAACCACCAGGGCACGTTGCCCACGGCGAATTCCGCCTGGGGCGAGCGCAGGAATCCGAACACCCCCCTGCGGAGGATCTCGCGTTCCCGCAGCCTGCGCAGGAGCGTCGGTGTGTGACCGTCCACGGCGTTCGCGCCGTTGTCCGCGTCGCTCTGTTGCAGGAGCCAGTTGACCAGACCGAACCTGCGGAAACGCACCTTGCCGTCACGGCCGTTGACATCGCGTCCGAACGCCTGCGCCAGTTCCGTCAACGCGGCGCGTGTGACCTCGACGGATTCGCGTTTCGAACCCAGCGCCCGATCGGAAAAGCCGTACAGGCCGTTCGGCACCCGGCGTGGATCGGCTTCACGCAGGAAGTGGGCGAGGCCCTGGGAGAGCTTCGTGTGCTTCTCCGCACCGACGACGTAGACGATCGGAAGCCCTTCTCTGCCCTGCCGCACTCCTCTGTGACTGTCGGGCACCGGGCATTCACCGCGTTTTGGCCGGCGAGCGAGCCTGGCGATCAGCCGCAGCAGATACCCGGCGCCGGGGAAAACAGGAATATCGGATGGATCGTGAGGAACATTCATGGCGCATCCCGAAATATCAGGGGAAAGGCGTGACGGCTCCGGCGTTCGGTGTCCGCCTGCCAATGGCGCCTGCCTGCCCCGACAGGGCGCCGCCCCCTACAGCCGGATCCGAATCGATCCCGGAAGTTCGCCTGTCCTCTCCTGTAAAACCGCCTGAGAACCGGTGCCGTTCTGGTCGACGACCGGAATCACGGCACCTCAGATGTCTTGCACCTGATCAGAGCCGTTCCGGAGACACACCGCGGCAGCGCGCCGCCCGCCCCACCGTGACGCCGCAGCCTTTTTCATCACTCCCGACCGGCACCGTGCCCTCATCGACACCGATCGCCGCCGGAACCCGTCTCGAAAACCCAGCCGAATTATCACTCATGATCGTTTCAGCCCTTCAGGCATAACGAAATCACTGAGAGCGAGTCACCACCTCGCCATGACTGAATTTAACACCAAACCCCCATGGATCACATGCAAAGCGTTAATTTCGCTATACCCTGCGTTATTTGACGGCAAGTCCGATAGAGTAGGAATGTTCATCCGCCTTTTCGCGTCCACAGGAACGCCGCCGGACCGGGGTTCGAGGGCCGCGCGGGTGTGACTCCCCGTCAGCTACGGGCCCCCAGGATGGCCCTGCCTATCCGCACCAGGGTGGCGCCCTCCTCGACGGCGATCTCGAAGTCGTTGGACATGCCCATCGACAGCTCACGCCAGTCGTGGTCCGGCACGTGCTCGCGCAGCGCGTCCCTGATGCGGGCGAGCGTCCGGAAGCAGGGACGGACCTGTTCCGGGTCGTCCACCAGGGGGGCGACCGTCATGAGGCCGCACGGCACCAGGTTGGGCAGCGCCGCGATCTCACGGACGACCCCGAGGAACCGTTCCCACCTCTCCCCGTCGCCGGGGCCTCGGAGGTCGAAACCGGACTTGCTCGCCTCGTCGGCGACGTTGACCTGGAGCAGGATCCGCATCGGGCCCCGCTCGGGATCGTCAGCGAGGACCCGGTCGAGACGCCGGGCGAGTTTCAGGGTGTCGACGGAGTGGACGACGTCGAACATCCGCACCGCCTGGGCCGCCTTGTTGGACTGCAGGGACCCGATGAGATGCCAGCGCCAGGGGTCGTGACCCAGTTCGTCGATCTTGGTGGAGGCCTCCTGGATCCGGTTCTCCCCGAGATCGGTCACGCCGGTGCCGTACAGGTGGGCGACGGTCGTGGCCGGATGGGTCTTGGTGACCGCGATGACGGTCACCTCGTCGCCGTTCCGGCCGGATTTCTCGGCCGCGACGGTCACCCTGTCCCGGATCGCGGCCAGCCTGACAAGCAGTTCTTCGGAGTTCAACGGTCTTTCCCATCGTTGAGGTGGCCGACGGGCTCGCGGACGGCCTGACGCATCGACCGCCGGATGCCGATCAGGACACCGATGATGACGACGGCGATGCCCACGACCTCGACGGGCGGCGGCAGACGGCGTTCGGCGAGGAAGACGTAGGTGAGCCCGGAGATCGTCTCGAAGACGATGAGCTGTCCGGAGACCGAGACCGGGAGCTGGTGGGAGGCCCTGTTCCACAGCAGGGTGCCGACCCAGGAGACCATGATGCCCAGGATGAGGCTGCCCGCTATCAGCCAGGCCACCGAGTCCCCCGCTCCACCGGTGCCGGGGGCGGGAGAGGCGGAGGCGCCGAGCAGCAGCAGGGGGCTGGCCAGCAGCGCCATGACGAGGGTCACCACGCCGATGAGGGTGGACCACCGCCCCGAGGACATCTCCGGATGGGTCTTGAGGAAGGCCGCGTTGGCGACGCCGTACCAGGTCCACATCAGCAGGGCGAGGAGGGCGCAGCCGGCGCCGGCGAGCTGGGCGACCGGCGACCGGTCTCCGGTGGCCGACCAGCCTGCCTCGGTGAGGTTGACGAGGATGAGCCCGGCGGCGATGAGGGCGATGGGCAGGGCGAGGCGGCCGAAGGGGAACTCCTTCTGCCGCCAGTTGCCGTAGAGGGCGACGGTGACCGGGAGGGTACCGATGATCACGGTGACGACGGGGGCTCCGACCAGGGCGACGCCCTGGACGACGAAGAAGTAGTAGCCGACGTTGCCGGTGAAGGCGAACAGGACGGCCATGAGCCAGACGTCTCTTCCGAGACCACGGAGCCGGGTCCTGGTGACCGCGAGGATCAGCAGCGACAGGATGCCGTAGCTGACGTATCTGCCGAGCGTGATGACCACGGGGTCGAAGGCGCTGAGCAGGACGGGGACCAGGAACGCGAGGCCCCAGATGAGGTTGGCGGTGATCCCCGTCGCGACAGCGGCCGTGGTGCCGGCGAGCGAGGACCTACCGGGAACTGCCATCGGGTCTCATCTCTCCATCGCGTCGTCTGTGCGGAAAGTCGGAAGTGATCACGAAACTACATTGATCGGCTTCCGGTCCGTGGCCACTGTGCCGGAGTCGGCCAGCGCCTCGCGCAGCCGCCGCTCCAGCGCGAACATGTGGCGGTGGGTGACGGCGTCGTAGACGGTGGACGCCTTCGGGTCCACCTTCGCCATGGCCGCCGCCACCCGCTCCTCCGTCACACCCGCGGGATCGACGGTGTCCCCGGCGACGACGAACCCCCACGGCACTCCGTAGGAGGGCACCGAGATGGCGTACGGCGTCGCGTACCGGAAGACCGATCCCAGGGTCCGCAGGGTGCCGGCGAAGAAGTCCGCGGCGAGGAAGTGCGCGGGCCCCGCCTGCGTCGCGAAGAGCCCTCCGGGGCGCAGGACACCTCTGACCTCGGCGTAGAACTCCGCCGTGAAGAGCCGTTCGGTCGCCGACCCCTCCGTGGCGTCGGGAAGGTCGGCGACCACCAGGTCGAAGCCGTCGCCCGCCTCGCGGATCTCACGGATCTCACGGACGAGGGCCCGGGGGTCCCCGAACACGACGCGGCACCGGGGGTCGCGGTCGGCCCCCCGGTGCATGTGGGGAAGCATCGACCTGGTGATCTCGTACAGCTCGCCGTCGACGTCGAGCTGGACCACCTGCCGGAGGTCGGGCAGGGCGCACAGCCGGTGCAGGACACCGCCGTTCGCACCGCCGAAGACCAGCACGCGTTCCACCCGGTCACTCATCGCGTAGGCGGGGTACAGCAGCGCCTCGTGGTAGTGGGCCTCGTCCCCCGCGGTCGACTGGACCCGCCCGTCGAGCAGGAGGGCGGGGCCGTACGTCCCGAGCTCGACGATCGCGAACTCCTGGACCGGGGTACGGCCGGCGCGGTGAACGGTCACGACGTCGTGGACGTGCCGCTCGTACGCGGTGATGGGTTCGACAACCTGTCCGGCCGACATGGGATTCCCCTGTTGTGTTCGCGAAGGTGTGGACGGTCAGCGGGCGGTGGCGACGACGAGGGCGTAGCCGAGCTTTCCCGCCTTGGTGACGGCGTTCTCGTAGTCGGCCAGCCGGGTGCTCGTCTCGAAGTACTCCTCCGAGGTCAGGGCGACGATCCGGTCGCGGAGGCGGTGCCGTACGGTGACCGACCTGTCCTGCCAGTCGCGGAAGGTCTCGGTCAGGTCGAGGCACTCCGTCACCGCGAAGCCCGCGTCGGTGAGGAGGTCGGCGTACTCGCCGGTCGAGTAGACGCTCGGGCAGGCCCACTCCGTGGTCAGCGAGTGCCACTCCCGTTCGTCCAGCTCCCCCGTGCGGACCCGTTCGAGGAAGGCGAGCGAGCCGCCGGGCCGCAGGAGCTCACGGCAGCGGGTGAAGAGCCTGGCGGCGTCGAAGTGGCAGAACGCGCCGGTTCCGTAGGCTCCGTCGAAGGGCCCGTCGAACTCCTGCTCGTAGACGTTTCCGTGCACGAGCCGGATCTCCTCCTGCTGACCCGTCGCGGTGATCCGGTCTCTCGCCTTCTCCAGCGGGCTTCCCGCCACGTCGATGCCGGTGATCCTCCAGCGGAACTCCCCCGCGAGGAAGCTCGCGACGGCGGCGGTGCCGCAGCCGATGTCGAGCACCGCCGCGTCCGGCGGGAGTTTCATGGCCGAGCCCATCAGCCGGAGTTCGGTCGCGCTGTTGTCGCTGAACTGGCCGATGTACTCGCCCTGCCCGTAGACCTCCGGGTAGATGAGGTCGTGGACGAGGTTGTTGCCCGGCATCTCCTCGTCGTAGAGCTGGGCGACGGCGGTGAAGTTCTCGTTCTCGGTCTTCATGTCCGGGCACTCCCGTCGACGAGAAGCTGGATCGGCTGTTCGAGGTCGACGGTGGCCACGGCCTCGCGCACGTCCTTCGGCACGTGGAACATGTGGTGGTGGGTGATCCCGTCGTAGAGGCGGAGGGTGCCGGTCATCCGCTCCGCGAGGTGGCGGTCGATCTCGGCGGGCCCGGCACCCAGCGGGTCGAGCGGCAGGTTGGAGCCGATGACCGTCATCCAGACCGTCCCGTACGACTGCGGATGCGTGACGTAGCGGTAGGCGTGCGGGAAGACCCGCTCGACCACGGCGCCGATCCGCGCGGCCATCTCCGACGAGCGGGGGCCGACCGAGCCGCACCACGAGACGTAGAGGCCGCGTTCGCTGAGTCTGGACCGCATCAGGCCGACGCTCCGCGCCGAGAACACCTCGGAGGCGGGGCTGCCGGGCAGCGGTTCGCTCAGGTCGTTGACGATGAGGTCGAACCGGCCGGGCTCGTCGTCGAGGTACTCCAGCACGTCCGCGATCTGGAGCCGGGCCCGGGGGTCCGACCAGTGCTCGGTGCCGACGTGGGGCAGGTGGTCGCGGGCCACGTCGATGACCGAGGTGTCGATCTCCACCTGGACCACCTCGCCGACCCCGGGGTATCTCAGCAGTTCGCGCACGACACCGCCGGGCCCCGCCCCGATGCACAGCGCCCGCTCGCAGGAGCCCCCCAGCAGGAACATGGCCGGGTGGACCATGCTCTCGCTGTAGATGTACTCGTCCGCGGCGACGTGCTGAATCCGTCCGTCGAGGAAAAGGCCCCGGCCGTAGCTCTCGGTCTCAAGCACCTGGATGTGCTGGAAGGCGCTCCTGGTGGAGTAGACCTCCGCGACGATCCGGTGGCGGTGAGCCTCGCCCGGGGCGATCTCCTCGAACGACCAGCGTCCGTCGGTCAACGGTCGCTCCCGATCAGTTGCTCACGGGACCGGATGAGCGTGGGCTCGCCGTCCTTGTCGAGCAGCACCTCACACGGTTCGGTCTGACCGAGGAACTGCGTGATCATCGAGTAGCAGTAGCTTCCCGCCTGGTCGAAGACCAGGACGTCCCCGGGCTCCAGCGCGGGCAGGTGGATGCCCTTGGCCAGGAAGTCGCGGGAGTACGTCGTCGATCCCACGACGTCGACCGGCTTCTCAAGCACGGATCCGCTCTTGCCCAGGACGTCCACGTTGTGGAACTCGTTGTAGAACATCGACCGCGGCAACAGGGTCGCGCTGGCGTCGCAGCAGACCAGGAAGCGGTCCGGCCTTTCCTTCACGTCGAGCACGGACGTGCAGAAAACAGCGGTGTCCCCGAAGAGGGAGCGTCCGGGCTCAAGAATGAGCTTTATCGGACGGCCGCGCTCCTTCGAGTAGGCGTTGAAAACATCGCTGATGCTCTTGTCGTACTCGGCGTAGTCGAAATCGATGGCGTCGTCGCCCCTGACCGGGAAGCCGCCGCCCAGGTCCACGTATTCGAGGTCGGCGAAGTGGTTCGAGAGTTCGAGGGTGCGCTTGACCCCCTGCATCATGGTCGACAGGGAGACAATGTTCGTACCAAGGTAGACATGCGTTCCGACAATGGTGATGTCGTACTCCTTGGCCGTGGCCATGACCTTCTCGAATTCACTTTCGAGGACGCCGATACGGCTCTCGGCGCCGATAAAGACGTTGTCGAGGGAGTTCTCGTCGATGTTCAGCCGGATACCGCAGCGTCCGCCCGGGTTCACCTCGCCGAAAAGCCGCAGCTGGCCGATCGAGTCCAGGTTGACGGCCACCCCGTGCTCGACGATGAACGCCAGGTCCTCGCGCCGCACCCCCGTCGAGGTGTAGATGATCTCGCTGGGGCTGAAACCGCAGTTCAGAGCCAGCTTCATGTGCTTCAGGGAGTTGACGAAGATGCCCAGGCCCCGCTGTCTGACCAGTTCGAGGAGCCGGGGGTTGTTGTTGGCCATGGAGGCGAAGTGAACCGCCTTCTCCGGGTACGCCAGGCCGGTGAACCGGCTGACGTTCCTGTCGATCAGGTTCTCGTCGTACACATAGCACGGTGTGCCGAATTCGGAGACAACGGAGGTCAGGCGGTCACGCATGAGAATTCTCCCTCTTAGAACACGGATACCGGGATGACGAAGGGGAGTGCCGTGGCTTTCCGCCCGCAGCGGGGCGGCGCGACCCGGCCGTGACTATTTGGCGGCTCGCGTAACTTGACCGTAACTATTACTAATCGAGCAAGAAGGGGGAGTCAAGGCCCCTCTTTCAGGTTTCACATAACTTCGCATCGGCGCAGGTCACGCGCCGCCGGGCGATGTTCCCCGACACGACCAGGCGTTCGGCGAAGTTCCCCTATCTCGCTCGTGAAGTTTTCACACCCAATGAGTGAAGTTCACACATTCCATATGGGGCCGCGCCCGCGAACGCCCTCCCCGATCAACGAAAGGATAAATCCCTACTTGAAAAGAAGAAAACGCCCGCCGTGCGCCATTGCCGAAATTCAAAGAGGACAGGGGAGCTTATTTGTTTTCGGACACGTCACCCGTCGAGGCCGGTGACGCGCATGGTGATGTTGATCCTGCCCCTGTCCAGCCCGCATCCCTCCGGCGCCGTGCCCGGGTGAACACGGGTGACGCCGTGGTAGGCCAGCCGGGAGGCGCCCCCGAAGACGAACAGGTCACCGGAGCCGAGCAGCAGATCGGTGTACGGCCTGCCCCGGTTCTCCGTGTTGCCGAACCGGAACGTGCACGCGTCGCCGACGGAGAGCGAGACGACGGGAGCGAGGGACCGCTCGTCTTTGTCCTGGTGCATTCCCATACGGGCGTTGTCGTCGTAATGGTTGACGAGGGCCGTGTCGGGCGCGTAACCCGCGGCCTCCTCTTCCGGGTACCCGGCTTCGCGGAGCGCGCGCCTGCCGAGCCTCCCCATCCAGTCGGGGAAGGGCAGCACGCGGGCGCCGTTGACGTCCGTCGCCTCTCGCGTGTACCGGTAGGGCTGCCAGTGCCAGCCGAGACAGACCGTGCGTACCGACATCTCGTGGCCACGGACCTTCGCGGCGCGGATCGGAACCGGCCCCCGCGCCCACGACCGGAACCGCCGGACGATCCACGCCTGCTGGTCGAGTGTCAGCCAGCCGGGCACCAACCTCGCGCCCGGCCCCAGCTCAGGAACAGAGGGAACGAACGGGATCACCGTACGATTTTTCCTGCTTCGACGAACCATGATGCCCCTAGGGCGTCCGCACCGGCGAGACCGTCGAGGTCGTCCGCACCGGCGAGTTCCAGGACCGCGCGATCACCGATGTCCGAGGTGACGAGAGTGCGTTCCGGCCGCCACCGGGTTGAGCGCAGCAGCCTCCGGACCATCCGCGCCCACCCGGCCGGGGGGCCTGTCATGATCCAGAGGTCCACGTCCGTTTCCGCGAAGCGCCTCGCGTGGCGCAGCCACGACGCGGCCGTCTCCGGCCACGCGACCGTCTCGACGACCTCTCCGCCGGTTTCCTCCCAGAGGGACGCGAACGCGTCGGCGAACGCGACCGCCTCCGGCGTCCTGCCGCCGCCGATCGCCACCCACCTCCCTCTCCGGGCGTGGGCGAGATCACGCAGGGCGACGAGCTCCTGCCGCGTCACGGCGCTCACGCGGCGTCGTGGAAGACGAGGGCCAGGGTGTGGCGCAGGCCGGAGCGGACGGCGGACACACCATGACGGACCGGTGCCGCCGACCATCCTCGGCTCGACCGGACGGGACGGTCTCGGGTGGTGAAGAGGTAGCCGTGTCCGTGCGGCAGGAGCGTCGCCGTCCCCCGTGACTGCGCGCGGGGACGCTGTTCCATCAGCAGGAACTCGCCTCCCGTGTGGTCGACGCCGGGCCGGTTGAGGTTGATCACGACCTGTAGGGGGAAGACGAGGTCGCCGTAGAGATCGCGGTGCAGCGCGTTCCAGTCCTTCTCGCGGTATCGCAGCAGGATCGCCGTCGACTTGGTCTGCCCGGCCTCGTGACACATCGCGAGCCATTCGTCGAGCGTGTCGGGCCACGGCGCGGGGCGGCCGAGTTTGGCCCACCAGTCACGCGCGATGGGCAGCAGCCGCGGGTAGAGCGCCTGCTTCAAGCGCTCGATCGGTTCCGGGTACGGCGCCGCGAAGTACCGGTACCGCCCCTCGCCGAAGCGGTACCGGCCCATGTCGATCGTGCTACGGAACAGGTCGTCCCGGTCGAACATCTCGCAGAACCCGGCGGCCTCCTCCGGGGTGAGGAGTCGCGGCAGCAGGGCTCCGCCGTACTCGTCGATCTCGGCCGTGACGGCGGCCCAGTCGGCGGCGTCGACGCGCTCGCGCCACGGATCGACCCGCGTCATGCCGCGGCCTCCAGGTTCAGCAGGGTGGTCTTGGCGTCGAGACCGCCGATGTAGCCGCCGAGGGAGCCGTCGGTGCGGAGCACCCGGTGGCAGGGGACGACGACGGGGAGGGGGTTGGTCGCGCAGGCGGTGCCGACGGCGCGGACGGCCTTGGGACTGCCGACGAGTTCGGCGACCTGCCGGTAGCTGAGGGTCCGCCCGTAGCCGATCTCCGGCAGATGCCTCTGCACGAGCTGCCGGAACCCACGCGACAACGACAGGTCCAGGGGCAGGTCGAACGTCCTCCTGCGGCGGCCGAAGTACTCGTCGATCTCCCGCGCGGCGGCCTCAAGCCGCTGGGGGGCGTGCAGGACGCGGGGGCTGAGTCTGCTCGCCAGCGTCTCCAGCACCCGGTCGTGGTCCTCGTTCTGGTAGGCCACCCGGACGAGACCCTTCGGGGTCGCCGCGAGCAACAGCCTCCCGACCGGGGAGTCGACGACGGTGTAGGCGACGTCCACGAGCCCTTCGGTCACCGCCTCACGCGCGAGCCGGGCGTGCAGCCGTGCCATCGTCTCGGGGTCGACGGGCGCCGACAGCACGCCAAGGATGTCGTTCATGAGGATGCTCCTTTCGCGTGAGCGCCCGGGTAGCTCTTCCTGAGGGTGTTCAGCCCGTCGGCCGCGGCTCTGCGCGCCGCGTCGGCGGTGCCGCCGAGGATGGCCGCGATCTCCGCGTGCGACATCCCGGCGAGGTACCGGTAGGTGATGGCCTGGCGCTGCTTGTCCGGCAGCTTCACCACCGCGTCCCACAGATCCATGGCGTCACCGCCGGGGACACCGAGATCGCTCGGCGTCTCGGGAAGATCTCCGACGGCGACCGCGTTCCGCTTCGCGGCCCGGTGGACGTCGATCGCCTTGCGCCGCGCGATGGTGACGAGCCAGGCCTCCACGTTCGCCGTCTCCGGCAGGTCGGGATAGGCGCGCAGGGCCGACAGGAAGGTCTCCGACCACGCGTCGTCGGCGTCGTGCACGCCCAGGAGGGCGCGGCAGACGCGCAGCACGGTCACCCCGTGCCGCGCGACCACCTTCTCGAACGGCTGTTTCATCTCGATCCCATCAGAACAGGCGTCCCGCTCTGACCTGGGCGGGCTCCTCCAGCTCCAGCAGGGCCTGCTTGCGCCTCAGTCCCCCGGCGTACCCGGTGAGGTTCCCGTTCGCACCGAGCACGCGGTGGCAGGGCACGAGAACGCACAGCGGGTTCGCGCCGACCGCCTGGCCGACGCGGTACGCCAGGCCACGGTCGCCGAGTCGCTCCGCGACACGGCCGTAGGTCGTCGTCTCACCGTACGGGATCTCGTTCAGGACGCTCCACACCGCCTGCTGGAACGCGTCCCCGTCCGCCCGCAGCGGCAGGGCGAACCCCTGCCTGCGACCGGCGAGGTAGTCCCCCACCTGTGCGGCGGCCTCGATGAGCAGGGCGTCACCGGTGGCCACGGCGCCGAACGTCTCCTGCGCCGGACGGCGGGTGTGGTGCTGAAAGTACAGGCCGGTGACCGCGTCACCCTCGGCGACGATCGTGACCGGCCCCAGGGTGGTGTCCACCACGGTGTGTCGCGTGTTCATACCGGCTCCTTTCGCTCTCTACCCTGCAGACGTCCGGGGTGCCCCGAACGTGAGACGGCGGTTCTACGACCAGGTGACCGGGAGGCTCTTCACCCCGTAGACGTCCGCGATCTCCGAGCGCAGGGCGACCTCCTCCGCCGGTACGGCCAGGCGCAGTGCGGGGAAGCGGTTGAGCAGGGCGGGGAAGGCGACACGCATCTCGACACGGGCGAGCTGCTGGCCCAGGCACTGGTGGATGCCGTGGCTGAAGGCCAGGTGCCCGCCGTCCTGCCGCCGGAGGTCCAGCCTGTGGGGGTCGGGGAAACGCTCGGGGTCACGGTTGGCGGTGTTGAGGCTCAGGATGACCATGGTGCCCGCCGTGATGGTGTGGCCGCCCACCTCGACGTCCTCAAGGGCGACCCGGTAGAACTGCTTGATGACGCTGAGGTAACGCAGCAGCTCCTCGACGGCCTGGTCGACGAGCGTGGGATCGGCGCGCAGCGCGGCCAGCTGCTCCGGGTTCTGCAGCAGCGCGAAGGTGCCGAGCGCCAGCATGTTCGCGGTGGTGTCGAAGCCGGCCGACAGCAGGATCAGGGCCATCCCCTTCAGCTCCTCGTCGGTCAGGTCGCCGTCGAGGAGGTCGCTGAGCACGTCGTCGGTGGGGTTGGCACGCTTGGCGGCCACCAGTTCCGCGAGGTACCGCTGGACCGCGAGGTAGGACGCGAGCAGTTGCTCGTCGTCGGCCTCTCCGCTGAGGAAGTTGTCGATGTGCTCCTGGAAGAAGTCCCGGTCCTCGTACGGCACGCCGAGGAGCTCGCAGATCACGATGGCGGGGACGGGCTTGGCGAACGCGGTCACCAGGTCGGCCGTCGTCCCGGCCTGTTCCATGGCGTCCAGGTGGTCGGCGGTGATCTGCTCGACGCGCTCGGTGAGCTGACGCATCCGCCGTACGGTGAACTTGCCCACCAGCGGCTTGCGGTAGCGGCCGTGCAGGGGCTCGTCCATGAGGATGAACTCGCCGGGCGCCGCCGGGGGGACCTCGACGTCGCCGTAGTCGATCAGCGGGTGGTGGGCCATGAGCTCCTTGCGGGAGCTGAAGCGCGTGTCGCCCAGGATGGACCGGGCCAGGTCGTAGCCGGTGACCAGCCAGCCCTGGTGCCCGTCGGCGAAGGTGAGGCGGCTGATGGGGCTCTGCTCGCGGGCCTCGGTCAGCTCCTTGGGCGGGTCGAACGGGCAGCCGGCCTGACGCGCGGCCGGCATCGTCGTGACGGTGTGCAGGGACTCGGACATGATCTTTCCTTCCAGGGGTGCGGTGCGATTCCAGGGGTGCGGTGCGATTCGGGCGTGTGGTGCGATTCAGGGGTGTGGTGCGAGAAAGGGCGTGCTCTGCCCGGCCGGTGGCGGCCTGGCGCACAACGTCGAGGGAGATATCGGCATCCGGCGGAGTCATCGACGCCTTCTGCGGGGGGCCGTTCGTCACTCACACGGGCAGGGATCCTGCTCCGGGGGACCTGTTCACAGCCTGGTGTTCGTCTCGCGCGAATCTTCCGAGGTTCTCTGGCCGGCGGCGCGAGACGCGCCGGGGAGGTGCTGTTTCCCGCTCAGGGGAACCGCGTCGCGGCCCTCCTTCCTGTCGTGGACACGACCTAGGCGATCTTGCGGCGGTAGGTGTTCATCGCGAAGAGGTAGGCCACGGCGAGAATGCCCACGCACCAGCCCAGGGCGGTCCAGATGTCCGTGCCGACCGGCTGCTCGGTGAACAGGGCGCGGATGGCGTTGACGATGGAGGTCACCGGCTGGTGTTCGGCGAAGAAGCGCAGCGGGCCGGGCATGGTGGCGGTGGGGACGAAGGCCGAGCTGAGGAAGGGCAGAAAGATCAGCGGATAGGAGAAGGCGCTGGCGCCCTCCACGGTCTTCGCGGACAGTCCGGGGATGACGGCGATCCAGGTCAGGGCCAGGGTGAACAGGATGAGGATCCCGGCGACGGCGAGCCAGGCCGTCACGGGGGCGCTGGAGCGGAACCCCATGGCCAGGGCGACGAGTATGACGATGGCCAGGGAGATGATGTTGGCGGCCAGGGAGGTCAGCACGTGCGCCCACAGGACGGACGACCGGGCGGTGGGCATGGACTGGAAGCGTTCGAAGATGCCGCTCTTGAGGTCCATGAAGATCCGGAAGGCGGTGTAGGCGATGCCCGAGGCGACCGTGATGAGCAGGATGCCGGGCAGCAGGTAGTTGACGTAGGAGTCGGTGCCGGTCTTGATCGCGCCGCCGAACACGTAGACGAACATGATCATCATGGCGACCGGCATGATCGCGGTGGTGATGATGGTGTCCACGCTCCGGGTGACGTGGCGCAGGGATCGTCCCAGCAGAACGGCGGTGTCGCCGAGGAAGTGCCTGGTCATGGGGGGTTCCTAGGTGTTCGTGCCAACGAGGGTGAGGAAGATCTCCTCCAGGGTCGGCTGCTTCTCCACGTATTCGACCTTGGCGGGCGGCAGCAGCCGCTTGAGGTCGGCGAGGGTGCCGTCGACGATGATGCGGCCCTGGTGGAGGATCGCGATCCGGTCGGCGAGGTGTTCGGCCTCGTCGAGGTACTGGGTGGTGAGCAGGACCGTGGTGCCCTGGGCGGTGAGGTCCCTGACGGTCTGCCAGACCTCCAGGCGGGCCTGGGGGTCCAGGCCGGTGGTGGGCTCGTCGAGGAAGATGATCGGCGGGTCACCGATCAGGCTCATCGCGATGTCGAGGCGGCGGCGCATGCCGCCGGAGTAGGTGGCCGCCCTGCGTCCCGCGGCGTCGGTCAGGGAGAAGCGGCGCAGCAGGTCGTCGGCGACCTGGGCGGGGTTGGCGAGGTGGCGCAGGCGGGCGACCAGCATGAGGTTCTCCCGGCCGGTGAGGATCTCGTCGACCGCGGCGAACTGCCCGGTCAGGCTGATCGACTCGCGGACGTTCGCCGCCTGGGTGGTGACGTCGAAGCCGTTGACGCGGACGACTCCGGCGTCGGGCTTGAGCAGGGTGGACATGATCCTCACGGCGGTGGTCTTGCCCGCGCCGTTGGAGCCGAGCAGCGCGAAGACGCTGCCCCGCGCCACCTCGAAGTCCACGCCGCGCAGGACGTGCAGGTCCTTGTAGGACTTCCGCAGGTCCCGCACCTGGATGGCGGGGGTTTGTTGGGTCCTCATCAGACGGTCCCCTCCTCACCCGCGGCGCGGGCGATGGCGTCGGTGAAACGGTCGCGCTCGCGGGCCCGGTACTGCCCGGCCGGGTAGTTCTGGATGAAGGCCTCGACGAACTCCACGGGGTCGTCGCCGAAGACATCGCGGATCGGGGTTCCGTCCGACACGCTCTGTTCGAACAGGTCGGCCAGGTCCTCGTACATCTCCATCGCGCCCGCGCCGTCGACCGGGCCGAAGTGCATGAGGTAACGCTCCAGCGCCTCGACCGCGACGCGGTAGTTCTCGGGAAGCTGCTTGATCCGTGCCTTGTACTGCCGGTAGCGCTTCTTCTCGTCCAGCGACCCGGTGACGACCTCCAGGTACTTCAGGTAGCGGCTCTTCGACTCGTCCGGTTCTTTGGTCATGTCTAGTTGCTCCCTTCGCGGAGTTGTTCGAGCCTTTCGGCGAGGAAGGCCCAGGTTCTCCAGAACTCCTCCAGGTACTCCCGCCCCTGGGCGTTCAGGGAGTACACCTTGCGGGGCGGCCCCTTCTCCGAGGGGACCTTCGCCACATCGACCAGGCCGCGTTGTTCGATCCTGACCAGCAGTGCGTAGATGGTGCCCTCGGCGATGTCGGAGAAGCCCTGTTCACGCAGCCATGCTGTGATCTCGTAGCCGTAGGCGGCCCGGGTGGAGAGGATCGCCAGGACGATGCCCTCCAGTGTTCCCTTGAGCATCTCCGTGGCCTGTTTTCCCATGGAGTGCCCCCCTTTCAGCTACTTGGTGCTGCTAGCTACTGGTAGAAAGTAACACTGACTACCGGTACTTAGCAACACCAAATAGCTCAGACCGTGGTCACCTCCGCGGACCGTCTCCGGCGCGGGTGACGATGAGCCCGTGTCCACCGGCGGTGAGCGAGTTGAGAAACAGCCGGTCGGCGCCCGGCAGGGAGGCCAGACGGAGCATCCAGTCGCGTGCGGTGATGCGCAGCCCGCTGGAGGGCGCCATCCACTGGATGAACCGGCGACCGAACGCCTGCACCTCCTCGATGGCCGGCCGTACCCGTCTCTGGTAGGCGGCCAGCGCGGCCGGGACACCACCCGCTCCGGCCGTCGCCAGTTCGTCGGCGAGCACCCACGCCCCGGCCATCGCCATGGACGCGCCGTGCCCGGCGAACAGGGAAACCGCCTGGCAGGCGTCCCCGAGCAGGGCCACCCGTCCGGTGCTCCAGTGCTCCATGTCGATCTGGGTCACCTGGTCGCAGTAGATCTCGGCGGGGTCCGGGCAGCGGGAGAGCGCCTCCGGCAGGATCCAGCCGAGATCGCCGTAGGTGTGCCGTAGCCACGCGGCCGGGTCTTCGGGCAGGGTGGGGTCGGGCTCTCGGCACAGGAACAGCAGCGCGAGCCGGTCTCCGCGCAGCGCGTAGGCACCGGCCATCCGCCCCGGCACGGTCAGCATCTGGTAGCGCGTGCCGATCTTCCCGCTGAGCGCCTCGTCGTCGACGACGTAGGCGGCGACCCGGTGGCCGAGGTAACGCACGAACCCGCTCTCGGCGCCGAAGGCCAGTTTTCTGACCTGGGAGTGCGCTCCGTCCGCGCCCACGAGGAGATCCACCTCACGCCGCGTGCCGTCGGTCAGCTCCACGGTGACGCCTTCGCCGTCCTGCTCGACGCCCGCGACGCTGGTGCCGTACGTCACCGGGGCGCGCACGCCGTCGTGCACGGCACGGATCAGGTCGGTGCGGAGCAGGCTCACCACCCGGTTGAAGGACTCGGGCATGACCAGGCGGCTGGTCCGCCGCCCGACACGGTCGACGTAGCTGAGCTCGTTGACCGGGTATCGGGCCTCAAGCAGGCGAGGGGCCAGGCCCATCCGCTCGGCCACCTCGTATCCCGGTCCGTAGAAGTCGATCATGTATCCGCCGTCCCGGAGGGCGGGGGCGCGTTCGACCACCTCGACCTGCCACCCCACGCGCTCCAGGTGCCAGGCCAGGGTGAGCCCGGCGATTCCCGCGCCGCAGATGAGCGCCCTCATCGCCCCTCGCCCCCCTCGTGCCCGTCCGCCCGCAGCATGGCCCGCAGGGGGCCGGCGAGCGCGGCGACGTCCATGGCGGGATCGAGACTGTGGTGCAGCACCAGGCCGTCCAGGGTCGCCGCGAGCAGGACGGCGGCGGCCTCGGCGTCACCGGTGTGGCCGCGGGCGCGCAGCCAGGTGACCACACACGCGCGGAAGTCGTCGATCATGTCGTGGAGCCGGGCGCGGAGCTCGGGAAGCCTGCCGGAGGCCAGGTGCGTCTCCACGATCAACAGCGAGGCGGGGTCCGTGCCGGTGTAACCGGACAGTTCGCCCAGCAGCCAGTCGAGGCCGCTCTCGATGTCCGGCTGTTCGGCCAGCCGGTGCGCGACCTCACCGAACAACGCGCCGGCGAACGTGGTCGAGGCCTCGACCAGCAGGTCCGTCACCGACGCGAAGTGGTAGTGCACCACGCCGGGGGCCACCCCGGCGCGCTCGGCGACCATCCGCGTGGTGACGCCGCCCCAACCGACCTCACCGATCAACGCCACCGCCGCGTCGAACAGCCGCTGCCTGGTCGCCCGACCTCGTTCCACCGATTTCTCCACCGTCTCCCACTCCTCTGGACATATGCCTTGGACAATCGACTTGGACAGTTGCCCAAAAATAACACGACCCTTCGCCGCCCGCGCGATCGCCATGACGCCAGGGAACCCGGGCCGCGTACGGCCCGGGTTCCGTCACTTCCGGCCCGGCCCCACCCGGCCCTCCGCGGGGCCGGTGGCCGGAAAGCCTCGATCGCGTCGCCGTACGGGCGTTCCCCGACGGCTGCGCGCCGAGCACCGCGACGACAACGGCCCGCCTCCTCGCTCACGCGTGTAATGCGCTGCGGAAAATCAGGAAGCGGGCCGTTTCACCCTCCTCAGGAGGGGAGTCCTGCGGGTCCTACTCGTTCACGGGCACGAACTGCCAGCGCTGGGTGTCGGACCCGTTCGCGCCGCGCAGCGCCACATCGCCTCGTGGAACCACCGGGGGCTCGACGTTCCACAGCAGGTCCTCGTTGGGCGCCTTGACGACGAAGGTGCCGTGGCCCGCCGGTTCCACGGACCAGGTGGTCGGCTGGCGGTCGGTGATGACCGGCTCTCCCTCCTCCGACCGTGACACCGAGGCGTAGACGTTGGAGTGACGGACAAGACTCAGGCCGACGTTCTTGATCGTGAATCCGCCCTGGACCCGGGTGATCTCCCACAGCTCGAACGGCCCCGGGTTCTCCCGGGTGCTGGAGACGAAGACCGGGGCGCCCTCGTTGTAGGCCCGCAGTGAACTGTGGGAGGCCGTGTTGACGATCCGGTAGGTGTTCGCGGCGGCGGCCAGGGGCTGGGTGCCGTCCGCGGTGGCGTTGGCGGTGGCGCCCAGGCTGCTCATCGCCCAGGAGCCGAGCAACAGCATCGCGGCCACCGCCATCCTTGCGAGGCCACGCCCGCCACGGGTCCGGTAGGTCCTTCCCATGCCACTCCCTCTCTGTAGTCGATCAACTTCGGAGGGTGACATCGTTCCAACAACGAAGGTCCGATCACAACGGGCCCTCCGGAACAGAGGGCTGATCCCTCACGGGCAGACATGACTCACCGGAAGGTGAGGGCCCCGACCCGGGCGGTCTGATCCTCCTGGGCCCTTCTGGCGGTACGCAGGAAATCGAGGATGACGGCCAGCTGGTCCGGCTCGTACTCCCCCAGCGCCCGGGCGCCCGCCCGGCCGACCGGAACGAAGATCTCAGCCTCGGCCGAGCGGGCGGCGTCGGTCGCGGAGACCAGGACCCGACGGCGGTTCTCCGGATCCGTGGAGCGGGTCACCATTCCGGCGCGCTCCAGCCGGTCGATGACCGTGGTGGTGGCCGCCGGGCTGAGCTTCAGCGCGAGACTGAGCGCGCCCGCGGGCACCGGGCCTTCGGCGAGCACCACGTCGAGGCAGCGCAGGTCGGTGCGGTTGAGACGAAGCCGGGCGGCAGCCGCCTCGTCGAAGGCGTCGAAGCTCTGCTGCAGCCGCCGTAGCTCCGTCGCGATCTCTCCAATGACATCTCGTTTCGACATTCGAAGCTTTCTGATATCGTACATTTCGTTCGTCGAAATGACGATATCACGTACGGAGGAACCCCCATGCGCTCGACCATCCTCACCGGCACCGCCTCCAGCCCGCGAACCGACGACACCGCCCGGATCGAGAGGCTCTTCGCCGACTTCCTCGCGGCCTGGACGGCGGGCGACGCCCAGGCGTTCGGCGCGCTGTTCACCGACGACTCCGACTACGTCTCCTACGACGGGACCGTCGCCCGCGGCCGCCGGGCCCACCAGCACAACCATGACAAGCTCTTCCGCGGCGTCCTGGCCGGTTCCGCGCTGGTCGGCGACCTGGAGTCGATCCGCTACCTCACCCCGGACGTGGCGGTCGTGCACGGTACGGCCTCCGTCCTGATGCCGTGGCGGTCCACCCTCCCCAGGCGGCGGCTGTCGCGGCAGACCGTCGTCGTGGTGCGGACGGAAACCGGCTGGAGAATCGGCGCCATTCACAACGGCCGTGTCCGCCCCATCGCCGTTCCCGAGCCCGACGCGTTTCCCTCAAGGATGTCCCGGCTGATGTCGCGTTTCGCACGCCGATTCGGCATCGGCCGGAGCTGAACTCGCGCAACGATCGTGTTTCCGCCGGTCAGAGCAATTAGCGCGGAGCCGTCGGCGAACACGCGCCGAGTGCTGGAAAACTCGGATGAACTCCGGGGAAAGCCCGGAGAAGGCCTGAAAGATCCTGGAGAGGGCTCGGTGGAGACGCCCTCGGCGGGATTCTCTCGATTTTCGATCACGCCCTCATTCCGCGGGCGGAAAAGGACGGACCGGCTTTCTCCCGCGGTGTGACCGCCCGAACGTGGACCATCGGCCCCGCGGCGCGGCGACCCGGGGATGTGGATCACCGGCCGGCGGCATCGACCCCCCGGAAGCCGATGTCGTGTATTGACTGGATGCTCCCCTTCTTTCTAGATTTGTCCAAAAGTTAGGAAAGTTTCCTAACCTATGGACAGGAAGATCGGAAGGACGCCAGTGAAACTCGCCGTTGTCGGAGGCGGTTCGACCTACACGCCGGAGCTGATCGACGGGTTCGCCCGCCTGCGTGACGAGCTCCCGCTGACCGAGATCGCACTCGTCGACCCCGACGCCTCCCGCCTTGAGCTGGTCGCGGGGGTCTCCCGCCGCATGCTCGCCCGGGCCGGGCACCCCGCCGAGGTCGTCGCCACCTCCGACGTCCAGCGGGGCGTCGAGGGCGCGCAGGCCGTACTCTTCCAGCTCAGGGTGGGCGGCCAGGCGGCGCGCGACGTCGACGAGACGTTCCCGCTGGCGTGCGGCTGCGTCGGGCAGGAGACCACCGGCGCCGGAGGCCTGGCCAAGGCCCTGCGCACGGTACCGGTCGTACGCGACCTGGCGGCCAAGGTCAGGGAGTACGCCCCCGAGGCCTGGATCGTCGACTTCACCAACCCCGTCGGCATCGTGACAAGGGCACTGCTGGACGACGGGCATCGCGCGATCGGGCTGTGCAACGTGGCGATCGGCTTCCAGCGCCGCTTCGCCGCCCACCTCGGCCTGGCCCCCGAGCGGGTCCAGCTCGGCCACGTCGGGCTCAACCACCTGACCTGGGAACGCGCCGTCCACGTGGACGGCGAGAACGTGCTGCCCAGGCTGATCGCCGAGCACGGGCAGGCCATCGCCGACGACCTGCGCCTGCCGCTGGAGCTCATCGAACGTCTCCAGGTCGTGCCCTCCTACTACCTGCGCTACTTCTACGCCCACGACCTGGTGGTCGAGGAGCAGCGGACCCGGCCCTCCCGGGCCTCGGAGGTCGCGGCGCTTGAGGAGCAGCTGCTCAGGCTCTACGCCGACCCCTCCGTCGACACCAAGCCCGAGCAGCTGGCCAAGCGCGGCGGGGCCTTCTACTCCGAGGCGGCCGTGGCGCTCATCGCCTCACTGCTCGGCGACCGTGGCGACGTGCAGGTGGTCAACACCCGCAACAACGGCACGCTGCCCTTCCTGTCCGACGACGCGGTCATCGAGGTGCCCGCGAAGGTCACCGCGGCGGGAGCCGTACCGTTGCCGGTCGAGCCGGTCGAGCCGCTCTACGCGGGCCTGATCGCGGGCGTCTCCGCCTACGAGGAACTGGCCCTGCAGGCGGCGCTGTACGGCGGGGCGGACCGGGTGCGCAACGCGCTTCTCGCGCACCCGCTGGTCGGGCAGGAGGCGATCGCCGCAGAGCTGACCGGGCTGCTGCTGGAGAAGAACAGCGGGTACCTGTCGTGGTGAACGTGCTGGCCGTCGACGGCGGCAACAGCAAGACCGATGTGGTGCTGCTGAACGAGCTCGGCGAGATCCTCGCCCGTGGCCGGGGCGGCCCCTTCGCGCCGCAGAGCGAGGGGGTCGGACCCGCGACCGACGTCATCGAGAACGTGGTACGGCAGGCGATCGGGTTCACCGGCCGGGCCGACCACCTGGTCACCTTCCTGGCCGGGGTGGACCTGCCCGAGGAGGAGCGGGCGATCGAGGCCGAGATCTCGGGACGCGCGCTGGCCAGGGACGTCGTGGTGCGCAACGACACCTTCGCCCTCCTGCGGTCGGGGGCGTCCGGCCCGTGGGGGGTCGCGGTGGTCTGCGGCGCGGGGATCAACGCGGTCGGCGTCGCGCCGTCGGGGCGCGTCGCCCGATTCCTGTCCCTGGGGGCGATCAGCGGCGACTGGGGCGGCGGCCTCGGCCTGTCGTCGGAGACGCTCTGGCACGCGGCCCGCGCCGAGGACGGCAGGGGTGCCCCGACCAGGCTCGCCGAGCTGGTCAGGTCGCACTTCGGCGCGGACACGGTCGAGCGGGTGGTGATCGACCTGCACCTCGGCGTCCTGGAGCGGGAACGGCTGCTTGAACTGACGCCGGGGCTGTTCAGGGTGGCCGCGGACGGCGACGAGATCGCCCGCGGGCTGGTCTCGCGGCTGGCCGACGAGATCGCCACGATGGCCCAGGTCTGCCTCACCCGGCTCGACCTGCTCGGCACCCCGACCGAGGTGGTCCTGGGCGGGGGCGTGCTGCGTGCCCGCGATCCGCTGCTCACCGCGCTGCTCGACGAACGGTTCGCGGCCCGCATGCCGCTGGCAGAGCGGGTCGTCGCCGAACTGCCGCCCATAGTGGGCGCGGCGTTGAGCGCCCTGGACCACATCGGCGCAGGTGAGGACGCGAAAGCCCGATTGCTTGGGCGGTTCTGAACTCTTGACGGGTTGAGGAGAGGCGACCTATAGTCGGCCGCTAACCGTCTGGAAGGTATCCGGACGGTTAGCGCCAGGAGGAAGCATGTCCCTCAGCCGCCGCGAAGTTCTGCGCGGGCTCGGTCTCGCCGCGCTCGCCACCCCTCTCGCCGCCTGCGCGACCACCGGTCGCGAAGCCGCCACCAGCCCCACCGCCTCCGCCGCCGCGACCTCAACGAACAACCCGCTCGGCGTGGACGCCACCCGGCGCCTCGAAGTCGTCATCTTCAGCGGTGGCAACGGCGACAAGTACGCCGTGGACCTGCACGAGGCCGCCTACCGCAAGGCCTACCCGAAGGCCGAGATCAAGCACGTCGCCACGCAGAAGGTCGGCACCCAGCTGCGCCCCCGCTTCATCGCCGGTGACGTGCCCGACGTGGTCAACAACTCGGGCCCCGAGGCGCTCGACCTGCAGTCGCTGGTCCAGGAGGGACACCTGGCCGACCTCACCCCGCTCTTCGAGGCCCCCTCCCTGGCCTTCCCCGACAAGAAGGTCAAGGACACCCTCGTCGGCGGCGCCTACGAGAACTCGCTGATCGACGGCGTGCCGAGGGTCCTGCAGTACACCGTGGCCCACCGCGCCCTCTGGTACAACGCCAAACTCTTCGAGGCCAAGGGCTGGAACGTTCCCAAGACCTGGGCGGAGTTCAACGCCCTCGGCGAGGAGGCGAAGAAGGCCGGGATCACCCTGTTCGCCTACCCCGGCCAGGTCGGACCGTTCTACCAGCTGTGGAACCTCGTCTACAGCGCCGCCAAGGTCGGCGGCAACAAGGTCATCATCGACATCGACAACCTGGCCGACGGCGCCTGGACCGCCGAGCCGGTCCGGCAGGCCGTCGCCGCCTGGGCGCAGATCCAGAAGGACTACGGCGACAAGGCCTACTTCGGTCTCGACCACACCCAGACCCAGATCAAGCACCTGCAGGACAAGGTCCTGTTCTACCCGTGCGGCTCCTGGCTGGAGAACGAGATGGCCAAGGACAAGCCGGACACCTTCGAGTACGCCATCGCCCCGGTGCCGAGCATCACCGCCGCGGACGCCCTGCCGTACGAGGCGATCATGATCGGGGTCTCCGAGGCCTTCTTCGTCGCGGCCAAGGGCAAGAACCCGCAGGGCGGCCTGGACTACCTGCGCATGATGCTCTCCAGGGAGGGCGCGCGCGGCTACACCGAGATGACCAAGAACCTCACCATCGTCAACGGCCTGGTGGACGGTCTGCAGCTCACCTCGGCGGTCAACAGCGCCGCCAAGGCCCAGGAGGCCGCCGGGAAGAACACCATCACCGACGCCCGCTTCGAGACCTGGTACAAGGAGCTGTTCGACCACGGCCAGACCCAGACCAACTCGGTCATGGCCGGTCGCGTCACCGCCGACCAGTTCTGCGAGAACATGCAGAAGAAGGCCGACGAGCTCAAGGCCGACTCCTCCATCGCCAAGCAGAACCGGACCGTCTGACCTATGAGGCGGCACGGCTTCGTCGCGGGATTCCTGCTCCTTCCCGTCGTTCTCTACGGCGTCTTCGTCATCAGCCCGTACGTGCAGGCGTTCCAGATCGCGCTGACCGACTGGCGGGGGGTCTCGGCCAAGCTCAACTTCGTCGGGCTGGACAACTTCCGGCGGATGTTCGGCAACGAGACCTTCTGGCAGGCGATCCGCAACCACGCGGTCCTGCTCGTCGCCATGCCGCTGGTCACGGTTCTCCTCGCGCTGCTGTTCGCCTACCTGCTGAACGTGGCGGGTGGCTCACGCGGCGGCACGATGACCGGGGTCAAGGGCTCCGGTTTCTACCGGGTCGTCTTCTTCCTGCCGCAGGTGCTCGCGGTGGCGGTGGTCGGCGTGCTGTTCAAGGCCGTCTACCGCCCCGACGCCAGCGGCGTGGTCAACGGCGCCCTCGTCAAGCTGGGCATGGAACCGATCGGGTGGCTGACCGACCAGCGACTCGCGCTCTGGTCGATCATCGCCGTCATGGTCTGGCAGGCGGTCGGTTTCTACGTCGTCCTCTTCTCGGCGGGGATGGCCGCCATCCCGAAGGACGTCTTCGAGGCGGCCTCCCTGGACGGCGCGAGCCGTACCCGGTTGTTCTTCTCCATCACCCTGCCGCTGCTCTGGGACACCGTCCAGGTCGGCTGGATCTATCTCGGGATCGCGGCCTTCGACGGCTTCGCCCTGGTCAACGTGCTCTCCATCGAGCAGGGCGGGCCCGACGGCGCGACCACGGTGCTGGCCACGGAGATCTACAAGAACGCCTTCGGCTACTCGCGGTTCGGCTACGCCTCGGCGCTCGGTGTGGCGCTGTTCTTCCTGACCCTCACCTTCGCCGCACTGACGATGCGGGTCACCAGGCGCGAGAGGATCGTCTACTGACATGGGCCGCAAACTCTTCGGAGGTCTTTCGCAGGCCATCCTCGCGGTGTGGGCCCTGCTCATCATCGCTCCGCTGATCTGGACGCTGCTGGCCTCCTTCAAGAGCAACGGCGAGATCTTCGGCGACGCCCTCCAGCTGCCGGGCGAGCTGCGCTGGGACAACTGGGCGCGGGCCTGGGAGCGGGCCAACGTCGGCCGGTACCTGCTCAACACGGTGATCGTCGTCTTCTTCGGCGTCGCGGGCACCATGCTGCTCAGCTCCATGGCCGCCTACGTGCTGGCGAGGTTCAAGTTCCCCGGCAACCGGCTGATCTACTTCCTGTTCGTGTCAGGCATGGCCTTCCCGGTCTTCCTCGCCCTGGTGCCGCTGTTCTTCGTGGTCGACGGGCTCGGGCTGCTCAACACGCACGTCGGGCTGGTCCTGGTCTACATCGCCTACTCGCTGCCCTTCACGATCTTCTTCCTCACCTCCTTCTTCCGGGGGCTGCCCGACGCGGTCGCCGAGGCGGCGATGATCGACGGCGCCTCCTACACCCGGACCTTCTTCCAGGTCATGCTGCCGATGGCCAAGCCCGGGATGGTCAGCCTGACCATCTTCAACGTGCTCGGCCAGTGGAACCAGTACCTCCTACCCCTGGTGCTGCTTCCCGGAGACAAGAGCAACTGGGTCATCACCCAGGGCATCGCCGACATCTCCACCATCGCCGGATATGAGGCGGACTGGCCTGCCCTGTTCGCGGCGCTCAGCATGACCGTTCTGCCGGTGGTCGTGGCCTATATCGTCTTCCAGCGGCACATCCAGTCCGGGCTGACGTCAGGAGCAGTGAAGTAGTGTCCACCGGGAACCCCACCGTCTTCAGAACCCTCAACGAGCGGGCGGCCCTGGAGCTGCTGCTCCGGCACGGCTCCCTCACCCGCGCCGAGCTGGAGTTCCACACCGGGCTCTCCAAGGCCTCCGCCGCCGAGGTGCTGCGCCGCCTGGAGAACGGGCGCCTGGCGCGCAAGGCCGGCACCAAGCCCGGCAACGCGGGCCCCGCCGCCCAGCTCTGGGAGTTGAACGGCTCGGCCTCCTGGGTCGCGGGCCTGGACCTGACGGCACGCGCCGTCGAGGTGTCGGTCTCCGACCTCACGGGTGAGGTCCGGGGCGGCCACCAGGCCGAGGCCCCCGGCGAGGGCACCGACGCGGTGGCGTTCCTGACCGAAGCCGTGCAGGCCGCGGCCCACGACGCCGGGGTCACCCTCGACGACCTCGACCAGATCGTGCTGGGTGTCCCCGGCGTCGTCGAGGCCGGGGGCCACCGGCTGAGCCAGGCGGTGCAGCTGTCCGGCTGGTCGCACCTCGACGACCTCGGTGACCTGCGCGAACAGCTGGGCACCGAACGTTTCCGGCTGGAGAACGACGTCAACCTCGTCGCGATCCGCGAGCTTGAGGAGCACAAGGGCAGTAGCTTCGTCCTCTTCTGGGTGGGAAGCGGAGTCGGCGCCGGAGTCGTGCTCAACGACGTCCTGTGGCGCGGCGTCACCGGGCGCGGCGGCGAGGTCGGCTCGGTGACCGTGCCCGACCCGGTCAGCCGCGGGCGGCTCTACGGCCCCGACGGCGGCCCGCTCGGCGCGCTGCTCGGTACGGCCCCGCTCGCCGAACTGGCCGGAGCGCACGGGCTGGAGGTCGAACCCACCCTGCGCGCGGTCACCGAACTGCTCCGCGCCGAACCCCCCGCCGGGTTCCTCGACGACGTCGCCAAGCGGGTCGCGCTCGGCGTGACCGCGGCCGTCGGCGTGCTCGACCCCGGCTACGTCGTCCTCGGCGGCCCCATCTGCACGGCGGCCGGGGAACCGCTGCGCTCCCGTGTCGCCGAACTCCTGGTCCCCACCGGTCTGGCGCCCGTCACCGTCGCCGTCAGCCGCGTCAGCGGCAACGCCGTACTGGAAGGCGCCGTCCGTCACGCCCTCGACCTGGCTCGTCAGCAGGTCTTCCACGCCGGTACGGCAGGCCGTACCGGACCCGTCAACGAAAGCTGAGAAATGTTGCGCACCCTGGTGATCGCCGCCCACCCCGACGAACCCGAGCTCTACGCCGGTGGCATCTCCGCGCTGCTGTCCAAGGCCGGGCACGCGGTGAAGTTCCTGACGCTCACCAACGGCGACGCCGGGCACCACGAGCTCGAACGGGCTCCGCTGGCCCGCCGCAGGGCGGAGGAGGGCTGGCGTGCGGCCGACGCCCTCGGCGTGGTCAACTACGAGATCTTCGACGTGCATGACGGCCTTCTTGAGCCGACCGTTGAGCTGCGTCTTCAGGTGATGCGGGAGATCCGTGCCTGGCGGCCCGACCTGGTGATCGCCCTGCACGCCGACGGCTCCGGCCACCCGGACAACCGGGCCGCCGGGAAGCTCGTCGAGCAGGCCGTCGAACTTGTCACCGTGCGCAACGTCGAGTGCGGCAAGCCCCCGCTGGAGCGGCAGCCGGTCTGCCTGTTGATGACCGACTACGCCTCCGACCCGGTGCACCGGGACGACGTGGTGGTCGACGTGACGCCGGTCGCGCAGGCCAAGGTGGACGCCTGCCTCGCGCACGCCTCCCAGTTCCTGGAGTTCGGCCCGTTCCAGCGCGGTCTCCTGGACCGGGTCCCCCCGGCCGACGACGTGGACGCCTGCCGCGCCTTCGTCGGCGAGTACTGGCCGGGCCACCTGTCGACGGAGACCTTCCAGTTCGCCCCGTACGGCAGACGGGCCGACGAGGCCGAACTGCGGCGGCTGCTGCCGTTCGTCCAGAACCTCTGACCCCTTCAACCGGCGTTGTCCGTCCCCTCGTCGTGTGCGACGCGGGTCAGGCTGTGCAGCAGGTGGCGCAGGGCGGGAGTCGGTGAGCCAGGGGGGACGGCCAGCGAGGTGGTCAACCGTGGTCCGGCCAGCGGGCGGATGGCGACCCTGGGGAACTCCGGCAGCCCCGCCACCTCGTAGAAGACGGTCCAGGACGGGGCTCCGGCTCCGATGTGGGCGAGGGTCTCCTGGAGGGTGGTGAACGGCGGTCCCGGCGGCGGCGCCACCCCGGCGTCCCGGCAGGCTCCGGTGACCAGGTCATGGAAGGGCGGATTGTCCTCACGCGAGGAGAGCCGGAGCGGAAGTTTCGCCAGATCCCGGAGCCTCAGCTCGGCCGAGCGCGCCAGCCGATGCGCGGCGGGCAGCGCCACGTACAGCGGATCCGTCCAGACAGGAAGCAGTTCGAGGCCGGGCGCCTCGGTGAGCGCCCTGACCAGGGCGGCGTCGAGCTCGCCGGTGCGGACCCCGGCCAGCCGGGCGAGCAGGGGGAGCCGGCGCAGCCGGACCTGTAGCCGCGGCGCGACGGCGGCCAGCTCGTTCAGGGTGCGGAAGACCCGGTCGCCGGGGCCCTGCACGATCCCGAGGCGCAGGACGCCGTCGACGCCCGCGCCGATGTCGGCGGCCACCTGACGTGTGCGGCTCACGGCGGCGAGTACGGCACGCGCCTCGGGCAGCAGGCGTTCCCCGGCGCCGGACAGGTGCACGTGCCGGGTGGAGCGGTCGAACAGCGGCACACCGAGTTCGCGTTCGAGGCGGCGGATCTGCTGGCTGACCGCCGACTGCACGATGCTGAGCCGCTCGGCCGCCCGGCCGAACCCGCCCTCCTCGGCGACCGCCACGAAGTACTCCAGCTGCCGCAGCTCCATCCGTGCCCTCTGATTCATCTCGATCGGTGATCACTGCACGTCATAACCGCTTCTGGTTCACGGCTTCTTCCTGGACTCCAATGGATTCCGATCCCGGCCCCTGTTCCGGGAGAACTCACCAGGAGTCCACATGACCGTCACCGGAACACCCGCCTTCGTCATGCCCGCCGACGCCGCGGAGGTCGTCGATCTCCCCGCGGGTGGCGCGTTCACGCTGCTCGCCGACGCGAGCCACACCGCGGGCGCGCTCGGCGCCAACCGGCTGAGGCTGGGGAGGGGACGTGCCGGCGCCCGCCTCCATTTCCACTCCCTCTCCACCGAGCTGTTCCACGTCCTGGCCGGGGATATGGAGTTCCTCCTGGGGGATGAGCGGGTGACGGTCTCCGCGGGCGGGCTGGTCGTCGTGCCGCCGTGGCTTCCTCACGCGTTCGGCGCGGCGCCCGGGTCCGAGGCCGACGTGCTGTCCGTTCTGACGCCGGGGGTCGAACGCTTCGGATACTTCCGGCGGCTGGGACGCGTCCAGCACGGGCTGGAGCCCTTCGACGGTCTGCTGTCCGAGCAGGAACGCTACGACGTCCACTTCGTCGACGACACCGGTCGGGACGCCCGATGAGCGCCCTCGCGGCCGGGCCGCGGTTGGGGACGCTGTCGACGGCTCTTCGGCTCGGGGGACTGTTCGGCCCGGTGGTCTTCGGTGTCACGGCCGCCGCCGTGGCGCTGCTCGCGGGCGTCGACTCCGCCGACCGCCCCCGCGCGCTCACGGGGTACGGCACGCTCATGGCGGTCTTCGCGGCGGCCGCCACCCAGGTCGTCGTCACCGGTGACGTGTCGGCGCGGCTGTCCCCTCCGCTGCGCGGTGCCGGGATGGGCCTGCTCAACCTGACGTTCTTCGTGGGGGGCGGGGTCGGCTCCGCCGTCGCCGGGGCGTTGGCGCAGACGATGGGCCTGTCCGGCGCGCTGGTGGTCGTCGCGGTCTTTCCACTGGTCGCCGCGGCGCTGGCCGTCGTCATTCGATCTTCACCCGAATTCCCCTTCCCAGAAGGAGGGAAAGGTGGGATACGAAGGGGTGAGTCGTGATTCGTGGACGAAAGAGGATCTTGAGTGCGCGATCATGACACTATGGCAGGAGCGAGTGGAAGGCAGTGGTCACAGATGTCAGACGCCCCCCGGGACCGGATCACCTCGGTCGATCTGCAGACCAACCGGCCGCACTCGGCCCGGGTCTACGACTACATCATGGGCGGCAAGGACAACTTCGCCCCTGACCGGGAGACCGCGGCCAAGGTACTGGCCGACTGGCCCGGACTGCGCACCTCGATGCTGGCCAACCGGGCCTGCATGCACCGGATGGCCCGTCACCTCACCGGCCTGGGCGTGCGGCAGTTCGTCGACATCGGCACCGGCATCCCCTCCTCGCCGAACCTGCACCAGGTGGTCCAGGAGTCCGCGCCGGACGCGCGTGTCGTCTACGTCGACAACGACCTCATCGTGCTGTTGCACGCGCGTGCCCTGCTGACCGGCACGCCCGAGGGGCGCATCGCCTACATCCAGGCCGACATGCGCACCCCCGAGGCGCTTCTCAGCGACGCCACGCTCCACGAGGTGATCGACTTCTCCCAGCCGGTCGCGCTCACCCTGATCGCGATGCTCCAGTTCGTCGAGGACGCCCAGGGGGTGGTGGAGTCGCTCCTCGAACCTCTCGCCCCGGGCAGCCACCTCGCCATCACCATCCCGACCGGCGAGCTGGCCCCCGAGTCCGAACGGCTCGCCCGCGAGTACACCGAGCGCGGCATCCCCATGTATCTGCGCGGCCGTGCCGAGGTGGAGCGGCTGTTCTCCGGCCTGGAACTGCTCGACCCAGGGATCGTCCCGATGCCCAACTGGCACCCCGCCCCCGGCGAGCGGCCCCTCCCGGACACCGCGACCAACATGTACGCCGCGGTGGGCCGCAAACCGTAGACCCGGCCCAACCCGCTCGTACGGCGGTCAACGGCCGGCCGGCGCCCACCAGGTCAGGTTGGCCGCGGCCTGGGACAACGGTTCGATGATCTCCCACGCCTCGGCGATCAGCCCGTCGTCGAGGCGCCAGATGTCGACGACGGCGATCTCCGGCCCGGTGCCGGGAAGCCGGCGCAGCGAGTGCATCACAACGTGGTCGCCGGACTCCAGCAGGTGCCGGACCTCGACCCGCATGCCGGTGAGCGGGCCGAGCGCGGCGCCGACGGCGGCGAGCCACTCCGTCTTGGTCTTCGAGGTCGCGTCCGGCCGATGGTGGACGAAGTCGTCGCTCAGCAGCGGCGCGAGCGCGTCGACGTCTCCGGTCGCGACCAGGGCCGACAGTGCCCGTTCCACAACGCCTTTGTTACCTGTGGTCATGGGTCGCCAGTGTTCCCACCCCCGCCGGGGTTGTCGATGAAATGCCGTTTCATGGCGTACGGCCCGCTCCCGCTCACACGCCGGGCAGCAGCTGCTCCAGCAGGGCGATCGCCTCGCCCGCCACGATCCCGTAGAACGGGTTGCTGAACGCGGTCACCGCCATCGCGACCGCGTCCGGGAGCCGGTTGACGTTGCCGATGTTGTCCGGCAGCACCACGAACATGCCGATCACGATGAGGAATCCGGCCACGGACTCCAGCGGGACCCAGCGTCCCATCCGCTCGACCAGCCCGAGGCCCGAGATGACCGCCATCAGGCCGAGGAACAGCACCGCCGAGAAGACCGGCATCCCGGTCGCCGCGGTCGGTGACGGGGTGGGCTCCATCGGGGCACCGCCGAACAGGCCCGCGGCCAGGCTCGCGACACCGTCGGTGAGGAAGACCTGGTTCAGTCTCGGCTCGGTCCCGGCCAGTTCCGAGTTGACCGAGTCGTAGGCGACCACGGTGCCGACCCGCAGCGCGAACAGCGAAAGCGCCCCCACCAGCACCGGCCGCGACACCATCTCGCGCCACCGGAACGGTATCAACCGCGGCTTCTCGATCTCGGGCGTCTCCGCCTCCTCCGGCTCGTCGCCCAGCCTCGGCCCAGGAAACGGGCCACCAGCGCGCCTGCCAGGATCGCCGCGACGACGGTGATGGCCAGGTCCCCGGTGAGCAGGAACGCGCCGACCCCGGCCACGGTCGAGGCGATGCCCGTGGCCTTCCTGGCGCGGATGTAGTCCACACCGGTGGCGGCCAGCATGATGCCGACTCCGGCGATGGTCCCGGCGATCACGCCCTTGTCGAACAGCCCGATGAGCGGCTCGTACAGGCCGAGGAGACCGAGCACGACGGTGGGCACGGCCGACAGGACCACGACCCAGTAGATCTGGGGCGCCCGTTTGACGCCCTGGGTCGTGACGGCCACGGACTCCACGGTGAAGTTCAGCGGTGTGACGATCCTGGTCAGGGCCGTCAGCACCGCCGCGACGGCGAATCCCAGCGCCATCGCACGGCCTCTGAACCCCTTGCGTACGGCGTAGAGACCCTCGCCGAGCCCGTCCGCGCACATGCCGAGCGCGGCGAGGATGGCGTCGAACACTACGCGCCGTCGTCCCCGTCTCGTTCGTCGATCTCCCGGGCCCGGGCGGTCTGCGGATCACCGCTCCTGGTACGCCCGAGTTTGCCCGCCTTGACGGAGGCCGCCAGCACGTCGCAGATCAGCCGGACCCCGAGCAGCGACGTCACATCCGAGGTGTCGTACGGCGGTGACACCTCCACCACCTCCATGCCGAGCAGTCCCTCCTCGGCGAAACGGCGCACCAGCTTGAGCGCCTCACGCGGGTAGAGGCCGCCGGGCTCCGGCCAGCCGGTGCCCGGGGCGAAGCCGGGGTCGACGGCGTCGATGTCGAAGGACAGGAACACGCCTTCGGCGCCGTTGCTCCAGGCGACCTCCAGCGCCAGGTCGGCGACCGCGTTCAGGCCGTGCTCCTCGATGTCCTCGACGGTGATCACCACCGTGCCGCCCTTGCGGGCCTCCTCGACTCCTGGCCGGGGAACCTGCCAGCCGCCGATGCCGATCTGCACGAGGTTGCCCATGTCGAAATGCAGCTCGTGGGCCGCCCAGTACCACGGCGTGGTGTGCATGCGTTCGTCGAGGTCGCGTTTCTGGGTGTCCAGGTGGCGGTCGAAGTGGATGACGCCGATCTTCTTGCCGAACGCGTTCATCACGCCTCTGGCGGTGGGGAACCCGATCGAGTGGTCCCCGCCGAGGATGACCGGGAACACACCGTTGGACACGATGTGCTCGATGCCCTTGGTGATCTGGTCGAAGGCCTTCTCGATGTTCGCGGGGGTGATGAAGATATCGCCCACGTCCACGATGTCGAGCTGTTCCCGCAGGTCCACGCCCTGCTCGTAGTAGTAGGGCGAGTAGAGCGAGGAGATGCTGCGCATGCCCTCCGGTCCGAAACGCGGTCCCGGCCGGTACGTGGTCCCGGTGTCGAGTGGCACACCGACCACCGCGACCTCGTGTTCGCCGACCAGGTTGACGTCCTCCAGGTACGGCGCCTTGAGAAACGTCTTGATGCCCGAGAAGTGCGGGATCTCACCCCGCTGGAACGTCGAGGCCAGTTCCTTGTCCTCGATGGAGTCGGCCGGAGGCAGGCCCAGGCGGTGCGTCCGCCGCAGTTCCTCCTGGTACTTCCGGTCGGTCAGCTCGGCCTCGAAGCGTTTCGCCTTTTCGCCGTGCAGGTCTTTCGGATCGATGCCCATGGGGTGGATCTGAGCGCGAACCGTACAAGGGCAACGCGCGGGCACGCATGGAGTGGGGAAAGCTTTCCACGACCGGGAGAGCGGGCACCGTCGGACGAGGTTTTCGGTCGGCGCACTATGATCGGCGGCCATGCGCACGGTCGGGGAACTGTTGCGGCGGTGGCGGCACCGCCGCGGGCTCAGCCAGCTCGATCTGTCGATCGCCGCCGACGTCTCGGCCCGGCACGTCAGTCTGGTGGAGACCGGGAAATCCCGCCCGAGCGCCGATATGATCATCCGGCTCGCCGAGCAGCTCGACGTGCCGTTGCGTGAGCGCAACCGGCTGCTGCTCGCCGCCGGCTTCGCCCCCCGTTACCCGGAACGACCGCTCGACGGGGACGCGCTGCCCGCGGCTCGGGAGGCGGTCGAAAGGGTGTTGCGCGCGCACGAGCCGTACCCCGCGCTGGTCGTCGACCGCCGGTGGGACATCGTGCTGACCAACCGCGCCCTCGCCCCGTTTCTCGCGCGCGTCGCCCCCGAGCTGCTGCGTCCGCCGGTCAACATGCTGCGGCTGGGGCTGGATCCGCGTGGGCTCGCCCCGTTCATCGTGAACCTGGCGGAGGTGCGTTCGCTGCTGCGTGTCCGGATCTCCCGTCAGCTCGCGGTCGCCCCCGACCCCGGGCTGGCCGCGCTCCACGAGGAGCTGCTGGCCCCCGGGGGTGAGGAGGTGTCCCATCGGGTCGAGTCCGAGGTCGCCACTCCGATGATCTTCCGTTTCGACGGCCGGGAACTACGGCTGTTCTCGACCGTCACCACGTTCGGCACCCCGCTGGACATCACGCTGGAGGAGGTCTCGATCGAGTCGTACTACCCGGCGGACGCGGAGACCGCCGCCTACTTCACCGGCCTCGGCGCCTGACCGGGGTCACACGACGGCGACGGCGTCGATCTCCACGAGACAGCCGGGGTTCAGGCCGGCGACGACGTGGACCGTGATGGCGGGCGGCGGCGCGTCGAGGTTCCAGGCCTGGCGGAAGGCGGCCACGCCCTCGTCGAAGGAGTGCCCGTCGACCACGGCGATGGTCCAGTGCACGATGTTCGCCAGGGTCGCCCCCTCGCTCTCCAGGATGGTCAGGAGGTTGTGGAAGATCTGCACGGCCTGCTCCCCGACCGTGGGGCCGACGACCTTGCCGTCGGGGCCGACGCCGTTCTGGCCGCCGATGTAGATGGTCTTCGTCGGCTGCTCGACCACGACGGCCTGGCTGAAGGCCGGGCTGCGGTGGAGACCCTCGGGATTGATGTGCCGGACGCCCATGTTCTTCCTCCTGCATGACACCGGTAATACCGGTTTCGACTGACACCAGTTATAGTGGTTTCATGCGCACGAACGCAACCGGACGGGTGTTACACGACTTCAGGGGCGGGTCGTTCCGCTTCGACGCGGGCGCCGTCTGCCTGGATTTCGCCCACAGCGGGGGCGAAGGCCGCTACGCGGTGTTCGAGACCCTCCACGAGCCCGCCGACCTGGGCGAATGGCTGGCCCAGCCGCCGTTGGGCGCGGTCGTCACGGTCCCCGTGACGGCTGAGGACCTGGTCGCGGCCAAGGCCCTCCGGCGGGCGATCTGGAACGCGGCACGGGCCAGGGCGGCGCACCGTCCGCTGCCCGCCGAGGCGGTCGAGGCCGTCAACCGGGCCGCCGCCGCGCCGCCACTGGTCCCCGAACTCGCCGAGAACGGTATGGACACCGGGTGGGCGGTGCCGGTTCTGGCCACCCAGGCGCTGTCCACGATGGCCCGGGAGATGATCGAGCTGCTGTCCGGGCCGCTGGCCGAGCGCTTCCGTGAGTGCGCCAGCGAGACCTGCCCGCTGGTCTTCGTCGACTCCTCCCGGCCCGGTGCCCGGCGCTGGTGCTCGATGGAGCGCTGCGGCAACCGCCACAAGGTCCGGGCCCTGCGTGCCCGCCGTACGACATGACCTCGGTGGGAAGTGCGATTCCGTTGAAGAAGAACAGGATGTGAGCATGCCGGAAGCAGTCGAGGTCCCGCGGTCCCTGGCGGCGTCGTACGCCAGGGGCTTCGGCGAGCGGGGAAGGGCCTGGATCGCCGGGCTGCCGGCCCTCGCCGCGGAGCTCCTGGACCGCTGGGGGCTGGAACGGGACGGCGCGGCCGCATCCGGGGAGGCCTCGCTGGTGCTGCCGGTGCTGCGTGAGCACGGCGAACGCGCGGTGCTGAAGCTGCAGATGCCCAGGCAGGAGACGACCGCCGCGCTCATCGGGCTGCGCGCCTGGAACGGCGAGGGGATGGTGCGGCTGCTGGACCACGATCCGGAAAGCGGCGCCGTGCTCCTGGAACGGCTGGACACCACCCGCACGCTGGCCTCCGTCGAGGACGACGACGTCGCGATGGGCGTCCTCGCCGGGCTTCAGGCCCGGCTGGTGAGCGTTCCCGCTCCGCCGGAGCTGCGAGGCCTCGGCGACATCGCCGCCGAGATGCTGGAGCAGGTCCCCGAGGCGGTCCCGGCTCTGGCCGACGCGGCGGAGCGGCGGCTCCTGCGCGGCTGGGCGTCCGCGGTCGCCGAGCTGGCCGACGAGCCCGGAGACCGGATGCTGCACTGGGATCTGCACTACGACAACGTCCTGGCCGCCGATCGTGAACCGTGGCTCGCCATCGACCCCGAGCCGCTCGCCGGAGACCCCGGCTTCGACCTCTGGCCCGCCCTGGACAGCAGGTGGGACGACGTCGTCATGAAGGGCGACGCTCCGCGCGTGGTACGGCGCCGCTTCGACCTGCTCACCGAGGTCCTCGGCCTGGACCGCGCCCGCGCGACCGGCTGGACGCTCGGACGGCTGCTGCAGAACGCGCTCTGGGACATCGAGGACGGTGAGACCGCTCTCGCCTCGTCCTCCGTCGTGATCGCGGAGTCGCTGACCGGCCCGTGATCTCGTCCCCTGGCCCGCCCCGGTCCTCATTCCTCAGGAGCCGAGACGACCGGCGGGCCTCGACGGGGTCGTGTCACGAGTTCCCGGCGGCGAAGTCGCGTCAGATCCGCCGTGACCGGTGATCCGGACGGGCGAACCGCCGTCGCCCCTCCTGGTCAGGTTTCCCAGACGTTTCCCGGCCAGACCGGACGTTTCCCGGAGGAAAAGGAAAAAGAGCCCGCGCCGTGAAGGCGCGAGCCCTGATCCCTGGTGTTCGTCGTCAGGAGGCGACGATGTTCTCGGCCTGCGGGCCCTTCTGGCCCTGCGTGACGTCGAAGGTCACCTTCTGGCCCTCGCGCAGCTCACGGTAGCCGCCCTGGCCGACGATGTTGGAGTAGTGGGCGAAGACGTCGGCGCCGCCGCCGTCCTGCTCGATGAAGCCGAAGCCCTTTTCCGCGTTGAACCACTTCACGGTGCCGGAAGCCATATTGATCTCCTCTTGTAGGTGTAAAGCCGAAATCCGTCCTGATATGGATCTCGCGTCGCCGCAATAGGCCCACACCGGAGAAGACCGGTAAACAAAAAATGCACCCGAGGCTACAAACCGTCAGGTGCACACAAGTTCATCATGGGTACCAAAACTGCAACTACCGTCAACGTATCACAGGTGCGGGGATGTCCACGTCTCCGGGCGAACATGGCTCAAGGATGGCCGGCCCGGCCTCCGGCCGTTGGGAACCGTCAGCGGTCGACGTCGATCAGGCCTCCAGCGGCGTGGCCTCTGCCGATTCGCCGAAGGCACGCCGTACGGTCTCCACGGTGCAGCCTCCACCGGCCTGAGCGGTGGAGGCTGCACCGGAAGGCGCTATCCGCCGTGGCCGGTGGTGGCGAGACGGTTCTTGTAGATACGGCCGTCCTTGACGATGACGGCCAGGTTCTTGCCGGGGTCGGAGAGGAGGCTCAGGTCATGGGTCGGGTCGCCCTCGACGACCAGGACGTCGGCCCAGGCACCGGGTTCGATCACGCCGAAGCGCGCCTGCCGGTAGGGGTCGCGTTCGCCCGACAGACGGAACAGCTCGGCGTTGCCTGAGGTGGCCATCTTCAAGGCCTCGACCGGCGTGAACCCGAAGTGCGTGGTCAGACGGGTGAACATCTCGCTCTGCCGGTCGCTCTCGGCGGGGTTCAGCAGCAGGTCGGTACCGAAGGCGATCTTCGTGCCGCACTCGCGCGCCCACTCGTACGTCCGGGCCACGCCTTCGCACACCTCCTTGTTCTTCTCCGTCGAGACGGGGTCGGTGTAGACGTGGTCGCTTTCGAGGAAGGGCTGGGTGCTGAGCCAGACGCCGTACTTGGCCATCCGGGCGAGGGTGTCCTGGTCGGCGGCCAGATGGCCGTGCTCGATGGCCTTGATCCCGGCCTTGATGGCACGGCGGATGCCGGTGTCGTTGTAGACGTGCGCGGACACGTACGTGCCCCAGTCGGCGGCCGCCTCGACCGCCGCGCGCAGTTCGTCTCCGGTGTACTGGACGACGTCCAGCGGGTCGTAGGTGGAGGTCACCCCGCCTCCGGCCATCACCTTGATCTGGCTGGCGCCGCGCTTGAACTGCTCGCGGACCGCCGCGAGCACCCGGTCCCGGCCGTCGGCGACCCGCATGAACCCGATCTCCTCCGCGCGGGAACCCGGCCCTCCGAAGATCGTCGCGTCGTTGTGCACGTCGGAGAAGTCACCGTGGCCACACGTCTGGGAGATGGCCGCCTGGCTCGGATAGATGCGGGGTCCGGGCAGGACGCCCGCGTCCAGGGCGAGGCGCAGCGAGGCGACGTCTCCCGCCATGTCCCGCACCGCGGTGAAGCCCCGCATGAGCATCCGCCCGGCCTCGGCCACCGCGTTGTAGTACCCCACGCCGGTGCTGCCCGTCATCAGGTCCGCGTGCGTGCTCCCGGCCGCGAACACGTGCACGTGCGCGTCGGTCAGGCCGGGCATGAGCGTCCGCCCGTCCCCGTCGATCACCACCGCGTCCAGGCCGGGCGCGTCCCGTACCTGAGCGATCCTGCCGTCCCGGATGTACACCGACCGAGGCTCGCTGAGCCCGTCGGACACCCCGTCGAACACCCGCACATCCTTGATCAGGATCGGCACCCGGCCATACTCACCGCTCACGAAAACCCCCACGAAAACCGGAAGAAACCCGCGTTCACCAGGAGGTATACCGGCCCGGTCCAGCACACGGACCCTGGCCGCAGTCAGTGGCGCCTCAATATTGGCCCACCACCACCCCTGGGCCACGATCATGTGGAGTCCGTATGGCTTGCCTGCACCTGACAGGTGTACCTTCGGCGGGGCTCTGGTTGATCGTTCGCGGCGACCGCAGTCTGATCGCCATGACGACGACACCTCCCGACGCGAGGCTGGGGCTTCGCGGCCGGCTCATTCTCATCACCCTGTGCGGGGCCACGTTCATGACCGGGCTGGACTACTCGGTCATCACGGTCGCGCTTCCGGAGATCGGCCGGGACCTGCACTTCTCCGGCGCCTCGGCCCTGCAGTGGGTGGTCACCGCGTGCCTGCTGCCCACGGCCGCGCTGATGCCGCTGTTCGGACGGGCCTCCGACATGCTCGGCAGGCGCAGGTCGTTCATCGTCGGGGTGGCGGCCTTCACCGCGTTATCGCTGCTCGCCGGACTCGCGCCGAGCCCCGGGTCGCTCGTGGCGGCACGGGCGGGGCAGGGCGTCGCGGCGGCCATGATCGGTCCGACCGCCCTGGCGCTGATGACCCGCCGCCTTCCCCGAGGGGCCGCGGCACACCAGGGCCCTGGGGGTCAACGGCGCCCTGCTCTCGCTGGGGTTCGTCATCGGGACGATCGGCGGCGGCCTCATCACCAGCGGCCTGAACTGGCGGTGGACCATGCTCATCCTGTTCGGCATCGGCGTCCTGGTGATGCTCGGCGCGATCACCGTGGTCCGTGAGACGACGGTCCCGGTCCGGACCAGGCTTGACGTCCCCGGCGCGATCCTGGCGAGCGGAGGGCTGTTCGCCCTGGTCTACGGCGTCTCCGCGCCCCGCGACCCGCCGGTTCCTCACTCCGGCGCTCAGTCCCACGTCCTGCGGCCTGAGCCCGGCCCGGCGTGAACGGAGGAACTCACCAAGGGCGGAACTCGGGTACATGCCACCAGAGCCTATTCACCGGCCGATCTGTTTCGCCCTGACGGGCGGGGTAGGGGAAGAATCACCCCGTCGAAGGGAGCCGGCAATGACCAGGTTCGGCTATTTCCTGAGCTGTGAGGAACACGATCCGAAGGAGTTGGTACGGCAGGCCAAGCTGGCCGAGCAGGCCGGATTCCAGGCCCTGTGGATCTCCGACCACTATCACCCGTGGCTCGATGAGCAGGGTCAGAGCCCGTTCGTGTGGAGTGTGATCGGCGCCCTCTCCCAGGCCGTCTCGCTGCCGATCACCACCGCCGTCACCTGTCCCCTGGTGCGGATCCACCCGGCGGTCGTCGCCCAGGCCGCCGCCACCAGCGCCGTGCTCACCGAGGGCCGGTTCCGGCTCGGTGTGGGGACCGGCGAGGCGCTCAACGAGCACATCCTCGGCGACCGGTGGCCGCCCGCGGCCGTACGGATGGAGATGCTCGCGGAGGCCGTCGAACTCATGCGGTGGCTGTGGAGCGGCGAACTGGTCACCCATCGCGGCCAGTACTACGAGGTGGACACCGCCAGGCTCTACACGCTGCCCGACGAGCCACCCCAGGTCTACGTGTCCGGTCTCGGCGAGCACGCCGCCGAGCTGGCCGGGCGGATCGGCGACGGCTTCATCACCACCGGCCCCAGCGCCGACCTGGTGGAGACGTTCCACAAGTCGGGGGGCGCGGGCAAGACGACGCAGGGCGGGCTGAAGGTCTGTTACGCCTCCGACGAGGCGCAGGCCCGCTCGCACGTGCACCGGCTGTGGCCGACCCAGGGCATCAAGGGGGAGGCGTCGCAGCTGCTGCCGCTGCCCCGGCACTTCGCGCAGCTCGCCGAGATGGTCGGGGAGGACGACGCGGTCGCCTCCTCTCCCTGCGGGCCCGACCCTCGACGGCACCTGGCCGCCATCCGCCAGTACGTCGACGCCGGGTTCGACGAGGTCTACGTCAACCAGATCGGCCCCGACCAGGACGCCTTCTTCGACTTCTACGCCGCCAAGGTCCTGCCGGAGCTGACATGAACGGGCGGGGGCTGCTCGAAGGCGGGGTCGGCGGCGCGCTGGCCACCGCCGCGATGAGCGCGGTGATGCTGGCGGGCAGCCGGGCGGGACTGATGGCGGACCAGCCGCCCAAGCACATCGTCCGCGCCGCCCTGCCCGGCCACCCGCACCGCAGGAAACCGGGTGAGGGCGTGCTGGGCGCCCTGGCCCACTTCGGCTTCGGGATGACGGCCGGGACGCTGTTCCGCCTGGTCAGCAGAGGGCACCGGACTCCGGTGCCGGTCGGGATCGGGTACGGCCTGGCGATCTGGCTGGCCAGTTACCAGGGGTGGGTGCCGGGGGTGACGGCCCTGCCGCCGATCTCCGCGGACCGGCCGGGGCGTCCGGCGGTCATGGCCGTCGGGCACGTGGTCTACGGCATCACTCTCGCGGCGGTGCTGAACAGGTTCCGTGACCGAAACGATCGTTAGAACTTTTCCCACTATTTCATAGCGACATATGCGAAATGCGTATATGTCGGGGTATCGATGGCTGCGCCGTGCCGTCGAAAACCCCGGAGATCGACCGCCGGACAACATTTCGATCGCCCGGCAATGGAAGGTCGCAAAGCGGAACGGAGAAATCAAGATGACCGAGACGGATCCCGAGGACACCTCGCCGCAGCCTCCGGCCCAGGTGCCGGACGACCGGGAGAACGCCGAGGGCGCGGACGCGCCGGTCGGCATCGATCCCGAAGGCCCCGAACCGAACCTCCCCGACGACCGGAAGGGCACGCCCAAGCCCTGAGACGCTCAGTTCTCCGTGGAGGTCTCCTCGTGCGGGGTGCCCACGGGCTTGGACTCCGGTGAGCCACGCTGACGCAGGTAGATCGAGAGCACCACCATCGACAGTACGGCCAGCAGCTCCGACTGCCAGTTCTGCAGCGTACGGTTCCAGAAATCGGGGGAGGCGACATACCCTCCCAGGCTCACCGGGTCCTGCAGCTGCGACAACTGGCGGCGGTTGTAGCTCGCGGTGCCCGCGACCGCCTGGGCCAGCCAGGACAGCACGAAGATCGTCCCCATCAGCAGGCCGAGGGAGTTTCCGTACAGCGTCTGGCGCAGTCCGGTCGCCCCGGCCCATTCGGGACTGCCGGGGACGGCGTGCCGCCCGACCTTCTGCTCGGCGTCGCTTCCCGTGCCCTCCTCACCGGGTTTCTTCGACTCGGGTGAGCCCCGCTGCACCAGCCAGACGGTGATGACGATGAACAGCAGGAACTGGAGGTACTCCGACTGCCAGTTCTCCGCCACGTCGACGGCGAAGTCGGAGGAGGTGACGTACTGCCACCAGGAGACGGCCGACCCGCCGTTGGCGAGCTGGTCGGCGTTGACGTCCGCCACCCCCGCGACGGACTGGCCGACGACCGCCAGCAGGAAGGCCACCAGGAAGAACAGGCTCAACGCGTTGTCCCGCACGAAACGTCTCACGGAGCCCCCTAACGCTGCAGCAGGCCGATGACGAAGAAGTAGACCAACCCGGCCGTGATGACGGTCATCGTGACGACGAACATGGCGCGCATCTCAGGTCTTCACCTCGCAGCTGTACGGCAGGTCGCCCCGTGACCTGCACCCCGCCGCCCGCACCAGCCAGCCCAGGGGGAAGCGGTGCAGGAAGACGGTGTCGTGCGTGAGCCGTACCTGGGCCTCGTCCCCCCAGACGGCGGTCTCGCGGACCTGCCCGCCGGGCAGGTCGAGGTCGAGAACGGCCTTGGCGCAGACCTCGCCGCCGGTGCGCAGTCCTTCGACCGCGTCGGGGGCGAGCAGAGTGCAGGCGCGCTGCCCGTCGTGGTCGCGGACGGCGGTGTAGAAGCGCTCGACGGTCCGCTCCGCGGCGCTCTTCCCCTCCATGGCGCATCCCGACAGGCCCAGCGTGAGGGCCAGCGCGATCACCGGTACGGCTCGGACGTTCACCCGACCCCCCTACCCGGGCTTTCCCCCACCTCACCCGTCGCTCCGTCGGTGATCACCGTCCGACACGGGCTATCGTTCCCGGCGCTTTCCCGAAGAACGCCTCGCCGTTCACCATTTTTGACGACAAGCCCCAATTAACCGATGTACGAGGCGGTCACCGGGCACCTGGGGTTCATGCGGTCCAGCGACGAGTACAAGATGATGGCGCTCGCCTCCTACGGCATGCCTCGTTTCCTGGACGAGCCGCGGGAGCTGATCCACACCACCGGGGACGGCGGGTTCCGCGTCGAGCCGATCGACTGGGCGGCGTACGCCAAGGCGTTGCGGCCGGGACACGACTGGGGCGAGGAGCACGCGGACCCGGCGGCCGGTGCGCAGACCCGGCTTGAGGAGGTGCTGCTCGAACCGGCCTGCGGGCGGCGCACGTGCCGGCGGTCGCTGCTGGAGCACCCGGGGGCCTCGGTACCGGCCCGCGCCTGGCCGACCGCTGCGAACGGCCGCGTGAGCGATCCGGACCCGGTCTCCGCTGTGGTCACGCGCCGGGATCGGCGTGCGCCGGCGGGAGCGGCCCGCGCGCTCGGCGGAGCCCCGCGGCGACGGTGACCACGCCGCCGGTGGCCGGAAGCACCGCGACCGCGGTGGCCGTACCGCTCTGATCGGTTTCGCCGAGGTAGGGCATCAGATAGGTGTGGAGGGTGAACTGCCCCAGCATGACCAGGGCCGTGGCCGCCGTGACGATCCATACCGAGGGCAGCCGCAGTGCGCCCCGCAGCCCGCTGGGGGCGGGAGTCGCGGGCCGTTCGGGCAGCAGGACTCTCACGGCGACCAGGAGCAGGGCGGACAGGCCGCTCAACACGGCGAAGCCGGTGCGCCATCCGAGCGCCTGGCCCAGGAGGGTGCCCAGCGGAACCCCCGCGGTCAGCGCTGCGGAGTTACCGGCGAACACCACGGCCACCGCCCGTCCCGCCCTGTCATGGGTGACCAGCGAGGCGGCGTACCCGGCCATGGACGACCACAGCACCCCGTGCTCGACGGCGGTCACCAGGCGGGCCAGCAGGGCGATGGGGTAGTTCGGGGCGACGGCCAGCAACGCGTTCCCCACGGCGAACAGTCCCATGATCACCACCAGCAGCCGGCGGCGGTCCAGTCGTGCGGTCATCGTCATGAGAGGCATGGTCGCCACGATGATGATCAGCGAGTAGCCGCCCACCAGCCAGCCGATCCAGTCCTGCGGAACCCCGAGGCCGTGGCTCATCTCCGGCAGCAGGCCCATCGGGAGCGTCTCGGTGGTGATGGTGATCAACGCCACCGAGAACAACACCGTCAGTGCCACACACGGTCCAGGAAGTCGGCGACGAGCGGGGCGATTTGGGGCAGGTGGTCCTCCAGGGCGAAATGGCCGGTGTTCATCAGGTGGAGCTCGGCGTCGGGCAGGTCGCGCAGGTAGGCGTGAGCGCCGGGCCCGGGGAAGAACGGGTCGTCGACCCCCCAGGTGATGAGGGTGGGCGGGGTGTGCGTGCGCAGCCATGCCTGCCACTCGCCGTAGAGCTCGACGTTGGAGTGGTAGTCGAACGCCAGTGCCACCTGGGCCTCCTTACGGCCCGGCTGGTCGAGGAAGTGCTGGTCGAGGGTCCAGCCGTCGGGGGCGACCAGCTCGGGGTCGGCGACGCCGGTCTCGTACTGGCCGCGCGTGCCGGACAGGGTGAGCAGGCCACGGACGGCGTCCTCGGCGCCGGGGACGCCGGGACGCAGGGCGATGAAGTCGCGGGCTCCGTCCGACAGGCCCTCGGCGTAGGCGTTGCCGTTCTGCACCACCAGGCCTGCGATCCACTCGGGGTGCCGCCCGGCGAGCCGGAAGCCGATGGGCGCGCCGAAGTCGAAGACGTACATCACGAAGCGGGTCAGGGCCAGCCGCTGGACGAAGCCCTCGGTGACGTCGGCGAGCCGCTCGAAGGAGTAGGTGAAGTCGGCGGGGGCCACGGTGTGGCCGAAGCCGGGGTAGTCGGGTGCGATCAGCCGGTAGCGGGCGCCCAGCACGTCGATGAGGCGGCGGAACTGATGCGAGGCCGACGGGAAACCGTGCAGGAGCAGCAGGACCGGCGCGTCGGCCCGCTCGGGCAGTGACTCGCGGTAGAAGACCCGGACGCCGTCGACGTCGAGGTGGCGATGGACGGTGCGCGCTGTCAGAGGAAACGTCATAACTAATGCCTTTATTAGGAAATAATGCGTTAGTTATAGCCAGACCGTATCTAACGTGTCAACCGCCCGGAGTACCATTAGCTACATGAGTGATCTCGGCCCCCTGGTCGGGGAACCCCTGGCCCTGGACCTGGTCAACACCCGCACGGCCGACGGCGATCTGCTGACCACGCCCGAGCGACTGCACGCCTGGCTGAACCTCCAGGCCGACCGGTTCGCCGAGGCTCGCCGGCACCTCGACCTGACCGCCGCCGACCTGACCGCCGTACGCGATCTGCGCGAGCACGCCGCGCATGCCCTGGAGCGGGTCCGCGTCGGCGCGCGGCCGTCGGCGGCCGCTCTGGAGGCGCTCAACCAGGCTCAGCGCGGCGCGCCCGCCATCAGCGAGCTGACCTGGAACGGCGAGGCCGTCACGGCCACCCGGCACCGCACCGGCACGCCCGGGGAGCGACTGGCCGCGTGGCTGGCCGAAGCCGTGGCGGACCTGCTGACAGATCCGGCGGTGACCAACGTCCGCCAGTGCGAGGCCGCCGACTGCGTCATGCTGTTCCTGCCCACCCACCCGCGCCGCCGGTGGTGCTCGGCGGCCCGCTGCGGCAACCGCGTCCGTGTGGCCCGCCACTATCGGCGTCACAAGCACGCTTGACCCGTCTTCGCCGCGCGTGAGCCCGTTCCCCGGCGAGAGGCGCCTTCCACGATCATCCGCAGCACGGCGGAGCCGGTGAGCCGGGGGTGAGGGCGCGGTGAGGGGTGGGCGTCATGGTTCGGGGGTCGCCGGGACCACACCGAGGGCCGGCCGAGATCGAGGAGTTCTGATGGGTGTTCTCGCCGGCAAGACGGCGCTGGTGACGGGTGGTTCGCGGGGCATCGGCAGGGCGGTGGCGGTACGGCTGGCGGCCGAGGGTGCCCTTGTCGCCGTCCACTACGGCGGCGACGACGCGGCGGCCCGTGAGACGGTGGCGCGGATCGAGAAGGAGGGCGGCCGGGCGTTCGCCGTGCAGGCCCGGTTCGGTGAGCCGGGCGCGATCGACCGGCTGTTCGAGGGGCTGACCGAGGGGCTGGCCGGGCGTGGCCTGGACATCCTGGTCAACAACGCGGGCATCGGGTCGGGCAACCCCATCTCCCAGGTCACCCCCGAGGAGTTCGAACGGCTGCTCGCGGTCAACGTGAGCACGCCGTTCTTCGTGATCCAGCGCGCGCTGCCGCTGCTGAACGACGGGGGCCGCATCGTCAACATGGGCTCGACGGCCAGCAGGATCGCGGTCTCCATGCAGATCGGCTACACCGTCAGCAAGGCGGCGATCGAGGCGATGGCGCCGTCCCTGGCCAACGAGCTGGGCAGGCGCGGGATCACCGTGAACACGGTCGCGCCCGGTGTGGTGCGGACCGACATGACCGCGGGTCACACGTCCATCCCCGAGGTGGTCGCCGCGTTCGAGGCGATCACCGCGCTGGGACGGCTCGGCGAGCCCGAGGACGTCGCCGACGTCGTCGCCTTCCTGGCGAGCCCCCAGGGCCGCTGGGTGACCGGCCAGACCGTCGACGTCTCCGGCGGAACCTACCTCGGCCCCCTCATGTGACCGTCCTTCTGCCCCGGTCGCGGTCCGGGTCGTCCCCCGGGACGCACCGGGATGACCGGCCGTTCTCCGGCCGTGGTCCCGCGTGACCACGGCGAGCGAGCGCGGAGGGCGGTAACGGGGATAATCACGTATATGCGGTTTGGGCTCCTTGGGCAGACCTGTGCGTGGCGCGACGACGGGAGTGAGATTCCGCTCGGAGGTCCCGCCCGTCGCGGGTTGCTCGCGCTGTTGCTGGTGAACCCCGGTGAGGTGGTCTCCGCCGATCGGCTGGCCGACGAGGTCAACCCCGATGAGGCGCTGTCCGCGCACGCCCTGCAGTCGCAGGTGTCCCGGTTGCGTACGGCTCTCGGCACGGCGGCGACGATCGAACGGGCCGGGGCGGGCTACCGGATCGTGGTCGTCCGCGACGACGTGGACGCCTTCCGGTTCGAACGGCTGGCACGTGAGGGGCGGGCGGCGCTGCGGGAGGAGGACGCCGAACGCGCGGTGGCACTCCTTCGGGAGGCGCTGGCGCTGTGGCGGGGGCCCGCGCTGGCCGACCTCACCGACAGTCCGGCCGCCGTCCGTCTTGAGGAGCTACGGCTCACGGCGCTTGAGGACCGGGTGGAGGGTGAGCTGCGGCTCGGCGGGCACCGCGCGCTCGTGCCCGAACTGCGGGAACTGGCCGGCCGTCACCCGCTGCGGGAACGGCTGGCGGGGCTGCTGATGCGCGCGCTGTTCGCCGAGGGCGGGCAGGCCGCGGCGCTGGCGGCGTTCGAGGAGACCAGGCGGCACCTGGCCGACGAACTGGGCGCCGACCCCTCGGCCGAACTTCTCGCGCTGCACCGGGAACTGCTGGCCGCCGACCCGTCCCCTCCGCCCGTCGCCCCGCCCGCCCAGCTGACGTCCTTCGTCGGCCGGTCCGGGGAGGTGGCCGAGGTCGCCGAGTTGCTGCGGACATCCCGGCTGGTCACCCTGGTCGGCCCCGGCGGCGTCGGCAAGACACGGCTCTCGGTCGAGGTAGCCGGGGCTCCGGGGGTCGCCGGACCCACCGGAGGCGCCAGGTCCTCGGGGAGGGCCGCCGACGACGTGTGCTTCGTCGAGCTCGCCGCGCTGCGGGACGGCGCCGAGTTGCCGCAGGCGTTGCTGGGCGCGCTCGGCCTGCGGGAGAACGGCCTGCGTCTGGAGGTCGGTGAGCGACGGCCGGTCGACCGCCTGATCGCGGCGCTCGCCGACCGGGTGCTCCTGCTCGTCCTGGACAACTGCGAGCACCTCGTCGAGGAGGTGGCTCCGCTGGCGGCCCGGCTGCTGGCCGCCTGCCCCCGGCTGCGGGTGCTGGCGACGAGCAGGGAACCGCTCGGGATCACCGGGGAGCACCTGTGGCAGGTACGGCCCCTCGACGACGACGCGGCCGTACGGCTGTTCACCGACCGGGCCCGTGCCGTACGGCGTGGCTTCGCCGTCACCCCGGCCCCCGGCACGGCCGACGACGTCACGACCGCCGACGGTGGTACCGGACGGGTCGTGCGGCGGATCTGTGCGGCCCTCGACAATCTGCCGCTGGCCATCGAGCTCACGGCGGCCAGGCTGCGCACCCTGGAACTCGACGACCTCGCGGGGCGGCTCGACGACCGGCTCGCCGTCGCGGCGCGCGGCAGCCGTACCGCTCAGGAGCGGCACAGGACCCTGCGGTCGGTGGTGGCGTGGAGCTGGGACCTGCTGCCGGAGGCCGAGCAGCGGGCCGCGCGGCGTTTCACCGTCTTCACCGGGGGCGCGAGCGCCGAGGCCGCGTCACGGGTGTGCGGCATCGACGGCGAGACGCTGGAATCCCTGGTCGACAAGTCTCTTCTTGAGGTCGTCGGCGGGCGTTACCGGATGTTGGAGACCGTCCGCGCCTACGGTGCGGAACAGCTCAACGCGGCCGGGGAGGCCGAACCCGTACGGCGTGCCCACGCGCGCGACGTCCTCGACCTGTTCAGGACCGCCGCCCCGCACCTGCTGCGGACACGGCAGCTGGAATGGCTTGGGGTCCTGGCGCGTGAGCACGGCGACCTGCCCGCGGCGGTGCGCTGGGCCGTTGAGTCCTCGGATGTGGCCGTGGGCCTTGAGCTGCTCGCCACGGCCTCGACCTACCTGTGGATTCGCGGCGTCTCCCCCTCCGTCGCGCCGTACGCCGCCGCGCTGCTCGACGTGGTGGGTGAACGGCCGCCCGCCGGGCTCGGCGAGGAGTACGCGGTGTGCGTGCTGCTGGCCTCCTCCGGTCCCGGGGGACGGGAGGTGTGGCGGCGGCACCGCGCGGCGGCGGGGCGGGCGCTGGCCACCGCGTGGCCGGGTGACCGGCCGGGGCGGTATCCGGCCGTCCTGCTGCTGTGGATGATGCACAACACGGGCGGGGAGGGCGCGCTGGAGACGTTCGCGCTGATCACCGCCCAACGTGACTGCCCTCATGGGTGGGCGCGGGCGGTCGCCCGGTACGTGCTGGGGTTCGGCGCCCTGGGGGAGTTCTTCGGCGAGGGCGACTCCCTCGGGGAGAGCGGCCTGCCCGGTATGGCGGAGGCCGCGCGTGTCTGGGAGGGGGCCGTTGAGGAGTTCCGCGCGTTCGGCGATCGGTGGGGTACCGCACTGGCCCTGGACGCGCTCGCCGGTCTGGCGGTCGCACGCGGCGACCGTACCCGGGCGGTCGCACTGATCGACGAGGCGCTCGACCTCACCGACCAGCTCGGGGCCCTGGAGGATGCCGCCGACCTGCTGGTCAACCGGGGTGACCAGCTCGTCGAGACCGACCAGGCCGCGGCCCGCGCCGACTACGACAGGGCCGCCGCCCTGGCCCGGAGGGCGGGCAGTTCGAACTACGTCGGGGCCGCCCTGCGCGGACTGGGGGACATCGCCCTGGAGGACGGCGACCTCGCCGGGGCGGAGCGCCACTACACCGAGGCGCTTGAGCTGATCGACCCGCTCTGGATCAGGAGCGTGGGCAACCGGGTACGGCTGCTCGCCGGACTCGGCCGCCTCGCCGAGACGCGTGGCGACCGGGCCACGGCCGGAGCACGCTTCCGGCAGGCCGCCGAGTCCGCGACGGCCGTGACCGGGGCCCCCGGGGCGGACGCGCTGCGCCTGATCGGCCTGCCGGAGAGCCTCGTGGAGGCGGTGAGCTCCGGAGCCAGGGCGGCTCCCGGAAACGTCGTGTGAGCCTCGGGACGGCGGCGGTGAGTTCGCGGTGAGCCCGCGGTGAGCGTGTCGCGTGAGGCTGTGCGACATGAGAAACGTCCTGATCTCCGGTGCCTCGGTCGCCGGTCCCGCGCTCGCCTACTGGCTCTCCCACCACGGTTTCAAGGTCACGATCGTCGAGCGTGCCCCGGCGCTGCGTGAGGGGGGCTACGCCGTCGACTTCCGAGGGAAGGCGCACCTGTCGATCCTGCGCCGGATGGGGGTGCTCACCGACCTCGAAGCCGTCCAGACCGACATCACCTCCACGTGGTACGTCGACGGCACGGGCAGGCCGCAGACCAGGATGCCCGACGACCTGTTCTCCGGAGACGTCGAGATCCTCCGCGGTGACCTGGCCCGCATCCTCTACGAGGCGACCAGGGACCGGGCCGAGTACGTCTTCGGGGACTCCATCACCTCGATGACCGAGAAGGGCGACGGGGTCGACGTGACCTTCGAACGTGGCGCGCCGCGCAGGTTCGACCTGGTGATCGGCGCCGACGGGCTGCACTCGAACACCCGCCGCCTGGCCTTCGGGCCGGAGGAGGACTACGTCAAGCACCTGGGCGTCTACTGCGCGATCTTCACCACCGGCAACCACCTGGGTCTCGACCGCACCGGGCACGCCTACCTGACCTCGGGCAAGCTGGTGGCGATGTACAGCTCCAACGGCAACGCCGAGGCCAGGGCCGTCTTCTACTTCGCCTCACCGTTGCTGGAGGGCGTCCGCAGGAACGTGGAGCGGCAGCAGGCCGTGCTGGCCGAGCGTTTCGCGGGCAACGGCTGGGAGAGTGACCGGCTGCTGCGGGAGATGCGTCACGCTCCCGACTTCTACTTCGACTCGGTCGGACAGGTCCACATGGACCGATGGACCAAGAGCCGGGTCGCCCTGGTCGGTGACGCCGCCTACTGCCCCTCCTCACTCTCGGGCATGGGCTCCGGGCTCGCCCTCGTCGGCGCGTACGTCCTGGCCGGTGAGCTGGCCGTCGCGCGTGGCGACCACCGGACGGCCTTCGCCCGCTACGAGGAGACGATGCGGGAGTACGCCAAGGGCTGCCAGAAGATGGGAGAGGGCGTGGCCGGGTACATGGTCCCGGAGAGCCGCCTTCTGACCGCGTTCCTCCACCGGTACTACAAGATCATGCCGTACCTGCCGGGCAAGCAGATGATGGTCAAGAAGACGCGCAAGGTCGCCGAGAACGTCGTCCTCCGTGACTACGGGAACTAGGCATCGAACGAGTTATCCACAGTTTCCACAGGTTCGTACACAGGTTCGACGGGGTGTGCGTGGCCGAGCCGCACGACCGGGGGGTTGGTCGTACGGCTCGGCGGTCGGGGAGGGTCAGCCGACCTGGTTGCTGGTCCAGCGCTGAGTCGAGTCGGAGGAGTTGCAGGTGGCCAGGACCAGGGCGGTCCCGCCGCTGGTGCCGCTCGCCCCGACGCACTGGTTGGTGCCGACGCTCGCCTTGATCTGGTAGGTGATCCCGGAGATCGAGGGGAACGTCCACTTCTGCGCGGTCGCGCCGGTGCAGGGGACCTGGACGATGGACGTCCCCGCGGTGCCGCTGCCGGCCAGCGGGCTCAGGCACTTGGCGCTGTGCGCGCTGGTGATCGTGTAGGAGCTGCCGCCGGCCGCGGCCAGCTTCCACTGCTGGTTCTTCAGGCTGTTCTGCGGCCACTCCACGATGGAGGCGTTGTCCGCGGTGCTGAAGGCGTACAGGTCCATGGCCTGGTTCGGGCCGGTGGAGTCGACGACGTCGTTGGTGAAAACCGTGGTGATCCCGTTGTCGACGGCGCCCGCGGGGTTGCTGCCGGAACCGGTCAGGACGATCAGCCCGTCGGAGGGCGCGGAGGTGCGGGAGACGCCGCCGTAGGTGATCTTCTCCCGGATCGTGTAGGTCGCGCTGGTGTTGGTCATCAGGCCCGTCACCCGGACCGAGCGCTGCCAGATCGGGACGGTGGCGACCACCGTGCCGTTGCGCAGCACCTGGGCCTCACGGGTGACGCCGGAACCGTGGACCGTGGTGCTCGGCACGTAGGTGAAGACGATCTCGGTTCCCTCCACGTCCACGGCCCCGAACAGCTGTGGCGCCAGCGGCGGAACCGTGGTGATGGCCGGGACCGAGGAGCCGTGCTCCAGGTAGGCGCTGTCGTTGGCGGCGTTCCAGTGGGTGGACAGGTAGGTGCCGACCGGGGTGACGCCGAAGTAGTCGTCCTTGCCGCAGTCCAGCAGCCGGACGTCGAGCGGGTCGGAGCAGACCAGGCTCGAACCGCCCTGGCAGAGGGTCTCGTTGGAGTCGCTGCAGTGACCCCCGGAGGTGTGGTTGGGCGAGCCCGACAGGGTTCCGCCCAGGGCGTGCGCGAGTTCGTGGGTCATCTCGTGCCCGGTGGCGCAGCCCGGCGACAGGCTGATCAGGGCGCCGTAGGAGTTGTGGAGGTTCCCGCTCCCCGAGGTGGCGTCGTCGTTGATCCGGCCGTCGCCGACCGTGCCGCCGCAGCCGGTGCTGTTCTCGAAGTAGGCGATGTAGATGTGGTCGGTGTCGGTGTACCCGAGCGTCTGCAGCGCCCCGGTCCAGTCACCGTCGGCGGTTCCGGTGGGCACCTCGACGGAGTCGATGTCCACGTCACAGCCGGTCGAGCCGGTGGTCTCGAAGCGGACCCAGCGCTCGGCGCCGTCCCGGCGGGCGCTGTCGTTCACGTTCTCCTGGGTGACCCACGCGGCCTGCCGGATCAGCGGTTCCTTCTCGGTGAACCGGTTGGAACCCGGCTCGTACGCGTAGATGAGCTTGACGCGGTGACCACTGGTTCCGTCACCGACGCAGTGCACCTGCGAGACGACGGGGACGCTCGCCGCGGCGGGCGTCGCGGGGGCCAGGCCTACCATGACGAGGGCGGGCACCACGACGGCGACCGCCCGCGCCCATAAACCTCGCCTCACACGCTTCGATGACATCGGACCTCAACCTCTCCGCGACTTCCGGTGGTTCCGCGCGCACGCCGAAAGCACTCGTGTGTCCATGGCGAATGAAATCGACGACTGGCCGGATTCACCGGTCGCGTTTTGTGGGGGATTTCGCCCTGTTGGCGCGATCGCCACGATAACCCGCGTCCGATCGTTGGGGAACCGTCAAACGATAACGGAAAAGAAACTTTACAGACGGGGAAAATGTGACGCATGTTAAATGCGATTCGATTCACAAATCCATCGGACTGTCAAGCGAACGGACCGCGAACGATTCCCTTCGGGATACGAGGAGGTAAGACGGCCCTTTCCAGCTCAGGAACACTCTGCGCATCGGGAAAGTGAGCCACCGCTACCGCACGCCGTACGAAACGAACAGTTCTCCCGGGACAAACCTTTCCTTCTTCTATTTTTCATGTTTCTGCGAAAGGAATGGGGAGAGGGATAGGGCGCGGAGACGGGCGGGATCGGCGATCACCTCGTATTCGGTGATCATTCCTTCCTCGATCATGAACGTGAGAACGAGCAGGAGACGGCCGTACGGAGCGACCACCGCGCCCACTGTCCCGTCCACGAGAGCCGGTTCGGCGTACCTGGCCCGTCCGCCGAGAACGAGGACCTCCCCCGCGACGGCCCGCGCGCCACGGGAGACGGCCGGGACGCCCGGCGGCAGGGTCGCGGGGTCGGCGCGGCGCACCACCCCGGGGGCGAGCACCGCCAGGAGGGCCTCCATGTCCCCCTCACGGGAGGCGGCCAGGAACGCCTCGACGACCTGCCGGTCGGCGGAAGACGCCGAACCGGAGATCCTGGGCGGCGCGACCTTGTGGCGGGCCCGGCTGGCGAGCTTCTTCGTGGTGACCGTGGTGCGTCCGACGACCGGCGCGATCCGGTCGAACGGCACGGCGAACAGGTCGTGGAGCACGAACGCGACGCGTTCCGCGGGGGCCAGGGTGTCCAGCACCACCAGCAGCGCCCGGCCGACCGACTCGGCCAGCAGGGCCTCCCGCTCAGGGTCGCTCCCCCCGTCGCCCGGCTGTTCGAGAACCGGCTGCCCGAGCGGGTCCTCCCTGCGGGCCGCGCGGGAGCGCAACATGTCGAGACATACGCGGGAGACGACCGTGGTCAGCCATCCGGCGAGGTTGGCGATCTCCCCGGCGTCGACGCGGCCGAGCCGTAGCCACGCCTCCTGTACGGCGTCGTCCGCCTCCGCCGACGAGCCGAGCATCCGGTAGGCCACGGCCCTCAGGTGGTCCCGGTGCGCCTCGAACCGCTCCGCGAGTTCGTCGTTCCTGTCCATCCCGGTCACCTTCGCTCGCTCCCCCTCGTCAGTTCCATGACGAACACGACACGAACAAGGTGACACGGGGAGAAACCGATGACCGTCAACGCGCGACCGTTCCTGCTGCGGATCGACTCAAGTGCCGACGACTCCGGCGAGTCCGTCAGCAGGCGGCTGACCACGCTGTTCGCCGACCTGTGGTGCGAACGACACGGTGCCACCGGGTACCGCCACCGGGACCTGGCCGTCGAGCCGGTGCCGCCGATCTCCTCGGCCTACTGCGTCCTGGGCAGGCGGGTCGAGGTCAAGGGGTCCGTCCCGTCCTGGGAGGTCGGCGCCCTGGTGGAGAACGCGGAGGAGGAACGGGAGTGGGCGCTGACGCTGCCGTTGATCACCGAAGTCCTGGCGGCCGACACGGTGCTGCTCGGCGTGCCGATGTACAACTTCGCGGTTCCCGCCGCGCTGAAGGCGTGGATCGACCGGGTCTCCTTCCCCGGCGCCTTCCCCGAGGGGAGCCTGGCCGGGACGAGGGTCGTTGTGGTCGTCGCGCGGGGTGGCGCCTACGGACCGGGCACGCCCAGGGAGGCCTTCGACTTCCAGGAGCCCTACCTGCGGGCCTACTTCGGCGAGCTCGGGGTGGCCGGGGAGCGCCTGCACCTCGTCCGCGCCGAGATGACGCTGGCGGACAGGCTCCCGGAACTGGCCCGGTTCCAGCCGTTCGCGGAGGAGTCCCTGGCCGAGGCCACGGCCACACTGACCGCCCTGGTCACCGGTTGAGTCACCGGTTGATGAGCGGGTCCCGCCTGCCGGCCACATAGTCCTGGGCCGCCTGGACGAAGGCGCGGACGCGGTTGGACTCCGCCCCGGCGCGCCACAGCAACCGCCACTCGAAGACGGCCCCGTCGGTGAGCGGAACGTAGGCGACGTCCGGCCGCGCGTCGTACTCCGCGGCGTGGGTGGGGACGGGGAAGACACCCTTGCCCGCGCCGACGAGCGCGCACATCTCCTGGATGGTGCTGAAGTCCGGTCCGCGCTCGATGAGCGCGCCGCTGGGCGTACGGCGCGGCACCAGGGCCTCGTCGGCGAAGTCGGGCAGCAGTCGGGGACGCAGGACGTTCTCGTGGGCGAGATCGTCGAGCGTGACCGCGTCACGGCGGGCGAGGGGATGACGGGCGGAGACCGCGAGCAGCGGTTCCTCCCGGAACAGGACCGGGCTGGCGCCGAGCCCCGAGCCCTCCTGAGGCGAGAGCACGGCGACCAGGAGGTCGATCCTCCCCTCGTCGAGGAGGGTCGTGCCGTCGCTGTAGGCGTTCTCCCTGACCTGGACCTGGCAGGTGGGGTTGCGGGTGTGGAAGACGTCGGCGACCTCGTAGACGAACCGGCCGACGGCGGTGCCGATGAACCCGACGGTCAGCACTCCGTCGAGGCCCCGCCCCGCGGCGACCGCCCTGGCCACGCCGTCCAGGATCTGCTGGTAGGCGGGGGCCAGGTCCTCGTGCAGGCGGCGGCCGACCGGGGTCAGCTCGACCCTGCGGCTGGTCCGTTCGAACAGCCGGACCCCGATGCGGCGCTCCAGCTGCCTGATCGTCTGGCTGACCCTGGCCGTGGACACCCGCAGGTTCTCGGCCGTCCGCCCGAAGTGCAGCTCCCTGCCGAGCTCCAGGAAGATCTCCATGTCCCGCCGCTCCACCGCGGACCCCCGTTCGTGAACCTACGGGTTAACGAACGTTGCGTAACACGGCATTGTTCCGGGTTTCAGGATGAATGATCCTTAAGAGGTCAGCACGTTTCGGAAGACCGAAAAGACCACGGGGAGACGGGGAACATGGGAGAGCGCACGCCGACACTGGTGCTGGGCGGCACGGGCAAGACGGGCAGCCGCGTCGTACGGCGGCTGACGGAGCGTCACCTGCCCGTGCGGATCGGCTCCCGCTCCGGTGGGGTTCCCTTCGACTGGGAGAACCGGGCGACCTGGGCTCCCGCTCTGCAGGGGGTGCGGGCGGTCTACGTGTCCTACCACCCGGACCTGGCGGCCCCCGGGGCGCCCGAGGCGGTCGGCTCCTTCGCCGAGCTGGCGGTCGCCCAGGGCGCGCGGCGGCTGGTGCTGCTGTCCGGCAGGGGCGAGGAGGAGGCCCAGGCCGCGGAGGAGGCGGTGCGGGCGTCGGGAGCCGAGTGGACGATCCTGCGGGCGAGCTGGTTCGCCCAGAACTTCAGCGAGGGGTACCTGCTCGACCCGGTGCTGGCCGGTCAGGTCGTGCTGCCGGTCGGGCAGGTGCCCGAGCCGTTCGTCGACGCCGACGACATCGCCGACGTCGCCGCCGCCGCGCTCACCGAGGACGGGCATGTGGGTGAGGTCTACGAGCTGACCGGCCCGAGGCTGCTCACCTTCGCCGAGGCGGTCGCCGAGATCGGCGACGCGTCGGGACGCCATGTCGGCCTGACCCAGGTCTCCGCGAGGGAACACGCCGCCGCGATGCTCGCCGAGGGCGTCCCCGCCGAGGTCGTCGACCTGCTGACCTACCTGTTCACCACCGTGCTCGACGGCCGCAACGCCCACCTGAGCGACGGCGTGCGGCGCGCCCTGGGGCGGCGGCCCCGCGACTTCGCCGACTACGCCCGCGCGACCGCCGCGACCGGCGTCTGGAACATCTGAGACAGGGATACAGCATCATGATCAAGCTCCTGCAGACGGTCTCCCTGCTGGCCGCGACCCTCACCACCGGCCTCATGGCCGGGCTGTTCGCCGCCTTCTCCTACGCGGTGATGCCCGGCCTGGCGCGCTCGCACGACCGCACCTTCGTCGAGGCGATGCAGCGGATCAACGTGGCCATCGTCAACGGCTGGTTCATGGTCTGCTTCCTGGGCGGCCTCGCGTTCACCGTCGCGGCGCTGGTGCTGCACCTGAACACCGGCCGGGAACTCCTGCCCTGGATCATCGCGGCCCTCGTCCTGTACGCGGTCATGTTCGTCGTCACCAGCGCCGTCAACGTGCCGCTCAACGACCAGCTCGCCAAGGCGGGCCACCCCGGTGACATCGCCGACCTGGCCGCCGTACGGCACGCCTTCGAGGCACGGTGGGTCACCTGGAACATCGTCAGGACGGTCGCGAACGTCGCCGCCTTCGCCGCCCTCATCTGGGCCCTCGTCCTGCACGGCCGGGTCACCGCGGCCCCGGCCCCCACGCCGGCCCCCGGCGCCGCCGGGGCCACCCAGGCCGCGCCGTACAACCCGGCCGCGCCGTACGGCCGGGCCCCCCACGGACCCGCGCCGTACGGCCAGGCGCCCGGCGCGCGGTGAAACCGGCGGCGGGGCCGTCCGCACCGGTCAGGCCGGGGGCGCCTCGATCACCGAGGGCCAGCGCAGCAGGGCGGGCAGCGTGAGCAGGGCGACAGTCAGGTGCACCACCCCGCCCACCACCCAGGGGGCCGTAAGGCCGTAGGCGGCGGCGACCAGACCTCCGGCGAGGGCGCCGAGCGGGAGCGCGCCGAAGGCGATCATCCTGGTCGCGCTGCCGACCCGGCCCATCAGCCGGTTGGGGACCAGCCGCTGGCTGAGCGACTGGGCCATCACGTTCCATACGGACAGTCCCGCGGACCAGACGCCGAACAGCGCGACCACCACCACGGGCTGCCTGCCGAACAGGCCGATGGCCACCAGGCTCAGCGCGCTGGCGACCGAGACCCCGATGACGACGGAACGGGCGCCGAAGTGGGCGACGACCCGACGGCTGACCAGGCCTCCGGCGACCCCGCCGATCGCCATCGCGGCCACCAGGACGCCGTATCCCGCGTCCCCGACACCCAGGACGTCCCTGGCGAAGAGCACGGTGACCGACTGGGCCATGAAGACGCTGAAGTTGCTGGTCGCGGCCAGCAGGACGACGATACGAAGCACCCGGTGCCCGGCCAGCCAGCGCACGCCCTCCATCATCTCGGCGGCCACCCCGCGCCGCCCCCCGGCCGCCTCCGGGGCGGGAGCCACCCTGAAGTGACCGGCCGCGTTGCGGATCCGGGAGATCAGCACGATCGAGACGACGTAGGTCACGGCGTTCACCCACAGCGGCAGCGGGATGAACAGTACGAACAGCGCCGAACCGAGCGCGGGCCCCAGGAACATCCTGCCGAGCGTCTCGGCCGTCACGTTGCGCCCGTTGGCGGTCTCCAGGTCGGCGCCGCGCACGACCGTGGGGATCAGCGCCCGGCTCGACCCCATGAAGAGGATGTCGCCGACGCACAGCCCGAACGCCAGGATGTAGATCATCCAGATCCTGGTGCCGCCCAGCGTCACGATCAGCGCGACCGCGACGAGCAGCAGCGTCTGCGCCGTCTGGGCGCCGATCATCAGCAGGCGCCGGTCGTAGCGGTCGACGATCACGCCGCCGACCAGGGCGAGCAGCAGCCAGGGCAGCTCGGTGGCCAGCGGCACCCAGGAGATGAGCCGGGGGTCGTCGGTGAGTTTGCTCGCCAGCAGCGGCAGGGCCGCGATCACCACGCCCTCGCCGAGCGTCTGGATCGAGTAGGCCGTCAGGAGGTAGTTGAAGTTGCGGCCCAGACCCCCTCCGGCCCGCCGTACGGCCGTGTCCTCGGTCACCACGAGCCGGCCCCCTCAACCGCGTCGGGGTAGGTGAAGACGCCCGCGACCTTGGTCTTCGTGCCGGGACCCAGCGCCCTGATGTCCACCTGGCCGACCTTCTGGAAGCGGCAGCCGCCGCCCGCGTACCCCCCGGCCGGGGTGTAGTAGAGCCCCCAGCAGGCCTCCCACGGCTCGACGCGGCCGGTCACCGGATCGACGACCGGTTCGTGGCGCGGCACGACCCGCTCCTGCACGATCGCGCCCGTCTCCGCCCCGTCCCGCAGGGCCCGCAGCCACTCGCGTTCGCCGACCTCCCAGCCCGCGGTGATGCCCCGCCCGCTGTAGGCGTCGTTGGGTTTGACGATGAGGCGCTCCCTGCGCTCCACGTACTCGTCGAGCGAGTCCGAAGCGCCCAGGGATCGGGTCCAGGGCAGCACCCGGTCGATCAGCTCCCGCTCCTCGGCGGAGAGCCGTACCCCGAGTCCGGGATCGGACAGCAGCGTCATGCAGGCCTTCTGCCGGTAGATCTCCGTCTCCAGCGGGGTCCAGACGACCACGCTCCCCTCCTCGTGCGCGGCCAGGAGCCGCTCGGTGAGCCGGAGACCCTCGGGATGGTCGACGACCTGGTCCACCTCGAAGACGCGGTAGACCACGTCGACCGGGGTGCCGCGGAACAGGACCCGGCCGTTCCCGAAGCTCAGGTCGGCGATCTCACCCAGATGGCAGTCGAGGCCGAAGTCGCGCAGGAGCCGGTGCAGCGGGCGCCAGGCCACGCCGTAGTCGGCCAGCCCGCCCTCCCCCTCGATCAGGGCGACCACCGGATCCCGGCCCCCGGTGACGGCCGCGCCCGCCTCGCGCAGCGCCTCGGCCACCTTCTCCGGGGCGTCGGTGAAGCCGAGGCGGTGCCGTTCGGCGAAGGCGCGCAGCGCGTCGTGGTCGAGCATGGCCCTGGTCGCGGGGCCGACCCATTCGAGGCCGCCGGTCTCGCTGGTCGCGTTGAACTCCAGGATCTTGAACGACTCGCCGTCGTGGTAGGCGTCGATCCGGCCGAAGCGGTACGGCCTGACCCCGCCGAGCCGGCGCATGAGCCGGGCCCTGCGCGGTTCGATGCCCAGAGTCCGGCAGAGCCGGTCGAGGTCTCCGTCGTAGAGCCGTTCTGGCAGCGACATGAGGATGTCCACGGCGCGGACCGTGTCGTCGGCGAACCGGTTCAGCTCCCCCTCCCCGACGAAGACAGGCCGGTTCAGATACTGACGGTCGATGCCCGCCAGGTACGGGAAGCGCTCCTCGTCGTGCAGGTCGATCTCCGCGAGGGGACTGCCGCCGCGTAACAGCTCCTCGTTGTACAGCTCCGTGACGCGGTTGGTCATGAGGTCGCTCCGGATCCGACGCGCCGGTCGATCACCGGTCTGACCTTCCCGCTCACCGGGTTCCTCGGCAGGCCTCCCTCGGGATGGCACTCGACGAGCAGCCGGAACACCTCAAGCCCGTCGCCGAAGGCGTGCCGGTCGCTCAGTGCCTCGAACTCGCTCCCCAGCAGGTGCCGTACCTTCTCCGGGTCGAGGTCGAGCGGTGACTCGGTACGGACGACCACCGTGTCCGTGCCGTCGCTCGAGGTGATCTCGACCTGGAGCCGGGAGACCTGGAAGACCGCCAGCGCGGTGAGGATCTCGTCGTACAGCACCGTGCGAGCCTTGACCTTGATCAGGCCGTCCGACCTGCCGAGATACTCCAGGATCCTGCCGGGGATCCCGCAGCCGCAGTCACGGCCGGGCAGGACGCGGCCGACGTCGCCGATCCGGTAGCGGATCAGCGGCCCCTCGAACTTCTGCAGGGCGGTGACGAGCAGGTGGCCGGGTTCGCCGTCCGGCACCGGGCGACCCTCCTCGTCCACCACCTCGATCAGGTTGTAGTCGTCGCACAGGTGGTGCAGCGTGCCGTCGAGGCCGGGGCACTGGTAGCCGAGCTGGGCGCCGTCGTTGGCCGCGAGGATGCTGGAGATCACCCGGACCCCGAGCCGTTCGCGCAGCCACGCCTTGTCGGTCTCGGTCATCGCGGTGCCGCCGTAGACGACCTTCTCCAGGCGCAGGCCGGGATCGCGGGTCGCGGCCTCACGCAGCAGGGGCAGGATCAGCGCGGGCTGGCCGACGACGGCGTTGACGGAGAAGTTCCGCACCAGCGCGAGCAGGTCGTCGACCGTGATGTGCTGGCCGGTCGTGTAGCACTCGATCGGCATCCGCGACAGCTCGCAGCTGCTGGTGATCAGGCCTCCGTAGAGGCTGCCGCCGAACAGGGCGTTGACCAGCCGGTCCCCCTTCTCCAGGCCGACGCCGTACAGCATGGGCACGGCCTCGCGCACCATGTTGGACCAGTCGGTGAGGGAGTAGACGATGTAGCGCGGCTCCCCGGTGGTCGCCCCGCTGCGCAGGATCTCGCCGCTCGGCGGCGCGTCACTGGACATGTCCCGGCTGACCGGCGGCGTGTGGGCGTCGAGAACCGCCTTGTCCAGGATCGGCAGCCGGGTCAGGTCCTGCCGCCCGGTGACGGCGGGCAGGTCCCGGTAGTACCGGGTACGGCGGGCCCGCCCAGCCAGGTAGCGGAGCTTCGCCCCGATCCGTCCTGGTTCCTCGGCCACGTCCCGGCCCCGGGCCACGGCCAGGGAGACACCGGCCAGGTGGTCGCGGGTGAACAGCCGCCCGACCCACCCGGCCCTGGCGTCGGCGGCCAGTTCGGCGGCCTGCCTGGCGGCCTCGGTGGGGAAGTCGCCCCGGACCCGGGGCGGCGGGACCTCGAAGGGCGGCCCCGCCGTACGGTCGTCCCGGTCCGTCACCGTGACGTCGGGCAGGGGCACGCCCGCCCCGGTCAGCAGGCCGGTCACCGCGAGCCACAGGTCCCGGCGCCCGGTGCGCACGACGACCCGGTTGCCGGTGGCCAGGCCGTACAGCAGGCCGCGCAGGGTGGCCCGCGGTTCCTCGTCGTCCAGCGGCACCGTGCCGACGGGGGCGAACTCCTCGACGTCGCCGTCGGGCAGGGGCCGCCACGGATACCGGCCGAGGCCGTCGAACAACTCGTCGAGGGCCTCGGTGAGCGCGGTGCCGTTCAGCAGGCCGGTCAGCCCGTGCTCGGCGAGCGCCTCCACGGGATGGCGTTCCGCGTGTTCGACGGCCAGCAGCAGGTCGGTCGGATAGTGCCTCACCGCGCGCCCTCCGGCCTGACGAGCTCCGCGCCCCCCGGCCTGACGAGCCGGCCTTCCCGCCCGGTGGAAGGGCCTCCCGGTCTCACGAGGGGGGCCAGGACGAACTCGCCGAGGATCTGCCTGAGCACGCCGGGGTCGGGGTGCGAGGCCTCGATGAAGACGGGGATCTCCCACTCCTGGTAGGAGATGTGGTCGGGCAGCGACTGCCTGCCGTCCAGGCTGTGCACCTTGTCCACCCACGGGTGGTTCCTGATGTGGTCGGGCACCTCCACCGTGTAGCCCTCCGCCGGCTTCAGGTGGTGTCCGGGGAAGATGGCGAAGCCGTGGTAGCGCCCGCTCGCCGGCCTCGGTCGCGGCCTGGGCCAGCCGAGGCGGATGGCGATCTCGTGCGAGGGCAGGTGCACCCCGGTGTGGCGCAGGTGCGAGGTCACGATGCCCGCGCCGCCGAGCCGGTTGGCGACCTCAAGGAAGACCAGCTCCTGCTCCTTGGTCTCGAAGAACTCAAGGTGGACGCAGCCGGTGTCGATCTCCAGTGCCTTGAGCGCCCGTTCGGCGAAGACCCGGTGGCGTTCGTCGTGCTGGATCTGGTGCGAGGCGATCGGCGTCCCCTGCGCGAAGTCCAGCGGCGTCCGCACGCACCTGCTGAACACGACGTCGACCAGCTCGCCGTCCTGGACCAGCCCGTCGGCGTGCAGGACGTCGCCGTCCACGTACTCCTCAAGCTCGAACCCGCCGGGGTCGCCGAGCGCGCGGCAGGCGGTCAGCGCCGCCTCGGCCGTCTCGTGGATGACGACCTCCTGACTTGAGGCGCCCTGCCGGGGTTTGAGGACGGTCCTGCCGCTCCACGGCAGCGAACCGGATACGGCGTCGGCCGCCACGAAACGCGGGTGACGCACCCCCGAGCCTTCGAGCGCCTCCTTCATGCTGACCTTGTCGCGCACCCGGCGCAGCCGGTCGAGGGAGGGGCCCTCGATCCCGAGGTGGCGCCGTACCCGCCAGGCCAGCAGGACACCGTCCTCCGACAGCGACAGCAGCTGCTCGAACCCCTCGGCGGGGGAGACGTTCTCGATGATCCACCCGGCCAGGTCGTCGGCCGGGCCGACCTCAAGTCTCCGGCAGCGCAGCCCCTCGGGCAGTTCGGCGATCCGCTCCGCGCGGCCGACGTAGGTGACGTCGTGGACCTCGTGGTCGATGGCGAGGTGGTAGTCGATCTTCCGGTAGGGAACCTGGTGGACGACCAGAATCTTCATCGCGCGTACTCCAATGCGGTGACTCCCCAGCTGAAGCCCATGGCGCTCGTGGCCAGGAGGACCAGGTCCCCGCGCCGCAGCGCCCGCCGTTCCCTGAGCCCGTCCAGGGCGATCAGGGTGTCGGCGCCTCCCATGTGGCCGAGCCTGTGGTAGTTGAAGACGCTCTTCTCCCGTGGCAGCCCGAGCTCCCGCAGCAGCCGCTCGTGCATCCTCCGGTCACCCTGGTTGATCAGGAAGTGGGCGACGTCGTCCCGTTTGCCGCCGACGGCCCGCAGGGTCTCCTCGACCAGCCGGGTGAAGTTGTCCACGTAGGCGTCGGCGAGCCCGGAGCGGTGGGGACCCCTGCGGATGACCAGGCGTCCGTCCCGCTGCTCGCCGTGGTAGTAGTCGGCCCAGCTCGGGTCGGTCCGCACCGCGGTGTGCAGCACCTCGAAGGCGGCCTCCCGCCTCGACAGCAGTACGGCCGCCGCCGCGTCGCCGAAGTTGAACAGCTCCTTGGACCCGGGGTCGGCGTGGTCGACCAGCTGGCTGAGCCGGTCGGCGACGAGCACCAGCGCGTACCCGTCGCCGCGCTGCCCGGCGAGCCGGTCGAGGGCGATCCTGATCGCGGTCGTTCCCGCGTTGCAGAAGTTGGCCACCTCGAAGCAGTGCGCGTCCTCGACGCCGAGTTCCGCGGCCACCCGCGCCGCCGGCGACCAGAACGGGACGTCCCACTCACCGGAGCCCGCGAAGATCACCTGCCTGACGTCCTCCGGCCGCGTCGCCGTACGGCTGAGCAGTGCCCTGGCCGACTCGGCGGCGAGTTCCCAGGACTGTTCCGTCTCGCCCAGGACGGGGAACTCCTCGGTGTGCGTGATCTCCCTGATGGCCTCGACCGGCACGCCGGAGGCCCGGTGCATCAGGTGGACGGCGGCCCGTCCCCTGGGGAGACGGACCTCGAAGTCGACGATGCCGCCCATCAGTCACCGGACTGGATGCTGACGCGGTGCACCGTCCGCCCGACGCCCGGCTCGACGGCGGTCGCGCAGTGGTAGGTCGTCGCGGTCTTCCAGATGACCAGGTCGTTGGGGGTCCAGCGGTGGGTGTAGACGTGCTCGGGGTCCTGGACGAGTTCGTCGACGAGCGCGAAGAAGGCCGCGTTCTCGTTGGCGTCGAAGCCGACCACCGAGTCGAGGTACTCGGGCGAGCCGTACAGGTAGGGACGTCCGGTGAAGGGGTCCTCGCGCACCAGGGGGTGCTCGACCTTCGGGTGCTCGATGTCGATCAGCGCGCGGAACTCGGCCACCGACAGGCCGACGTGCTCCTTGCCGATCCGCAGGCGCTTGTTGACGGTCGCCAGGGCGTTCCTCCCGGCGATCCTGCGCTTCCACTCCTCGGGGAGACGTTCGTAGACGTCCACGGCGCTGGCGTAGAGCGTGTGCCCGCTGGTCGAGGGCACGTTCACGCCGTGCAGCATGGTGTAGGGCGCCGGGTCGGCGATGTAGGAGGAGTCCTGGTGCCAGAAGTTGCCGACCCTGGCCACCCCGACCGGTTTGTTGTTCCGCACCTCGTTCGAGGAGATCATGATCTCTTCGAACTCCGGATGGCGGTACTCCCTGAGCAGGAAGGGAACGGGTCTGCCGAGGCGCCTGGCCAGGGTGATCTGCTGTTTCGGGGTCAGCTCGACGCCGCGCACGACCACGAGTTCGCGTCGTCGCAGATTGTCCACGAGCTGGTCGAAGAGTTCGGGGCGTTCGAGGTCCTCGTAGGTGACGCCGGTCAGTTCGGCGCCGATGAAGGGGGTGATCTCACTGATCGTCATGGTTGGCCCTCTCGTCGGATTCTGAGGCGTTCAGGAGTCCAGGCTCTTGCGCAGCGCGACGACGAAGTCGTCGATCTGGCCGGAGGTCCTGAAGGGCGGAACGGTGATCCGGAAGCGCTCCGCGCCCCTGGGCACGGAGGGGAAGTTGATCGGGGTGACGTAGACGTCGTGTTCCTCGAAGAGCACGCGCGCCACCCGCCTGACGTGTTCGGCGCCGGGCACGAGCACCGGGACCAGGTGGCTGTCCGCGTCGAGGAAGCCGATCCCGGCGGCCTGCAGCGCCTGTTTCAGGTGGCGCACGTTGTCGGCCAGCGCGCGCCTGAGGGCGTCGCCGTCCTGGATGAGCTCCAGGCTCCTGAGCGTGGCGTCCAGGCTGGAGTGCGGCAGCGAGGTGGTGAAGATGAACCCGGGCGCGTGGGAGCGAACGTAGTCAAGCGCCGCGTCGGGACCCGCCACGTATCCGCCGACCGTCCCGAAGGCCTTGCTGAAGACGCCCTGCACGAAGGTCGGCCTGTTCTCCCCCGCCTCCTCGCACACTCCGGCGCCCGTCGGGCCCCTGGTGCCCACGGCGTGCGTCTCGTCCACGAAGGTCAGCGCGTTGTACCTTTCCGCGAGGTCGCAGATGGCGCGCACCGGGGAGACGTCGCCGTCCATCGAGTAGACGGTCTCGAACACGATCAGTTTGGGACGGTCGTGGTCGTACTGGGCGAGCGCCCTCTCCAGCTCGTCGAGGTCGTTGTGCGGGAAGATGTGTTTCGCGCATCCCGTACGGAGGATCCCCTCGATGAGGGAGCGGTGGTTCTTGGCGTCGGAGAAGACGACGATGCCGGGGAGCGCGGAGATGACGGTGCTCAGCGTCTCGAAGTTGGCGATGTAGCCGCTGGAGAAGACCAGCGCGCGTTCCTTGCCGTGCCAGGCCGCGAGTCTGGTCTCCAGTTCGACGTGGGCCGCGCTGGTGCCCGCGATGTTGCGTGAGCCGCCGCTGCCCGTGCCGTGTTCCACGGTCGAGTCGAGTTGCGCCCGGATGACCTCGGGGTGCTGGCTGAGCCCGAGGTAGTCGTTGCTGCACCAGACCTGGACCCGGCCCGCACCGTCGCCTACCCCGTCGTCGGCGCCGTGTACCGCGTGGCCGCGTTCGGTGGCCAGGTGGGAGAAGGGCACGAAACTGCGATAAAGCCCGTCCTTTTTAAGTTCTTCGATTTTCTTGGGAAATATCCCCAGCAGCGTGTTCGTGTGCTCCGTCAACGTCCGCATGATGATTCAACCCCGGTTTCTGGAGGAGTCGGCCCAACCTTCGGCCTGTGGCGACGGCGCCCGTGAGACAGACACGGCGATCCGGCGGCCCCGGCCCCAGGGGCACGCGCCACGGAAAACGAAACGGGTCAGCCGCTTCGGCGGCCCCCGGCCTCTCAGCTCTCGGTACAGGTCCGACAGGTGGTGGACACGCCACCAGGCTCCGGACGGGACGTCGCCGCCCCGCGTGCGCCGGAAAGATCAGCTCTCGTTCTTGCCATCGATCTCGTCGCCCCTATCGCGAGAGTGGCCACGGAAGTGCTGTCCCACACAGAGTCCCTAAACAGGGATATGTGCGCTATTTCCTGTATTACCTACACAGACAGTAGGGATGTTGGGAATTCCTGTCAAGCCGGGGTTTATCAGCGCTTGAAGGAAATCAGCCGTGTTTTCCGGCCGTCACCTGGGGGGTTCCGGACGGTGGCGAACCAGCTCGACGACCGCCGCGATGTCGCGGTCCGCCCAGCCGTTCTCCGCGGCCTCCTCGTAGCGTCGCTCGACCAGCCGGGCGACGGGCAGGTCGAGACCGAGGGACTCCCCGAGCTCGACGGCCAGCCGTACGTCCTTGGCGCCGAGCGGGGTGGTGAACCAGCCCTTGTGGTCGCCGTCGAGGACGTCGTCGAGCCGGTTGTGCAGGGCGGGGGCGACGGTCGGCCAGCGGCTCAGGAAGTCGCGAAGCCTCTCCTGGTCGAGTCCGGCCGCCTGACCGGTCGCGACCACCTCGCCGAGCACGGCGAGCCCGGCCATGAGCAGATAGTTGCTGAGCAGCTTGAACGTCAGCGCGCCACCCGGGTCCTCCCCGCAGTAGTGCTGGACCGCGAACAGGTCGCACCAGACGGGGTCGAGGTCGCGGGCGTACTCCCGATCTCCGCCGATCAGCACCGTGGCCTGTCCCTCGACCACGGCCTGCGGCCCCCCGATGACCGGCGCGGCCACGAAACGGCGGCCCGGCGCGATGTCCCGCAGATCGCGGGAGGTCGAGGGGGAGACGGTGCTCATGTCGGCGATGACCGTCGCCTCGTCCTGCCCGAGGGCGACGAGCCGTCCCATGACGTCGCGACTGGCCCGGTCGTCGGCGAGGGACAGCAGCACGGCCTCGGCGTCCAGCGCGGCGTCCAGCGGTGAGTGGACCTCGGCCGCGCCCGCGTCGACCACCTCGGCGGCCCTGCCCGGCGTACGGTTCCAGACCCGCACCGTGTGACCGCGGGCGAGCAGTCGCTGGGCCATCGCCCTGCCCATCCGACCCATCCCGAGCACCGCTACCCGCATTGCCTTCCCTCCGTCGTCCCCGTTCCCGCCTACCGGAGGGCTTCCCTGATCCACGGGAGCGCAACCGGACGGGCCGTCAGCGTCCGGTCAGCGTCCCGTCAACGCCGCCACCGACGCTCCTCCCATGATCTCCTCCTCCCGCCGGTGGGGCACACTGGCCGTCGCCTGCCTCGCCGTACTGCTCCTCAGCATCGATCTGACCGTGCTCCACCTGGCCGCGCCGAAGCTGACGCGGGACATGCGTCCCTCCGCCACCCAGTTCCTGTGGATCGTCGACGTGTACGGCTTCGCCCTGGCCGGGCTCCTGGTCACGATGGGCAACCTCGGCGACCGGATCGGGCGCAGGAGGCTGCTGCTGGCCGGGCTCGCCGCCTTCGCCTGCGCCTCCGCGCTGACGGCCTACGCCCCGACGCCGGAGCTGCTGATCGCCGCCAGGGCGCTGCTCGGCGTCGCGGGCGCGACCGTCATGCCCTCGACCCTGTCGATCATCCGCAACGTCTTCACCTCCCCCCGCGAGCGGGCCACCGCGGTCGGCGTCTGGAGCAGCGTCTCGGCGCTCGGCTTCGCCCTCGGCCCGGTGATCGGGGGCCTGCTGCTCGACCACTTCTGGTGGGGGTCGGTCTTCCTGGTCAACGTCCCGGTCGCCGCGCTCATCATCGTCGCCGGCGCCCTCGTGCTCCCCGAGTCGCGCAACCCGAACCCGGGGCGGATCGACCTGGTCAGCGTCCCGCTGTCGATCGTCGGGGTGGTCGCGGTCATCTACGCGGTGAAGAACGCCGCCCACGACGGGGTGACCGCGCCCGGCGTCCTGGTCGCGGCGGTGGTCGGCGCGGTCGTTCTCGCCCTGTTCGTCCGGCGTCAGCGGCGGCTGGCCGAACCCCTCATCGACGTGCGGCTCTTCCACCACCGCGCCTTCTCCGGCGCGGTCGGGGCCAACGTCGTGTGCATCTTCTCCATGCTCGCGGCCTCGCTGGCCTTCGCGCAGTACTTCCAGCTCGTCCTGGGGTGGTCGCCGCTGGTCTCGGGACTGGCGAGCCTGCCCGGCGGACTCGGCGCGGCGGTCGGCGGCGCCCTGGCGACCCCGCTGGTCGGCCTGCTCGGCAGGGCCCGGGTCGTGGCCCTCGGGCTGGTCCTCGGCGCGACGGCGTTCGTGCTGTACAGCCGGTTCGGGACGGACACCGGCTACCCGTACATGCTGCTCGCCATGGTCCTCGCGGGGTTCGGCAACGGGTTCGCCTTCGCCGTCACCGGTGACACCATCCTGGCCTCCGTCCCCAGGGAGCGGGCCGGGGCGGCCTCCGCCATCGCGGAGACCGGTCAGGAGATGGGCGGGGCGCTGGGCATCGCCGTGCTGGGGAGTGTGCTGAACGGCGCCTACCGCGACGGCCTGCGGCTGCCCGCCGGGGTGCCGGACCGGGTGGCCGGGCAGATCGGGGAGTCACTCGGCGGGGCGCTGCAGGCCGCGGCCGGCCTGCCCGCCCAGGTCGCGGAGGCCGTCGAGCGGGCCGCGAGGCTGGCCTTCCTCGACGGCATGCGGACCACGCTGGTCACGGGGGCCGCGCTGCTGGCCGTACTGGCGGTGGCCGTGCTGTTCGCGCTGCGCGGTGTTCCCAGGGAGATCCCGGAGGTGGTCCTCGACGACGCGGGCCGCGCGCAGGACGACGAGCCCGTGCGGATCGGCTGACCCGCGCCGGGAAACCCTCGCGAGTTCGGGAAAAGGGACAGCCCCTAATTGTCGTGTTCAGCTCACCCGATCGGACGCCTCGAAAGGACACGGGCCATTCCGTCCGGCCGCCGGGGGACCGGGGCGGCGCCTCGGGGCTGGACACGATTTCCGGCTCCCCGCCCCTACCCTCGGAAAACGGAAATACAACGCAAGGAGAACGGAAACCCCGCTTCAGGGAAATATCAGATCGCCAGCAAATAGCGCAGACCAGCGCAAACCCCAGGCCGCGAACCTCTCCAGAGAGGCTCCGGCATCCCCCGTACGGCCTCGGCACCCAGCCGCAAAGGAGGGGTTTCGGACAGCACTTATCTATGATTATGTATTATTTATAACTTAATAACCATAAGTGCCGATTACCATTGCGCTTTACCTTCCCAATGGATCACGGTCAGTCTAATATTTGGACCTATGTCATGGCGTGCATCAGATTTCCCAGATGAGGAAGCCTGGCCTCCCGGTCGTGGCGGCGCTTCCCCCGGAGACGAATCTGAGCACGAGTCCGACTGGCACCCCGATAGCCTGCCGACGTTCAACTGGCGCCGCGCCGTACTGTTCGGAACCCTCTCCGTGGTCGTCGCGGGCGCGGGCGTCTGGCTGATCAGGGCCAACTCCGCGACCCCGCAGACCCTCGTGGCCGACCCCTCGCCGCAGACGTCCAGCGCGGGCTGGGGAGCGGCGTCGCGGAGTCCCTCGGACATCGACGCCGGGAAGCCCGCCCCCTCCGCCTCGGTCTACGTCGACCGGAGCGGCACCGGGGACGGCGCCTCCGCCACCGCGCCACCGGGCAAGACCGCCATCGGGACGACCGCGAAGCCCGAGGAGTCCCCCCAGCTCACCGTCCGGCAGGCCTACCGCATCCACGGCTCGTACCAGAAGAACCTGTCGGCGGTCCAGTCCCGGATGGACTCGGCGGCCATGGGCAAGCTCGAAGGCGGACTGGCGGTCGAGATGACCAGGGCCAGCTTCAAGACCGCCAAGATGCAGGGCGAATCGGTCGCCTCGGGCACATGGCCGAACCCGCAGGTGTGGGTGCCCCGGCACGTCGAGGGCTCCCCCGACTGGTTCGTCGCGGTCGCCCACGAGACCGGCATCGCCAGGGTCGTCGACCTGATGAGCTCGACCCCGGCGGGCTGGCGCCTGGTCGCCTCGGGAGCCGACACCCGCGCGATCCTGCCCGCCTTCCCCAAGATCGCCACGGACGCCGAAGGCTACGCCACGAGCCTGCCGGAGAACGCCACCGGCCTGGTCGCGACCCCGCGCCAGATCGCCGAGGAACACCTGGAGAGCCTGGAGAGCGCCAAGCCCGACCAGAGGTTCGAGGACGGGCCGTGGACCAGCGAGACCGTGAAGTTCTGGCAGCAGGAACGCGCCCAGCTTGAGGACGCCGGGTGGATCCTCAGCCTGACCTACCGTCAGGAGGGCCCGATCCGGGCGCTGCGAACCGGGGACGGGGGCGCCCTGGTCTGGTACTCGGCGCGCTCAACCGACACCCGCATGGCCGAGCGCGCGGGGGCGAAGGTCACCCTGAAGGGTCCCGCCGCCGTCCGCACGCGCAACAAGGCGTTCACCCACTCGGCGAGCGCCACCTATGGACGGATGTACGTGACATATGTACCCCCCGCCGGCTCCACCGACCCCGTCCGCGTACTGGGCGAGTGGAGCGAGGTCCTGGAGAGCCACGGCGACTGACGCCCCACCGGGAGAAGAGGAACGCCCATATGACACCTTCACGTAAGCCCTCACGTGCGACGGTGATCACCGCGAGCATCGCGATCGGCGTGTTCGGTGCCGGCGCCGGGCTGGGAACCGTCATCGCCGCCCGTTCCCAGCCCCCCGCCGAGCAGGCCGTACGGCTGGCCGCGGGGACCTATCACCTGGACGAACTCGCCCAGGCGTGGAAGGCGGGCGACGCCCCGCCGCTGTCCGGCTCCGACGCGGGCAGCGCGATCAGCAAGAAGGGGCCTCTCGGCACGGTTCTGGCCGGTGCGAAGGTCTGCCTGACCGCGACCGCCGACGGGCACGCCGTCTCAGGAAGCGCGGGAGGCTGCATCGGCCTGCCCGTGCTGGCCAGCGCCACGGCCCCGCTCCAGCGTCCCGGCAACCCCAAGTCGGGAACGACCAAGGACACCAAGGACGCTAAGGACACCAAGGACACGGCGACGGTCAAGCCCGTCAAGAACGACACCCCGCCGAAGAGCAACACGGGCGGCGGAGGCGGAGGTGGCGGAGGTGGCGGCACCACGCAGAAGGCGCCCGTCTCCGCCCCGGTCCAGCCCCCGAAGACGAACACCAAGGCCGCCCCGCCCCCAGCCTCGCCGACGAAGAAGGTCAGCGGGGGCATCTCGGACAACGGCAGCGTGATCGACAAGCCCGCGACCCTCGCGGAGAAGCCGAAGCTCGGCATCGGCGCGGACGCGCCGAAGGTCGCCGACCGTGAGGAGAAGCCGCAGCCGGACTCTCCCAACCCGCCCAAGGCTGCCAAACCGACCGGCACCCTCAAGCCCGCCCTGCCCAACAGCACGGCCAAGCCGGTCACGCCGCCCAAGACAGCCGCCAAGCAGAAGCCCCAGAGCCCGGTCAACCAGCCCCTGGACGGCCCGACCAAGCCCCGGCCCTCGGGCAAGCACAACCCGTACGGGCAGTCCGCGCCCAAGAAGTACGGTCAGACGCTCCCCGCCCCCGACTCCGAGCAGGCGCCCGACTCCGGGCAGGCACCCGACCAGACCGTGCTCCAGCCCGCCCCCATGGGAGCGGAAGTGGAGACGCTGCCGGTCTTCAAGGACCCCGAGCTGCTCAAGCGGGCCCAGGAGGCTCTGGGGCTCGACAAGAACATGCGCTACACCGACGAGAACGGCGTGTGGGACCTCAACATCGCCCCGCCGGGAACCCCGCCGTGCCGTGACTACACCGAGGACGAGCTGCGTGAGCTCGGCGCCGACCAGGACGGCGCGGTCATCCCCCGCGACTCCTGCCGGTGGCCCGCCTTCGTCCGCTGGCTCTACGCCGAGCCCGCGCCCGGCGAGGTCAGCAACTGGACCAAGTTCACCGGCCTGCCCGAGCGGAACCTGGAGTTCGTGGTGACGGACCAGGCTCCCGCCCAGTCCCCGCAGGCCCCCACCCAGCCGGAGCAGCAGCCCGACCAGCAGCAGCCGGAGCAGAACGACCAGTACGACCCCTACGGCCAGGACGACCAGCCCGGTCAGCAGGGCCAGCCCGACCAGCAGGGTCAGCAGGGCCAGAACGGCGAGTACGGCCAGCAGCCCCCGGCCCAGTCCGGCAAGCACGGCCAGTCCGGCGGCCTCGTACCCGCCCAGCCGCAGCCCGACCAGCAGACGAGCCACTCCAAGCAGCAGCGGCGGGAGACCCCGTCCGACGCGGGGCCGTACGAGACCCGTCGCTACATCAAGAACGGCCCCGGCCAGGTCGAGCCGGACCAGGACGGGCACACCGGACCATGAGCACCTCCACCGGCGCCGGGCGTGTCACGCCCGGCGCCGGCGGCGAGGGGGCGGCGTGGGTGGGCGAACACGGCGCGCACCTGCTGGACTACGCCGCCTCCCACCTCGCCTCAGGCCGGGCGTTACCCGCGGTCGCCTCCGTGCTGACCGCGTGCCTGGCCGAGCCGTCCCCGCCGGAGGGCGTCGGCGTCAGAGGACGGCTGTTCTCCGCCCTGCGGCGTGACTGCCTGGCGTCCCCCGAGCACCGGGAGATCTACGTCCCCGACACGGGACCCGGCATGCCGGACGAGGAGGTCACCGAGCGCGTCTGGTCGCTCGTCGAACCACTGGGCACCGAGACGCTCAGACTGATGTACCGCCACGGACTCACCACCGAGGACCTCGCGCACGTCCTGGCCATGCCGGTCGAGGAGGTCACCAGGCTCGCCACCCGCACCCAGGACCTGCTGGAGATCCTGGCCAGCGGACTCGACGCCCTCGCCAACCACCGCCGCACCTGCCCCGAGCTGGGCCCCCTCGTCGAGCGGATCTTCCCCGAGGAGGAGTGGACGGCCGCCGACATCGACGCGGAGGCGCGGGGGGAACTGATCTCCCACATGCTGAAGTGCCCGGTGTGCGCGCGGCCGATCAACATCCGTTACACGGTCCCGCAGATGGTCTCCCATCCGCGCATCCGCTCGCTTCCCCCGCAGGTCCGGCGTCAGCTCATGGACTCCCTGCCCGAGCCGCCACCGTCCGCGCCGAAGCCCCCGGCCAGGCGTTCCCCGGGCATCGCCGGAGCGGGACCGCTCGCCGCGCCCACGGCCGTCGCCGAAACCGGCACCGAACCCGCCGCCGGGCCCCCCGTCACCGTGGACCCCCGGGCACGTTCCGCCAGGCAGGACCGCTCCACGATGCCCTACCGGACCGTCCGTCCCGAGGGCGTGAGCCGTACCGGGCCGAAGGAGGGCGCCGACCGCCGGGACCACCCCGCGACCGAAACCGAAACCGACCGGCGCAGCCGCCGGGACCGCTCCATGCCGTACGGCCCGGCCTCGGGAGACCGCTCCCCCAGGCCTCCCGGGTCCCCAAGGCCCACCGAGCGGCACGGGGACCGTCCCACGTTGCCGTCCCTGCCCGTGCTGCCCGCCCCTGGGCCCTCGGGGCCGCCGCTCGCGCCGCCCGTCCCCGGACAGAACACCCCGCTCTACGACGCCCTGTTCACCCAGGCGTGGGCGCGGAACACCGCCGAGCGCGAGACGGACGCCTCGGCCACCATGCCGTCCCTGCCCGCCGTCGCGAAGTCCTCCCAGAAGTCCCCCCAGAAGCCTGTCCGCAAGCCCGCCCCGAAGCCCGCGACGGGACACGAGCCGGACGAGACGGAGGGGTACCCCCTCGGGGTCCGCGTCCTGGAGGCGCTCGCCCCCGTCGGGACGTGGCTCAGGAACACCACCGTCAAGGTCGTGATCGTCGTGGTCGCGGGCGCGACGGGCACCCTGCTGGGAATGAACCTCCTGGCGCCCGTGATGGGGTCGCGGGACGCGGTGACCTCCCTGCGGACGACCACGCAGAGCCAGACACCCGACCGGCCGACGGCCTCGCCCCAGCTGACGTTCCCCGGGACCGAGTCGTCCGGATCCGCCTCGGGAGAGCCGGGAGGCTCGGGGGAGCTCGCCAAACGGGTGCGCGTCCCGCCTCTGGTGACGCTCGACGAGTTCGGCCAGGGGAACATCCTCCTCACCGTGACGGGCTCCCCCCTGCGGTGGCGCGTCACGGCCCCCGGCCTGACGGTGCGCCCGTCGAGCGGCACCACGCGGCCGGGCCGCCCCGACGTGATCACCCTGCGCGCCCACCGCATCCGCCACTGGTGCGGCACGCCCTTCACCGCGACGACCTCCCTGACCGTCCACGGACCCGACGACTCGATCACCACCACGGTGCGCTGGCAGACCTGCTGACCTCCCGCGCTGCCCTCTGTGAAAGGACCCTGGCCATGACGGAGACGTCCCCCCAGATCCAGGCTTCGCCGCCCCCGCAGGGCGAACCGTTCCAGGAGACGGTCCCCCTCACCGCCGAACACCTGCTCATCAACCGACGTCCCGAACCGACCGGCGGCTGGCGCCGCCTGGTGTGGCAGGTCTCCGGCGGGAGGATCACCCCCGCCGAGTCGAGCGCCGAACTGGAACGCCGCACGCTGATCGCCCAGGCCCAGACCCCGGTGGCCAGCGGCCACCACCGGATCGCGGTGATGAGCCTCAAGGGCGGGGTCGGCAAGACCACCACGACCGTCGCCCTCGGCAACACCCTGGCCTCCCTGCGGGGCGACCGGGTGATCGCCATCGACGCCAACCCCGACCGGGGCACCCTCGGGCTGAAGGTCAAGTCGGAGACCGCGGCGACCATCCGCACCATGCTCGCCGAGGCCCCGCACATCATGCGTTACGCCGACGCGCGTGCCTTCACCTCCCAGTCGCCCGCCCGGCTGGAGGTCCTCGCCTCCGACAGCGACCCGGCGGTGAGCGAGGCGTTCGACGCCGACGACTACCGGACGGTCGCCGGGCTCATCGAGCGTTACTACTCCATCTGCATCACCGACTGCGGGACGGGGCTGCTGCACGGCGCCATGGGGGCGACGCTGGAGCTGGCCGACCAGATCGTGCTGGTCAGCCTCGTCGCCGTCGACGGCGCCAACTCGGCCGCCGCGACGTTGGACTGGCTGACCGCCCACGGCCACTCCGACCTGGTCAGGAACGCCATCGTCGTGCTCAACGCCGTCGAGCCCAAGTCCGACGTGGACGTCAGCCTGCTCGAACGGCACTTCGCCGCCCGCTGCCGCTCGGTGATCCGCGTGCCGTACGACCCGCATCTCAAGGAGGGCGCCGAGGTCGACCTCGTACGGCTGCGCCCCACCACCAGGGGCGCCTACCTGCGTCTGGCCGCCGCGGCGGGCCAGGCGTTCGGCCAGCGCCAGGACCGGAGCCGCTAGTGGCCAAGAACGGAGACCTGGACTGGGACCTCGGCCCGCCGCGCAACAACCGCAGGATGCTCCTCGTCGTCGTCTCGATGGTCGGGGCCATCCTGCTGGCGGCCGTGATGTGGCGCGTCGTGGGAGGCGGCCAGGAACCCCAGGTGGTCTCGACGGTCTCCACCGCCGAGGACGGAGGCGGGGGCGTCGTGCTCGCGCAGCCGTCCGGCTACGAGAGCGAGGCGGGTTATCCCGTCGGGTTCCCGCACACGGACCTGGGGGCGGCCTCGGCCGCCGCCGCCGCGCTTGAGGGCGCCTGGACGCTGGACGTCGCCCAGGCCGAGCACGCCGCCATCCTGTACGCCCCGCCGGAGCAGCGGGACACGGCCCTGGCCGGGGCGCGGGCGGCGGTCGCCGGATGGCGGCAGACCCTCGGCCTGCCCAGGACCGGGCCGCTGCCCGAGGACGCCGCGATGCGGACCAGGACGATCGGCGTCCAGTGGCGTTCCCGCTCGAAGGACCTGGTCCAGGTCTCCGTCCTGGTCCAGGTGACCGCGACCAAGGGCGTCGGGGACACCGACCCCACCTATTCGAGCCCGTACGCCATGAACCTGCTCATGAGCTGGAACCCCACCATGCGTGGCCCGAGCCAGGGTGACTGGGTCAACATCCCCGACCCGGTCACGACCACGGTGCCCCAGGTCGCCCTGCCCGGCAGCCCCGAGTTCACCGCCGCGGGCTGGAAGCCCATCGCCGGTTCCGACCCCACCCCCTAGATCGAGGAGGACCGCCATGCCCCGACGCATCCCGTCCCGGCGCGTCACCCTGATGTCAGGCCTGCTGCTCGCCGGGGTCTCCGCGACGGCGGGAGCGGTCGCCGCCCACCCGTGGAGCGCCCTGGCCGAGCCCGCGAGTGAGACCTCGACCACCTCCCAGACGGCTCCCGAGGCCGAGTCGGACACCTCCCCGCTCTCCGACTCGGAGGGTTCGTCGATCTCCCAGGACTCCGGGGGCGCCGGGGGATCGAAGGAGGCCGGGGAGGTGGCGCCCGCCGAGGAGGCCGACCCCGGCTCCCCTGACGCCCCGGAATCCGACCGGCCCACCGACCATTCCGACGGCGATTCCGCCGATCACCCCGGTGACGACTCCGCGAAGAAGCCCGCCAAGAAGCAGGCCAAGAAGCCCGCGAAGGGACCCGTCGAGGAGTCCGAAACCGGTAAGGGGACCTCCTCGTCGAAGCCGCTCGCACGCCCCAAGGCGGCGCACAAGAAGCCCTCCTCCGACACGGACTCGGACGACGTTCCCACGACGCAGGAGGCTCCCGCCGTCGCGGCGTTGAAGGCGCCCACCGGGAAGACGAGTGACATCGACTCGCTCTCGGTCGACGATCCGGCGACCCCGGCCCCCGCTCCCTCCCCGAGTCTCGGCAAGCCCGGCAAGGGTGAGGTTCCGCAGGTGGCCACGACGCCGCCCGTCCCGGCCACGGCGCAGAAGCCGGGCGACGACCTGACCGCCTCCCCGAAGCCGCCGAAGAAATCCACCGGTAAGAAGCCCGCCGCGAAGGAGCCTTCCAACGAGAAGCCCGGCGCGAAGCACGCCGAGAAGAAGGACCCGGGAAAGAACGACACCACCAAGAAGGGCACCGCCAAGAAGACCGGCGCGAAGAAGAGCGGCGGCGAGAAGGCCCACGAGAGGGCCCGGAGGAAGACGCGGCAGAAGTCGAAGACCGGCACGAGCCCCGAGGCGACGACCAAGAGCCCGTCGGTCTCCGCCGTCGCCCCGCCCGAACCGACCCCGCCGACCCCGACGCCGACGCCGACCCCGGCCCTGACCTCGACTCCGGCCCCCACCACGGCCACGCCGGACGCGACCGCCGTACCCACGACCACTCCCACGGTGCCGACCACGGTGTCGTCCACGGTGCCGCCGACCACGACACCGGCCGCGGCACCGTCCGCCGGGCCCGCCGCCGTGCCCTTCCCGCCGTCCCCCTTCTCCGCGGTCGTCGTCCCGTTGCCGCCGTTGCGGCACTCCATCGGTTCCGGGGTCTGCGGCGCCGACCAGCTCGCCGCGTGCTGGAGCCTCGGGCCGTGGCACAGCCGTACCTCCGAGTTCCCCACCGCGGCGGCGAACACGTCGTGGTCGGCGGCCGTGACCTCCCGGTGGGCCTTCGGGCCACCCGCCGGGCGTGAGGGCCGTCCCGCGAACCCGTCCGGGACCTGGTCGCCGAGGGCACCGGGTTGCTGGAGCTTCAGTCCTTCCGCGCTCTGCGCCAGACCACAGGAGCGGCGACCCTGATGTCCAGGTCGAACCTACGATTAGCCGTGCTCAGCCTGGTGGCCGCGCTGGCGGTGAGCACCCTCACCGTCGCGCGGGGCCAGGTGTCGTCCGGCGCCGACTGCTCCCCCTCGAAGAACGCCGAGGCCCTCGGCTGGGGCGCGCCCACCTGGTGCGCCGAGTTCGACGACTACCTCGACGAGGACGAGTGGGTCGTCTACGACTCCCCGGGACACGCGGGCAACGGCCGCCGCTCCCCGGACCAGCTCTTCCTCGGCGACGGCGCCCTCTACCTGTACGGCCGCGCCGACGGCACGACCGCCGGGCTGGCCGCCCGCCACGTCCAGACCTACGGCCGCTGGGAGACGCGTATCCGGCTGTACCCGGGGGCCGGGTCCTACCACCCGGTCGCCCTGCTGTGGCCGCAGGAGGGCGGCGGGAACGTGCGCAGCTCCACCGGGGAGGAGGTCGACTTCCTTGAGGTCGTCAACGACCCGCAGCGACAGCGCCCCAACTTCTTCCTGCACACGCCGCAGGGCCAGGAGCAGTCACACGCCCAGGTGGACATGACCGACTGGCACACCTACGCCGTGGAGAACACCTCGGAGGGGGTCGTCGGCTACCTCGACGGGCAGGAGTGGTTCCGCTCGCCGAACGCGGCCCGCAGCCCCATGTCGGTCTGCCTGCAGCTGGACTGGTTCCCCGGCCAGGGCGACCAGGGCGACGCCTGGATGGAGGTCGACTGGCTGCGCGTCTATCCCCTGGAGTCCTGAGTTCAGGTCGTGTACGGCCTGGCCTGGCGTCCCTGTTTGAGGGTGGTCGCCCACCAGATGAGCTGGTCGAGCATGATCTTGACCGCGCCGTCGGCGCCGTCGCCCCCGGTCGGTCTGTCCTCGGCGTCGAACAGCACGGGGGTGTGGTGGAAGCTCACCGTCTCGCGCAGGGACACCACGTGCAGTTCGGCGAAGACGAGGCGGAGCTGTTCGACCGCGCGCAGACCCCCGGAGCGACCGCCGTACGAGACGAACCCGACGGGTTTGGCGGCCCACTCGTGGCGGACCGCGTCGATCGCCAGCTTCAGGCAGGCCGGGTAGGCGTGGTTGTACTCCGGGGTGATGACCACGAAGCCGTCGGCGGCGGCGATCCTGGCGGCCAGCGCGGCGGCCTCCTGCCCGGTGTCGCCCGTCAGGGACGGCTGGGCGGGGGGAAGCGGGGTACGGCTCAGCTCCATCACGTCGAGGCGCAGGTCGGCCCGCAGGCCGGCCTGCGTGAGGAACCACCGGCCGATCGTCGTGCCGACGCCGCCCTCGCGGGGACTGGCGATGATCACTGCGATGTCCAGCACGGTGGCCTCCTCGGGGTGCACGGCTCGTACCCCCAACCGTGCAACCTCAAGCTGACTTGAGGTCAACCGCGACTTCGGTCACACTCCCGCCCGCGGGCCCGCCCCCATGTCCAGGTCACGCTCCCGTCCGCAGACCCCGCGTGCCCAGGTCACGCTCCCGTCCGCGGGATCCGCCCCGCGCGTTCAGGTCACAGCCTCATCTGCAGGACCCGTCCCGGCCACTCGCCGACCGTGAACGGCTCGGCCCTGGTGAAGCCCTGGCTCTCGTAGTAGGCGACAAGACGGCCGTCGTCACCGGCGTAGCAGTCCACCCGCAGCAGCACGGCCCCGCCTTCGAGCGCCTCCTCGCGGGCTCTGGCGAGCAGGGCCGCGCCGACGCCGTGGCCGCCGAAGCGGCGGTCGACCACCAGTCCCTGGACGTAGAGCTCGGGTTCCGGCGCGGGTTCCACGTACTCGACGGCGTTGCCGAGCACGAGACACCCCGCGGGCTCGCCGTCCACCTCGGCCACGCGCATCCCGCCGGAGAGCGCCCAGGAGGTGATCTTCTCGACGCGGGCCGGGTCCTCGGAGAAGGGCCGGTCACCCCACTGTCCGGTACGGCCCCGCGCCGTCAGCCATGCGACCGCGCTGTCGAACATCGCCAGGACCGCGGGGACATCCTCCGGCAGTCCATCACGGATCATCACCGGCGGATCGTAACAGGACATCTCCCACCGAAGGTTCTACGGAAGCCACCGGTCCACAGGTCACGGAACGTGCGCACGCGCTACCCTGCCGATCGACGGGCAGGCTGGGGCGCTCCACCGTTCTGGGCGGATGGGGTGATTCCCGGTTCTTATCCCACCCTTACGGAGGATTAGTACACTCAGCGACGGCCGGGAACCGGCTCCACGGTCATGGGCGTGTCCCTGACCCATCCTCCCCGGGAGACACGTGAGTAGCGGGCTGACAGAGGCGCCCACGAAGCCGGAAGGCCAGCCCCCACGGCGGCGCCGCAGGTGGCTGTGGTGGCTGGTTTCCATCGTCACCACCGTCGTCGTCCTGGCGGTGGCGACGGTCGCGGGTGCGTACCTCAGGCTGAGCGGCAACGTCAAACACATCGAGGTCCCCGACGAGGAACTGGGCGCCCGCCCCGTGAAGGTCGCGACCAAGGCGCTGAACGTCCTGGTGGTCGGCTCCGACCAGCGCGGCGGCAAGAACGCGAAGTACGGGAAGTTCCCCGGCGAGCGCACCGACACCATCATGCTCGCGCACATCTCCCCGAAGCGGGACAACGCGATGGTCGTCAGCTTCCCCCGTGACTCGATGGTCCAACTCCCCGACTGCAAGGCGAAGCCGGGTCTCACCGGTCAGCGGGCGCACCTGGGCATGATCAACGAGTCGTTCAACTCGGGCGGGATCACCTGCACCTGGAAGACCATCGAGACGCTCACCGGCATCCGCATCGACCACTTCGTGAAGGTCGACTTCACCGGCTTCAAGGACATGGTCGACGCGGTCGGCGGGGTCGAGGTGTGCATCCCCGAGCCGATCCGCGACAAGAAGGCCCTGCTCACCCTGCCCGCGGGCAAGCAGACGCTCAAGGGCGAGCAGGCCCTCGGCTACGTCAGGGCCCGCTACAGCCTGGGCGACGGCTCGGACATCGGGCGCATCCAGCGGCAGCAGATGTTCATCGCCTCCATGATCAAGAAGGTGATGAGCGGCGAGACGCTCACCGACCCTGCCCGGCTCTTCGGCTTCCTCGACGCGGCCACCAAGTCGGTCACCACCGACCCCGCGCTCACCCCGAGCGTGATGAAGGACCTGGCGACCAGCGCCCAGGGCCTGGCCGCCGGGCAGATCCACTTCATCACCACGCCGTGGCGCTACTCCGTCACCTATCCGGGCCGGGTCGAGTGGGTCGAGCCGCAGAGCAGGAAGCTCTTCCAGATCGTCGCCAAGGACACGGCCGTCAAGGGGTCCGGCGTCAAGGGCGGCCAGGCCAAGGTCTCCCGGTCGAAGATCCAGGTCGAGGTCCGCAACGGGACCGCCAGGAAGGGCCTCGGCTCGCTGGTGGCCGTACAGCTCGAAGAGCGCGGCTACCACATCGCCAAGATCACAGACGCGCCGCACAAGCCGTACCCGAAGACCACGATCGCCTACTCGCCGAACGGCGCCCCCGCGGCACCGACCCTCACCCGGGACGTGCTCAAGTCCTCGGGCCTGCTCGTACGGCGGGCCACCACGCCCAGGCTCATCCTCACCATCGGCGACGACTGGAAGGGTCTCAAGCCGCTTAAGCAGGACGACCTCGACAGTCTGAAGGGCTTCGACGCCACCCACGACTCCTGTGCGGGCACCTGATCCTGGTTGAGTAGGGTTCGGGGCATGTTGTACGGGCGGGCCGCCGAACAGGCCGTGATCGACCGGCTGCTCTCCGAGGCCCGTGCGGGCCGTAGCGGCGCCCTGCTCGTGCGGGGCGAACCCGGCATCGGCAAGACCGCGCTGCTCGACCACGCCGCGACCGGGGACGCGCGGGTGCTCCGCGGCACCGGGATCGAGTCGGAGGCCGAGCTGCCCTTCGCCGGGCTCCACCTGCTGCTGCGGCCGGTGCTCGACCGGCTGGACGCGCTGCCCGAGCAGCAGGAACGGGCCGTCAGGGCCGCCTTCGGGCTGGCCGCCGTACAGGCCGGGGACCGGCTGCTGGTCGGCCTCGCGGTGCTCTCCCTGCTGTCCGAGCTGGCCGAGGAGGGGCCGCTGCTGGTGCTCGTCGACGACGCCCAGTGGCTCGACCAGGCCTCGACGGACGCGCTGCTGTTCGCCGCGCGGCGACTGGACGCGGAGGGGGTCGTGCTGATCCTCGCCGCGCGTGACCCGTTCACCGCCCAGGGAATCGACGAGCTCGTGCTGCGCGGCCTCGACGCGCCCGCCTCCGCGGCCCTGCTAGGCCCGGAGATCGACCCCGTCACCCGCTACCGCGTGCTCGCCGAGGCGCGGGGCAATCCGCTCGCGCTGATCGAGCTGCCCAAGGCCGCCGCCGGAGACGGTACGGCGCCCGCGCTGACCGACCGGGTCCAGAACGCCTTCCTCGGGCAGGTCAAACGGCTGCCCGAGGCGACCCAGGGGCTGCTGGCCGTCGCCTCCGCCGAGGACACCGGTGACCTGCGCGTCGTACTGCGGGCCGCGGCCACGTTCGGGGACTTCCTCGAAGACCTGCATCCGGCGGAGAGCGCTGACCTGGTCAGGGTCCAGGCGGGCACCGTGACCTTCCGGCACCCCCTGGTCAGGGCCGCCGTCTACCAGGGGATTCCGCCCAGTCTGCGGCTGGCCGTACACCGGGCGCTCGCCGAGGCCCTGGACGGCCGGGAGGACGCCGACCGGCGCGCCTGGCATCTGGCGATGGCCGCGACCGGCCCCGACGAGGAGGTGGCCGCCGAGCTTGAGCGCACGGCCGCGCGGGCGAGCGACCGCAGCGGGCACGCCGCCGCGTCGAGCGCCTACGAGCGTGCCGCCAGGCTCAGCCTCCGGCCGGACACCCGGGCCGGACGGCTCACCCTGGCCGCGGAGACGGCGGCGTGGGCGGGCCAGCTCGACCGGGCGGGGACGCTCGCGGAGCAGGCCGCCCGGCTGCTGGCCGTACTCACCGTGGAGACGGGAGAGCACGCGGGGACGGCGGCGCTCGGGGCGCGGCTGACGCACGTCCGCGCGACCGCCGGCTTCCTGCGCGGATCCCTGCGCGCCGCCTACGAGGCGCTGGTCGAGGGGGCCGCCCTGACCGGGGGCGCGGAGGCGGCGCGCATGCTGTTCCAGGCCCTGCACAGCGCCTGGTACATCGGCGCGGCCGAGGTCGACCACGCCGCCGCCCGGCTCGGTGAGCTGTCCCTGCCGGACGGTGACCCGCTGGCGCCGGTCGCCGCGTTCGTCACGGCGACGCTGACGCGGAGCGGGACGGCGCCCTCACTGGCCAAGGCGATCGCCGAGGCCCGCGAGGCGGGCGCGCGCCCGGGCGACCTGGTCCAGGTCTGCGGGATGGGGCTGGTCACCGGGCAGGACGAGGAGGTCGGCGAGACGGCCAGGGCGCTGGTCGCCGAGGCCAGGTCGACGGGCGGCATCGGGACGCTGCCCACGCTGCTGTTCTTCCTCGCCGAGACCGAGATGTTCCACGGACGGCACCGCGACGCGCTGACCACCGCGACCGAGGGCCTGCGCATCGCGCGCGACACCGGGCAGACGCAGTGGGCCGCGCAGCTGGGAGCCTTCCTCGCCTACCTCGCCGCACTCGAAGGCGACGAGGAGCGCTGTCGCGCGCTGGCCGACGAGGCGCTCGCGGCGGGACCGGCGGGCCACGGCTGGGCGACCTGGGCGCTCGGCGTCCTCGACCTCGGGCGGGGCCGGATCGAGGTCGCGCTCTCGCGTCTCGAAACGGTCGCGGGCGGCTACCAGGTGGCCGGGAAGCGCAGCGTGCCCGACCTGGTCGAGGCGGCGGTACGGTTCGGCGCCCCCGAGCGGGCGGCCGACGCCCTGGACGGCTTCCGCCGGTGGGCGCTCGGCATGGGGCAGCCGTGGGCGTGCGCCCTGCTCGCGCGCTGCCAGGCCCTGCTCGACGACTCCGAGGAGCACTTCGCCGAGGCGCTGCGGGTGGAGGGACGGCCGTTCGAACAGGCCAGGACCGCGCTGCTGTACGGGGAGTGGCTGCGCCGTACGCGCAGGAAGGCCGACGCCCGGCCCCACCTGCGCGCCGCGCTTGAGGTCTTCGAGCGGCTGGGGGCCACGCCGTGGGCGGACCGGGCGAGGGCGGAGCTGAACGCGACCGGCTCAGCCGCCCCCGCCGCCTCGGCGCCCGGCCTGCTGGCCCTGCTCACCCCGCAGGAGCTGCAGATCGTACGGCTCGCGGCCCGTGGACTGTCGAACCGGGACATCGCCGCCCAGCTCTTCTTGAGTCCGCGCACGGTCGGCTACCACCTCTACAAGGCCTATCCCAAACTCGGGGTCGCCTCCCGTGGGGAACTGGCGACGATCGCCCTCTCCGACTGATCGACCATCCGATTGCCGCACTCGTTTAAAAGGACATAAGGGCTATTTCGCCTTTGCTCTCCTGTGAAGATCCACAACCTATAAATAGGGGAAGAGGATCTTTTGGGGGGAAGCGTGGCTTCATGGCGAAGGCCTCGCTCGATCCGGGCCCGGGCGACGCTCACCACGGTCATGATCTTCGCGGTGATCCTGGGGATCGGCTCGGCCGCGACGTCGTTCGCCATACGCGCCTGGCTCGCCGACCGGGCCGTGCAGCTCGTCTCACAGGCCGCCCGGCAGGCGTACGAGGTCAACCGCAGGGTGAAAGACGACATCCTGCCGACACAGCAGGTAAGACGTCTGCAGGTCATCGCCCGCGACGGCCGGGTCCTCGCGGCCAGCCTGGCGATGAGAGGCCGCCCCGCAATCACCAGGACCTGGCCCCCCGACAACGACAACCGGGTGGAGACCAGGTCCTGCGCCGTCCAGGCGGGTGAAAGGACGTGCTTCGTCGTCGTGGGCCTGCTGGACGCGGACGCCCCCGCCGGGGGCGTCATGGTCTACGCGGCGGCGCCCGAGTCCGCGCTGGTCACAGGCCACACTCTGGAGTTCGGACTCACCGGTCTGTCCCTCGTGCTCCTGGCGTTGCTCGGCTGGGGCACCTGGCGGGCCGTCGGACGGACCCTGGAGCCGGTCGATGAGATCCGTGAGGAGATGGCCTCGATCAGCGCCTCCGACCTCGGCCGCCGGTTGACCGTCGGCGACGACGAGACCGAGTTCTGCGCGCTCACCCGGACCATCAACACCACCCTCGAACGGCTCGACCAGGCCGCGGAACGCCAGCGCCGCTTCGTCTCCGACGCCTCGCACGAGCTGCGCACCCCGCTGACGGGACTGCGCACCAAGCTCGAACTCGCCCTGTCCGACCCGGAGTTCGAGGACCACTCCCAGACGATACGGTCGGCGCTCAACGACGCGGAACGCCTCCAGGCGATCGTGAACGACCTCCTCCTGCTCGCCCATCTCGACGCCGGCGTCACCGGCGACCCCGAATCCATCGACCTCGGCGAACTGGTGGCCGGTGAGGTACGGCGCCGCCCCTCCCGGCACGAGATCCGCACGCACCTCGCCCCGGACGTGGTCGTCAGGGGCGACCGGCTCCAGCTGACGCGCCTGCTGACCAACCTCCTCGCCAACGCCGACCGTCACGCGGCCAACAAGGTGGACGTCCACGTCGCGCGCCAGGACGGGGACGCCGTCGTCGAGATCGCCGACGACGGGCACGGCATCCCGCCCGAGGAACGCGAACGGATCTTCCAGCGGTTCGCCCGCCTGGACTCGGCCCGCAGCCGCGACGCCGGGGGAACCGGTCTCGGCCTGCCCATCGCCAGGGACATCGCCTCGGCGCACCAGGGCGTCCTGTACGCGACCACCAGCACGACCGGTCAGGGCGCCAGGCTCATCCTCAAACTCCCCCTGTCCCTGGCGACGCCGTGACGGCTCAACCCCGGCGGACGTACACCGGATCACCCGGCTCGACCAGGCCGAAGAGCCGCTCGGCGATGTGCGTGGGAACCCGGACGCACCCGCGGACCACGGACGCGGCGGGCACCGGGCTCTCCTGCGCCCGGACCTCGGGCAGGGCGGGCCGTACGGCGGGGGCCCGCCTGATCGGCCCGATGTCGATCGGTCCGACGAGAGGCTCGGCAGGGGACCGCAGATGGAACGGCCCTGCGGTGGGGATCGGGTGGATCGGCCTGACCGTGGCCATCGGGTAGACGGGCTTGACCGTGGGGGCCGGCCTGACCGGCGCGACCGTGTTGATCGGGTAGGACCGCCGGACCGTCGGCCGGGGACGGGGCGTTCCTCCCGGGAGGGGGACCTCCCTCATCCGGCGCACCGGCCTGACCTCGTGCCCGCCGCCACTTGGCCTGACCTCGGGCCTGGGCTCGCCACCCCCCGGCCCGGCCTCGGATCCGCCGCTGTCCGGTCCGGGGGCCGCGAAGGAGAACGTCTCGTAGATCGGGGCCAGCGGATCGACCCCGGGGCGCGGGAGGCGTTCGGCGACCTGGAAGTCCCCCGTCGGGGCCTCCTCCGCCGAGCTGAGGCCGTTCTGACAGAAGGCGGGTCCGGCGCCAGGGGAGACGTGGGAGACGAGTGCCCGGTGACGGCCCCGGTAGACGGTGAGGAGCTGACGTTCCAGGTCGATCTCCACCCGTCGCGGCTCACCGCCGGGCACCAACGGCGCCGGGACGCGCGGGTGGGCCAGGGCGCGCCAGGTCCGCCTGCCGACCCTGTCGCGCGGCACGAGCCCCTGTGACTTCTGGAAGGCCCAGACGGCGGCCTGGGTCTCCGAGCCGTAGTAACCGTTGACCAGTCCCGGCGCGAACCCCAGCCTCAGCAGTTCCTGCTGCAGCCGCTTCACGGGCGTGGCGAAGTCGCCGGGGCGCAGCGAGCCGCCGGGTGTCGAAGCCGCGAAACCCAGTGCGCCGAAGGACAGAGCCACCGTCCCCGCCAAAAACTTGATCACATGGCGATAAGTACCCCCACTCCCCCGAGGGGCGAGGTGATGAAACGCAAAGAATCACCCAGTCATGGTGGCCCGAATCATTTGTGTGTAAGGATCGGGTCATGCACAGAGTCGTGGTACTCGCCCTGGACGGTGTCATCCCCTTCGAGCTCGGCATCCCGTCCCGGGTCTTCGGCATGGCCAGGAACGCCGCGCGAGAACACCTCTACGAGGTGCTCACCTGCACCCTGGACGGCGGCCCCGTCGGGACGGACGCCGACTTCTCGATCTCCGTGGACCACGGGGCCGAGGCGCTGACCACCGCCGACACCGTGGTGATCCCGGCGACCCACCGGCTCGGCCCGATCGCCGTGGAGGGGGTGCTGCCGCCTCCCCTGTCCGACGCGCTCGCCCTGATCAGGCCGGGCACCAGGCTCGTCTCGATCTGCACCGCCGCCTACGTGCTCGCCGCCGCCGGACTGCTCGACGGACGGCCCGCGACCACGCACTGGAGCTGGACCGAACGGTTCCAGAAGCTGTTTCCCCAGGTGAAGCTGGACCCGGACGTGTTGTTCGTCGACGACGGGGACGTGCTGACCTCAGCGGGCGTCGCCGCCGGGGTCGATCTGTGCCTGCACATCGTCCGTCGTGACCACGGCAGCGAGGTGGCCAACCGGGTGGCCAGGAGTTGTGTCGTCCCGCCGTGGCGTGACGGCGGCCAGGCCCAGTTCATCGAGCGCCCGGTGCCCGAGGAGGCCGCGGCGACGACCGCCACGACCAGGGCGTGGGCGCTTGAGCGCCTGCACCTGCCCCTGTCTCTCGTCGACCTCGCCACCCACGCCAGGATGAGCCGCCGTACGTTCACCCGCCGCTTCCGCGACGAGGTCGGGCTCAGCCCCGGCCAGTGGCTCGTCCTGCAACGCCTCGAACTGGCCCGCCGCCTGCTGGAGACCAGCGACCTGGCCGTGGACGCCGTGGCCGCCCAGGCCGGTTTCGGCACCGCCGCCTCCCTGCGGCAGCACATGCAGAGCACGGTCGGGGTCTCACCGATGGCCTACCGCCGCACGTTCAGGCCGACGGCGAACGGCCTCAGCCATGCCGCAGGTGCTCACGGCTGAGGTCGAGGAGCATTCGGACGTGAACGTCGGCGAGCCGGTAGTAGATCATCCTGCCCGCCCTGCGACTGGCCACGATGCCCGCGGTCCGCAGCAGTCTCAGGGCGTGTGAAACGGCGGTGTCGCTGACCTGGACCGTCTCGGTGAGGTCGTAGACACACAGTTCGCCGGCTTCGAGCAGGGCGTAGAGAAGCTGGGCCCGGGTCGGGTCTCCCAGCAGCCGGAACAGCTCCGCGAGCTGGGTGGCCTCCTCCGCGGTGACGATCCGCTCTCGCGTCGCCCCCGCCTCGGCCTCGTCGAGCTCCATGGGGGGGTGTATGTCGGGCGCGGTGGCGACATCCATGGGCGAACTCCTGAACAGATGCTCAAATGATAATCACTATCATATCAAGTCCCCGGTCCGGATTATGGAACGTTCTTCGTCCGAATTGCACCGTCACGTCGGGGTGGCGGCGCTCAACGGCTCCGCGATGTCCTCAAGCCCCCTGCCCTCCGCCTTGACGCCGAGGAAAATCTCGACCAGACCTGCGGCGATCATGAGGACCGCGCCGATGCAGAAGGCCAGCGCCGTGTCCCCCACCTGGCCGCTGCCCACGAGGTTGGCGAAGACCAACGGGCCGGCGACACCTCCGACGAAGGTGCCGATCGCGTAGAAGAACGCGATGGCCATCGCCCTGGTCTCCATCGGGAAGATCTCGCTGACGGTCAGATAGGCCGCGCTCGCCCCCGCGGAGGCGAAGAAGAGCACCACACACCAGCAGGCGGTCAGGGTGAACGCGGTCAGCACCCCCTGGGAGAAGAGCCAGGCCGTACCCAGCAGCAGCACGCCGGAGCCGATGTAGGTCGCCGAGATCATCGGGACACGGCCGACGGTGTCGAACAGGTGCCCCAGCAGCAGGGGACCGAGGAAGTTGCCGATCGCGATGACCGCGAAGAAGTAACCGGTGGTCGTGTCGATCTTGAAGAACGTCGACAGGATCTGCGCGTACCCGAAGGTGATGGCGTTGTAGAGGAAGGCCTGCCCGGTGAACAGGGAGAAGCCCAGGATCGTGCGCTTGGGGTAGCGGGCCACCATGGTGTGGGCGATCCGCCCGAACCCGATGGACGTGCGCTGGTGGATGGTCATGGACCGCTCCGGCTCGTCGAGACGTACCCCCTTCTCCTCCTCGACCTGGGCCTCGATGCCGTCGACGAGTTCCTCCGCCTCCCGGTCCCGGCCGTGGATGAACAGCCACCGCGGACTCTCCGGCACGTGCCGCCGGACGAGCAGGATGCCCAGGCCGAGGACGACGCCGAGGCCGAAGGCGATACGCCAGCCGATGTTCACCGCGAACCCGTTGAGCAGCGGGACCGTCAGCAGGGCGCCGCCCGCGGCCCCCAGCCAGTAGCTGCCGTTGATGACGATGTCGATGCGTCCCCGGTGGCGGCTCGGGATCAGCTCGTCGATGGCGGAGTTGATCGCGGCGTACTCACCGCCGATACCGAAACCGGTCATGAAGCGGAACAGGAAGAACCACCACGCCGAGAACGAGAACGCGGTCGCGGCGGTGGCCACCAGGTAGACGACCATCGTGATGATGAACAGCCGCTTACGGCCGAACCTGTCGGTCAGCCAGCCGAAGAACAGCGCCCCGAGACACGCTCCGGCCACGTAGAGGGCGGCGGCCGTACCGGCGACCTGGGTCTGGGTGATCTCCAGGCCGCTGCCGGGCTTGGCGAGCTGGGCGGAGAGGTTACCGATGATCGTCACTTCGAGGCCGTCGAGGATCCAGACGGTTCCGAGGCCGATGATGATCATCCAGTGCCACCGTGACCAGGGCAGCCGGTCCAACCTCGCGGGGACCTTCGTGGTCACCGTCCCCGTCTGAACGTCGCTCATGCCTCCCCGGCTACCCCGAGGAGATCATCTCATGCCCCGCCTCGGCACCCCTGCCCTGACGTTTACGGTCGTTGCCCGGCCCACCGGACGGCGGGGTCCTCCCGGTTTCCCCGGCGGCGGGACCGAAGCGTCTCCGCGGAAACGGCTTGTCGTGACGAGCATTTCCGGAATCACCGGAAAGGAAATAAAACACCCCATGACCACAATAACGACCAGCCGCTTTCCAACGCAAAGATAATCAGTTTGTTTCTCCGCAGAACGTCTGCTTATGCTCTCCCTGCGGAACTGGTCGCCCTGCCGACCGGATCCATCTTTTGGTCGGCGAGTCAGGCCGGACCATGCGTCTCAAAGGCCGAGGCCGACCCGGATCACTCGCAGTAAGACCCTCTCCTCAAAGAAGGGAATTCACGCAAGTGACAATCATGAAAAAGATCGGAGTCGTTCTGTCCGCGGCGGTGCTGGTGACCGGTCTCGCCCCCGCCGGGGCGGACGCGAGCACCACCGGCACGACGGTGAGCACCGCCGGCGCGGCCGTCACCTCGCCGGACGCCCCCGAGGCGGCGGGCGCGACCGGCGCCCGTCAGGTCAGGCGCCCGGCCGCCCCCGCTGCGGCGTCCGCCCTCCTGGCGAACCCTCCGACGGTCTCACCCTCCGCCGGCTACGCGGAGTACGACCCCGGGACCACCATCACATGCCCGAGCGGCAATCTCTGCCCCGAGGCGTGGAACCCCGTGACCAACAAGTGGCGGCAGTTCCGGCTGTACACGTGCGCCAGGTACAACCTGTCCTACTGGAAGGGTGACGGCTTCTACACGAACAACCAGACCGGGGGTGTCACGTCGTACTTCTACGGGCAGGCGGGTGAGGTGCTGCACTCGTTCACTCCGGATTCGGGCGTACACGACTACGACTGGGAACCGGTGTGGTCCATCCGCAACTGCTGACGTCAAAGACGCCTGACTGCGCGCTCGTCACCTGTGCCGTGAACCGCTGACGTTTTCTCAGCGGGTTTCCCATACCTGGAACACCGCCCGAGGGTGCTTTTCGCCCCTCGGGCGGTGGCGTGGAAACGCCGACCACTCACTGACCCTCGGTTCACAAAATTCGGCGTTCATGTGAAATTCAATACTCGCGGGGAGACAGGCCGGGCATGAGCGGGGTACGGCCGCAGGCCTCCCCCGGCGCGGCCACCGGACTTCACGCCGGGCGTCCCCCGGTTTCCCGAAGGCCGGAACCGCCTCCACCACGATCTTGAGGATTGCAGTCCGCCCCTCACCCACCTGGCCGACCTCGATCCTGACGTTTCCCAGCCCCTACGTTTCCAGGTTCGACGTCACCGGCCTCTGAGGCTTCCGCACGGTGTCAGGGCAGGCCGTACCGTTTCCTGATCGCCGTGGCCTCCTCCTCTGACACCTGGCGCGGCGTGCGGGCCAGCGCCTGCCGCAGATCAGCCAGGATCCTGTCCGCCGACCCCCGAAGGCGCGTACGGTGACCGACGAGCTGCTCGTCGAAACGCTTCGCCGCCGGCCCCGTCCACACTCCGCCGGAGTGAAACGCCTGAAACGGCGTCTCGAAACCGCTCTCGACCTCCTGGACCAACGGTTCGATCGTCCGCAACGCGTCCTCCAACGCGGCATGAAGCGGATTGGGCACCAACCTGGTCATGAGCTTCTCTTCGAGGAGGACGGACCCGCGCTCGCGGACGGGGCACCGGCATCGGTGATGAGCCTCGGCGCGATCAACTTCATCAACGCCAGCACATCAGCGGCGTTGTCACGCCCCGCGACGCCTCTTTCCAGTCGGATCGTGAGCTCTGCCCTTCCTCTGACAAGCATGGCATAAGCAGCATTGTTTCTGCTGTTCTTGTCCTTGAAATAGAATCCAATGCCCCCCGGCACGATCTCCGGCAAGGGAAGGGCACCGTCTTTGATTTGCTCCTTAGCCTCTCCGGAATATCCGTCAGGAGTTAGATCGACATGCAGCACCTTCGGCCTGTCGCCGTCCCGGCGATAGGCAATACAGCTTCCCTCACCAAGTCTTTTTGGTTCTACTAGATCAAACCGACCGCGAACCAGTGGGTCGCGAACACCGGTCATCAACTCCACCGCCCGCAGAGGAATATAATCACATAAATAAGGTGGAACGGCGGCAACCGGCAACGGGCTCAGATCGACGTTCATTACACCTCCCTGACAGCCTACCGAGAGGGACAATGCCACCACCAGAACCATCAAGATCACTGGTTTCTTCATCATGATCCATACTGAGCGAAAGCGTCAGAGAATCCCTGGTCCAGACGATCCTCGATGTCCTGCCACTGCTTTCCCGACAATCCGCTGTTAAGCCATCGATCATACGCTTCAACCCGCCGGTACATGTCAGTGCTATTTGTGGCTGTTTTGTCGACCATCTCGCTCACGGTCATAAGTGTCCGACCATCACTCCTCAGGAAGTTGTTGGGGCTGTCGCGAGGGCTCTCTCCCTTGCTCAGCCCTTCCAAGGAAGCCCACGGATGGGTCTTCGCAGCAGGTTCGGCTGAACCGAAAAGGCCATGTTTCAGCATGGCCTGAGCTGCCAAGTCACGAACAAGGGTCCGGCTTTGATCAACTGCGGCATTGGCCTCGCCTCGCGCCTTGGTCTCAGCATCTCCCTTGAGGTCATCCTCAATACGCCATGTCCATGCCCCTATGACACCCGCAGTGATCGAACCAAGTTTCGACTGCGGAAAAGCAAGTCCCATGTTAACCACCGCCGCGAGTGTTTTCATGTTCCGCTCTTGTTTTTCATCCAGCTTCTTCCCCTCCTCGATCTTGGCAAGCCCGGCCGCATCAATGATGATGCCGAACCCCGCCCCTATCCGTTTCGCACTTGCCTTGAAGACGGTCTCACCGCGCCCGCCGGCCATCTCAGTGGCGCCATGTTCAAGAAGCTGTTTACTGAATAGCGTCTGAGCGGCCAAAACAGGAGTGAACGCTTTGGGGTCCGACAATGCCTCCTTCATCACCAGACGTAGTTCTTCCGCACTGAACTGCGCCCCCCAAGGGCTCCGTCCTGGAAGGTCTGGATTATCGATGCCTCGGACCCCTGGCGCCTTGATGTCAGCAACTCGCTGGGTGACGTAGTTGACGTCATGGATGTATCCGGCGAGGATGCGGCCTACGGTTTCGGGTTTCACAAACGCCGTAAGCGAGTCTCCCGAATTGATCTGCTCGGCTCCCAGGTGGATGAGCTCCGAGGCGATTTTTGCCGACAGGTAACCCCGCGACGGGTGTTGTGGGGAACCGTCGTGGTCGCGGAAAGTGAGCGTCGCCGCCTCCAGGGCCTTGCCCAGTGCTTCGCCGCCATCGGTCATGCTCCACTCGGTCAGGAAGTGCTTGAGCGCGGTGGAGTCGCCCGCGAAGAAGTCCTGGGCGGCTGCCGGATTGCGGCTGAGGGCTTCCATGAGCGGCACCATGACGTTCGACTTGATGCCCGGGGGGTTGGGTTCACGGTCCCAGGCGTCGAGTTTCCTGGCGACGGAGAGCAGAAAGGGAGATGCGAAGGTGCCGTATTTCAGCGCCTCCGCGACCGCGCGATACTCGTTTCCCGGCCATCCCAGGGCGGGCCTTGAGACCAGTTCGTCACGCCAGGTGTCGGGAAGTTTAGAACTCGCCGTTCCCAAGGTCTTGCCAAGTGCGGTCCGCAGGCGTTTCGCCTTCTTGCCGTCGCCCTGTTCCACCGCCTTCGTCATCAGCTCGCGGAACCCCGTGGCGCCCAGGGTGGTCATCAGGCCGAGGGCGAATGTCCTGTCGCCGGTGCGTTTCTCCAGCTCCGCCAGGGTCCTGTCGTCGGCCTCGCCCTTCTGCGCGGCCTCGGTCAGTTTGAGGGTCGCGGCGTAGACGTCGGGGTCGTGGGCGGCCTTGCCGTACAGCTTCTCGTCGAAGGTGGGCAGGCCGAAAGGGGTCGTGTCGATGGAGGAGGAGGTTCCCCAGGCGGTGCGTTCGGCGCGGATCGTCTCGCTGCGGCGACGCAGGTCAGGGCGGCTGGTCTCGATCCAGCTCCGTATCTCGCGCAGGGCGTTCAGGCCCGAGGTGTCCAGGTCGAGTTTCTGCAGGGCGCTGCGAATGCGGGGCTCGTTCCTGCCGAGGGTGTCCTGTGCCCTTCCGAGTCCCCGTTCGAAGTCGTCCATCGAGGCAGGGTCGATTCCCGAGTACTCACCGTTGACGCCCGGGGCCGGACGCGGCATGGGCGCGGGAGCGGCGGCTTTCGCCTGGGATTCCCCGGCCTGCTGAGCGGCGGGCGGCCGAGGCGGCGGTGAGACCGTCGGCAACGGCGAGGGCACGGGATATGGATGAGCCATGAGAGGGAAGGGCTCCAACGCGGTCGGCAGAATACGGCGACTACGGCAACAAGATTATTTTCCATCCACTTTTAAGTAAAGATCTCCGCAATATGGGGCACGTCTGCCACCGCCCTGCGAAGTCGAGGAAAAGGCAGAATCCCTCTCACATACTCCGATAAATCAAGACACCGCTCCGTAAAACACCCAACCCAACACGGGAGGGATTTCTACGAGCCGAGCCCATGATTTCCGGAGGACCGGAACCCACCCCGCCGGGCACCCTCATCACGATCTTGAGGGTTTCGGTCCGACCCTCACCCGCCTGGCCGGCGGCTCTCCGCCCCGAGCTGACCAGGACAATTACCCATGTTTTCGGTACATTGCCCCGATATGAGGAAGAGGTGACACCACCTAGGGGGAGCATGAAGGCCCGGATCACGGGCGTCGCGACGTATCTGCCGCCACGGACCATGACCAGCGCGGAGGTCGAGCGACGGATCGAGGGATACGTCCCCCACCGAGGCGTCATCGAGCGGATGACCGGCATCCGGTCACGTCACGTCGCGGAGGACGGCCAACAGGCCTCCGACCTGGCCGTCGAGGCCGCGAGGAGACTCGACCGCACCGACGTCGATCTGTTGATCTTCGCCTCCGCCTCGCAGGACATGGTCGAGCCCGCGACCGCGCACATCGTGGCCGCCAAGCTCGGGCTCTCGTGCCCGGTCTTCGACGTCAAGAACGCCTGCAACAGCGTGCTGAACGGCATCCAGGTGGCCGAGGCGCTGATCCTGACCGGGGCGCACCGCAGGGTGCTGGTCTGCTCGGGCGAGGTCCCCTCGCGGGCGGTCCGCTGGCGGGTGCGCGACCACGCCCAGTTCGCCGAGTCCTTCGCCGGATACACGCTGTCGGACAGCGGGAGCGCCGTGATGCTGAGCGCGGACGACGAGCGCGGCATCTTCTACCGCGACTTCGCCGCCGACTCGACCGCGTGGGCGATCGGCACACTGCCCGGCGGCGGCTCCGCGCATCCGCGCGACCCCGAGTACTCCTACTTCCGCGGTGACGGACGGCGTCTGAAGGAGGCGTTCGAGCTGGCCGGTCCCGACGTCTTCCTCAACGCGCTCAAACGCACCGGACTGAGCTGGGAGGACTTCGCCCTCGTCGCGGTGCACCAGGTCGCGCTGCCGTACCTGGACCATCTGGCGGCCACGCTCGGCATTCCCCGGGACAGGCTCGTGGTCAGCCTCCCCGAGCACGGCAACTGCGCCTCGACCACCCTGCCGCTGCAGCTCGCGCTGGGCGACTGGCGGCGGGGCGACATGGTGGCGCTGCTCGGTCTGGGCGGCGGGATCAGCACCGGCGTGATGCTGGCGGAGATGTGAAAAAAACCGATGCGATGAACCTGTGGGTGGTCGTCCCGGCCTACAACGAGGCGCGGGGCATCGAGGCGACGCTCAGGGCGCTCGACGCGCAGGACGACCGTGACTTCACGCTCGTCGTGGTGGACAACGCCAGCACCGACGGGACCGCCGAGATCGTCGAACGGCACGGCGTCCGGGTGATCACCGAACGGCAGAAGGGCACCGGCGCCGCCTCCGACACCGGGGTACGGCACGCCATCGCCAACGGCGCCACCCACATCGCCAGGACCGACGCCGACTGCCTGCCCCGCGCCGACTGGGTGCGCGGCGTCAGGCGCGCGTTCGGCGACGGGCTCGAAATGGTCGGGGGCAGACTGCTGCCCAGGACCGACGAGTTCCCGCTGAAGTTCTGGGAGCGGCGGTTCATCCCGTTCGTGGTCGACGTGGCCGCGACGTTCGGCCGTTTCAGGCCGGGCAACCGGTCGCCGGAGTACCTCGGCCCCTACGTGATGATGCCGGGCTGCGCGATGGCCATCACGGCCTCGCTGTACGAGCGGGCGGGCGGCTTCCCCAGGACCGCGATCGAGGAGGTCCACGAGGACCGCGCCCTGGTCAACCAGGTCCGCAGGGTCACCTCCGCGTACGGCTCCCGCCGCGACGTGGTCGTCTACGGCTCGGTGCGCCGCCTGCGCGCCTACGGCCTGGCCGGGACCCTGGCGTGGTACGCCGACCACCGCTACCGCCCCGACGTGGTCGACATCCGTTGAACCACGAGACCAGGCTCCACCTGGCCGCCCACCCCTTCGCCTATCCGCTGGTGCGGCTGCTGGCCCGGCTGGGCCCCGTGGTCCGCGTCCCCGGTCTCGGGGTGGTGGTCAACGACACCGCGACGGCGCGGGCCGTGCTGACCGACGGGCGTTTCCGCAAGGACGGCCCCGGCTCCCCCGGTGAGCTGTGGACGCCGGTGCTCGGCCCCTCGGTGCTGCTGAACATGGAGGGTCCGGGGCACGCGGCGCTGCGCAGGAAGCTGATGCCGCTGTTCACCCCCGGGTACGTCTCGGGGCTGGTCGCCGACGTGCTGCGGGAGCCGCTCGACGACCTGTCCGCGCGGCTCGGACGGGGTGAGACGGTCGATCTGGTCGACGTCATGCGGACGATGGCCGGGGCGGTGATCTGCCGGGTGATCGGCCTCGGCGAGGTCTCGACGGCCAGGGCGAGGGAGCTGTTCGCCGAAGGGGAGCGGGTCGTCTCGATGGTCTCGCTGCGTTCCCGGCGGCTGAACGAGCGGCAGGTGGCGATCGCCAGAGGCGTGCTCGACCGGATCGGGGACATCGCGCAGGCCGCCTACGAGGCCGGGGACGAGTCCACGGTCATGGGCAGGATGCGGGCGCAGGAGCTGTCGGCCGCCGAGGCCAGGGGGGCGGCGGGCGCGTTCTTCCTGACCGGGACGGAGACGGTCGCGACCTTCGTCCCCCGGCTGGTCGCGCTGCTGCACGACCACGGCACCCGGGTGGACGACCTGGACCGGGTGATCGACGAGGCCATGCGGGTCACCACCCCGACCCCGGTGATGCTGCGTTCGGTCGGCGAACCGGCCAGGGTCGGGCGGCTGGCCGTACGGCCCGGCGACCGGGTGGTGATCGTGACGCACAACTGCGCCCGCTCCTACGGCCCCTTCGACCCGTCCAGGAGACATCCGCCGGAGCTGCGGCGGATCTGGTTCGGCGCGGGGGCGCACTTCTGCATCGGCTACCCGCTCGCCCTGGCCGAGATCAGGGCGGTGGCCTCGGTCCTGCTCTCCCACGACGTCCGTGTCGTACGGCGGCGCGCGGCCAGGAGGGTCCTCATCCCCACCTACGAACATCTGTGGATCAAGGCGGCATGAACGACATCATCACCGGGATCCTGGAGACCGCCCGGCGGGAGCCGTACCGGACCGCCCTCATCGACGGGCGCGGGCGGGAGATCACCTACGGCGAGCTGGCCCGCAAAGTCGAGGCCGTACGCGCCGCGATGACCGGGACCGCGCCGGGGCGGGGCGTGCTGTTCGCGGTACGGCCCGGCGTCGACGCCGTGGTGCTCGCGCTCGGCTCGGTCGCGGCGGGCGGGACGCTCGTGCTGGCCGACCCCGGGCTCGCCCCCGACGTGCTCGCCGCCCGGATGACCGCGACCCGCCCCGGGTGGGTGGTCGCCGAGTCCGTCCTCTACACCCTGAGCGGGCCGCTACGGAGCCTGGCCCGCCGCAGGGGCCTGCTGCTGCCGAACCTGCGGGACCCGCTTCCCGGCCACGCCGTACGGCACCTGCACACGGGGCCCTGGCTGCCCGGCGTGCCCAGGGGCGCCCTGAGCCTGTCACGCGTTCTGCGCGGGACCGTTCCCGAGGGCCGGGCGGGGGAGGAAGGCCGTGACCTCCCACGAACCCCCCAGTCGGATATGTCCGGCACTACCGCGCCGGACATATCCGAAATTTCACCAGATCAGCCTGCGGCAGTGATCTTCACCTCGGGAACGACCGCGCGGCCCCGAGGCGTGGTCCACACCCGGGGGTCCCTGGCGGCCGGCCTTGAGCTGTTCCGTGAGGCCTTCCCCCTCGGCCCCGGCGACGTCGTGCACACCGACCAGTTGATGCTGGGACTGCCCGCCCTGCTCGCCGGGGCGACCTGGTCGCTCCCCGGGGGCGGCGACCTCGCCGAGGAGCTCGCCGCCAGGAGGGCCACCCACACCTTCGCCGTCCCCGTCCACCTGGACAGGTTGCTGCGCCGTACGCCGAGGCTGCCGGAGACCCTGCGCTACCTGCTGCTCGGCGCGGCCCCCGCGCCCGCGGGCGTGCTGCGCAGGGCCGTCGAGTCCGGGCCACGGGTGCTCTCGGTGTACGCGATGACCGAGGCGCTGCCGATCGCGATCGCCTCGGCCGAGGAGAAACTGGCCCACTCGGGGGGCGATCTCCTGGGCGCGCCGCTGCCCGGGGTCGGCGTGCGGATCGCCGACGACGGTGAGCTGTTCGTCTCCGGGCCGCACCTGGCCCAGCGCTACCTCGGGGAGGAGCCGCTCACCGAGATCGCGACCGGCGACCTGGCCCGTGTCGAGGACGGCAGGCTGGTCCTGCTCGGCAGGAAGAAGGACATGATCCTGCGGGACGGGGTGAACATCTACCCCGGCCTGTACGAACCCGCGATCGCCGCGCTGCCCGGGGTCGCCGAGGCGGCCGTCGTCGGGATCGCCGACGCGGAGACCGGTGACGAGGAGGTCGTGCTCGCCGTCGTCCCCGCCGAGGGATACGACGAGACCCTGCTCAGGAAGGCGCTTCCCGAGATCGTCGACGCCCTCGCCATACCCACCCGTATCGAGACAATCGATGCCTTCCCCCGCTCGGGTCGCGCTGACAAACTCGACCGCGCGGCCCTTCGCGAACTGGTGGCCCGCCGTCCGTGAACGCCGCCCGTGAACGCCGTGCCTGAACGCGCCTGAGCAACTGCCGAAAGGGGTGATCCGATGAGGATCGGGGTCACGGGGGCCTCCGGGTTCGTTGGCGGAGCGGTCTGCCGGGGCGCCGTGGACGAGGGCTGGCAGGTGTGGGCCTTCGGCAGACGCTCCCGCGTCGACCCCGAGCACGTGGGCGGCGCGCCGTACACCTCGTGGGACCTCCTGGGGGCCCGCCCGCCGCTGCCCGAGGTGGACGCGGTGATCCACTGCGCGGGGAGCGTCACCGACTGGGGCGAGTCCCCGGCGATCTGGGCGGCCAACGTGGACGGCACCCGCAACGCCGCCGCCGCCTTTCCGCAGGCCAGGTTCGTGCACGTGAGTACGGCCAGCGTCTACGACCCGTTCAAGCCGACCGTCATGGCCACCGAGGACGCGGCCCCGATCCGCCGGTACGCCAACGCCTACGGAGCCTCGAAGGCCGCCGCGGAACGGGCGCTGGACACGGCGGTGATCCTGCGACCGCACGCGATCTACGGCAGGGGGGACACCACGCTGCTGCCCCGCGTTCTTGGAGCGGTCCGGGGGCGCAGACTCCTGGCCGTCGGGGACGGGCGCCAGCGGATCAGCCTGACCTCCGTCGGCAACCTGGTCCAGGCGTGCTTACGGGCGGCGGCGGGTCCCGTGAAGTACGGCGTCTTCAACGTGACCGACGCCGAGCCCGTGGTCCTCGACGAGGCGCTGCGGGAGCTCATCGCGGAGCTCGGCATCGACGCCGAGCCGTACTACCTGCCCCTGGCGCTCGCCGAGCCCGCCGCCGCGATGGCCGAGGCGGTGTTCCGGATGCTGCGGCGTCAGCGTCCGCCACGGCTCACCCGATACGCCGTCGGCCACCTGGCCGTCGAGCGGACCCTGGACATCACCGCGGCCAGGACCAGGCTCGGCTACCGCCCCTCAGCCACGTCCTTCGTGGGCGCCGCCACCTGGTGAACGGGCGCCACCGCCCGGTGGACGGGATGAGGACCGGACGTGCCTGACGGCGAACGCGACGGCCGCGACGACCAGGCCGACGGCGAAGAGCGCACGTATCCCGGTCCACAACGACCTCGTCAGCGCGTCGAAGACCGTCACGAAGACCCGCCCCTGCGCGCCGTCGTCCGCGACGTCGGACAGGGCGGTGTCACGGACCACGACCAGCAGTACGGCCAGCACCGTCACGCCGCCCGCCAGGCCGAGCCCTACGCCGACCAGCGCGCACAGCCGGTCCTCGGCCAGCGCCGCGCCCACCGCGAGCAGGACGATCGACAGGCTCAGCGTCACCCATCTCCAGGGGGCCAGGACGTCCCGTATCGTCACGGCCCTGACCAGGTCGGTCGCGGAAAGCAGTTCGATCTCCGGGTGCAGCGCGGGCAGACGCGTGGCGGACGGGACGCCCTCGTGCTCCAGTTCGCCCTTGGCCATCTCGTAGACGGGGGTGAGGTCGAGGACGAGGTTGCCGCCCTGTGGGTCGCCGGACATGCGCCGGTGCGCCACCTGGTTGGCCCACCTCCAGATCCCGGGGAACCGGTCACCCGTGACGACCTTGTCCACCGCCATCCGGGCGGTGTGGTCGGGCACTGAGGTGTCCAGTTCCCGCATCGGCTCGGCGATCGCGGCGGTGACCCGGTCGGCGACGTCGTCCTGAACGGTGGAGTTCTCGGCGAGCGGGGCCACCGTCTCGACGTAGCGTCCGGTTCCGATGGCCCGGTCCGCCATCCAGAAGCCGACGAGGGCGAGCGGCGCGCAGACACAGCCGAGCACGACGAGGACCGCGCTGATCGTCCTTCGCACATAACCGGGAATCCCCCTTCTCGCCCCGGGGATCCCGCTAGGAGCCGTTTTTGACCGTGATTTGAAAGACCGCAAACCGCTGCAACCAGCGGGAATGCGCGCACCGAATCTTGACTCAGGCTTCTCAGCGCGTCGCGGGGGTACATAGGCCATTCATTCGAAAACCATCACTAACCTGCGGACACGGGGGGCCAGAGGGACGGGAGATGTCGACCAGATGGCAGGTAACAGGGATCGCTCGGGGATCGGAACGGGCCTGGCTCTCACCCTGGGCTCCGCCGTGCTGTGGGGCCTGGCGCATCTGTGGACCGGAAGGCGTGTGACGGGCGCGCTGCTGATGGGGACGTACCTGACCGTCGTCACGACGGTCGGCTCCGCCCTCGTCACGGGGAGGCCCGAGATCCTCTCCCTGGTCGTGCAGCCCGGCTGGCTGTGGGTCCTCACGCTGGGCGCGATCCTGTTCGCCGTCGCCACGGTCGCCGTGGTCGTCCGGTCCTACCGGCTGGTGCGGCCGGAGACGCTGTCCGGCCCCGCCCGTTACCTGTCGGCCCTGGCCGTCGGGGGGTTGTGCGCGCTGGTGATCGCGCCCATGGCCTACGCGGCCCGGCTCGCCTACATCTCCCAGGAGGTCGTGACCTCGGTCTTCACCGAGAGCGCCACCCCGATCCCGGTCGATCCGTGGAAGGGTCGTGAACGGCTCAACATCCTGCTGATCGGGGCGGACGCGGCGGCCAACCGGATCGGGGTACGCACCGACAGCATGACCGTGGCCAGCATCGACACCAGGACCGGTTCGACCGTGCTGTTCGGCCTGCCCAGGAACCTGGAGCACGTCCCGATGCCCGAGGGGCCGGCGCGCGAGCACTTCCCCTTCGGCTTCGGGGGCGAGCCGCCGTACTCCCCCGGCCTGCTCAACGAGGTCTTCCAGTACGCCGAGGAGCACCCCGACATGGTGCCCGGGGTCCCTGCGGGCAGGCGCGGTCCGGCGCTGTTGAAGCAGACGATCAGCGACTTCACCGGCCTTGACGTGACCAACTACGCGATGGTCGACATGTTCGGCTTCGCGAAGATCATCGACGCGATGGGCGGAGTGAAGGTCACCATCAAGGACCCCATCGTGTACGGCAGGCAGAACGAGGGCCTGATCCCGGCCGGAACCCGCAGGCTGTCCGGCGAGGAGGCCCTCTGGTTCGGCAGGTCCCGCACCTACGGCGACGACTACGTCCGGATGGGCAGGCAGAAGTGCCTGATGAACGCCGTCACCAAGCAGGCGGACCCGGTGACGGTGCTCAGGAGCTTCGAGAGGCTGGCCGACGCGACCGCGCACGCCGTCTCGACCGACATCCCGCGTGAACTGCTGCCGAACCTGATCGAGCTGTCGGAGAAGGTGAAGGAGTCGAAGATCAGGAGCTTCCAGTTCGTCCCGCCGCTGATCGACACCGGTGACCCCGACTACCGCCTGATCAAGCACAAGATCGCCGCCGTTCTCGCCCAGCCCGAGGAGTCCTCGACCACCACGGCCTCAGGACCGAAGAGAACCGCCCAGCGGCACACCGGCGACGGCCCGGCCACTCTCGACGCCGTCTGCGGCTGACCTCCCGGGCCTCGCCGTACCGGAACCCGCCACCGAACCCGTTCCCGGGGCCTCCGCGGCGGGTGGTGTAACGAACGCGGGGAACGCGACACAGATGCGGTGAACCCACCCCTTGTCGCCGGACCGTTCGGGCTCAAGGAACCGGATACCCAGGTCACAGGAGCCCCATCAGCACCAATGGTGAACATCCGCCCCACGGGCCCCAAAGAGCGTCACCGAACCCACACACAAGAACACGAAGCGGTAACAGTGCCCACCCCTTCAGGTGATCGGCTTGACACAAACCCCCGCCGAACCCTTATATACACCTAACCGACTTATTAAGTAGGAATTAGGGAGTAGTCATGAAAGCTCGCGGGGCACGCGGGGTGGTGGCGGCACTCGCCGTACTGGCGCTCACGACCTTGGCCGCGGCCTGCGGGAGCTCGGGAACGACAGGGACGTCTGGAAGCGGGGGCTCCAGCAGTGGCGGAGGCAAGCTCGCGGAGGTCCGGCTCGGATACTTCCCGAACATCACTCACTCAACGGCGCTCGTAGGCGTCGAGAAGGGCTTCTTCGCCAAGCACCTGGGCGGCACCAAGCTCACGACCACCACCTTCAACGCCGGCCCGGCCGCGATCGAGGCTGTCTTCTCCGGCGCCATCGACGCCACCTACATCGGCCCCAACCCCGCCATCAACGCCTGGGCCAAATCCAAGGGCAAGGCCATCAAGATCATCGCCGGTGCGGCCTCGGGAGGCGTCTTCCTGGTCGTCAAGCCGGAGATCAACAGCGTCGAGGACCTCAAGGGCAAGAAGATCGCCACCCCGCAGCTCGGCAACACCCAGGACGTCGCCCTGCGCTACTGGCTGCAGGAGAAGGGCCTGAAGACCGACACCAAGGGCGGCGGCGACGTCAACATCGTCCCGCAGGAGAACTCGCAGACCCTGCAGACCTTCGCCACCGGCGACATCGACGGCGCCTGGGTCCCCGAGCCCTTCGCCAGCCGCCTGATCCAGGAGAGCAAGGGCAAGGTCCTCATCGACGAGCGCGACCTCTGGCCGAACAAGCAGTTCGTGATCACCCACCTGATCGTCCGCCAGGAGTTCGCCGCCCAGCACCCCGACGTCGTCAAGCAGCTCCTCGAAGGGCACGTCGAGGCCAACGCCGCGATCAACGCCGACCCCGCCGACGCCGCGAAGACCGTCAACGCCGCGCTGGAGAAGCTGAGCGGCAAGGCGCTCAAGCCCGAGGTCATCGACAGCGCCTTCAAGAACATCACCTTCACCAACGACCCGATCGCCTCCTCCCTGGTCTCCAGCGCCGACCACGCGGTCAAGATCGGCCTGCTTGAGCCCGTCGACCTGACCGGCATCTACGACCTCAAGCCCCTCAACGAGGTCCTCAAGGCCCAGGGGCAGTCCGAGGTAGCCGACAAGTAAGTCCCCACCACCCGATCCGAGTCCCCCAGGAGGGCACAGTGACAGCTCCGCTCACGGAGCGGGCCGCCCGCCGGGCCGAGGGCGACGAGCCCGCGGTCCGGCTGGACGGCGTCTCCAAGATCTACGGCCAGGGCAGGAACGGGCTGCTGGCTCTCGACAACATCTCGCTCTCCGTGGCGCCCGGTGAGTTCGTCAGCCTGCTCGGCGCCTCAGGCTGCGGCAAGAGCACCCTGTTGTCCCTGGTCGCCGGGTTGGACAGCCCGACGGCCGGCACGCTGAGCGTCGGGGGACGCAAGATCGCGATGATGTTCCAGGAGCCCGCGCTGTTCCCGTGGCTCACCGTCGCCGCCAACGTCGAGATGGCGCTGCGGGTGCAGGGAGTGGCCAAGCGGGAACGGCGTGATCGCGCCGCCGAGTTCCTGGACATCGTCCACCTGGGCGGATTCGGCGCCAAGCGCCCGCACGAGCTGTCCGGCGGCATGCGCCAGCGTGTCTCCCTCGCCCGCGCGCTCGCCCAGGAGGCGGACGTGCTGCTGATGGACGAGCCGTTCGGCGCGCTGGACGCGATGACCCGTGACCTGCTCCACGACGAGCTCGAACGGATCTGGCAGAAGCGCGGCCTCAGCGTCCTGTTCGTCACCCACAACGTCCGCGAGGCCGTACGGCTCGGCGACCGGGTCGTGCTGCTGAGCAGCAGGCCGGGCAAGGTCGCCGAGGAGTTCGAGGTGGACATCGAACGGCCCCGCCTCACCGACTCTCCCGAGGTGGCCGAGCTGGCCTCGACCATCACCGCCCGACTGCGCCAGGAGGTCCTGCGCCATGGCCGTTGACCAGGCACCCGCCGCCGGTCAGCCCTCCGACGTCCACGCCAGGCAGCTCGCCGGGCTCGACGCCCTCGAACTGGGCGGCGGCACCAGTAACGGACTGGCCTCCCGGGTCTGGGGCCGTGTCTGGCCGATGCTGCTCGCGATCTCCATCGTGCTGGCGATCTGGCAGGGCGTCGTGTGGAGCGGCCGGTGGCCCGAGTACGTCTTCGCGGGCCCGGCCGAGACCTTCGGCAAGCTGGGCGAGCGGTTCACCGACCCCGAGTACTGGCAGGCCATCGCGGTGACGATGCGCCGCGCGGTCACCGGGTTCGCGATCTCCATGGTCATCGGCCTGGTCATCGGCGCCGTGGTCTCCCGGGTCAAGGTGCTCAGGGCGGCCTTCGGCTCGCTGATCACCGGTCTGCAGACCATGCCGTCGATCGCGTGGTTCCCGCTGGCGATCCTGCTGTTCGGGCTGACCGAGAGCGCGATCACCTTCGTGGTCATCCTCGGTGCCGCGCCGTCCATCGCCAACGGCCTGATCACCGGCGTCGACTACACCCCGCCGATCCTGCTGCGCGCCAGCCACGTGCTGGGCTTCCGGCGCCTGCAGCTCTACCGGTACGTGATCCTGCCCGCGTCGCTGCCGTCGTTCCTGGCCGGCCTCAAGCAGGGCTGGGCGTTCGCCTGGCGTTCGCTGATGGCCGGTGAGCTGGTGGTCATCATCGCCCACCAGTCCTCACTGGGCGAGCGGCTCTACTACGACCGCGAACTCGCCGACTCGGCGGGCCTGCTCGCCACGATGATCGTGATCCTGGTGATCGGCGTCGGCATCGACCTGCTGTTCGAGACCGGCGACAACGCGCTGCGCCGCCGCTGGGGCCTGCAGCAGGTGCGTAGCTGACCGACATGCGGCTCTCCGCCAGAACCCAGTACGCGCTGCGGGCGGTCACCGAACTGGCCGCGGCGCCTCCGGGCCCCGTCCCCGCAGAGAAGATCGCCGTCGCGCAGAACATCCCGAGGAGGTTTCTGGACAACATCCTGCTGCAGTTGCGCAGGGCCGGGCTCATCAACAGTCAGCGCGGCCCCGACGGGGGTTACTGGCTGGCCAGGCCCCCCGAGCAGATCACCCTGGCCGACGTGATCATGGTCGTGGAGGGCAATCCCGAGCAGTCCCCGCGCGCCGACTACCCGGGGGTGGCCAGACCCCTGGCCGACGTGTGGAGCGCGTTGCGGGAGCACGAGGAGACGCTGCTGAGCGAGATCACCTTCGCCCATATCGCGAAGGACGCCCTCCCCTGACGCCCGCCCTGGCCATGGCGCGGACCACCAGGTGGTGGAAGGGCCGGATCACGGTGAAGTAGACCGGCCCCGTCCAGCGGTTGTAGTGCACGACCGTGGCGACGTGGAAGCGCCCCGGCTCCGCCACGACCACGAGGTGGGCGGTGAGATGCGACTCCGCGACGACCGCGGCGACGTAGCGGTCCGGGTCCGCCTCGACGACGGTGAAGAACGACGCCCTGGCGCCGGGAACGAGCGGGATCTCCTCCACGGGCACCCGTCCCGAGGCCGGGTTGCCCTCCTGCCGCATCCCGAGCAGGCGCACGAACCCGCCGCGGACCATATAGAGGGCCCGCAGCCACCAGGGCCGCCAGACCAGCATCCCCTTGAGGAACTCCACGAGGCTGAGATCCCCCTCGACGGTCTTGACGTCGAGATGGTCGGCCCCCTCGGCCAGCGCGCGCAGCTCCGGCAGCCCCTCGGTCACCACGTGGAAGCGCGCGCGGGTCACGACGGCTCCCGGGAGTAGGGCCGTACGGCGAACTCGTAGACCTCGCGCAACTCGCCCGCCGTCAGCGAGGGGACCAGGTGGCGCGCGCCGACCACGATCAGGTACAGCAGCCGCGCCATGGTCTCCGGCTCATCGCCCCCGCGTCGCCGCCACAGGGTGCCCAGGTAGTCGATCCTGCGCCGGTCCACCCGTTCCTGTACGGCACGGGCCAGCGGATCATGATGGGCCCAGGCCCGTACGGCGATCTCAAGGTTCGCCGTGTCGCCCCGTCCCGTCACCAGGTCCAGCAGCCGTTCCATCCTCGCCACGGCCGACGCGTCCGCACCCGACTCGGCGATGTCGATGAACTCGGTGGTGAACCGGGCCTCGAAGTGCTCAAGCAGCGCGGCCCGGTAGGCGGCCATCCCCCGGAAGTGGTGGTAGAAGGACCCCTTGGTCAGGCCAAGCCGCTCGCACAGCACCTCGATCGTCACTGCGGGGACCCCCTGCTCCGCCAGTACGGCGAGCCCTTCGTCGAGCCAGTCCCGCTCCGTTGCCATGCCCCCACCATGCCATACCGTTTGGTATGTTTCCATCCCGGTAGAAAGTGTGACGTTCCGGATGACACCCCACACGCGGAAAGGGGATTCCGACGGAACGCCAGGACACCGCCCCGTCACGTTCGGAACGCTGGGAGCAGGCGAGCGAGGTGCCGCTCATCCTCGCCTCCCTGGTCTTCCTCGCGATCTTCGCGACGCTGACCCTCAACCCGGGCATGCCCGTCCCGGCGCGGACGGCGTGCTGGGCCGTCCTGCTCGGCACCTGGACGCTGTTCGCCCTCGACGTCGCCGTACGGCTGACGCTCGCCCCCAGCCACACGGCGTTCCTGCGCCACCACTGGCCGACGCTGGTGTTCCTGGTCGTGCCGACGCTCTGCCCGCTGCGCGCGGTCGGCATGATCAGCGGGGCGTCGATCCGGCACCGGCGGCGTGGCGCCGCCCTCCGCTTCCAGGCCCAGGTCGCGGCCTACGCCGCCCTTTCCGCACTGCTGTACGGCCTGACCTCGGCGTTGCTCGTGCTCGGCGCGGAACGAGGCGCGCACCGGGGGACCATCAGGACCTTCGGCGACGCCGCGTGGTGGGCGATCAGCACGATCACCACGGTCGGCTACGGCGACGTCTACCCGGTCACCGGGCGGGGCCGCTGGGTCGGCGGCCTGCTGATGCTGGGCGGGGTCGGCCTGCTCGGCGTGGTCACCGCCTCATTCGCCTCGTGGTTCGTCTCCCGCTTCGACGACCCGCACGGCCGACCCACCAGACCCCGAAATATCAACAAATAGCGGGGTATATCACTCGACCGGCAGCAGCCCACGCTCGGCGAAGACCTTCTTCGCGGTCAGCGTCGCGTTCAACGCCCGGGGGAAGCCGCAGTAGGCCGCCGAGTGCAGGAACGTCTCGATGATCTGCTGCGGCGTCAGCCCGACGTTGAGAGCCGCGTTGACGTGGACGGTGAGCTGCGGCTCGCAGCCACCGAGCGCGGTCAGCATCCCGAGCGTGACGAGCTGCCGGTCCCGGGGTTCGAGACCGGGACGGGAGTAGATCTCGCCGAACCCCCACGCGACGATCTGGTGACCGAGCTCCGGGGCGACGTCCTTGAGCGCCTCGATGACGTTCGCGCCGGCCGTGCCGTCCACGGCGTGGAGCATCGCCAGCCCGTGCTCGTAGCGCTCCTCGCGGGTCGTGCTCTCACCCATGGGAACTGCCCCCTTCTTCCTGATCCGTGCCCAAGTCTTACGTGGCGCCGGGGCCGTGCCCCTGCCCTGCCTGGGCAGGTCCGGTGCTTCGGCGATCCCTCGTTCGCCACATCGAACAGGCTAGAAGTTAGAGCGCGCTCTAAGTCAAACCTTCGCCCCGAAAACCCCACAAAGTGACACTAATTTCACAATCAGCGACATTTCCCCGAGTCGACGCACCACAGAGACTCGCCACCTTGACCGATATATCCCATTTAAGTAGGAAAAAATATGAAGTGACTTATCAGAGGGAAAGTACTGGTATCAGGCGCGCCATCACCTAACTCCTCGCGCCGTTCTCGTTTTTGCCGGCGCCGCCCGCCTCCCGGCATGGCATGATTATCACTCTCAGACCTTGCAATGATTTTCATAATCAGATTGGATCGTCGTCGTGAGGGTGGCTTTCGTCGGTAAGGGCGGCAGTGGGAAGACGACCGTGTCGGCGCTGTTCGCGCGTTATGTGGCGAGCAGGGGGCTGCCGGTCGTGGCGATCGACGCCGACATCAACCAGCACCTGGGCATGGTGCTAGGGGTGGAGGAGGAGGCGCTGCCGCGGCCGATGGGGTCGCATCTGACGGAGATCAAGGAGTGGTTGCGGGGCGACAATCCGCGGATCTCCTCGGCGGGGTCGATGGTGAAGACGACGCCGCCGGGGCGGGGGTCGCGGCTGCTGGAGTTGCCGGCCGTGACGGGTGCCGATGTGTCGGTGGCGGGTGATCCGGTGCACGGGGGGTTCGCGGTGGCGGCGCCGTACGGGCCGTGGCTGATGGTGACGGGGCCGTTCGGGGAGGCGGACCTGGGGGTGGCGTGTTACCACTCCAAGGTGGGGGCGGTGGAGCTGTATCTGAACCATCTGGTGGACGGGCCGGGCCGGTACGCGGTGGTGGACATGACGGCCGGGGCGGACGCGTTCGCGTCGGGGTTGTTCACCCGGTTCGATCTGACGTTCCTGGTGGCCGAGCCGACCCGGCAGGGGGTGGGGGTGTATCGGCAGTACCGGCAGTACGCGGCCGAGCACGGGGTGGCCGTCGCGGTGGTGGGCAACAAGGTGCAGGGGCCGCAGGATGTGGCGTTCCTGCGGGAGCAGGTGGG